>NC_016946.1:1200533-1800800 GCF_000277125.1 Mycobacterium intracellulare ATCC 13950
CGCCGGGGTCTGGCCCGAGGCCAGCGCCGGCAGATCCTGCGGAAGCCGCACCTGCGGGGGGACGTTGACCGGAAGGCCCGCCGGCATCGCCGGCATGTTGACCTGCGCCTGCGGGATTTGCGGTGCGGGCGGGGTGGCCGGCGCGCTCGGCGCCGACAGCCCCGGGATCGCGGGCAGGCCCGGGATCGACGAGGCCGGCGCGGCCGGACTCGCGGCCGCCGGCTGTGCGCCGGTCAGGCCCTGAATCATCCCAGGAATGCCGCTCGCCGCGGAGGGTGACGCCGGCGCGGCGGGCGTCGCCGACTGCGCCAGCCCCGGAATGGACGGTACCGCCGCCGGAGATGACGCGGGAGCGGCGGGCGCCGCCGGCATCAGGCCGGGGATCGACGGGATGCCCGCCGTGGTCGCCGATGCCGGCGAGGCGGCCGCGGGAACACCCGGGAAGCTGATGCCCGGTGTGGCGGGCGCCGCGGGCGGCGTGGCGCCGAGCGCGGTCGCGAGGTTCTGCAGGATTTGCGGTGCGTTGGCCGCCGAGCTGATCAGCTGCTGCGGAATGTTCGGCACCGCCGGAGCCGGAACGGGGTCGGCGTGGGCGATACCGCCCGTCAATAGTGCTGCGGACGAACCGGCCAGGACGGCGGCTGCACGCAAGTAAGTCCAGATGGTTGGCATGACTCTCCCTGATTGATCGATTACAGGTCCCGTCGCTGAAGCTACTTTGATGCAGATGGGACTCAAGTGACACGTGTGGCATTTATTTATTCGTTACGGATACGAGTGGGAGCGGTGACCGAACGCGCGAAATGGCGCGCACTGCATAGATGTGCATGGGTCATCGGGGGACCGACGGGGCCGCGCCGCATGGTCCGATCGCTAAAGTCGGGCGGATAGACACCATCTCGGCCGCCCCGGCGGCACCCATCACCCAGCGGTTGGCGAATCGCCTCGTCGTGGCCGGGCCGATCCTGCTCATCGCGAGCGTCGCGGCGCGGCTGGCCTGGACGTACCTGGCCCCCAACGGCGCGAACTTCGTCGACCTGCACGTCTACCTCGGCGGAGCCGCCGCGATCGACCATCCCGGCACCCTGTACAGCTACGTCTACGCCGACCAGACGCCGGACTTCCCGCTGCCGTTCACCTACCCGCCCTTCGCGGCCGTCGTCTTCTACCCGCTGCACCTGCTGCCGTTCGGGCTCGTCGCATTCCTGTGGCAGATCGCGACCATGGCCGCCCTGTACGGCGCGATCCGGATCAGCCAGCGCCTGACGGCCGCGCCGGCCGGTCCCCGCGGCCGCCGACTGGCGATGGCGTGGACGGCGATCACGATCTGGATTGAGCCGCTGCGCAGCACATTCGACTACGGTCAGGTCAATGTTTTGCTCATGGCCGCGGTGCTGTGGGCGGTCTACACCACGCGATGGTGGCTGTCGGGATTGCTGGTCGGCGCGGCCGCCGGAATCAAGTTGACCCCCGCGATCTCAGGGGTCTATCTGGCCGGCGCCCGGCGGTGGGGCGCGGCGGTGTTCTCGGCGGTCGTTTTCGTTGCCACCGTTGGGATTTCGGTCGTGGTCGTCGGCGACCAGACCCGCTACTACTTCACCGAACTACTGGGCGACGCTCACCGGGTGGGTCCCATCGCCACCTCGTTCAATCAATCGTGGCGCGGCGCCATCTCACGCATCCTGGGCCACGACGTCGGATTCGGGCCGCCGCTGGTGGTCGCGCTCGTCGTCACCGCGGTGCTGGCCGTCCTGGCCTGGCGCGCGCTGGACGCCGCCGATCAGCTGGGCAGGCTGATCGTGGTCGAGCTGTTCGGGCTGCTGCTGTCGCCGATCTCCTGGACCCACCACTGGGTGTGGCTGGTGCCGTTGATGATCTGGGCGATCCACGGCGCGGGACGCACGCTGTGCGGGGCGCGAATCGCCGGCTGGGGGTGGTTGGCGCTCACCCTGATCGGCGTGCCGTGGTTGCTGAGCTTCGCTCAACCGACCATCTGGCAGATCGGCCGCCCGTGGTATCTGGCCTGGGCCGGGCTGATCTACACCGCGGCCGCGGTGGCGACGCTGATCTGGATCGCGGCCACCGGCAACCGCGGCCGAGACGCCGCGCCCGGGGTACGGGCCGCCGGCTAGCTGTCGACGATCCCGTTGATGTCGCGGGCCATGTCGATATCGTTTTGGGTGATGCCACCCTCGGAGTGGGTGACGAGAGCGAAAGTCACTGTCCGCCAGCGTATATCGATGTCGGGGTGGTGGTCCTTGCTTTCCGCGTGCTCGGCGACGCGGCGCACCGCATCGATGCCGGCCAGGAAGCTTCCGAATTTGATCGAGCGGCGCAGGGCGCCGTCGGCACGCTCCCATCCGTCCAGATCGGGCAATGCGGCGTCTACTTGCTCATCCGTTAACACAGCCATGACTCGTCACCGTTCTGTTGTCCAAAATCCTTGCTACCGAGAATGTTACGGAGATCCGGGACGTCAGGACCTAGACTCCCCGCCACTGGTCGGGCTTCTGTTTGTCGCTGAGATGGCGGACGCGGGCGACGAGGGGTGAATGGCCCTGCTGCTTCGCCCAGTCGATGGCCTCCTGCTGGGTTTGGCTCTGGTGGAGCTCGCTGTCGCCGTGGTCCTCGACGACGTAGTGCGTGATCGGGTCTCCGTCGCGGCCCTTTGGTCGCGGTTCGATGAACACGTTGGGCATGGCGCTTCTCCTCACTGAGTGCGATCGGCCGACCTAGTGCATACCCAGACAACGCCGGCCTTCACAGCGCGCCGCGAATGAGTGCGCCAACCTCGGTGCCCGCCGTGGTGGCCGCGCGATAACACAGCCAGGACGCGACGGTATACCGTCACTGGCCATGCCGACCCAGATCGTCGTCGCGGGCGCCCTCATCCGCGACGCGCGCGTCTTGGTGGCACAGCGGGTACGCCCGCCGGAGCTGGCCGGGCGCTGGGAGCTGCCCGGGGGCAAGGTCGCGCCCGGTGAGACCGAGCGCGACGCGCTGGCCCGCGAGCTGGTCGAGGAGCTCGGTTTGGCGGCGGGCGACGTCGCGGTGGGCGAGCGGCTCGGCGCGGACATCGCGGTGGACGGCGGGATCACGCTGCGCGCCTACCGGGTGCATTTGCTCGGCGGCCGTCCGGACGCGCGTGAGCACCGGGCCCTGCGCTGGATCACCGCCGCTGAGCTGCACGATCTCGACTGGGTGCCGGCCGACCGGGGCTGGCTTCCGGCCCTGGCCGGCGCCCTGTGAACGGCCCTCATAACAAGTCCACAGACTTCCCGCAGCTGATGTACAGCCGCGTTGCAGGTCGCCACAGTGAACTGAAGGCAACAAAATGACTTGTAATAACGCCACACGAATCTGCCCTGGATGTGCGTGCCGATAACTAGCCAGATGGTTGTCCAGACCTTTGCCGTCCCGGCTCGGTGCCCGACCGGGAGGCCTTCGCGTGCGCGAAAACCGATGCTCATGACCCTGTTTCTCGCAGACTCACCGCGCGCGGCGAAGGTGATCGCCCCGCGCACATCGACCTATGCTGGTGCGGTATCACCGCCCGGCCCGCGGGCCCGAAATGCCGATGGCTGAGCCGATCCGAGTTGGTGCGGACGGGCGGCTCACGGGGCTGATCGCCGGACACAACTCAACTGGGGCCACGCACAGGGCCGGGCGACGCGGCGCGACGCTACCGACGAGGAGGAGTACTTCTTGACTGCCACACCGCACATTGGTGGAGTGCTCGAGGAGCTCTTGGAGCGCAGCGGGCGGTTCTTCACGCCGGGCGAGATCTCGGCCGACCTGCGCACCGTGACGCGGCGGGGCGGCCGCGAGGCCGACGTGTTCTACCGCGACCGGTGGAGCCACGACAAGGTGGTTCGCTCCACGCACGGCGTGAACTGCACCGGGTCCTGCTCCTGGAAGATCTACGTCAAAGACGGGATCATCACCTGGGAAACCCAGCAGACCGACTATCCGTCGGTGGGTCCGGACCGCCCCGAGTACGAGCCGCGCGGTTGCCCCCGCGGTGCGTCGTTCTCCTGGTACAGCTACTCGCCCACCCGGGTGCGCTATCCCTACGCCCGCGGCGTGCTGGTCGAGATGTACCGGGAGGCCAAGGCGCGCCTGGGTGATCCCGTGCTGGCGTGGGCCGACATCCAGGCCGACCCCGAACGCCGCCGGCGCTATCAGCGGGCGCGCGGAAAGGGCGGACTGGTCCGCGTCACCTGGGCCGAGGCCACCGAGCTGATCGCCGCCGCCCACGTGCACACCATCAAGACCTACGGCCCGGATCGGGTCGCCGGATTTTCCCCGATCCCGGCGATGTCGATGGTGTCGTATGCCGCCGGCTCGCGATTCTTCGAGCTGATCGGCGCTCCGATGACGTCGTTCTACGACTGGTACGCCGACCTCCCGGTGGCCTCACCGCAGGTGTTCGGCGACCAGACTGACGTCCCCGAATCCGGAGATTGGTGGGACGCAGCGTATTTGATGATGTGGGGCTCCAACGTGCCGATCACCCGGACCCCCGACGCGCACTGGATGGCCGAGGCGCGTTACCGCGGCACCAAGGTCGTCACCGTCAGCCCCGACTACGCCGACAACACCAAGTTCGCCGACGAGTGGATGCCGTGCGCGGCCGGCACCGACGGGGCGCTGGCCATGGCGATGGGGCACGTCATTCTCTCGGAATGCTATGTGCAAAAGCAGGTTCCGTTCTTCGTCGACTATTCGCGTCGCTACACCGATCTGCCGTTCCTGATCAAGCTGGAAGAACGCGGCGACATGCTGGTGCCGGGCAAGAACCTGACGGCGGCGGACCTGGGCGAGGCGGTCGAGAACGCGGCGCTCAAGCCCGCGGTGCTGGACGAAACGACCAATTCCGTTGTGGTGCCACACGGTTCGCTGGGATTTCGGTACGGCGAATCCGGTGTCGGGAAGTGGAACCTGGACCTCGGTGACCTGGTGCCGGCGCTCAGCGTGCGCGACGCGCACGGCTCCAACGGGGAGGGCAGCACCGCGCTGGTGCACATGCCCAGCTTCGACACCGTCGACGGCGAGGGCACCACCGTGGCGCGCGGTGTCCCGGTGCGCCGCATCGGCAAGCACATGGTGTGCACCGTCTTCGACCTGATGCTCGCGCAGTATGGCGTCGCCCGCGCGGGGTTGCCCGGCGAATGGCCCACCGGCTACGACGACGCGACGCAGCAGAACACCCCGGCGTGGCAGGAAGCGATCACCGGTGTGTCGGCCGCCCAAGCCATCCGCGTCGCGCGGGAATTCGCCCACAGCGCCGAGGAATCCGGCGGCCGCTCCATGATCATCATGGGCGGGGGCATCTGCCACTGGTTCCACGCCGACGCCATCTACCGTGCGGTGCTGGCGCTGCTGATGCTCACCGGGTCGATGGGTCGCAACGGGGGCGGCTGGGCCCATTACGTGGGCCAGGAAAAAGTGCGCCCGCTCACCGGATTCCACACGATGGCGATGGCCACCGACTGGGTGCGCCCGCCGCGCCAGGTGCCCGGCGCCTCGTACTGGTACGCGCACACCGACCAATGGCGCTATGACGGTTACGGCGCGGACAAGCTGTCCAGCCCGGTGGGCCGGGGGCGCTTCGCGGGCAAGCACACCATGGACCTGCTGGCGTCGTCGGTGGCCATGGGATGGAGCCCGTACTACCCGCAGTTCGACCGGTCGAGTTTGGACGTCGCCGACGAGGCGCGCGCCGCGGGTCGCGACGTCGCCGACTACGTCGCCGAGCAGCTCGGCCAGCGCGAACTCAAACTCGCGGTGACCGATCCCGACAACCCCGTCAACTGGCCCCGGGTGCTCACCGTGTGGCGCGCCAACCTGATCGGGTCGTCGGGCAAGGGGGGCGAATACTTCCTGCGCCACCTGCTGGGAACCGACTCCAACGCATCGGCGCTGCCGCCCGAGGACGGGGTGCGGCCCGTCGACGTGACGTGCGAGGGGGACATCCCCGAGGGCAAGCTCGACCTGATGATGTCGATCGACTTCCGGATGACGTCGACGACCCTGGTTTCGGATGTCGTGCTGCCGGCGGCGACCTGGTACGAAAAGTCCGACATCTCCAGCACCGACATGCACCCCTACGTGCACGCGTTCAGCGCCGCCACCGACCCGCCCTGGGAAACCCGTTCGGACTTCGACGCTTTCGGCGCCATCGCCCGCGCCTTCAGCGCCATGGCCAAGGAGCATCTGGGCACCCGCACCGACGTGGTGCTCAGCGCGCTGCAGCACGACACGCCCGACGCGATGGCCTATCCCGATGGCACCGAATCCGATTGGCTGCGCACCGGTGCGACGCCGGTGCCGGGCCGCACCATGGGCAAGCTCACCGTGGTGGAACGTGACTACGGCGCCATCTACGACAAGTGGCTGACGCTGGGGCCGCTGGTCGACAAGTTCGGGCTGACCACCAAGGGCATCACCGTGCACCCGTTCCGGGAGGTCGAGGAGCTCGCCGCCAAGTTCGGCGTGCTCAAATCCGGTGTGGCAGCGGGCCGCCCGGCCGTGACCACCGCCGCTCGGATGGCCGACGTGCTGCTGCTGCTGTCGGGGACGACCAATGGGCGCCTGGCGGTCGAGGGTTTCCACGAGCTGGAAAAGCGCACGGGACAGCGGCTGGTGCACCTGGCCGAGGGCAGCGAGGACAAGCGCATCAGTTACGCCGACACCCAGGCGCGGCCCGTGCCCGTGGTCACCAGCCCGGAATGGTCGGGCAGCGAAACGGGCGGTCGCCGCTACGCACCGTTCACCATCAACATCGAGAACCTCAAGCCGTTCCACACCCTGACCGGGCGGATGCATTTCTATCTCGCCCACGACTGGGTCGAGGAACTCGGCGAGCACCTGCCGGTCTTCCGCCCGCCGCTGGACATGGCGCGCTTGTTCGGCGCACCGACACTCGGGCCGACCGAGGACGGAATCGGGCTCACGGTGCGATACCTGACGCCGCACTCGAAGTGGTCCTTCCACTCCACCTACCAGGACAACCTCTACATGCTCTCGTTGTCCCGCGGCGGCCCGACGATGTGGATGAGCCCTGGCGACGCAGCGAAAATCCAAGTGCGCGATAACGATTGGGTCGAGGCGGTGAACGTCAACGGCATCTACGTGTGCCGGGCGATCGTCTCGCACCGGATGCCCGACGGGGTGGTGTACGTCTACCACGTCCAGGAGCGCACCGTCGACACCCCGCGCACCGAAACCAACAACAAGCGGGGCGGCAACCACAACGCGCTCACCCGGGTGCGGATCAAGCCCAGCCACCTGGCCGGCGGCTACGGCCAGCACGCCTTCGCGTTCAACTACCTGGGGCCGACCGGCAACCAGCGCGACGAGGTGACCGTCGTGCGGCGCCGCAGCCAGGAGGTGACGTACTGATGAAGGTCATGGCGCAGTTGGCGATGGTGATGAACCTCGACAAGTGCATCGGTTGTCACACCTGCTCGGTGACCTGCAAGCAGGCGTGGACCAACCGGCCCGGCACCGAATACGTGTGGTTCAACAACGTCGAAACCCGTCCCGGCCAAGGCTATCCGCGCACCTACGAGGACCAGGAGCGCTGGCGGGGCGGCTGGATTCGCGACAAGAAGGGCCGGCTGCGGCTGCGCGACGGCGGCCGCATCCAGAAGCTGCTGCGCATCTTCGCCAACCCGAGGCTGCCCGTCCTCGGCGACTACTACGAACCGTGGACCTACGACTACGAGAACCTGACCACGGCACCCGCGGGTGACACGTTCCCGACCGCCGCGCCCCGAAGCGCGATCAGCGGTGAGCCGATGAAGGTTTCGTGGGGGCCGAACTGGGATGACAACCTGGCCGGCTCGTCGGAGATCCTGGCCGGGGACCCGATCTTGAAGAAGGTCAACGAGGAGATCAAGCTCAAGCTCGAAGAGACCTTCATGTTCTACCTGCCCCGGATCTGTGAGCACTGCCTCAACCCCTCCTGCGTGGCGTCGTGCCCGTCGGGCGCGATGTACAAGCGCAGCGAGGACGGCATCGTGCTGGTGGACCAGGACCGCTGCCGCGGCTGGCGGATGTGCGTGTCCGGATGTCCTTACAAGAAGGTCTATTTCAACCACAAGACGGGCAAAGCCGAGAAGTGCACGCTGTGCTATCCGCGCATGGAGGTCGGGCTGCCGACCATCTGCTCGGAGACCTGCGTGGGCCGGCTGCGCTACCTCGGCGTGGTGCTCTACGACGCCGACCGGGTGCTGGAAGCGGCGTCGGTGGAAAAAGACACCGATCTGTATCGGGCGCAGTGCGAGATCCTGCTGGACCCTAACGATCCGAACGTCATCGCCGGTGCCCGGGCCGAGGGCATCCCCGACGAGTGGATCGAGGCCGCGCAGCGTTCCCCGATCTACGCGCTGATCCACACCTACCAGGTGGCGTTGCCGCTGCACCCGGAATACCGCACCATGCCGATGGTTTGGTACATCCCGCCGCTGTCGCCGGTGGTCGACGCGGTCAGCCGCGACGGGCACGACGGGGAGGACATCGGCAACCTGTTCGGCGCGCTGGACGCGCTGCGCATCCCGATGCAATATCTCGCCGAACTGTTCACCGCCGGCGATACCGCCGTCGTGGAAGGGGTGCTGCGGCGGCTGGCGGCGATGCGCTCCTACATGCGCGACATCAACCTCGGCCGCGACACCCAGCCACACATCCCGCATTCGGTCGGCATGACCGAAGAGCAGATCTACGAGATGTACCGGCTGCTCGCCATCGCGAAATACGAAGAGCGCTACGTGATTCCGACGGCGTTCGCCCCGCAGGCCCGCGAGCTCGAGGAGATGGGCTGTTCGTTGACGGGCGAAGGCGGCCCGGGTATGTACGAATCCGAACCGATACCGGTGTCGGTGGAAACCTTCCACGCGCTCCAGCGCGGCGGCTCCGCGGAAGCAGAACCCGCTCACGCCCGGCCGCGGGTGAACCTGCTCAATTGGGACGGCGGCCAGGTGCCCGCGGGAATGTTCCCCGAGGAGCAGAAGCGGTGAGGCTGCTGTCCGCGCTCCGGGAGCGTTCCACCGGCCGGGCGATGCAGGACCGCCTGGTGTGGCAGGCGGCGTCGCTGCTGCTGGCCTACCCGGACGACGGGTTCACCGAACGCCTGGACGCCGTCGACGAAATCCTCGGCCACATCAGCGGTCCCGCGGCGACGCTCCTCGGGCAGACGGTCGCGGCGCTGCGTGCCCGTGAGCCGATGGCCGCGGCGATGGACTACGTCGCGACGTTCGATATGCGCCGGCGCGCCACCATGTATCTGACGTACTGGACCGCGGGGGACACCCGCAACCGCGGACGGGAGATGCTGGCGTTCGCCACCGCCTACCGCGAGGCGGGTGCGCAGCCACCGAGCGGCGAGGCCCCCGATCATCTGGCCGTGGTGCTCGAATTCGCCGCCACCGTCGACCCGGAGGCCGGACGGCGGCTGCTGACCCAGCACCGTGTGCCGATCGACGTGCTGCGCGGCGCCCTGGCCGAGGCCGAGTCACCGTACGAGCCGGTCGTGGCCGCGATCTGCGAGACCCTGCCGGCGGCCACCGATCAGGAGGTGCGCCGCGCCGAGCGACTGGCGCAGGCCGGGCCGCCCGCCGAAGCCGTTGGGCTGCAACCGTTTACCTTGACCGTGCCACCCCGCAAAGGAACGCCAGGTGTTTAGCAACGTCCTGTTCTGGGATATCGCCCCATACGTCACGCTGTCGGTCCTGATCGTCGGGACCTGGTGGCGCTACCGCTACGACAAGTTCGGCTGGACCTCACGGTCCTCGCAGATCTACGAGTCGCGACTGCTCAGCATCGCCAGCCCCATCTTCCATTTCGGCATCCTGGCGGTCTTCGCCGGACACGTGGTGGGGCTGTTCATCCCGCCGAAGGTCACGCAGCTGATGAAGATGAGCGACCACGTCTACCACATGCAGGCGGTCATCGCCGGCTCGATCGCCGGCGTCGCCACGCTCGTCGGGATCGGGCTGCTCGTCTACCGGCGGTTCACCCGTCCCGCCGTGTCCATGGCCACCACCCGCAGCGACAAGGTGATGTATCTGGTGCTGGTGCTGGCGATCGTGGTGGGCCTGTACTGCGACCTGATCGGCACCGGCCCGCACGGCGGCGAATTCCACTACCGCTACACGGTCGGTTTGTGGTTCCGCCGGATCTGGATACTGCAGCCGCACGGCGAGGTGATGATCAACGCGCCGCTGGACTACCAGCTGCACGCGTTGATCGGCATGGTGCTGTTCACGCTGTGGCCGTTCACCCGGCTGGTGCACGTGTTCAGCGCCCCGGTCGTCTACCTGTTCCGGCCCTACATCGTCTATCGCAGCCGCGAGGCGACGGGCAAGGGCCAACAACTGGTGGGCACGGCGCCGCGCCGCCGGGGCTGGTAGCCGACGGCCAAGGCGCGCGCAGGCCCCGCCTCGCCGTTCGGTGTGCAACGTGGGCGCTGGTTGTGAAGCCGCGCCGGCGACACGCCGATCCGCCGCGCCGCAAGCGCACACTCAACGCCGCTGACGCACACTCAACGCCGCCGCCGGCGACCTGCCAGTTCGCTATCCACGGCCCCCGCTGCCACAATCTCCGACGTGTCATTTCGCAACGTCGCCATCGTCGCCCACGTCGACCACGGCAAGACCACCCTGGTTGACGCGATGCTGCGGCAGTCGGGTGCGCTGCACCACCGGGGGGACGACGCGGTCGAACGCCTGATGGACTCCGGGGACCTAGAGAAGGAAAAAGGCATCACGATCCTGGCCAAGAACACGGCCGTGCATCGCAAGAACCCGGACGGAACGACGACCGTCATCAACGTCATCGACACCCCGGGCCACGCCGACTTCGGCGGCGAGGTGGAGCGCGGCCTGTCGATGGTGGACGGGGTGCTGCTGCTGGTCGACGCCTCGGAGGGGCCGCTGCCGCAGACCCGGTTCGTGCTGCGTAAGGCCCTGGCCGCCCACCTTCCGGTGATCCTGGTCGTCAACAAGACGGACCGGCCGGACGCCCGGATCTCCGAGGTCGTCTCCGAAAGCCACGACCTGCTGCTCGACGTCGCCTCCGACCTCGACGAGGACGCGCAGAAGGCCGCCGAGGCCGCCCTGGACCTGCCCACGCTGTACGCCTCGGGACGGGCCGGCATCGCCAGCACGACGGAACCGGCCAATGGCGAGAACCCCGAGGGCGACAACCTCGATCCGCTATTCGACGTGCTGCTTGAGCACATCCCGCCGCCGCAGGGTGATCCCGAAGCCCCGCTGCAGGCGCTGGTCACCAACCTGGACGCGTCGGCGTTCCTGGGCCGGCTCGCGCTGATCCGCATCTACAAGGGCCGTATCCGCAAGGGCCAGCAGGTGGCCTGGATGCGGGAAGTGGACGGCCACCCCGTCATCACGAACGCGAAGATCACCGAGCTGCTGGTGACCGAGGGCGTCGAGCGTTCCTCGACCGACGAGGCCGTCGCCGGGGACATCGTGGCCGTCGCGGGCATTCCGGAGATCATGATTGGCGACACGCTGGCCGACCCGGACCACGCGCACGCGCTGCCGCGCATCACCGTCGACGAGCCCGCGATCTCGGTGACCATCGGCACCAACACCTCGCCGCTGGCGGGCAAGGTGAAGGGGCACAAGCTGACCGCTCGCATGGTGAAGTCGCGCCTGGACGCCGAACTCGTGGGCAACGTCTCCATCAAGGTCGTCGACATCGACCGGCCCGACGCCTGGGAGGTGCAGGGCCGCGGCGAGCTCGCGCTGGCGGTCCTTGTGGAACAGATGCGCCGCGAGGGCTTCGAGCTCACGGTGGGCAAGCCGCAGGTCGTCACGCAGACGATCGACGGCAAGCTGCACGAGCCCTTCGAGGCGATGACCATCGACTGCCCCGAGGAATTCGTCGGCGCCATCACCCAGCTGATGGCCGCCCGCAAGGGCCGCATGGAAGAGATGACCAACCACGCCGCCGGGTGGGTCCGGATGGACTTCATCGTGCCCAGCCGCGGCCTGATCGGCTTCCGCACCGACTTCCTCACGCTGACCCGCGGCACCGGGATCGCCAACGCGGTGTTCGACGGCTACCGGCCGTGGGCCGGGGAGATCCGCGCCCGCCACACCGGGTCGCTGGTGTCCGACCGCGCGGGCACCATCACCCCGTTCGCCATGATCCAGCTCGCCGACCGGGGCCAGTTCTTCGTCGAGCCCGGCCAGGACACCTACGAGGGCATGGTCGTCGGGATCAACCCGCGCGCAGAGGATCTCGACATCAACGTCACCCGCGAGAAGAAGCTGACCAACATGCGGTCGTCGACCGCCGATGTCATCGAAACGTTGGCCCGGCCGCTCGAACTCGATCTCGAGCAGGCCATGGAATTCTGCGCGCAAGACGAATGCGTGGAGGTGACCCCGGAGATCGTGCGGGTGCGCAAGGTCGAGCTGGACGCCACCTCCCGGGCCCGCAGCCGGTCGCGCGCCAAGGCCCGGGGTTAACACCTGGTGGTCGGACGGGCCGCTGTGCGGCTGCTCGATACCCTGATCAGCGTGCCGAGACGCGTCCGTCGCTTGTTCATGGTGCTCGGCGGCCTCGTCTCGTTGGTCGGGCTGGTGGTTTCGGCGTGCACGGTCAACCCGCCGCCGGCGCCGCAGAGCACCGACACGCCGCACAACTCGGTGCCTCCGCCGCCCCGGGTCAGCGAGATCATCATGGGCATCGACTCGATCGGCGCGGGGTTCAATCCGCACCTGCTGTCCGACCTGTCCCCGGTGAACGCGGCGATCAGCGCGTTGGTGTTGCCCAGCGCCTTTCGGCCGGTTCCGGACACCGCCGCGCCGACGGGCTCGCGCTGGGAGATGGACCCGACGCTGTTGGTGTCCGCCGACGTGACCAGCCAGAACCCGTTCACGGTGACCTACAAGATCCGGCCGGAGGCGCAGTGGACCGACAACGCCCCCATCGCCGCCGACGACTTCTGGTACCTGTGGCGCCAGATGGTCAGCCAGCCCGGGGTCGTCGACCCGGCCGGGTATGACCTCATCACCGGCGTGCAGTCGCTGGAGGGCGGCAAGCAGGCGGTGGTGACCTTCGCGCAGCCGTATCCGGCGTGGAAGGAGTTGTTCAGCAACATCCTTCCGGCGCACATCGTCAAGGACGTGCCCGGCGGATTCGCGGCCGGGCTGGCCCGGGCCCTTCCAGTCACGGGCGGGCAGTTCCGGGTGGAGAGCATCGACCCGCAGCGCGACGAAATCCTGGTCGCCCGCAACGACCGTTACTGGGGGCCGCCGGCCAAACCCGCGCTCATCCTCTTTCGGCGCGCCGGGGCGCCCGCCGCCCTGGCGGACTCCGTGCGCAACGGCGACACCCAGGTGGCGCAGGTCCACGGCGGCTCGGCGGCCTTCGCGCAGCTGTCCGCCATTCCCGACGTCCGCACCGCCCGGATCGTGACGCCGCGGGTCATGCAGCTCACGCTGCGGGCCAACGAGCCCAAACTGTCTGATACCCAAGTCCGTAAGGCGATCCTGGGGTTGCTCGACGTCGACCTGCTGGCCGCCGTCGGCGCGGGCAGCGACAACACGGTCACGCTGGATCAGGCCCAGATCCGCGCGCCGAGCGACCCCGGCTACGAGCCGACCGCGCCGCCGGCGATGACGACGGCGGCCGCGCTGACCCTGCTGCAGGGGGCCGGGTACCGGGTCGAACCCAACTCGTCCGCTTCCCCCGCGCCGACCCCGGCGAACACCGGGCCGCCCGAGGTCATCCGCGGCCGGATCAGCAAGGACGGCCAACAGCTGTCGCTGGCGATCGGGGTGGCGGCCAACGACCCGACCTCGGTGGCGGTCGCCAACACCGCCGCCGACCAGTTGCGCAACGTCGGCATCGCCGCGACCGTGCTGGCGCTGGACCCGGTCACCCTCTACCGCGACGCGCTGAACGACGGCCGCGTGGACGCGATCGTCGGCTGGCATCAGGCCGGCGGCAACCTGGCCACCCGGCTCGCCTCCCGCTACGGCTGTCCCGCGCTGCAATCGACCCAGGTCCCGTCCACCGGCGAGACGACGCCGGTCTCGTCCGCTCCCGCCGGGCCCCCACCGTCGACCGGGCCGGGCACCACGACCGCGACACCGACGTCGGCGCCCCCACCCAGCCGCCCCGCGGATCCCAACGCCCTGGTGCAGGCGCCGTCGAACCTCACCGGCATCTGCGATCGCAGCGTCCAGTCGAACATCGACGCCGCCCTCAACGGCACCAAGAGCATCAACGACGTCATCACCGCCGTCGAACCGCGGCTGTGGAACATGTCCACGGTGCTGCCGATCCTGCAGGACACCACGATCGTCGCGGCCGGACCGAGCGTGCAGAACGTCAGCCTGTCCGGAGCGGTTCCGGTCGGCATCGTCGGCGACGCCGGCCAGTGGATCAAGACGGGGCCGTAACCGCGCTCAGTCGGCGGGCGGGCGTGACGCCCGCGGCGGGATCACGGTGTCGACGATGAGGGCCAGCTCGCGGCGGTTCGGCGGCGACCCGTTCAGCAGGAAGTGCTGGTTGATCAGCGCCGAGCCGATCCGGGCTGTCAGCGGTGTGATCGCCGTCGGATCGAGGTCGCCGTCGTCCACGGCGGCCTGCAGGATCGATTCGACGATTTGCAGGCGCGGGCGCACCACGGCATCGGCGAAGATGGCCCGCATCTCGGGTTCGTGCAGGAGCTGATGGATGACGTCCAAACTGGGGAAGGCGGTCTTTCCGGCCAGCAGGTCACGCTGGGCGGTGAACATCGCCAGCAGGTTCTCCCGGGCCGAGCGGCCGGACCGCAGCTCGGGCACCGGTGGCAGCGCGAAAACCAAAGCGGCGTGCACCAGCTCGCACTTGGTGTCCCAGCGCCGGTAGAGCGCGGCCTTGCCGGTGTGGGCGCGCGCCGCGATCCCCTCCATGGTCAGGCTCCCGTACCCGACTTCGGTCAGTTCGGCCAGGGTGGCCTCGTAGAGGGCGCGTTCGAGGACCTCGCCTCGCCGGCGGCTCCGGTTGCCGGTCCGGTCTGCGTCCGTGAGCTGAGGCATTTCTTGATAGTAGCCGTGCGCGTTCCTATCTGCTGCTTGTCGGTAGGGTGCCGTCCATGCCTGAGACGCCGCGGCTGCTGTTCGTCCACGCACATCCCGACGACGAAAGCCTCGGCACCGGCGCCACCATCGCCCACTACGCCGCCCGCGGCGCCGACGTCCGCGTGGTCACCTGCACGCTCGGCGAGGAGGGCGAGGTGATCGGCGATCGGTGGGCCGAACTCGCCGTCGATCGCGCCGACCAGCTCGGCGGCTACCGGATCGGCGAATTGACCGCCGCGTTGCGGGCGCTCGGGGTCGGTGGACCCCGATATCTCGGCGGCGCGGGCCGGTGGCGCGATTCGGGCATGCGCGGCACCCCCACGCGGCACCGGCAACGATTCATCGACGCCGACGAGCGCGAGACCGTCGGCGCGCTGGTGGCCCTGATCCGCGAGCAGCGCCCCCACGTCGTCGTCACCTACGACCCGGCGGGCGGCTATGGCCATCCCGATCACGTGCACGCGCACACGGTGACGACGGCGGCCGTAGCGGCGGCCGGCTCGTCGGGCGGCGCTGCCGCGTTTCCCGGCGAGCCGTGGGCCGTGCCGAAGTTCTACTGGTCGGTCTTTTCCACCCGGGCGTTCGAGGCCGGCCTGGCCGCGCTGACGCCCGAGGATCTGCGGCCGGAGTGGTCGCTCCCGTCCGAAGAGGAGTTCACGTTCGGATACGACGACGGCGACATCGACGCCGTCGTCGAGACCGATGAGGATGCGCTGGCCGCCAAGCGGGTGGCGCTCGCGGCGCACGCCACCCAAGTGGTGGTCGGGCCCACCGGTCGCGCCTGCGCCCTGTCCAACAACGTGGCCCTGCCGATCGTGGGGGAGGAGCACTACGTCCTGGCCGCCGGCGACGCGGGGGAGCGCGACGGGCGTGGCTGGGAGACGGATCTGCTCGCAGGGCTCGATCTGACCGCGACCCGTACGCGGTAGGCTGCCAAACAGGCAGCCACGGAAGGAATTCGCATGGACCCCGACCTGGACCCTAATCAGCAGCACTGGCAGGACCGGCTCGACAGCCTGCAGTGGGTTATCGGCTCGATACTCTCCAACATCGACAGCGTTCCGACCTGACCGACACCCAGCCTCGCGTCGCGTCCGTCGAGGACGGCGGCGCCACAGACCCCGCGATCCGTTTCGTTGTCCTGTCCCTCCTGGCGGTCGATGGGGTTCTGTCCGCACTAGCCGGGGCCCTGCTGCTGCCTTTCTATATCGGGACGGTTCCGTTTCCCCTCAGCGGATTGATTTCCGGGCTGGTCAACGCGGCCCTGGTGTGGGCCGCGGGGCGGTGGACCCGGTCACCCCGGTTGGCGGCGCTGCCGCTGTGGACGTGGTTGCTGACGGTGGCGGTGATCAGCATGGGCGGACCGGCCGACGACGTCATCCTGGGTGGTCGCGGCCTGATGGCCTACGGGGCCCTGCTGCTGTTGGTGCTCGGCGTCGTGCCGCCGGTCTGGGTGCTGTGGCGGCGCGGCCGCGGCGGTTGATCTCGGCCTGTGGCGAGTGGACATTTCGGCCGGGATGTCGCCCGCTTGCGCCTACGGGCGTGGGTCTACTGTTGACTGTTGCCCATACGGGACCCGCCATGGGTGTCACGAATTCACATGTTGGGACGCACGGATGAAATTCGATCGTGGGGAAGTTACACCAAGGTGCTGTTGACTCCGGGCGAGGAGCCTACCGCTTTGCCTGATCCACAGATTCCGGCGAAGGCCAGTGCGTCGAGGGCCGACGCGTCGGCGCTGCGACGGGTATTGCGGCGGGCCCGAGATGGCGTTGCACTCAACGTCGACGAGGCGGCGCTCGCGATGACCGCGCGCGGCGCGGATCTGGCCGACCTGTGCGCGAGTGCGGCGCGGGTGCGCGACGCGGGCCTGGAGTCGGCCGGACGGCGCGGCCCCGGCGGCGGGCTGCCGATCACGTACTCCCGCAAGGTCTTTATCCCGGTCACCCATCTGTGCCGCGACACCTGTCATTACTGCACCTTCGTCACCGTGCCCGGCAAGCTGCGCGCCCAGGGCGCCGGCATGTACCTCGAACCCGACGAGATCCTCGACATCGCCCGCCGCGGCGGCGAACTCGGTTGCAAGGAAGCGCTATTCACGCTGGGGGATCGGCCGGAGGATCGGTGGCCGGAGGCGCGTGAGTGGCTCGGTCAACGGGGCTACGATTCGACGCTGTCCTACGTGCGGGCGATGGCGATCCGGGTGCTCGAGGAAACCGGGTTGTTGCCACACTTGAACCCCGGCGTGATGAGTTGGTCGGAAATGGCGCGCCTCAAGCCGGTGGCGCCGTCGATGGGCATGATGCTCGAGACGACCTCGCGGCGGCTGTTCGAGACGAAAGGGCTTGCGCACTACGGCAGCCCGGACAAAGATCCGGCGGTCCGGTTGCGCGCCTTGACCGATGCGGGCCGACTGTCGATTCCGTTCACCACCGGCCTGCTGGTCGGCATCGGCGAGACACTCGCCGAACGCGCCGACACCTTGCATGCGATCCGCAAGTCGCACAAGGAGTTCGGCCATGTGCAAGAGGTGATCGTGCAGAACTTCCGGGCCAAGGAACACACCGCCATGGCCGCGGTCCCCGACGCCGGCATCGAGGATTACCTGGCGACGGTGGCGGTGGCGCGGCTGGTGCTCGGCCCGGGGATGCGTATCCAGGCGCCGCCGAACCTGGTCTCGCGCGAGCAGTGCCTGGCGCTGGTCGGCGCCGGAGTCGACGACTGGGGCGGTGTCTCGCCGCTGACGCCCGACCACGTCAACCCGGAGCGGCCGTGGCCGGCCCTGGACGAATTGGCCGCCGTCACCGCCGAAGCCGGTTACGAGCTGGTCCAGCGGCTGACCGCGCAACCCAAATACGTGCAGGGCGGCGCGGCCTGGATCGACCCGCGGGTGTCCGGACACGTGGCGGCGCTGGCCGACCCGGCGACCGGCCTGGCCCGTGACGTCAACCCGGTCGGGTTGCCGTGGCAGGAGCCCGACGACGTCGGTTCGGTGGGCCGGGTCGACCTCAACGCGGCGATCGACAGCGAGGGCCGCAACACAGAAACCCGCAGCGATATCGACAGCGCGTTCGGCGACTGGGAATCGATCCGGGCGCACGTCCACGAGTTGGCCGCGCAGGGCGCCAAAGCGCCAGAACGCCTGGACACCGACGTGCTTGCCGCGCTGCGCTCCGCGGAACGCGACCCCGCCGGGTGCAGCGACAACGAATACCTGTCACTGGCCACCGCCGACGGTCCCGCGCTGGAAGCGGTTGCCGCACTGGCGGATTCGTTACGCCGCGACACCGTCGGTGACGACGTGACGTTCGTGGTCAACCGCAACATCAACTTCACCAACATCTGCTACACCGGCTGCCGGTTCTGCGCGTTCGCGCAGCGCAAGGGCGACGCCGACGCGTATTCGCTGTCCACCGACGAGGTCGCCGACCGCGCCTGGGAGGCGCACGTCGAGGGCGCCACCGAGGTGTGCATGCAGGGCGGCATCGACCCCGAGCTGCCGGTCACCGGCTACGCCGACCTGGTCCGGGCCGTCAAGGCGAGGGTGCCGTCGATGCACGTGCACGCGTTCTCTCCGATGGAGATCGCCAACGGTGTGACCAAGAGCGGGTTGAGCGTTCGCGACTGGCTGACCAGCCTGCGCGAGGCGGGCCTGGACACCATCCCGGGCACCGCCGCCGAAATACTGGACGACGAGGTGCGCTGGGTGCTGACCAAGGGCAAGTTGCCGACGTCGATGTGGATCGAGATCGTCACCACCGCGCACGAGGTCGGGCTGCGGTCGTCGTCGACGATGATGTACGGCCACGTCGACAGCCCGCGCCACTGGGTGGGCCATCTCAACGTGCTGCGCGACATCCAGGACCGCACCGGCGGTTTCACCGAGTTCGTGCCGCTACCGTTCGTGCACCAGAGTTCGCCGCTGTATCTGGCCGGCGCGGCCCGGCCCGGACCCACCCATCGCGACAACCGAGCCGTACACGCGCTGGCGCGAATCATGTTGCACGGCCGCATCTCCCAGATCCAGACCAGCTGGGTCAAGCTCGGTGTCGAGCGCACGCAGGTGATGCTGGGCGGCGGCGCCAACGACCTGGGCGGCACGCTGATGGAAGAAACCATCTCGCGCATGGCCGGTTCGGAACACGGGTCGGCCAAGACGGTCGCCGAGCTGACCGCGATCGCCGAGGGCATCGGGCGACCCGCGCGCCAGCGCACCACCGACTACACACCGTTGGCCGCCTGACCGCTTGCCGGCCGGGCGCGACGGGTATACCCGACACCGTGACGCGACGAGTTGACGACGACCGGTTCCCGGAGTGGCGGCCATTCGCGGATGCCGTGCAACGGCACGGCCCGGACGCCGGAACCTGGTGTGAGGCCTGGACGGTGCGCGACATCGTCGTCCATCAGGCCGGAAACGCCGAAGAGCTCGCCCGGGTGCTCGGCGGCCACCTCGCCGGCCAGCCGGTGGCCACCCGCGGGTTCGAGGAGCGCGAGGGCCCGTTGCGCGCCTTGAACGACGCGGACCTGTGGGACGCGCTGCTGGACCGAATGGCCGCCCTCGGTGACGTCGCGGAGGCGGCCGAAGGGGTGCCCGCCGACACCGACGTCGCCTGGACCGGCCGCACCATGAAGGTGCCGTGGTTCGCCGAGCACATGCGCGAAGAGCTCGTCCTGCACAGCTGGGACATCACCGGCGACGAGCCCGCGGCCCAGGCGAGGCTGGCCGAACCGTGGATGACGACGCACAGCGTGCTCGCCGTTGGCAAGCCGCTGCTGGCCAAAGGCGCCAGACAGCTGGAGGCCGGCGAGCGGATCGACGCTCGGCTGCGGGCCGAGGGCACCGACGACATCGTTCTGACGGCCGGCGCGGATCAGGTCACCATCGGGTTCGCCGAGCCGGACGGCCCGGCGACCCTGGATACCGATGCGGCCGCGCGGGTGCTGCTGCTGTGGGGGCGCAGGCCCGCCGACCCGTCACGCATTCGCAGCCGCGTCGGACCGGAAACATTGGGACGCGTGCGCCGCCTGCTCGGCGGCTACTGAACTGCTTCGTACGAAGCGATCGGCTCAGTAGTTGTTACAGGTGACCGCGACCTGGTTGATCGTGTTGTAGTACTTCTGCGCCGCCGGCATGGCCTGGATCTGCTGGGCCATCTGCTCGCGCTTGGGCGGCGGCGCCGCCAGGAAGTTGCGGATGTAGGACTGCGCCACGGGCGACGAGTTCAACTGCTGGGCAGCTGCCGGGTCGGTCGCGTTGAGCGCCGCAATCACCTGTCCGTAGTTACAGGTGGTGTTGATGATCGCGTCCGTGGGGTCGGCGGAAGCGATCCCGGCCGCGGCGGTCAACGCCACTGCCGCGCTGCCAACCGCAACGCCCAATTTGCTCAACGACACCCTCATGTGTGGACACCTTCCCCAGTTAATGCACCGCTCTTACGGCGAGAAAACTTGCCCAGCGGTTGCCGTCCTTCCGATGAGATTACCAGGCCCCGCGAGCGTGCTTGCAACGCAACAGATATCGAAGCCTACCCCGGGGCCGAGACTCTGCGCAGGTCAGCGCGTTGGTCGTGGTGTTCGCCCTTGGCGAAACGGGGGCCGCGTGCGGGCCCCGAGACTGTCAGTCTTAAATCGGTATTTCGACAGGCGCGCCAAATGGTTGACCTGTATCTGCAACGTCTAGTATCAGTAACCGAAAGCTTCACCGGAAGAGGACGGACGCGCCGGTGCGAGCTGAACAGCAGCCCACATTGAGTAGTACATGGAGGAGACGTCTGTGACGTACACGATCGCCGAACCCTGTGTCGACATCAAGGACAAGGCCTGTATCGAGGAGTGCCCGGTCGACTGCATCTACGAAGGCGCCCGGATGCTCTACATCCACCCCGACGAATGCGTCGACTGCGGCGCGTGCGAGCCGGTCTGCCCCGTCGAAGCGATCTACTACGAAGACGACGTGCCGGACCAGTGGAGCCAGTACACGCAGATCAACGCCGACTTCTTCGCCGAGCTGGGATCGCCCGGCGGCGCCGCCAAGGTCGGCATGACCGAGAACGACCCGCAGGTGGTCAAGGACCTGCCACCGCAGGGCGAAGGCGACTGAGCGACCCGGTGCCACACCAGCTCAAAAAGCGGCGGCCCGCCGTTTCGGCGTCCCTGCCGGAATTCCCCTGGGACACGCTGGCCGACGCGAAAGCGCAGGCCAGCGCCCACCCCGACGGGATCGTCGACCTCTCCGTCGGCACCCCGGTCGACCCGGTCGCCCCGGTGATCTCCGACGCGCTGGCCGGGGCCGGCGCGGCGTCGGGGTATCCGGCCACCGCGGGCACCGCCCGGCTGCGCGAAGCGGCGGTCGCAGCCCTGGCCCGGCGGTTCGGTGTGACCGGGCTGGCCGAGGCCGACGTGCTGCCGGTGATCGGCAGCAAGGAGCTCATCGCCTGGCTGCCGACCTTGTTGGGCCTGGGCTCCGCGGACATGATCGTGGTGCCCGAGCTGGCATACCCGACCTATGACGTCGGTGCGCGGCTGGCCGGGGCGCGGGTGCTGCGCGCGGATTCGCTCACCCAGCTGGGCCCGCAATCGCCGGCGCTGTACTACCTGAACTCGCCGAGCAACCCGACCGGTCGGGTCCTGGGCGTCGACCACCTGCGCAAAGTCGTCGGATGGGCCCGCGACCGGGGTTGCCTGGTGGCCTCCGACGAGTGCTACCTCGGCTTGGGCTGGGACGCCCAACCGCTGTCGATCCTGCATCCGTCGGTCTGCGACGGCGACCACACCGGGCTGCTGGCGATCCATTCCCTGTCGAAGAGCTCGTCGCTGGCCGGGTACCGCGCCGGCTTCGTCGCCGGTGATTCCGAGCTCGTCGCCGAGCTGCTCGCGGTGCGCAAGCACGCCGGGATGATGGTGCCGAGGCCGGTGCAGGCCGCCATGGTGGCCGCCCTGCAGGACGACGCGCACGAGCTGCAACAGCGGCAGCGCTACGAGCGGCGCCGGGCCGCCCTGTTGCCGGCCCTGCGCGCGGCCGGCTTCGCGGTCGACTATTCCGAAGCCGGCCTCTATCTCTGGGTCACCCGCGGCGAGTCCTGTCACGACAGCGTCGCCTGGCTGGCGCAGCGCGGCATCCTGGTGGCCCCCGGCGAGTTCTACGGCCCGCGCGGCGCACAGCATGTGCGCGTTGCCCTGACGGCCAGCGACGAGCGGATCGCTGCCGCGGTGCGCCGGCTCGCCTGACCGTCCGCAGTGCGCGCGCCGCCGCGGGCGGTCCGAACGTGCACAATGCTTCGGAGGCGTTTCACGTTCTTGAACCTCGGGTAAGGACGGTGCTTGTGACCAGTTCGACCGGCAAGCTGCGCATCCCGCTCTCGGTCGGGGACGTCGCCAGGCGTGTGTTTTTGGGAAAGCCACTGATCACCGAGGACATCGCGTCGGAGAAGTTGTCCAATGGCGTTGCGCTGGGGGCGCTTTCGCCGGACGCGGTGTCATCGGTCGCCTACGGTCCCGAGCAGATCCTGATCGAACTGTTGCCGCACGCCGGGCTGGCGGCGTTCCTCCTGTTGCTTCCGATCACCGGCGTCATCCTGCTCATCCTCGTGCTGGTGGCCGCCTCGTACCGGCAGGTGGTCATGGCCTACACCCGGGCCGGCGGCTCCTACATCGTGGCGCGCGACAACTTCGGGCCCCGCGTCGCTCAGATCGCCGCGGCGGCCCTGCTGATCGACTACGTGGTGACCGTCGCGGTGCAATCGGCGGCGGGGACGGTCGCGGTGGTCTCGGCGATCCCCGCGTTGGGTCCCTACAGCCTGGCGATCACGGTCGGCGTGGTGCTCATCATCTGCTACGCGAACCTGCGTGGATTGCGGGAAGCGGGAATGCCGTTCGCGGTGGCGACCTACTCGTTCATCGCCATGGTCGCGCTGACCATCCTGGTCGGAGTCGTCCGCGTAATCGGCGGGGGTTTACCGCTCTACGACCCGGCGCACACGGCAGGGGCCGTGTCGGTTCATCAGGGCAACGGGTTGGTGCTGGGCGCAACGATTCTGGTGTTGTTGCGCGCATTCGCCAACGGGGGTTCGTCGCTGACCGGCGTCGAGGCCATCTCCAACACGGTCGACTACTTCCGAAAGCCCCAGGGCCGCAACGCCCGTCGGGTGCTCACGGCGATGGCCTGCATACTGGGCTTCCTGCTCGCCGGGGTCGCCTACCTGGCCCACGTCACCCACGCCACCCCGTATTTGACCGAATATCCATCGGTCTTGTCGCAGATCGGTCGTGCCGTCTACGGCAACGGCGTGGTCGGTGACGTGTTCTACGTCCTGGTCCAGGCCTCGACGGCGGCCATCTTGTTCACCGGCGCGAACACCAGCTTCAACGGCTTCCCGGCCCTGGCCAGCTTCGTCGCCGAAGACCGTTTCCTGCCACGGCAGCTGACGAAACGCGGTCACCGCCTGGTGTTTTCGAACGGGATCATCACGCTCACCACGCTGTCGGTGGCGCTGCTGGTGGTGACCGGCGGCTCGGTCAACGCGCTGGTTCCCTTCTACGCGATCGGCGTGTTCACCGGATTCTCGATGGCCGGCTACGGCATGACCAAACACCACTTGACGCATCGCGAGCCGGGATGGCGGCACCGGCTGGCGATCAACCTGTCCGCCGCGATCCTGTCGACGATCGTGGTGGGCATCTTCGCGGTGGCGAAGTTCACCGAGGGCGCCTGGCTGGTGGTCGTCGTGTTCCCGCTGCTGGTGTTCGTCCTGACGCGGCTGAACCGCGAATACCGCGCCGAGGCCGCCATTCTCGAGATGTTCCGCACCGATCGCCCGGAACTGGTGAAGTACGCGCGGCACAAGGTGCTGGTGTTCGTCGACTCGGTCGACCTCGCGGTGATCGAAGCGTTGCGCTACGGCCGCGGACTGCGGGCCGACGAACTGGTTGCCGTGCACTTCATGGTCGACCCCGCCCACGCCACGCAACTGCGAAACCGTTGGGACCACTTCGGTCTCGACACACCGCTGCGGATCGTGGACTGCCCCGACCGGCGGATCAGCAGGTCGGCGCAGCTGCTGGTCGCCAAGGCGCGCGACGAGCAACCGGACACCAACGTGACGGTCCTCCTGCCGCGCCGGACATTCGCACCACTGCTGGGGCGGCTGTTGCACGACCGGACCGCGGACAAGGTCGCCCAGGCCGTCAGCCTCATCCCCGACGCCGCAGCGACGATCGTGCCCTATGACGTGGAATCGCGGATCAGGGAGGCCTACCCGGACTCGTTCGAACAGCGCATCGCGCAGCAGATCGACAAGATCCAGGCCTGGGTCTCCCAGGACGAGGACGAGAAGGTCGAGGCCTACGAACACCCCGAACGGCCGTCGTCGGTGATCATGGTGGCCGGCCTGATCTCCGGGCAGCGCGCCACCATCGAAGGACGCGTCAGCGAGGTCGAAGACGTCGCCGAACGCGGGCGAACCCGGCGAGAGATCGTCGTCGGGGACAGCAGCGGGGAGATCACCGTGACGTTCCGCCCCGGGCGCGGGGGCGCCGACATCCAGCCCGGTCAACTGTTGCGGATCAGCGGCAAGGCCCGGCAGGCCGGCCAGCGTTCCCTGTCGATGGTCGATCCGACCTATCAGATCATCGAGGATCCGGCGAAGGAGGCCGAGTCCGGGGCCCCCGAACAAGCCGACCAGTCTTAGCGTCAGTGTGAAACGCACTGCGCAGCAAGGTATTTCGAACTTTCTGTCCCGGCGCTCCCGCCCGCCGCGGCGGCCCCCTGGTGCCGCGGACGAAATTGTTTAATCCCGCTAACTGACGTGGCTCCGGTGGGTAAACTGACGCCTGCACAATTACGCCCGACCACGTGAGAAGCGATGGTGCGCCCGATGCTCACGGGTGGTCGGGCGAGAAGAGGGGACTGCGCTTTGCGTGCCGCGAACGCCACACCGGTGGCCGTCATCGGGATGGCCTGCCGACTTCCCGGGGGGATCGATTCCCCGCAGGGCCTTTGGGAAGCGTTGCTGCGCGGTGACGATTTCGTCGGCGAGATCCCCGCGGACCGGTGGGACGCGGACCTGTACTACGACCCCGAGCCCGGTGTGCCCGGCCGCTCGGTGACCCGGTGGGGGGCGTTCCTCGACGACGTCGGGGGCTTCGACTGCGACTTCTTCGGGATGACCGAGCGTGAGGCCATCGCGGTCGACCCGCAACACCGCCTGCTGCTGGAAACGTCGTGGGATGCCGTCGAGCACGCCGGCCTCGCCCCCGGGTCCCTGGCCCAGACGCAGACCGGCGTGTTCGTCGGCCTGACACACGGCGACTACGAACTCCTGTCCGCCGATTGCGGCGCCGCCGAAGGACCATACGGGTTCACCGGCACCAGCAACAGCTTCGCGTCCGGACGGGTCGCCTACGCGCTGGGGTTGCACGGTCCGGCGGTCACGGTGGACACGGCGTGCTCGTCGGGGTTGATGGCCGTCCACCAGGCGTGCGGCAGCCTGGCCGCCGGCGAAAGTGACCTCGCCCTGGCCGGTGGCGTGGTGGTGACCCTGGAACCACGCAAGTCCGTTTCGGGTTCGCTGCAAGGCATGCTCTCCCCGACCGGCCGTTGCCACGCCTTCGACGTGCGGGCCGACGGCTTCGTCTCCGGCGAGGGCTGCGTCATGCTGCTACTCAAGCCGCTCGACGATGCGCAACGCGACGGCGACCGCATCCTGGCGGTGCTGCGCGGCACGGCCGCCAACCAGGACGGCCGCACCGTGAACATCGCGGCGCCCTCGGAAACGGCCCAGGTCGCCGTTTACCGAAAGGCGTTGGGCGTGGCGGACATCGACCCGAGGACAATCGGCTACGTCGAGGCGCACGGCACCGGCACCCCGGTCGGCGACCCGATCGAGTTCTCCAGCCTGGCAGCCGTGTACGGAACCGACGGGCCCTGTGTGCTGGGGTCGGTGAAGACCAACTTCGGCCACATGCAGTCGACGTCCGGGCCACTGGGGTTGATGAAGGCGATTCTCGCGCTGCAGCACGGCGTGGTGCCGCGGAATCTGCACTTCACCCGGCTTCCCGATGAGATGGCCCGGATCGAGACGGACCTGTTTGTGCCGCAGTCGAATACGCCGTGGCCCACCGGCTCCGCTCACCCGCGCCGCGCCGCGGTGTCGTCCTATGGAATGTCGGGCACCAACGTGCACGCCATCGTGGAGCAGGCGCCGGCAGACGCCCCCGCGCGGGCACCCGATGGTCCGGACACGCCCGGACCCGTTGGGCCACAACTATTTCCGTTGTCGTCCACCTCGGCCGAGCAGTTGCGTGTCACGGCCGCCCGGCTCGCGAGTTGGGTCGACGAGCAGCGCAGCGCCGGCCCCGACCGCGACACCGGCGCCGCCCTGTGGGATCTGGGCTACACGCTATCGCGCCGCCGCGCGCACCGACCGGTACGGACGGTGGTGTGCGCGAACACCTTTGACGAGTTGAGCGCGAGGCTACGCGCAGTCTCCGACAACGATTTTCCGTACGAGCCGGCCGTGGGCCACGACGACCGCGGACCGGTGTGGGTGTTCTCCGGGCAGGGTTCGCAATGGCCGCGGATGGGCGTCGAACTGCTGGCCACCGAACCGGTGTTCGCCTCCACGATCGCCGCCATCGAGCCGTTGATCGCCGGCGAATCTGGGTTTTCGGTCACCCAGGCCATGACGGCGCCGCAGACGGTGACCGGCATCGACAGGGTCCAGCCGACGATCTTCGCCATGCAGGTCGCGCTCGCCGAGACGATGAAGTCCTACGGGGTGCGCCCCGGTGCCGTCATCGGCCATTCGCTCGGCGAAGCCGCGGCGGCCGTGGTCGCCGGCGGGTTATCGCTCGACGACGGCGTCAAGGTGATCTGCCGCCGCTCGCGGCTGATGGGGCGGGTCGCCGGCAGCGGCGCCATGGCATCGGTGGAACTGCCGGGCCAGCAAGTCCTTTCGGAACTGTCCATCCGCGGAATCTCCGACGTCGTGCTCTCGGTGGTCGCCTCGCCGACGTCGACCGTCGTCGGCGGCGAGGCCCAGGCCATCCGCGACCTGGTCGCGGCATGGCAGGAGCAGGATGTGCTGGCACGCGAGGTGGCGGTGGACGTCGCCTCGCATTCACCGCAGGTGGAGCCGATCCTCGACGAGCTGGTCGAGGCGCTCGCGGACCTGCGGCCGGCGGCCCCCGAGGTCGCGTACTACTCCGCCACCCTGTGGGACCCACGCGAACGGCCGTCCTTCAGCGCCGGCTACTGGGCCGAAAACCTGAGGCACACCGTGCGATTCGCGGCCGCCGTGCAAGCCGCCCTCAAAGACGGCTTCCGCGTCTTCGCTGAGCTGTCGCCGCATCCGCTGCTCACCCACGCTGTCGAGCAGAACGCCGCCAGCCTGGACATGCCCATCGCCGCGCTCGCGGCCATGCGCAGAAGCGAGCCGGAGGCACCACCCGCTTGCGGGGGACAGCTCCCAGTTGGCTTGCGCGGTTTGGTCGCCGACGTGCACAGCGCCGGCGCGCTGGTGGACTTCTCCGTCCAATACCCCAGTGGGCGTTTGGTGGACGCACCGCTGCCGACGTGGACGCATCGCCGGCTGTTGCTGAGCCGCGAGTCGGTGGAGCGGGCGCACGGAGCCTCGCTGCGGGCCGTCCACCCGCTGCTCGGTGCGCACGTGCATCTGCGCGAGGAGCCCGAGCGCCACGTGTGGCAAGGGGAGGTCGGCACCGACGCCCACCCGTGGCTCGCCGACCACCAAATCCACGGAGTGGCAGCGTTTCCCGGCGCTGCCTACTGCGAAATGGCGCTCGCGGCCGCCGCCGCGGCGCTCGGCGAACGCGCCGAGGTGCGCGACGTCACGTTCGAGCGGACGCTGTTGCTGGCCGACCACACGTGGGCTTCTTCAACCGCCACGATCTCCGCGCCCGGGGCCCTCGACTTCACGGTGGACACGCACGAAGAAGGCGAACGCCTCCGCCGCGCCACCGCCGTCCTGCGCGTCGCCGCCGACGATGCGGGACCCGAGCCGCCCCCACACGACCTGGACACGCTGATCGCCAATCACCCGACCCGCATGGAGGGCGCCGAGTTGCGGAAGGCCTTCGACGCCATCGGCATTCAGTACGGGCCCGCGTTCTCGGGTCTGTCCGCGGTGCTGGTCGGCGACGCGGACACCACGACGGTGCTCGCGGAAGTCGCGCTGCCGGGGGCGATCCGCTCGCAGCAGTCGGCCTACTGCTCGCACCCGGCGCTGCTCGACGCCTGCTTCCAGTCCGTGGTCGTCGCACCGGAGGTGCAACAGGCCGGCGACGGCGCTCTGCTGTTGCCGGTGGGGGTGCGCCGGCTGCGCAACCACCACTCGACGCGCAACGCGCAATACTGCCTCACCCGGGTCACCTCCTCGCGCCCCGGCGAGTGCGAGGCCGACATCGACGTGCTGGACCAATCCGGGACGGTGCTGCTGACCGTCGAGGGGCTACGGCTGGCCGGCGGCACGTCGGAACGCGAACACGCCCACCGGCTGCTCAACGAGCGGTTGTTGACCATCGAATGGGAGCCCCGCGAACTGCCCGAGCCGGCGCACAGCGAGCGCGGATCCTGGCTGCTGCTCAGCACGTCCGACGCCGCCGAAGGCCACGACCGCCTGGCCGCACAACTCGCCGAAGCCCTGAATACCGATGGGGCGCAATGCGCGACGGCACCCGTCGGATCGGTGGACACCGCACAGTTGCGTTCGCTGCTGACCGGTGGCGGCCGGACCGCCCCCGACGGCCACGGGCCCCTCAAGGGGCTGGCCCGCGTCGTCGTGGTGACCGCGGCCCCCGGCGACCACCCGGACGACCCCCAGGGCCGCCGGCGCGGCCGCGACTACGTGTCGCACCTGGTGACCATCGCCCGCGAACTCTCGGATCTTCCCGGGGAATCGCCGCGGTTGTTCGTGGTGACCCGTAACGCGGCGAGCGTCACAGCCGGCGACGCGCCGAACCTGGCGCAGGGCGGCCTGCGCGGACTGATGCGGGTGATCGATTCGGAGCACCCGCATCTGAGCGCCACCCAGATCGACGTCGACGACGCCACCGGCCCGGAAAAGCTTGTGCTGCAACTGAAGAGCGGCTCCGAAGAGGACGAGACCGCCTGGCGCGACGGTCACTGGTACACCGCCCGGCTGCGGCCCGGTCCGCTGCGTGCGGCCGAACGGCGCACCACCGTCGTCGACCACGAGCGTGACGGCATGCGGCTAGAGATCCGCACCCCCGGCGACCTGGAATCGCTGGAATTCACCGCGTTCGACCGGGTTCCGCCCGGACCCGGCGAGATCGAGGTGGCGGTCACCTCGTCGACCATCAACTTCGCCGACGTGCTCGTGGCGTTCGGGCGCTATCCGACGTTCGAGGGCTACCGGCAGCAATTGGGCGGCGACTTCGCCGGCGTGGTCACCGCCGTCGGGCCGGGCGTCACCGAGCACGAGGTCGGCGACCGCGTCGGCGGGGTGTCCCGGCACGGCTGCTGGGGCACCTTCGTCATCGCCGACGCGCGGCACGCGGTGACACTGCCCGCCGGGGTGCCGCTGGAAGACGCCGCCGCGGTGGCGACCGCGTCGGCGACCGCGTGGTACGGCCTGCACGACCTGGCCCGGATCGCCCCGACGGACAAGGTGCTGATCCACTCCGGCACCGGCGGCGTCGGGCAGGCGGCCATCGCGATCGCCCGGGCCGTCGGTTGTGAGATCTTCGCGACCGCGGGCAGCCCGCAGCGGCGAGAACTGTTGCGCACCATGGGCATCGAACACGTCTACGACTCGCGCAGCACGGAATTCGCCGACCAGATTCGCCGCGACACCGACGGATACGGGGTCGACGTGGTGCTCAATTCGCTGCCCGGCGCCGCGCAGCGGGCGGGCATCGAACTGCTGGCCTTGGGTGGCCGCTTCATCGAACTGGGCAAGCGCGACATCTACGGCGACAGCCGTCTGGGGCTGTTCCCGTTCCGCCGCAACCTCTCGCTGTTCGCCGTCGACCTGGCGCTGCTGACCGTCAGCCACCCGCACACCGTTCGGCGCCTGCTGACCACGGTGTACCAGCGCACCGCGGCGGGCAAGTTGCCGTTGCCGCGCTGCACCCGCTATCCGATCCACGACGCCGCCGCCGCGGTGCGCCTGGTCGCCTCCGCCGGGCACACCGGCAAGGTGGTGCTCGACGTGCCGCGCGCGGGCACCAGCGTGGCGACGGTGCCCCCGGAAAAGGTCCGGCCGTTCCGCGCCGACGGCGCCTACATCATCACGGGCGGGATCGGTGGCCTGGGCCTGTTCCTGGCCGGGAAGATGGCTTCGCGTGGCGGCGCGGCGGGCTGCGGCCGGATCGTGCTCAACTCCCGCTCGCAACCCAACGAGCAAGCGCGCCAAGCCATCGAGCGCCTCCGCGCCGCCGGGGCCGATGTCGTGGTGGAGTGCGGTGACATCGCCGAGCCGCGGACCGCCGAACGGCTGGTGGCGTGCGCGACGGCCACCGGGCTACCGGTGCGGGGGGTGCTGCATGCGGCGGCCGTCGTCGAGGACGCCACGCTGGCGAACGTCACCGATGAACTCATCGACCGGTGCTGGGCGCCAAAGGTGCACGGCGCGTGGAACCTTCATCAAGCGACCGCCTGCGAACCGCTGGATTGGTTCTGTTCCTTCTCGTCAGCCGCCGCGCTGGTGGGTTCGCCGGGGCAGGGCGCCTACGCCGCGGCCAACAGCTGGCTGGACGCGTTCGCCTATTGGCGCCGCGCTCAGGGCCTGCCGACCACCGCGATCGCGTGGGGGGCATGGTCAGAGGTCGGCCGCGCGACGTCCCTCGCCGACGGCGCCGGCATGGCGGTCAAGCCGGCCGAGGGTTTTCGCGCATTCGAGACGCTGCTGCGCTACGACCGCCCCTACTCGGGCTACGCGCCGATCATGGGCACGCCGTGGCTGACCTCTTTCGCGCAACGCAGCCGCTTCGCCGAGGCGTTCGGGTCGGTGGGGCAGGGCAATCCGGACACGGGCAAGTTCCTCGCCGAGCTGCAGGCGTTGCCGCGCGAGGAATGGCCGTCGGCGATCCGAAGGCTGGTATCCGGCCAAATCAGCCTCTTGCTGCGGCGCACAATCGATCCGGATCGCCCGCTATCCGACTATGGCCTGGATTCGCTGGGAAATCTGGAGCTGCGGACCCGCATCGAAACCGAGACGGGCGTGCGCATCAGCCCCACCAAGATCACCACCGTCCGCGGTTTGGCGGACCACCTGTGCGACGAGCTGGCCGGGTTGGAAGCGGCGCCGTCGGCGTCCTGACTCGCGGTGTCGCTACCCGCCGTACGCCGGGCGCGGCATCTTGAAGATGCGACGTCCGTTGCGTAACACCGGGACACCGGCCTGCCCCGCGGTGCGCGTCGCGGGCAGGGGTCCCGGGACGTTGGAAGGGTCCGCCGCGGACGCCGACGCTGCTCGAAACATGGTGTCCGGCAACGGTTTGAGTGCGATACCGGCGGTGGGCGCGGGATTCGCGACCGTCCAGGTCTGCGGGACGGACAGCTTGCCCACCAGTGCCGCCCGGCCCAGGCCACCCAGCACGGGACCGCGGACGCCCGCGACTTGCGGCACCGCGGGCGCGGGGATGTCCGGCACGATGGGCACCCCGCCCTCGGCGGCCTTGGCGGCCTGGATATCGGAAAGGTCTAGCCCGTAACCCAATTGCCCCCATCCCAGCAGTGTGCGGGCCCCGGCCAGAAACGTCTGTCCCGGTGTGGTGATGAGTGTGTTGAAGTCGTCGACCGAACCGATAAGGGACAGACCGGATCCGGCCGCCGGCGCCTCGCCAAGGCCGGCCGAGGAAGCGTTCGTGACCACGCCCGACGCCAGCGCCGCGCGGGCCTGACCCGCGGCCGTGCCCACGGCTTCGTTGACCGCGGCGGCCTGGGCCGATTGGTCGTGCGCATTCGTGGTGCGGGGCGGCTCGGTGAACGGCGTGAAAACGGTGGCTGCCGACGACGTTGCGGCGTAGCCGTACATGGCGGTGGCATCCTGCGCCCACATCTCGGCGTAGGCGGTCTCGGTGGCCGCGATCGCCGCGGCGTTCTGTCCGAAGAAGTTGGTCGCGATCAGGGTGAGGAGCGCAAATCGGTTGGCGGCCACCACATGTGGCGGCACCGTTGCGGCGAAGGCCGCCTCATAGGCGGCGGCGGCTGCGCGTGCCTGCGCGGCGGTCTGGCCGGCCTGGGCCGCCGTGGTGGACGCCCACGCCACATACGGTTCGACCGCGGCGGCCATTGCCGTGGCAGCATCGCCGGACCACGCGCGTCCACGCAGTTCCGAAAGCGTGGCGGAGTAGCCGGCGGCGTGGGACTCCAGTTGCGCCGCCAGCGCGTCCCACGCCGAGGCGGCGGCCGACATCGGGGCCGAGCCCGGTCCGGCATACATTCTGGCCGAGTTGATCTCGGGCGGCAGCGCCCCGAAATCAAGCATCGGCGATCCTTTCTGAACAAGCGCACACGCGGTCGCTGCAGGTCCATGCCTGCACTGAAGAGTGGAAGTGGCGGCTATCCGCCCGCGGAAGGACGCGGCATCTTGAATTGGCGTGGGGCCACCCGCAAGACGTTGTTGACCGAGGGCCGCGACAGCAGCGCCGAGGATGCCCCCGCACCCGCCGCCGGAGCCCCGCCCCACATATTGGTCGCCGGCCCTTCGTGCCATGACGGCCCACCGTCGAGCTCGGCATCCGACAGCCAATGCGACTCGGCGACGGTGGCGATCGTCGGGTTCGTCGCCGCCCAGCTCTGCGGGACCGACAGCCGCCCCACCGCGCTCGCGCTGCCCGTGCTCGCGAGGGTCGGCCCGGCGACGCCCGCCGTGCCGGTCGAGACACTCGCCGCCGCGGCGGGGGCGGCGGCTTTGGCGGCTTCGCTCGCCGCCTGCAGGTTGGCGCGGAAGGCCCCGGTGCCGAAGGTGCCCGCCGACGTGACGGTGCGGCTCATGGCGTCGCCGAGATTCACCGGCGCCGTCAGCGTGTTGAAATCGTCGACGGCGTCGAGGGCGGAGCCTGTCGAAGTGCCGCCAGAAGGTGGCGTTTCGGAGAGGTTTTGCAACTTCTGCGGCACGGTCGACATCGTCCGGGACAACGCGGCATGAGATTGCGACGCGGCCGAGCCGTTCGTGGCCTGGGCGACCGCGGCGGCTTGCCCGGGCTGGCCGTCGGCGTTGGTGGTCCGCGGAGGCTCGTGGAACTGCGTCAGCGTCGTCGCGCCCGACGACGAGGCGGCGTAGCCGTACATGGCGGCGGCATCCTGGGCCCACATCTGTTCGTAGGCGCCCTCGGTCGCCCCGATCATCGCGGTGTTCTGTCCCAGGAGGTTGCTCGCGACCAGTTGCGCCAGGAGGGTGCGGTTGGCCGTGACCAGCGCGGGCGGCACCGTCGCGCCGAAGGCCGCCTCGTAGGCGGCCGCCGCGGCCCGCGCCTGGCTGGCCGCCTGTTCGGCCTGGGCCCCCGCGGTCGCCAGCCATGCCACGTACGGGGCCGCCGCGGTGGCCATCGCGGCCGAGGCGCTGCCGGTCCAGCTCTCACCTTCCAGCTGGGCGATCACCGCGGAGTACCCGCGCGACGCGGTCTCCAGCCCGTTGGCCAGCACGTCCCAGGCGGCCGCCGCGGCGACCATCGGCGCCGAGCCGGGGCCGGCATACATTCTGGTCGAGTTGATTTCTGGTGGCAGGGCCCCGAAATCGAGCATTGGTACTTCCTCTTCGTCGGTCGGCCCCGGGAGCATTCCGCCACCAGGCGGTAGAGCCGACCGGCGGTGAACCCGGGACCGTCGCTAGCTCTCGCGGGCGACGACGGCCTCGTGCGTTGCGGCCCAGGCGCGTCGACAAGCAGGCAATGGCAAGCGAGTCAAGGGACTTGATCATCGGAATGTTAAATGAAATTTACTTGGTGTTTACGGCCGCCCCGGCGTCGCCTCGTCTGCTGCAAATTTGCCGGCGACGTTGCGGCATGTTCGCCGGATTGTCGACGATCGAGGCTCACGCGCGGTTATGACGGGCTTGCGCGTCTGGCGTCCTGGCCCTTTGGCGCCCGGGGCGGCGCGAAAGCAAATTTTTCTCTGCTTGAGTAAAACCCAACGACCCGCATTCGACGGCCAGAACCGGTTGACGCACAAGCGATCGACAGCCGGGGTCACCAGCGGGCCGAGTGTCGACGCGCTCGTCAGTTAATTGCGTCCCCGGGCCGGTGTTATAGCAAACACGGGTCGCCTCCCGCGTCACGGCGAAGACCGCGCCGGCCGGCGTCGCTCGACCCCTGGGGATTTCGTTTGCTGGCCGAACCCCGTGCGGGGACCGCGGGGGCGCGATCCCCGCCGCCAAAAACTCCGTAAGTTGACCATCTTTACTTGTAGGCTGGTTCTGATCGGGTTTGGTTGATAAGCAATATGGTGAAGGTGTGTGGCGGCGGCGCCGTAGCTGCGCATCGACTTCGTTGCGAACAGGATCGAGAAATGCCGAACAACATCACCTGGCACGAACACAAGATCAGCCGCGGCGAGCGCGAGGAACTCAACGGCCACCAGGGTTGCGTCATCTGGTTCACCGGGCTGAGCGGCAGCGGCAAGAGCACGGTCGCCAACATCGTCGAACAAAAGCTCTACGAGCGGGGCATCCGGAGCTATCTCCTGGACGGCGACAACGTCCGCTACGGGCTCAACGCCGGTCCGGAGCTGCTCGAGGAACGCCATGGGCCCGAGTTCGCCAAGCGGTTCGGGCTGGGATTTTCCGCCGAGGATCGTGAGGAGAACATCCGCCGCATCGGCGCGGTCGCGAAGCTGTTCTGCGAGGCCGGCGTCATCGCTTTGACGGCCTTCATCAGCCCTTACGTGCGTGATCGGGACGCGATCCGGGCCACGCTGGGTGACGGCGATTTCCAGGAGATCTTCATCGACACCCCGATCGAGGTGTGCGAGCAGCGCGATCCCAAGGGTCTCTACAAGAAGGCCCGGGCCGGTGAAATCAAGGGATTCACCGGGATCGACGACCCCTACGAAGCCCCGGCGCGCCCGGAGCTGCGCCTCGAGGGCGGAACGAAGGACGCGGACACGCTGGCCGACGAGGTGATCGCCCACCTCGAGAGGGCGGGCATCATCCGGGCCTTGCACCGAGTTCACGACGACCTGGAGAGCAGCGAGGTCACGGCATGAGCTACACGGGTCACAACGGGAAGCCGATCGTGGAGCGGGTGGCCACGGACGACGCGAGCGGCCGGATCGAGGGGTTGGCGCGCGTGCCGATCTCGAAGGCCACCGCGCACGAAGTCATCAGCCTTTCCTACGGTTTCTTCACCCCACTGACCGGCTTCATGGGCCGCCAAGAGGTCGACGGGACCCTGGACAACTTCGCGCTGCCGGACGGAACGTTGTGGAGCATTCCGATCGTCTTCGACATGTCCGCCGACGACATCGCGGAACTCGATATCAAGGAAGGCGCCAGCGTCGTTCTCGACTATCTCGGGGCCCCCATGGCCGTCTTCGACGTCACCGAGATCTACGAATACGACCTCGAGCGCATGGCCGAAAAAACCTACGGCACAACCGATCCCCGACACCCCGGGGTGAAGAAGACCATGGGCTACGAAAACCGGTTCATCGGCGGGGATGTCACACTGATCAACGAACCCGTTTTCAACGAGCCCTTCGCAGGCTTCTGGCTCACCCCCAAGCAGCACCAGGACGCGTTGGCCGAGCGGCATTGGCAGCGGGTGGTCGCCCACCAGACCAGGAACGTTCCGCACACCGGGCACGAGGCGTTGATGAAACAGGCGTGGCTGGCCGCGAACGAGGATCAGCCCGTCGACAATCTGAACACCGGCGTGCTGGTGAACGCGATCATCGGCCAGAAGCGGGTGGGCGATTACATCGACGAGGCAATACTGTTGGCGCAGAACGCCCTACGCACCAGCGGATATTTTCGCGAGAACGTGCACATGGTGTCCTTCACCCTCTGGGACATGCGGTATGCGGGGCCACGCGAGGCGATATTCCACGCGATCCTGCGGACGAACCTGGGCTGCACGCATCACATGTTCGGGCGAGACCACGCGGGTGTGGGCGATTTCTACCACCCGTACGATTCCCAGAACATCCTCAAGCAGTACCGCGACCAGCTGGGCATCAAGCCGGTGTTCCTGCGGGAGAACTGGTATTGCCCGGTGTGCCTGGAGGTCACCAACTCCGCCCTGTGCGGCCATGATTCACAAGCGCAAAGCTTTAGCGGCAGCCTGATCCGAAGCATCCTGACCGACGAAGTCAAGCCGACGCAGAAGGTGATGCGCCACGAGGTGTTCGAGGTCGTGATGGAGTGCGCCGCAAAGCACGGTCAGGGTTCGCCGTTCGTCACCGAGGAGTACTTGCGGGACAGGCTGCCGGTCTTCACGCTCAACCAATTGGAGGGTTCGTGAGCAGCGACGACAAACACTTCAAGGTCAACGTCTGGATCAACGAGGAGCGGCTGGAGGCGCTGGCGAACGCCGGGATGGCCGACCTGGCCAACGAGGCTTTCGCAGGCATGAAGCTGCTGGAGATATACACCACCGAAGAGCAGAAAAATATTGTCCTGCAACGCTATCCGGGATCCAAGTACGATTCCGCCACCACCCGCTCCATTGAGCTGCTGCCCAAGCAGGCCAAGGACAGGCTGTTGGAGCTGTCGATCGCGATGCATTCCACCGGTCCGGATGTGATGGGCCGCTTCCTCGAGGAAACGAAGCCCTGAGCCGACGGTAGTGCCGCCGCCGCTGTCAGAGATCGGCCAAGCCCGCCGCCAGCAGGACGAGCCCGACCGCGACGAGCAGCGCGGCGACCTCGATGCGACGCCGCGACCGTATCCAGTCCTGCAGCGCGGTCATCGCCGCGCGCGTCGCCGTCGGCGCCAACAGGTAAGCGACCAATGGAATCTCGACAAGTGAGAACGCGATGACGTTGAACATCAGCAGCGCACCCAATTGCGTCATGACCGGCGCTCCGGACGCCAGGATGACCGCCAGGGCGGCCAGGTAATCCACCGACGGCAGCGCGATGCCGAGGCCCGCGGCGGCGGCGACCCACAGGGAACGTCCGTCGAGCAGTCGTCGGAGCCGAGTCGTCAGCCAGGCGGGCCCGGCGCGGTCGCGGTCGGGAGGAACGCCGCGGGATCCCCGCCGCCGGTCCGCGACGATCTTCACCGCCAGTCCCGCGGCGGCCGCCAATGCCAGTGCGCCGATGAGGATCTGCACGCGGGGCAAGGTGAAGTATGTCGAGCGCAGCAGTACGCGCCGGAGGAGGAACAAGACGGTCGCACCCACCGTCAACCCCATCGCGAACCCGCCGGCCACAAATGCGAGCAATTGCAGCAGCGGCTTGGGGCGATTCAGCATCAGCACCGTCATGCCGATCCGGAACGGCTCCAGGCTCACGGCAAGGGCCATCACACCGATGGTGAACAACATCGCAGATACCGGACCGGTCAGGCGTCCAGCCGGGTGAACTGTTGCCGTCGGTACCGCTCGACGCACGCGGCCCGCCGGATCTTGCCGCTCGTCGTGGTGGGAATCGATCCGGGCGCCACCAGCACCAGGTCGGCCACGTTGAGCCCGTGCGAGTCCGAAATCGCCGCGGTCACATCGTTCTTGAGGGCGTCGAGTCCGCGCTGCCCGTGCTCGCCGGAATCGCCGCGGTTCTTCAGTTCGATGATGGTCACCAATTTCTCGGTCTCGTCCACCGGCACCGAGATCGCCGCGACGCGGCCACCGGTGATCGTCTGCACGGTCGACTCGATGTCCTCCGGATAGTGGTTGCGCCCGTAGACGATCAGCAAATCCTTCATCCTGCCCACGATGAACAACTCGCCGTCGCAGAGAAAGCCGAGATCACCGGTGCGCAGCCACGGGCCCTCGGGGGTGCCCGGCGACGGGTCGGCCAGGACGGCGCCGAAGGTGCGCTGCGTTTCCTCCGGCTTTTGCCAATAGCCGTCGGCCACGTTGTCGCCGTGGACCCAGATTTCGCCGACCGTTCCGTGCGGGCACAGCGTGCCGGTGTCGGGGTCCACGATTCGCACCGTTGGTGATTGTGGCACGCCGTAGCTCAGCAGCGGCGAGCCGGTCCGTGTGGAGGACGGCTGGGCGTTGCCCTCGGCCAGCTTCTCCGGGTCGAAGTGAACGACTTTCGGGGCGCCGGCCTGCGCGCGGCTGGCCACGTAGACGGTCGCCTCCGCCAGGCCGTAGGAGGGTTGCATCATGTCTTCGCGAAAGTTGTACGGGGCGAACCGTTTACAGAACCGGTCGAGCGTGGCGGGATGAATTCGTTCGGCGCCGCTGACGATGCTGATGATGTTGCCCAGGTCGAGCCCGGCCAGGTCCGCGTCCGTCGACTTGCGCGCCGCGAGTTCGAAGGCGAAGTTCGGTGCGGCCGAGAAGACCGGAACGGCCTGGGCCATCGCCTGGATCCACCGTGCGGGCCGCTGCAGGAACGCCACCGGGCTCGTCAGCACACCGGGGTAACCGCCGAGGATCGGAGCGATGACGCCTTGCATCAGGCCCATGTCGTGGTAGAAGGGCAGCCACGACACGCACACGCTGTCGCGGGGGGCCACGCCGTTGAAATCCGGGAAGTAGGCGGCCATCAGCTGCTGGAAATTCACGTGCAGGTTCCGGTGCGAGACCATGACTCCGGCCGGAAGGCGGGTGGAGCCCGACGTGTACTGCAGGTACGCGATGCTCGGGGCGTCGCTGACGCGGATGCCCGGCGGATTCGGATCGTCGAGGCTCAGGGCGTCGACCTCGATGACGGCCGGGGTCGCACCGTGCGGCCGCTGCAGATATTCGTCCACGGCCGCGGCAGCCGTCGAGGTGGTGAGAACGACGGCCGGCCCGGTGTCGGCCAGGACGGCACTGACCCGCTCGTCGTGCGTGCCCGGCTGCGGAACCATCAGAGGTACCGCGATCAGCCCGGCCTGTATCGCGCCGAGGAACGCCACGATGTAGGGGAGGCCTTGGGGGGCAAGGATCACGGTCCGCTCCCCGCTGCTGGCGTGCCGCGTGACCTCGTGCGCAACGTGCAGGGTCCGCCGATACAGCTGCGCCCACGTCAGCGATTCGGTGACGCCCGCCCAGTCCTGCTCGTAATCGGTATAGCGAAAGGCTAACTCGTCGGGCTGCAGACCGGCGCGTTCCCGCAACAGGGAGACGACGGACGTATGTTGCATGCGGGCCAGGTTACCGCCTCGGCCCTTTCGCGTATGACGGTCGTGCGAGGCCCGGGGTGCGAGAAACCGTGGCGGGCCAAACGGCCTATGCGCCTTACGTTTTAGAACCCGTCGCGCCAGTGTCCCAGGTTCCCGGCATCATCGGCGTGCGGGGGCCGTCGTCGAACTCGTCGACGACGAGTGCGCTCAATCCCGCCGGTGCGGCGGCGGTCTTCGTGGGGACGGTTCCGGCGAACCCCATCGTCGGCGCGGGCCGGTCCGAGGCCGTCGTCGCCGGCTCGGGCTCGAGATCCATGTATTCGTAGCCCCGGCCGAGCTGGGAGACCTTGACCCGTTGCCGGCGCTTCTTCGTCGCGTCTTCCTCCGGCAGGGCCACGGCTTCGGCCTCGGCGGCGTCGGCCGCCGCCGCCCTTCGGGCGCGGGCGCTGGTGCTCGCGGCCCGGCGCGCGTCCGCGGCCAGGCCACCGACCATGTAGCCCAGGCCTTGCATCGCCGCGACCGGCGGTCCCGCCGGTGTGGGCGGCGGGGCGCCGGGCGCGGGCGACGCGGGAGCCGCGGCGGGTGTGGAGGCCGGCGTGGGCGCCGGAGATGGCGCCGGGGTCGGCGTGGGCGGCGGGGTGGGTGCCGGTGCCACGGGGACGAGTGCCGGGGCCGGGATGATCGGCACGATCGGGATGGCGTGCAGCCCGGCCAGGCCCGTCAGGCCCGCCAAGCCTCCGATCAGGGTGGGGACGACCAGCGGGACCACGGCGACGGTCAGCAGCGGCACGATGAGCGGAATCAGCACGATCATCTGCTCGAGCAACGTCTTGATCAGCGCGATGGTGTCGGTGATGACCGTGCCGATCACTTCGATGGTGGTGAACAGGATGGTCCACGCGATCGTCGCGGGGTTGCCCGAGGCGAATGCCGCCGCCAGGTCCGCCGCGACGAAGCTGAACATCTGCCCGAGATAGGCGAAGTACGAACCGAAGTCCATCGGGTAGCCCAGCGCGAACGCGATGTTGAACGGGTTCAAAAAGCTCAACGGGTTGCCCAGTGAAGGCAGCCACGGGTCGAAACCGGAGAACATGGACTGGAAGAACGGATTGTTCATCAGCTGGTCGATCAACGGCTGGATGAACCGGTTGTAGAAGTCGACGAACCCGGTCTTCTCCAGCCAGTCCATCCACTGGTCCTGCGTGTCGGGGGGATACGACGACGACTGCTCCGCCGTGGCGGCCAGCGCGGTGGCCTTCATGACCTCGGGAGCCGGCTCGGCCGGCGGCGCGGTGGCCACCGCGGCGGTCGCCACGCCCTCGTACGTGCTCATCACCGTGGCCGCCTGAACCCACATCCGCGCGTAGTCGGCTTCGTTCACCGCGATCGGAATCGTGTTGATGCCAAAGAAATTCGTCGCCGTCAAGACGGCGTGGGCGGCGTGATTGGCGGCCAGCTCGGGCATCGTCGGCATGGCCGCGAGGGCCACGGTGTAGGCGGTGGCGGCGAGGTCCTGCTGGGCGGCCATGGTCGCGCTGTCGGCGCTGGCCTGCGCCAGCCAGGCGAGATACGGCGCGTGCGCGGCCGCGTACTCCGCGGCGCTCGGACCGTCCCAGCTGCCGGCCTGCACGGCGTCCAGCAGCGCGGTCAGCTCGTCGGCCGTTTCGGCATATTCCACGCTCAGCGAGCTCCAGGTCGCCGCGGACGCCAGCAGCGGGCCCGGCCCCGGTCCGCTGCTGAGCAGCGTCGAATGCACCTCGGGAGGGGAGGCCATCCAGATCGGGGCGGTCATCGCTCGCCGCCGCGCGGATCGGTGTGACGGGAGTGGGCGCGGCGGCACCGCGCCGCTGTGACGGCGGCATTGAAGGCCACCCATGCCGGACGAAACATGGACGTTGACAGCTCTCTCGGGGTACACCCGCCCCGGGTCGCAGTACGCGATGACGCGAGTGTCCTGGCTCTCGGATCGCCGCTCGCCTCGCCTTCCAGCTTTTCAGCCGTGGCCGTTGAGGTTCGCTCCCCGATGACAGTGGCGGGACCGCGCCGGATTCGCACCGGCTTCCTGCGTCGTCATCACCTTACGGGGTGACATTCTTGCATCCCCTCCGAGCAAATGTCGTCAAATCGTCCCAAGGCGGTCGGCGCGGACCGGCGTGCCCGTGTGTCGGCGCCGTTCCAGGATCCGCAGTCCCAGCGAGAACAGCAGCCGGACCTCGGGGTCGGCCAGCGAGGTCGACAGCAGCTTCTCGATTCGCCGCGCGCGGTAGCGAACCGTATTCGGATGCACCCGCAATGCCTGTGCGGCCGCGGCGATGTCGCCGAAGGCGTCCAGGTAGGTCCGCAGCGTTTCCGCGAGCACCGGATCGTCTTCGCCCAGCTGCACGATCCGCGGATCGATCAGGCGCTCGTCGCTGCCGACCAGGGTCACGATCTCGTCGACCAGGACGGTGGTGCGCGCTTCGGCCAGCGAAGTCACCTGCCCGAACGAAATGGGATGGCGCTCAGCGCTGTCCAGCACGCGATCCACCTCGACGCGCGCCGCGGCGGCCCCGGCCAGGCCCGCGACCGGAGCCGCGATGGCCGCACGCAGCTGCACCCCGAGCTCGGCGCGCATGGCGCCGATGGTGCCCCGCACCCAGGAGATGACCGACCGATGCTGCGTCTGGGTCCGGGCCACGGGAAGCAGCACGTACGTTCGTGAACCGTTCGAGGCCACCTGGGCGTCGCGGCGGAATGCGCTGGCGCTCAGCGCAATTATGTCGGCGAGCCGGGCCTGGCCGGCCGAAGTGTCGGCGGCGTCCCACCCGATCAGGGCTGCGGTGGTGTCGGCGGCCAGTCCGAGTTCGCCGGCGATGATCGCGGCGTCGACGGGTTCGTCGGCCAGGCCCAGCAATTGCTGGACCCGCCGGGCGTGGGTGGAGGGCCGGGCCGCCAGCCGCCACATGATGCGGGCGGCCAGCACGGCGGCGCCGCGCAACATCTCCTCGGCGTCGTCGGCCAGCGGTTGTGAGCCCTGCTGCACCCAGATGGTTCCGGCGAATTCGCGCGGGCGCCGCGCGTCGGTCGCGGGCTGGTGGATCCCGATGGCCAGCCGCGGGCGCAGGCCCAGCTCGGGCCGCTCGTCGACGCGCACCACCTCGGTGCCCGATCGCAGGGCATCGAAGATGCCCCATTGGCCGATCCACTCCAGATGTTCGGGCGGGCCGGCCCTGCCCAGGATGGAAAGGCGCCGCAACTCGTCGGCTTCGTCGTTGGACGCCGAGTAGGCCAAGACATGGGATTGCGCGTCCTCGATGCTGACCATGCCGTGGATGCGGTCGGCGAGCGACTGCGCCAGCCCGAACAAGTCGGTGCCCGAGTCGTCCATCGCGTCGGCGCGGTCGCCGTGATGCTCGAGGACGTGATTGACCAATTGGTAGAGGCGTTCCCACCGGGCGCGCGGGTCGACGGCCACCACCGCCGCGCCCGCCGCGACGGCCGTGCTCACCAGCGCGGGGGAGGGCTCTTTGACGAAGATGGCCACCGGCACGCGCTCGCGCGCCTGCCTGCCCATCCATCGCATCGCCTCGTCGTCGGCGACCCCCAACAGGAAGAAGACGTCGGCGGCGCCCGCCGCGGCCGCGAGACCCAGGCGCACGTCGTCGGAGTCGATCAGCGCGGCCGAACCCACCGGCAGGTCCAGGCCACGGGGCGCATCGGCGAGGCTGACCAGGGTCGCGTCCAGCGCGAGCAACAGCTGACCCAGCCCCACACCGGCCATGTTGTCTGATTCTACTATGAATTCAGTCGGGTATTGTCCGATCAGCTAACTCCATGCGCGATCGCCGCGAGGATCCTGGCGTCATGGACGCCGTCACTCAGGTCCCGATGCCGGCCAACGAGCCGGTCCACGACTACGCGCCGCGTTCCCCGGAACGCACCCGGCTGCGCGCCGAACTGACCGCGCTCGCCGAGCATCCGATCGACCTGCCGCACGTCATCGGCGGCGATCACCGGATGGGCGAGGGTGAGCGCATCGATGTCGTCCAGCCGCACCGGCACGCCGCGAAGCTGGGCACCCTGACCAACGCCGTGCACGCCGACGCGACGGCGGCGATCGACGCCGCGATGGCCGCCAAAAGCGGCTGGGCGGCAATGCCGTTCGACGAGCGGGCGGCGGTGTTCCTGCGCGCCGCCGACCTGCTGGCCGGGCCGTGGCGGGAGAAAATCGCCGCCGCGACGATGCTCGGCCAATCCAAGTCCGCCTATCAGGCCGAGATCGACTCGCCGTGCGAGCAGATCGACTTCTGGCGCTTCAACGTGGCGTTCGCGCAACAGATTCTGGCGCAGCAACCGATCAGCGGGCCGGGGGAGTGGAACCGCAGCGAGTACCGCCCGCTCGACGGCTTCGTGTACGCGATCACGCCGTTCAACTTCACCTCCATCGCCGGCAACCTGCCGACCGCCCCGGCGCTGATGGGTAACACCGTGATCTGGAAACCCTCGATCACCCAGACGTTGTCGGCCTATCTGACCATGCAGCTGCTCGAGGCCGCCGGCCTGCCGCCCGGGGTGATCAATCTGGTGGCCGGCGACGGCTTCGCGGTTTCCGATGTGGCGCTGGCCGATCGGCGGCTGGCCGGCATTCACTTCACCGGGTCGACGGCCACCTTCCAGCGGCTGTGGTATCAGGTCGGCACGAATATCGGCCACTACCACAGCTATCCGCGCCTGGTCGGCGAGACCGGCGGCAAGGACTTCGTGGTCGCGCACGCGTCCGCGCGCCCGGATGTGTTGTGCACGGCCCTGATTCGCGGGGCCTTCGACTACCAGGGGCAGAAATGCTCGGCGGCATCGCGGGCCTTCATCCCGCAGTCGGTGTGGCGCCGCATGGGTGACGACTTTTTGGGGGATACGGCCGCGCTGCGCTACGGCGACGTCACCGATCTCGCCAACTTCGGCGGCGCGCTGATCGACCGGCGCGCCTTCATCAAGAACGTCGACGCCATCGAGCGGGCGAAGGGCGCGCCACACGTGACCATCGCCGTCGGCGGCGAATATGACGACCGCGAAGGCTATTTCGTACGCCCCACCGTCCTGCTGTCCGATGATCCGACCGATGAGTCGTTTTCCACCGAATACTTCGGGCCGCTGCTGTCGGTGCACGTCTATCCCGACGACGATTACGACAGGATCCTCGACGTCGTCGACCGCGGTTCCCGGTACGCGCTGACCGGCGCGGTGATCGCCGACGACCGGGACGCCGTGCTGACGGCCCAGCACCGGCTGCGGTTTGCCGCCGGCAACTTCTACATCAACGACAAGCCGACGGGCGCGGTCGTTGGGCGCCAGCCGTTCGGGGGCTCGCGCGGCTCGGGCACCAACGACAAGGCCGGATCGATGCTGAACCTGTTGCGCTGGACGTCGGCCCGCACCATCAAGGAGACGTTCGTCCCGGCCACCCGGCACGCCTACCCGCACATGGGCGCCGAGTGATGCCCGGAGTGTTCGCGAGCACCCTGCGCCCGGCGATCCTGGCGGCCGCACGAGGCGACGTGGTGCGCCGCACCGCCCAGCGGTTGCCGGTCACCCGTCGCGTGGTGCGCCGCTTCGTCCCCGGGGAGACGATCGGGTCCGCGCTGAATGGCGTTGCGGCGCTGCGCTCGTCGGGCCGGCTCGTCAGTGTCGACTATCTGGGCGAGGACGTTCTGAGCGCCGACGACGCCGACGCGGCGGTGCAGGTCTACGTGGAGCTGATCGATGGGCTGGGGCGCCTCGATGCCGGGGGCGACGTGGTGCGGCCGCTGGAGGTCTCGATCAAGTTGTCCGCGCTGGGGCAGACGCTGGGGCGCGACGGGCACAAGATCGCGCGGGAGAACGCGTGGTCGATCTGCGATGCGGCCGGGCGCGCGGGCGTGTGGGTGACGGTGGATGCGGAGAACCACACCACCACCGAGTCGACGCTGTCCATCGTGCACGATCTGCGGGCCGAGTTCCCTTGGCTGGGCGTGGCTTTGCAGGCGTATCTGCGGCGCACGCCGGGCGACTGCGAGGAGTTCGCGGCGTCCGGGGCCCGGGTCCGGCTGTGCAAGGGCGCCTACGACGAGCCCGCGTCGGTGGCGTATCGCGGGCGGGCCGAGGTGACGGAGGCGTACCTGGCCTGCCTGCGGGTGCTGATGACCGGGACTGGCTACCCGATGGTGGCCTCCCACGACCCGGCTGTGATCAACGCGGCCAGCGCCATTGCCCGCGAATCGGGCCGTGGCGCCGGCGAATTCGAATACCAGATGCTGTACGGCATCCGCGACGACGAGCAGCGCCGCCTCACCGGGGCCGGTAACCACGTGCGCGTGTATCTGCCGTTCGGTACGCAGTGGTACGGGTACTTCATGCGGCGACTGGCAGAGCGGCCCGCCAACCTGACGTTCTTCTTGCGGGCTTTGGTCGGGCGCTGAGCCGGTCGCGTTGAGTGTGCGCTCACGGCTTCGAGTGTGAGCCTACGGCGGCGACACGCCGGGTGGTTTCAAGGTTTGGTTGCAACAGTGAACTACCCCAGGTTTAGTTCCTACTCGGTTGCGAGGGCCGGGGTCGGCTGGCTCGCATGGTGTGAGGTGCCGGTGAGGGCGGCCTCGTACTCGGCGGGTGGAACGTAGCCGAGGCCTTCGTGCAGGCGTTCCTGGTTGTACCAGGCCACCCATTCGGCGGTCGAGAGTTCGACATCATCGATGCACCGCCAGGGCTTGCCGCGGTTGATGAGCTCGGTCTTGTAGGCGGCGTTGACCGCTTCAGCGAGGGCGTTGTCATAACTATCGCCACGCGACCCGACCGAGGGCGCGATCCCCAGTTCAGCCAGCCGGTCGGTATAGGCCAGCGATAGGTACTGGGATCCGCGGTCGGAATGATGAACCAACTCGGATAGATCGGTATTCGACTGCCACACAGCGTGATTGAATGCTTGAAGTGGGAGGTCTTCGGTGCGCATCGTGGCCGAGACCGCCCAGCCAACGATCTTCTTCGTGCACGCATCAGTGACGAACGCGGTGTAACAGAACCCCTGCCAGGTCCGCACGAACGTGATGTCGGCGACCCATAGCCGGTTCGGTGCAGCAGCCCGGAATTGGCGGTTGACCAGATCGGCCGGCCGGATCGCGGCCGGGTCGCTGATCGTGGTGAACACCGGCTTGCCCCGCTGGGCGCCGCGCAACCCGGCCTTGCGCATCAACCGGCGGGTTTGTTCACGGCCCAGCTGCCAACCACGCCGTGTCATCGCCGCGTGCATCTTCTTGACCCCATACACCGAGTATTCTGCCGGTGCACCGCCTCAAGGTCGGCGATCAGCTGCTCATCGCGGATCTCCCGGTCCGACGGTGGTCGGGTCCGCGCGGCCCGATAACCCCGCGAGGTGAGGAATCCGGGGATAGCTGCCCGCAGCACTCGGCAGATGAGCTCGACCCCGAACTGATCGCGATGAGCATCGATGTAGGCGATCATTTCGTCGCGGGGCGGTCGAACTCCGCGGCAAAAAACGCAGACGCTGACTTCAAAATCTCGTTAGCCCTGCGCAGTTCAGCGTTCTCGCGCTTGAGCTTACGGATCTCGGCATGCTCAGAGCTGGTCATGCCCGGCCGTTCACCAGCATCGACTTGGGCCTTGCGTCGCCACCGACGCACCGACTCCTCCGAAATATTGAGTTTGCTGGCCACAGACTTTATGGCCTCGAACTCCGACACTTCCGAGGCTTCCATCACAGTGTCCAACAACCGCAACGCACGCTGCCGAAACTCCGGCGAATACTGACGGGGCATAGCTTCCAATCCTCCTATAAGGATCGGAACTAAACCCGGGGTAGTTCAACAGTGGTTTGTGGCGGGTTTGACAGTAGCCGGTTGAGGACTTGGGCGGGGCTGTCCCAGCCGAAGCGTTTGCGTGGGCGTTCGTTGAGTTCAGCGGCGACTTCGGCGAGGTAGTCGGCCGAGTGCACGGATAAGTCGGTGCCTTTCGGAAAGTATTGGCGCAATAGGCCATTGGTGTTTTCGTTGCTGCCGCGCTGCCAGGGTGAGTGTGGATCGCAAAAGTAGATGTCGATGCCGGCGTCGATACTGATGCGGGCATGGCGCAACATTTCGTGGCCTTGGTCCCAGGTCAGCGAGCGCCGCAATGCCTGGGGCAGGGTTTTGATGGTGGCGATCATCGCATCAGCCACCGTCTCAGGGTCGCGACGGGCGGGCAGGTGCAGCAGTTGCACGAACCCGGTGGAACGTTCGACCAGGGTGCCGATCTGAGAGTGTTGATTTTTGCCCAGGATTAAGTCACCCTCCCAGTGCCCGGGCACCGCGCGGTCAGCGGCCTCAGCGGGCCGCTCACTGATGTTGACCATGCCCGGAATTCGGCCGCAGCCGCTACGGGCGCCGACTCTGGCCCGTGGCTTGCGCAATGCCCGCCCGGTCCGCAAACACTTAGTCAGCTCGCGGCGTAGCTCCCCGCGTCCTTGCACGTAGAGCGCCTTGTAGATGGTTTCGTGGGACACCTGCATCTCCGGGCGGTCGGAATACGTCGTGGCCAACATCCCGGCAATCTGCTCCGGGCTGTACTTCTTGACCAACCACGCTTGCACCTGATCACGCAACGCAGGGCAGCGACCCAGCTTGCCGATCTTGGGCCGGCGCGCTCGCTGCTCGCTGCGAAGCTGAGCAATCCGCGCCGAATAGCCCGATTTCGCATCCACGCCCGCTCGGCGGGCTCCGAAGCGGTAACGAGAACGATAACGGCCCACATACCCCCGCATGACGCCGTTGTTGGCGATCTCGCGCATGACTGTCGACGGGGCCCGGCCCAACCGGGCTGCCATCGAGCGAATCGATTCGCCCTGAGCGGCGCCGATCATGATCTGTTCACGCTCATCAGCCGACAACCGCGGCCGTTTCTGCCCCTGAGGGGCTAACCATCGCGGATTCACACCACCAAACCTGCGAAACCACTTGCCGCCGCACGTCGCCGACACGCCGACCGCAACCCCGGCGTCCTCCGAGGACACCCCGGACGCGATCAACTCCCAATACCGGCGCTGCACCGACAACAACTGAGGCTGACCCGTCATCAACACCCCTAACTACGAAGTGTTGCAATCACCCCTTGAGCCCAAGCCGATGATCCCCGCCCAGGATTCACACGCAAAGCCGACGATTCACACGCAAAGCCGCTTCACTGAGCGCGGCGGGGCCGCGGCCGGTCGCTGGCGAAGCCGCGCACCACGTGGGCGCGCACGAACTCCGCCGCCACGTCGGGATCGTCCATGTCCAGGGTCGACGACGGAGTGCTGAAGAGCGAGAACAGGATCCGTGCGAACCACTCGCCGGCCGCCTCGACGTCGAGATCCTTGCGCACCTCACCCGTGAGCCTGGCGGCCGACAGGTACGGGGCGAAGAACTCGACGCATTCGCGCAGCAGCACGCGGGCGTCCTTGGTCAACAACAGACTGATCGCATCCTCGTCAAAATACTTCTCGAAGGCAATGGTCCGCCGCGCCTGGGTGACGAATACCGCTGCGCGACTGAGCTTGTCCTCCAGCGTGCTGCCGCGGCTCATCGCCTTGGTCATCTCGCGGTAGAACTGCTGCGACGCGTGCTCGGCGCACGCCTCGACAATCGCGGCCTTGTCGCTGAAGTATTCATAGATGGTGCTGCGGGATACCCTCGCTTGCTTGGCGATGTCGACGATCGTCGCCTTGTCCAATCCCTGCTTGCCGAAACACGTGAACGCCGATTCGACGATGAGCTCGCGGGTGTCTGCGGCCTGGGCCGGTTGAGTCGTCACAAGACCAACGCCCCCTCAACCCGCCGGCGCGAGGATCAGCCCACTGGTGGGCACGCCGGTTCCGGAGGTGACCAGAACGTGCTCGACGTTGTCGACCTGGTTGTGCGAGGTGCCGCGGACCTGGCGCACCCCCTCGGTGATGCCGTTCATCCCGTGGATGTACGCCTCACCCAACAGGCCGCCGTTGGTGTTGATCGGAAGATCGCCGCCCAACGACAGCCGCTCGACGGTGGCGAAGTCCTTGGCCTCGCCGCGCCCGCAGAAGCCCAGTTCCTCGAGCTGGGTGAACACGAACGGCGTGAAATGGTCGTAGATGAAGGCGGTTTGGATGTCTTGCGGCTTGAGACCCGAATCGCGCCACAGCTGACGGGCCACCACCCCCATCTCGGGCAGACCGGTGATGTCGTCGCGGTAGTAGCTCGTCATCATCTCGCCGTTGTAGGCCGCGCCCTGCGCGGCCGCGGTGATGATGGCAGGGGGCTGCCGCAGGTCGCGGGCGCGTTCGGCGCTGGTGACGACGAGCGCGACACCGCCGTCGCTCTCCTGGCAGCAGTCCAGCAACCGCAGCACAGGTTCGACGATCCAGCGCGAATTCTGATGATCTTCCAACGTGATCGGACGCTCGTAGAACCAGGCGTCGGGGTTTGTCGCCGCATGCTTTCGGTCGACGACGGCGATCCGGCCGAAGTCCTCGTTGGTGACGCCGTACGTCGACATGTACCGCTGGGCGTGCATCGCGACCCAGGCCGCGGGAGTGAGCAGCCCGAACGGCGCGTAATGCGCCATGAACAACGGGGTTTCGGCCATGCTGCGCCCACTGCCGCCGAACCGGAACCCGGAACGTTCGTTGAAGGCACGCCAGCACACCACCACATCGGCCACGCCCGTGGCGACCGCCATCGCCGCGTGCACCACAGTGCCGGCGGCGGCGCCCCCGCCGTGGTGCACGCGGGAGAAGAAGCTCAGATCGCCGATGCCCACGTTGCGGGCGATGTCGATCTCGTCGCTGGAATCCATGGTGAACGTGACCATGCCGTCGACGTCGCCGGGCGTCAGGCCGGCGTCATCCAGTGCGGCGCTGACCGCCTCGCACGCCAATTGCAGTTCACTGCGCCCGGATTCCTTGGAGAACTCCGTCTGACCGATCCCGGCGATGGCCGCGGCGCCCGGCAGCGTCCGGCTCATGCGCCCGGCCCGTCGAGCAGGCTGAGGACCGCGGTGCCGGAGACGTGGTCGCCCAGGCTGTTGGCCCCCGCGAAGGTCACCTCGACGAAGTTCTCGCCCCCCGAGCCTTCACGCTTTCCGGTGACGCTGCCGGTGAACCGCAGTGGATCGTCCGGAAAGCACGGCACGCCCAGGCGAATCGACAGGTTCTTGACCATCGCCTCGGGCCCCGCCCAATCGGTGAGGAAGCGTACGCAATAGCCGTTGGTGGTCAGGATGTTCATGAACAAGTTCGGCGAACCCTGCTGCTTGGCGTAGTCACGGTCGTGATGCACGGGCATGAAGTCACGGGTGGCGATCGCGCCGGCAACGATCATCGTTGTGGTGATCGGGATTTCCAGGGGCGTGACCTCGTCACCGACCGAAATGTCCCGCCATTGCAAAGTGCGGTTCGCGGTGGCCGTCATGCCTGTCCTTCCGAATCGATTGCGTCAAGGCGCGCTGACCGACCGCGGGGCCGGAATTGATGCAACACGAGGCCGTCGTCGAACGTCTGGTAGTAGACCTGTACCGCCAATCCGGTTGTCACGTCGGGGGGATCGATGCCGGTCATGTTGGACACCAGCCGCACCCCTTCCTCGAGTTCCACCAGCGCGACGACGTAGGGATAGTCGAAGAACGGGAACTTGGGTTCGTGTGGCATCACGTAGCTGTACACCGTGCCGAGGCCGGAGGCCTCGATCGTGTCCCACTCGAGAGAACGGCAGTGCGGGCACATTGGCCGGGGCGGGTGCCGGAGCTCCCCGCAGCCACCGCATCGCTGAATCAGGAGCTTGTTCTCCCGCAATCCATTCCAGAAGAATTCGGTGTCCGGGGTGATCGCCGGCGCCAGACGGGCCGCCATCAGTTCGCCGGCCTGAATCGCAGTACCCGGAATCGCTGCCGCCCCAACACTTCGCCGTTCTGGTCGGTGTAGGTGGTCAGCCACGTCAGGAAGAAACCGGTGCCCAGCGCCGTCTTCTTCTCGTCGGAGACCGATTCGTAGACCGTCGTCGCGCTGATCACATCGCCCAGCCGAGGGTAACGCTCGATCTCGAACTCCGAATTGGTCGCCACCGTGCTGGTGTAGCCGGCCTCGTCGAGGAATTCCGTTGGGTTGCTTTTGATCTCGATCGGTGCCCCGCCCCGTTCGCCGATTCCCTCCAGTATCGGCGATGGCATCGTCCACGTCTGCAGCATCACCGGTGGCGACACGATGCCGCCGAACCGGGACGAGGCCGCGAACTCCGGGTCGAGGTACACCGGGTTCATGTCGGCCATCGCGTACGCCCAGTGCCGGATCATCGGCTGGTTCACCGGGTCCGGCGCCACCGAGGGCTTCCCGGTGCCGCCGGTCGGCTGCCCGACGAGGGCCCGCACCTTGGCGCTGACGGATTCTGGGTCGGTCACGTAGCAAGCCCCTCTCGCAGAACACCTTGATCCGACAGATTGATGCGATCTGTCTCGCGAGTTGTGTGTACTCTGCGCCGTCGCATGGTGTCAATACAACAGCAAAGTGCGCGAGGAGCTCCGGAATTCATGCAAATGACGATTGACGGCGGCCGTTGGGACGGGTACACCAAGTGATCAGATGACCGGAGGAAGCACATGGCCGATTCGCCCGCCCTTGTTCAGTCCTATCCGCTCTACATCGACGGCGACTGGGTCGAGCCGCAGGACGGCCGCTATGACGACATCTCTCCGTCCACCGAGGACGTGATCGCCACCGCGCCCGACGCCAGCATCGCCCAGGTCGGTGAGGCGATCGCCGCCGCGCGCCGCGCGTTCGACAGCGGACCCTGGCGCACCATGAGCGCCGAGGAGCGCGCTGGGTGCCTCAACCAGTTGGGCGAGGCGCTGAGCAAACACGCCGACGACTTCTTCGCGCTGTCCCAGGTGGAGTGGGGCTGCGTTGCGAACGAACGCATCATGCAGATCGACGGCGCCGGCTTCATGTCGATGCACGCCGCCCAGCTGGCCACCCAGTTGAAGGACGAAGCGGTCACCGGGATGGGCGCCGGCACCACGTTGCTGCGCCATGAACCCCTGGGTGTCGTGTCGGTGTTGACCCCGTGGAACTTCCCGCACTGCCTCAACGTGATGAAGCTGAATCATGCTCTGGCCGCAGGCAATACCGTCGTGCTCAAGCCCTCGCCGCTGACCCCACTGGCCGGGCTGGCGCTCGCGCGGATCATCGACGAACACACCGATATCCCGCCGGGCGTGGTCAACGTCGTCACCCCCTCCGGGGTCGAGGCGGCCAAGTTGCTGACCACCGATCCGCGGATCGACATGGTGAGCTTCACCGGCAGCTCGGTGGTCGGCCGCCAGGTCATGTCCGCCGCCGGCGACACGATGAAGCGGATCCTGCTCGAGCTCGGCGGCAAGTCCGCCAGCATCGTCCTGGACGACGCGCAGGTCACCGACGAGATGCTGCAGCAGATGCTGTTCGACTGCTGCTCGCTGCACGCCGGACAGGCCTGCATCCTGCACAGCCGGCTGCTGCTGCCGGACTCGCTACACGACGACGTCGTCGACCGGCTCGCCGCGCTGGCGCGCGAGGTCAAGGTGGGCGATCCCACCGATCCCGACGTGCAGATGGGCCCCCTGATCAGCGCGGCGCAGCGCGACCGGGTCGAGGCCCACGTCGCCGGTGCGCTCGACGACGGGGCGAAGCTGGTGACCGGCGGCGGCCGTCCGGCCGGCTTGGACATCGGGTTCTACTTCGAACCGACGATTCTGTCCGATGTCGAGCCGAATTCGACCATCGCGCAAGAGGAAGTGTTCGGTCCGGTGTTGACGGTGCTGCGCTACCGCGACGACGACGACGCCGTCGCCATCGCGAACAATTCGCAATACGGCCTCTCCGGGGCGGTGTGGGGCGGCGACGTCGACCGCGCCGTCGGCGTCGCACGCCGCATCCGCACCGGACAGATCGCGGTCAACGGCTGCGGCCCGGGCGGCGCGCCGTTCGGCGGCTTCAAACTCAGCGGGCTGGGCCGCGAGGGCGGCGGCATCGGCGGGCTACACCAGTACATGGAGCCAATGGCCGTCGGCGTCCCCGCGTGACGGGCTCCGCTCCACGAAATGCCCTGCGCCAGAGGCACATCCGACGCCGACATGATGCCTTAACGTCGGGCGCGCCGGGCGCCGGCCCGGTCCACCTTTGGTAAACCGTGCGTCCCATGCCAAGCTGCTGACATGGCCATCGAGATCGCCCGCCCCAAACTCGAAGGAAACGTCGCCGTCGGCGAAGACCGCCAGATCGGCTTCGCCGAATTCGGTGATCCGCAGGGCCGCGCGGTCTTCTGGCTGCACGGCACCCCCGGCGCGCGCCGCCAGATCCCCACCGAGGCCCGCCTGTACGCCGAGAACCACAAGATCCGGCTGATCGGCCTGGACCGTCCCGGGATCGGCTCGTCGACACCACATCGGTACGAGAACATTCGCGCGTTCGCCGAGGACCTGCGGACCATCGCGGACACGCTCGGCATCGACAAGATGGCCGTCATCGGCCTGTCCGGCGGCGGTCCGTACGCGCTCGCCTCGGGCGCGGTGTTGTCCGATCGCGTCGTCGCCGCCGGCATCCTCGGCGGCGTCGCGCCCTTCCTCGGCGACGAGGGGATCACCAGCGGCCTGATGAATCTGGGCAAGCGGGTGGCGCCGCTGCTGCGGCTGGGCGGTGACCCGCTGCGGATCGGTGCGAGCCTGGTGGTCCGGGCGATCCGCCCGGTCGCGAACCCCGCGCTGTTTTTGTATGCCGCGATATCGCCCGAGGGCGACCGGCGCCTGCTGACCCGGCCCGAGTTCGGGGCCATGTTCCTCGACGACCTGCTCAACGGCAGCCGCAAGCAGCTGGCGGCCCCGTTCAACGACATCATCCTGTTCACCCGGGACTGGGGATTCCGGCTCGACGAGGTCAAGGTCCCGGTGCGCTGGTGGCACGGCGACAGCGACCACATCGTGCCGTTCGCCCACGGCGAGCACGTCGTGGCCAGGCTGCCCGACTGCGAGCTGATCGTGCTCCCGGGCGAAAGCCACCTCGGCGGGCTGGGACGCGGCGAGGAGATCCTGTCCACCCTGATGAAGATCTGGGACGAGCGGGGCTGACCTCGTCCGGCGCCGGGTAGCCTGCTGACGTGCTGCTGGCGTCCCTTGATCCCTCGGTCCTGACCGCCACCGATGTCGCCGACGCGGTGCGCATCGACGGCACCGTGCTCAGCCGCAGCGACCTCGCCGGAGCCGCGACGTCGGTGGCCGAACGGGTGGGCGGCGCGGGCCGCGTCGCCATCCTGGCCGCCCCGACCGCCGCGACGGTGCTGGCCGTCACCGGCTGCCTTATCGCGGGTGTGCCCTTCGTCCCGGTGCCCGCCGACGTCGGCGCCGCCGAACGCCGCCACATGCTCACGGACTCGGGAGCCCAGGCCTGGCTTGGGGCAGCGCCCCCAAAAGACTCGGCGCCCGAGGGGCTGCCGCACATCCCGGTGCGGCTGCACGCCCGCTCCTGGCACCGCTATCCCGAACCCTCGCCGGACGCCACCGCGATGATCATCTACACCTCGGGCACCACCGGGTTGCCCAAAGGGGTGGTGCTGAGCCGGCGCGCGATCGCCGCCGACCTCGACGCGTTGGCGCAAGCCTGGCAATGGACGGCCGACGACGTCCTGGTGCACGGCTTGCCGCTCTTTCACGTGCACGGCCTGGTGCTGGGCCTGCTCGGCTCGTTGCGGGTCGGGAATCGCTTCATCCACACCGGGAAGCCGACGCCGGAGGGCTACGCCCAGGCCCGCACCGACTTCGGCGGCACGCTGTTTTTCGGCGTGCCCACCGTGTGGTCGCGGGTCGGCGCCGACGAGGCGGCCGCCCGGGCGCTGGGCCCGGCGCGGCTGCTGGTCTCCGGAAGCGCACCGCTGCCGGTTCCGGTGTTCGACCGGTTGGCCGCCCTCACCGGGCACCAGCCCGTCGAACGCTACGGCGCCTCGGAATCGCTGATCACCATTTCGACGCGGGCCGACGGCGAGCGGCGACCGGGGTGGGTCGGCCTGCCGCTGGCCGGGGTGCAGACCCGGGTGCTCGACGACGACGGCGGCGCGGTGCCGCACGACGGCGAAACCGTGGGAAAGCTCCACGTTCGCGGTCCGATGATGTTCGACGGCTACCTGAACCGGCCGGACGCCACCGCCGAGGCGTTCGACGCCGACGGCTGGTACCGCACCGGTGACGTCGCCGTCATCGACGGCGGGGGGATGCACCGCATCGTGGGACGCGAGTCGGTCGACCTGATCAAGTCCGGCGGCTACCGCATCGGTGCGGGCGAGATCGAGACGGTGCTGCTCGGTCATCCGGGCGTGCAGGAGGCCGCGGTGGTCGGGATGCCCGACGCGGACCTCGGTCAGCGCATCGTCGCCTACATCGTCGGATCCGCCAACGGCGACGAACTGATCGACTATGTCGCGCAACAACTTTCGGTGCACAAGCGGCCACGCGAGGTGCGCGTCGTCGACACGCTGCCCCGCAACGCCATGGGTAAGGTCCTCAAAAAGGAGCTGCTGTCCGACGGCTGAGCGCCTTGCGCGCGAGCGCAACCCCACCGAAAATTTCGGCTCGATTCTTCGCAGTCCCGTTACGCCCGCGGTCCGAGCGGCGGCAGGTACCGTCGTAACGGTGCAAGGACGGAACGTACCCCCCGCCGGCGCCGCCGCGACCGTCGTAACCGCGCCCACGCCGATGCGGCGGATCGCCGTCGCCTGCCTCGTGGGCTCGGCGATCGAGTTCTACGACTTCATGATCTATGGCACCGCGGCGGCACTGGTGTTCCCGATGGTGTTCTTCCCGCACCTCAGCCCCTCCGGAGCCACGATCGCCTCGATGGGGACGTTCGCGACGGCTTTTCTGTCCCGGCCCCTCGGCGCGGCCGTGTTCGGATACTTCGGGGATCGGCTGGGGCGCAAGAAGACCCTGGTCGCCACGCTGCTGATCATGGGCGTGTCAACGGTGTGCGTCGGCCTGGTCCCCAGCTCCGGGGTGATCGGTGCCGCGGCGCCGCTGATCTTGGTCGCGCTTCGGCTGCTGCAAGGGTTCGCCGTCGGCGGCGAATGGGCGGGGTCGGCGTTGCTGAGCGCCGAATACGCCCCGGCCGACCGGCGCGGCCGATACGGCGTGTTCACCTTGATGGGCGGCGGCATCGCGGCCGTGCTGAGCAGTGCGACCTTTCTCGCGGTCAACCTCACCATCGGCGAGGGCAGTGCGGCGTTCCTGCAGTGGGGATGGCGGGTGCCGTTTTTGCTCAGCGCGGTGTTGGTCGGGCTCGCGCTGTATGTGCGCCTGAACATCGAGGAGACCCCGGTGTTCGCGGAGGAGAAGGCGCGCCAGCTGATCCCCAAAACCCCGCTCGCGGAGCTGCTGCGGCTGCAGCGCCGTGAGATCGCGCTGGCCGCGGGCAGCATCCTCGGCGCGTTGGGGTTCATTTACATGGCCCACACCTATCTGGCCATGTACGCGCACTCCCACCTGGGGTATTCGCGCAACTTCATCTGGTTCGTCGGCGCGCTGTGCGGGGTCGCGAGCATGGCGTTCATGGCGGTGTCGGCCACTCTGTGCGACCGGCTCGGGCGCCGTCGCATCATGCTGGTGGGGTGGAGCTGTTGTCTGCTGTGGTCGTTTCTGGTGATGCCGCTGCTGAACACCGGCAAACCCGTGGGGTACGCGGTGGCGATCGTCGGCATGTGCACGGCCGCGGCGATCGGCTCCGGCCCGACGGCGGCGTTCATCCCCGAACTGTTCGCCACCCGCTACCGCTACAGCGGAACGGCGCTGGCGCAAAACCTCGCCGGCATCGTCGGTAGCGCGTCGCCGCCGCTGATCGCCGGGACCCTGCAGGCGACATACGGCAGCTGGGCGATCGGCTTCATGCTGGCCGCCCTCACGGCGGTCAGCCTGGCGTGCACCTATCTGCTGCCCGAAACCAACGGCACGGCGCTCGGCGTCGGTTAGTTGGCGTGCAGGTCCTCGTTGAGGGCGATGCCCTGGCCGCCGCGCGCCACCACCTCCACGGCCCCGCTCAGCGAATTGCGCCGGAACAACAGGTTATTGCCGCCGGAGAACTCCCGCGCCTTCATCTGTTTGCCCTCGGGTGTGATGACCTTGGTGCCCGCCGTGACATAGAGGCCGGCTTCCACGACGCAGTCGTCGCCCAGTGAGATGCCCAGGCCGGCGTTGGCGCCGAGCAGGCACCGCTTGCCGATCGAAATGACCTCGGTGCCACCGCCGGACAGCGTGCCCATGATCGAGGCCCCACCGCCGACATCGGAGCCGTCGCCCACCACCACGCCGGCCGAGATGCGGCCCTCCACCATCGACGCTCCCAGCGTGCCGGCGTTGTAGTTGACGAAGCCTTCGTGCATCACCGTCGTCCCCGGGGCCAGGTGGGCGCCGAGCCGCACCCGGTCGGCGTCGGCGATGCGCACCCCGGTCGGCAACACGTAGTCGACCATCCGCGGGAACTTGTCGACGCCGTAGACCGTGACCGGTCCGTGGCGGCGCAGCCGGGCCCGCACGGCCTCGAACCCCTCGACGGCGCAGGGCCCGCGATTAGTCCAGACCACATTCGTCAATACCCCGAAGAAGCCGCCGGCGTTCAGCCCGTGCGGCGCCACCAGTCGGTGCGACAGCAGATGCAGCCGCAGGTAGGCGTCGTAGGCGTCGGCGGCCGCCTCGTCGAGCGAGCCGATCACCGTGCGCACGGCGACGGTCTCGGTGCCGCGGTCGTCGTCCCGGCCGATCAATGCGGTCAGCTCGGGGGGAACGTCGGACAGCGCGAGTCGCGACGTGGCACTCGCGCCCGACTCGGTCAGTTCCGGTGCGGGAAACCATGTGTCGAGGATCGATCCGTCGGCGGCCAGCGTTGCCAGCCCGATACCTGCAGCTCCAGTCACGGCGGTCAGGTTACTTCCTGGGTGGTTGCGTAGGTCCGTCCACCCTGCACGGCAACGCGGACCCGGGGCGCCGCGAAATACACGGAGTGCGCCGCCGCCTGTGAAACGCTGGCCCGCGCAACGTGATTCGGAGGCCCTCGCTGCGCAGCCGCTGCGCTGCGGGTGTCGAGGCCCACCGTCTTACCAGGTCAACCGCGTGAACTCGGCCGTTTCGGGGTACCTCGGTCCCGGGGATCGGCTGGTCACGTCCTGAGCCTGGTGGGGAGCCACCGGCGCGGGTCCGCAAGGGGCCGGCTCGTTTAGAGAAGGAGAACACCATGTCCTTTGTCACCACACGCCCCGAGGCGCTGATGGCCGCGGCGAGCATGCTCGAAGCGCTCGGCTCCTCGATGGACGCCCAAAACGCCGCCGCCGCGGCGCCCACCACGAGCATCGCCCCGGCGGCGGCCGACGAAGTGTCCGCGCTGCAGGCCGCGCAGTTTTCCGCCTACGGCGCCTGGTATCAGCAGGTCAGCGCCCAGGCGAAGGCGATCCACCAGACGATGGTCAACAACCTGGACACCAGCGCCGGTTCCTATGGCGAGACCGAAACCGCGAATCGGGTGACGACCGCCGCCTCGTCGCTGTCGCCGCTTGCCGCCTCACCGACTGCGGCGGCCGACCCCCCGCCCGCGGGGAGCACCACGCTCGGGACCGGGATCGGGTGGGGCCAGAACGTCGGTGCCGCCGCGTCGGACTTCATCACCCTGGGGGAGGGGCAATTCGCCCCCGTCACCGGCGCCGCGGGGATTCCCAACTTCACTCCCGGGCTCACCTCGGCGTCAGCGCCCGCGCCCGCGGCCCCCGCCGCAGTCGGTGCCGCGCCGGTGCTGGCGAGCATGGGCCGCGGGCCCGCGATCGGCGCGTTGTCGGTGCCGCCCAGCTGGGCGGCCGGCGGTGTCCCGTCGGTGAACGCCACCCCGACGCAGTTGGTCGGCGCGGGCTTTACCAGCGCCGCGCCCCACGCCGCGCCGGTGACGACCGTGCCGGGCGGCCTGCCGTCGATGGCCACGAGCGGACGCGGCGGCTATGGCCTCGGCGCGCCGCGCTACGGGGTCAAGCCGACCGTCATGCCCAAGCCAGCCATCTAGCACCCCACGAACCACAACCGAGAATAGGAGCGACGCAATGTCTTTCGACTTTGGAGCACTTCCCCCCGAGATCAACTCCCTCCGCATGTACACCGGGGCGGGGGCCGCGCCGATGATGGCCGCCGCGGCGGCCTTCAGCAGCCTCGCCGACGAATTGAGTACGACGGCCTCGGCCAGCCAGTCGGCGATCTCTAACCTGACCGGCGAGGAGTGGATCGGGCCCTCCTCATCCGCGATGGCCACCGCGGTCGAGCCCTACATCACGTGGATGCACACCACCGCGGCCCAGCTGCAGCAGGCGGCCTCCCAGGCCATGGCGTCGGCGGCGGCCTACGAGGCGGCATTTGCGATGACGGTCCCGCCCCCGCTGATCGCGGCGAACAGGGCCCAACTCGCGGCCCTGATCGCGACGAACGTCTTGGGTCAGAACACCGCGGCCATCGCGGCCACCGAGGCGCAGTACGGCGAAATGTGGTCCCAGGATGCCGCCGCCATGTATGGCTACGCGGCGGCGTCGGCGGCCGCGGCCAAGCTGAGCCCCCTGACCTCGCCGGCGCCGACGAACAACCCGGGCGGGCTGGGGGCGCAGGCCGCGGCCGTCTCCCAGGCCGCGGCAACGGGCGCGCAGACGAGCGGCCTCCAGCAGACCGTCACCAACGCGCCCAACGCGGTTCGGGCACTGGCGGCCCCGATGGCCGACCCGCCGTCGGCACTGAGCGGGCTGGACAGCTTCTTGGGCAACCCGGTGGTGAACAACGTCGGCAACGCCGGTTTCGACGTGGTCTCCTGGAACGTGTTCAACACCATGGTGTCCAACATCCTCTACAACCACACCCTCGACGTGGCGGCGGCCACCGGCACGGCCGGCGAGGTGGGGGGCGCGGTCGGCGGCGGCATGTTGGTAAGCGCGGCGGCCCCGGCGAGCACCGCGGGCGTCGGCGCCGCGCCGGTGCTGGCGAGCATGGCGTCGGCATCACCGGTCGGCGGCTTGTCGACGCCCGCCGCGTGGTCCGCGGCCACGCCCGCGCCTGCCGCCGCGACGCCTGTGAGTTCGGGGTGGACCGCGCCGGTTGAAGAGCCGCGCACGACGTGGGCGACGGGCATGCCGGCGGTGGCCTCGGCCGGGCGCGGCGGCTACGGCATGGGCCCGCGTTACGGGGTCAAGCCGACGGTGATGCCCACGCGGTTGCTCGTGTAGCCGCTGCGTCCGGCGGCTCGCCATCACGGTCACCCACGGGTGTTGATGGTGGCGACCCGCTGCGCCCGGCTCCGCCGCGCTTGCGATCGCCACTGGGTGTTGATGGTGGCGACCCGCTGCGCCCGGCTCCGCCGCGCTTGCGATCGCCACTGGGTTAGATGGTGGCGACCCGCTGCGCCCGGCTCCGCCGCGCTTGCGATCGCCACTACCCTGAGACCGTGCTGGACTTACGCGGGGATCCGATCGCGCTGACCGCGGCGCTGGTCGACATCCCCAGCGAATCGAGGAACGAGGCGCGCCTGGCCGACGAGGTCGAGGCAGCGCTGCGCGCGCAGACCTCCGGCTTCGAGGTCGTCCGCAACGGCAACGCCGTGTTGGCGCGAACCCGACACCAGCGGCCGTCGCGGGTGCTGCTGGCCGGCCACCTGGACACCGTCCCGGTGGCCGGAAACCTGCCCAGCCGTCACGAGGGCGGCGAGCTGCACGGCTGCGGCACCGCCGACATGAAATCCGGGGACGCCGTGTTCCTCCATCTCGCCGCCACCGTCGCCGAACCCGTGCACGATCTGACGGTGGTGATGTACGACTGCGAGGAAATCGACGCGGCGGCAAACGGTTTGGGCCGCATCGAACGGGAACTGCCGGACTGGCTGGCCGCCGACGTGGCCATCCTGGGCGAACCGACGGGCGGCTACATCGAAGCCGGTTGCCAGGGCACCCTGCGCGTGGTCGTCAGCGCCGCCGGGACCCGCGCCCACTCGGCGCGATCCTGGTTGGGGGACAACGCTATTCACAAACTGGGTGCCGTGCTCGAACGGCTGGCCGCGTACGAGGCACGCAGCGTGGACATCGACGGCTGCACGTACCGCGAGGGCTTGTCGGCCGTGCGCATCGACGGCGGGGTGGCGGGCAACGTCATTCCCGATGCGGCCGCGGTGACGGTCAACTTCCGCTTTGCCCCGGACAGGTCGGTGCCCGACGCGCTGCAACACGTGCACGACGTGCTCGCCGGACTGGACGTGCACATCGAACAGACCGACGCCGCGGCCGGGGCGATGCCCGGGCTGTCCCAGCCCGCCGCCAAGGCGTTGGTTGAGGCGGCGGGCGGTAACGTGCGGGCCAAGTACGGCTGGACCGACGTCGCGCGGTTCGCCGCGCTGGGTATACCGGCGGTCAACTTCGGCCCCGGCGACCCGAATTTGGCGCACCGGCGCGACGAACGCGTGGCGGTCGCCAACATCACCGCGGCGGTGGACATGCTGCGCCGCTACCTGGGCGGCTAGCCGCCGCAGCGCCGAGCCTGCGCGGCGGCGTCGGCGGCGGCCGCGTGCATCCCGATCGACGTCAGCTCGTCCGACACCGCCCGCAACGCCTCGGCATCGCCCGCGGTGAGCGCGCGGGCGTGGGCCAACGCGATTCTGCCAACGACACAATCGATCTCGTCGCAGAGCCGGGCCAACGGATCGCCGGCACGGCTGTCGCCCAACCGCACGGCCTCGTGCCAGACGCGCACCGCCACGGCCCGCTGCCCGCCGCGCTCGGCCGCGCGGGCGGCCTCGCGCGCGGCGGCCACCGCGCCGTGCGAGTCGCGCAGCAACGCCAGCCGCCACGCGCGCGCCACCCCGAGCTCGGGGGCGAACAACGCCGACTTGGTTCCGTGCCGGGATTCGGCCCTGCTCAACGCTTTTGCCGCGGCAGCGGTATCTCCGAGCTGGGACAGCGCGGTGGCCAGCAGCGTCAGCGACAGCGGCCCCCACGAATAGCCGGTGCGCTCCAGAGTGGCGGTCGCCGGGATCAAAATGTCTGCTGCGGAGGCGAATTCGCCGCCGGCAAGCAGCACATGCGCCAGCAGCACCTCGCCGATCGCGCGGCCCGGCTGCTGCAGTTCGGCGAAATCGGTGAACTGCCGGGCCAATTGGCGGGCCTCCTCGAGCCTGCCCGCCATCAACAACGTGGTCGTCTGGCCCAGCCCGATGGTGAAGCGCAGCAACCCGGGATGTTCGGCTCCCAGGGCGCGCTGCGCCAACGGCTCGACGTCACCGAACCGGCCCTGCCGCGCCGCGCACAACGCGGCCGCGCTGCCGGCCCAGGCCACCGCCTGGTCGTCGGCCGACGCCGAGGCCAGCACCTCCTCGGCGACCTTGACCGCGTGCCCGACGTTGCCCGCGTTCATCGCGAAGGTCGCGCTAAGCGCGTCCAGCGTGGTCCGCGGCCCGGCATCTGCGACGCGATTGCGGACGGTCCGCAAGAACGCCGTCGCACGCTCGGGCTCGCTCAGAATCCAGAACTGGTTCGCCGCCCGCAGCAACGCCCACTCCATCAGGGCGGCTTCGGTCAACCCGGCGGAGTCGACGTCGGCCAACAGCGCATCGGCCTCGCGGCCGCGGCCCTGCCAGCCCAGCGCGTGCGCGAGCGCGAGCCGCGCGGCCAGCCCGCCGGAGCGCTCGAGCGCCGAGCGGGCCAGCCGCTCGCCCAGCGCCATGTCACCCAGCCTCAGCGCCTGCTGCGCGGCGGCGACGACGTCGGCGGGCCGTTGGCGCGCGTCGCTGTCTCGCGCCAACGACATCAGCCGCAGCCGGTCGCTGAGATGCTCGGATGGACGCTGCGACAGCAACGTGACCAGCTCGGTGCGCCGTTGTCGCGCGTCGTCGGGGTCCAGCGCGGCCAGCGTCCGCTCGGCGAACAGCGGGTGGGCCGTGTAGACGACGGGGTCCTCGGAGGCCCCGCCCCGCACCCGGGTCTCGGCGGCGCCCCACCTGACCGCCTCGGCCACCGCGCCGTCGCCGGCCAGGACGGTCAGGTCGGCGAGCGACAGCGGCTCGCACACGGCGAGATACTCCAGCACCGACCGGGCCGGCGCGGGCAACTCGGCGAGGAAGGCGTCGACCTCCGCGGGCGGCGTCGTCCCGCCGGGCGGCTCGATATCCATCCGGTCGAGCAGGCCGTCGCTCCACAGCGCGGCGATCGCATCGGGGGAGGCGTCGGCGCGGGCGGTCACGATCAGCCGCGCCGTCCCGGCCCGCGCCAGCTGGTAGACCAGCGTGGCCGACAGCACGTCCAGGTGTTGGGCATCGTCGACGACGAGCAGCAGGTCGTCGCCGCCCAGCGAGGCGCGCGCGGCCCGCAGCAGCGCGGCCGGCTTGCCGATGTCGGCGATCTGCACCAGGTGGCTGAAGGCCCCGAAGGGCACCGCGCGTTCGGTCGGGGTGCCGGTGACCCAGCGGACGAGCGTGTCGGGATGTTGACCGGCGAAGTGCTCGGCGGCCACGCGGGCCAAGGTGGATTTGCCGACGCCGTCGGGCCCCAACACCGCCGCTCCCCGGCCCCCCGCGGCCAACGCCGCATCCAGCCGCTCTGAGGCCGTCGCATGTTGGGGGACGTTCCATCGAATCGGCACTGCCGGATTTTATGGCGCGCGGGCCCGTCGGCACGGCGAAAGCCCCACATATGAGCGGTGATCGCAATTGGTCTACCTTTGGCGGATATGCCCGGGGAACGCGATTCAGCCCGCGAGTGGGCGGTGTGTGTGTACTGCGCGTCCGGTCCGCAGCATCCCGAATTGCTCGGTGTCGCTGCAGAACTCGGCGAGGCCATCGCGGAGCGCGGCTGGACGCTGGTGTGGGGCGGTGGCCGCGTTTCGGCGATGGGCGCGGTGGCGAGCGCGGCGCGGGCCCGCGGGGGCCGGACCGTCGGCGTCATCCCCCAGGTCTTGATGCGGCGCGAGATCGCCGACGCGGACGCCGACGAGCTGATCGTCAGCGACACCCTGCACGAGCGCAAGCAGATCATGGAAGACCGCGCCGACGCGTTCATCGCGCTGCCGGGCGGCATCGGCACCCTCGACGAGTTGCTCGACACCTGGACCACGGCCTACCTCGGTCTCCACGACAAACCCATCGTGCTGCTGGACCCCGTCGGCCACTACGAGGGGCTGTGGACGTGGTTGTGCGGCTTGCTCGACAGCGGTTACGTCTCCCAGGTGGCGATGGACCGATTGGTGCTGGTCGACAAGGTGGGCGCGGCGCTGGACGCGTGCGCGCCCGGCTGAGCCCGCCGGCCCGTCCCAGCCCCTACTAGGCTGTCCGCCGAGCTTGACTTTTACCAAACGAATCGAGGGGATCACGTGTCCGATCGTGACGGGGGAGCGCGCACGGCGGTCAAACTGACCGACATCGCATCTCGGGTGCCGGCCGTGCTGGCCGACCTGCCGGTGATCGCGCGCGGCGTGCTGACCGGGCTGGCGGCCCAGCCGGGGTCCAAGAAATCGATCGGCACGGTGTTCCAGGAGCGGGCCGCCCGCTACGGCGACCGGATCTTTTTGCGCTTCGGCGACCAGCAACTGACCTACCGCGACGCCAACGCGGCCGCCAACCGGTACGCCGCGGTGCTGGCCGCGCGCGGCGTCGGCCACGGCGACGTCGTCGCCATCATGCTGCGCAACTCGCCCAACGCCGTGCTGGCCATGCTGGCCGCGGTCAAGTGCGGTGCGGTCGCCGGCATGCTCAACTACCACCAGCGCGGCGAGGTCCTCGCGCACAGTCTCGGCCTGCTGGAGGCCAAGGTGCTCATCGCCGAGACCGATCTGGTCAGCGCCGTGGCGGAGTGCGGGGGCTCGGGCGGCACCCAGACGCTGACCGTCGAAGACCTCGAACGGTTCGCGGCGAGCGCCCCGGCCACCAACCCGGCGTCGGCGTCGGCCGTGCACGCCCGGGACACCGCGTTCTACATCTTCACCTCGGGCACAACCGGTTTCCCGAAGGCCAGCGTCATGACGCACCTGCGCTGGCTGAAGGCGCTCGCGGCGTTCGGCGGCATCGGGTTGCGGCTCAAGAGCTCGGACACCCTCTACTGCTGCCTGCCGCTGTACCACAACAACGCGCTGACGGTCGCGTTGTCGTCGGTGATCACGTCGGGAGCGACGCTGGCGCTCGGCAAGTCGTTCTCGGCGTCGAAGTTCTGGGACGAGGTCATCGCCAACGATGCGACGGCGTTCATCTACATCGGCGAGGTGTGCCGCTACCTGCTCAACCAACCGGCCAAGCCGACCGACCGAGCGCACAAGGTGAGGGTGATCGCCGGGAACGGCCTGCGCCCGGAGATCTGGGACGAGTTCACGAAACGGTTCGGGATCGCGCGCGTCTGCGAGTTCTACGCCTCCAGCGAGGGCAACGCCGCGTTCATCAACGTCTTCAACGTGCCCCGCTCCACCGGTGTCTTCCCGATGCCGTTGGCCTACGTCGAGTACGACCCCGACACCGGCGCCCCGCTGCGCGGCGACGACGGGCGCGTGCGCCGGGTGCCGGCCGGGGAGCCGGGCCTGTTGCTCAGCCCGGTCAACCGGCTGCAGCCGTTCGACGGCTACACCGATCCGGAGTCCAGCGAAAAAAAGTTGGTGCGCAACGCTTTTCGTGAGGGCGACTGCTGGTTCAACACCGGCGACGTGATGAGCCCGCAGGGCATGGGACACGCGGCGTTCGTCGACCGGCTGGGCGACACGTTCCGCTGGAAAGGCGAAAACGTGGCCACCACCCAGGTCGAGGCCGCACTGGCATCCGATGACTCCGTCGAGGACTGCACGGTCTTCGGGGTCGAGGTGCCGCGCACCGGCGGTCGCGCCGGGATGGCCGCTGTCAAGCTGCGCGACGGCGCCGAGTTCGACGGGCAGTCGTTGGCCCGCGCCGTCTACGAGCAGCTGCCCGGCTACGCGCTGCCGCTGTTCGTGCGGGTGGTGGAGTCGATCGAGCAGACCACGACCTTCAAGAGCCGCAAGGTGGAGTTGCGCGAGCAGGCCTACGGCCCCGACGTCGAGGACCCGCTCTACGTGCTGGCCGGACGCGACGAGGGCTACGTGCCGTTCTACGACGAGTACCCCGACGAGGTGGCCGAGGGTAAACGCCCGTAGGGCCGGCAGCGCCGATCGGCCGGTCGCGAGCGTAACCACACTGCGAGAGGGCGAGTCGGATTTCGCAGTGCCGTCACGCTCGCGACCTGGCACTGCACGCTGTTCGGCGACCAGGCACCATAGACGCGTGCAATCGTCGTTCTGCGGCCGTCCCGTGTCAGCCGATCGCGCGCTGATCATGGCGATCGTCAACCGCACCCCGGACTCGTTCTACGACAGGGGCGCGACCTTCAGCGACGAGGCCGCCCGGGCGGCCGTGCACCGGGCCGTGGCCGACGGCGCCGACGTCATCGACGTGGGCGGCGTCAAGGCCGGCCCGGGCCAAGAGGTCGACGCCGACACCGAGATCGCCCGGCTGGTGCCGTTCATCGAATGGTTGCGCGACGCCTATCCCGACCACGTGATCAGCGCCGATACCTGGCGCTCCGAGGTCGCCAAGGTGGCCTGCGCGGCCGGGGCGGACCTGATCAACGACACCTGGGCCGGCGTCGACCCCGCCCTACCGGAGGTGGCCGCGGAGTTCGGGGCGGGTCTGGTCTGTTCGCACACCGGCAACGCGCAGCCGCGCACGCGCCCGTTCCGGGTGAACTACGGAACCGCCACGCGCGGCGTCGTCGACGACGTGATCGCCCAGGTCACCGCCGCCGCCGAGCGGGCGGTCGCGTGCGGGGTGGCGCGCGACCGAGTACTGATCGACCCGACCCACGACTTCGGCAAGAACACCTTCCACGGGCTGCTGCTGTTGCGGCACGTCGGCGATCTCGTCGATACCGGGTGGCCGGTGCTGATGGCTTTGAGTAACAAGGACTTCGTCGGGGAGACTCTGGGTGTGGAATTGACCGAGCGGCTCGAGGGAACGTTGGCGGCCACCGCGCTGGCCGCGGCCGCCGGTGCGCGGATGTTTCGCGTGCACGAGGTCGCCGCCACCCGCCGGGTGCTGGAAATGGTGGCGTCGATCCAGGGGACGCGCCCGCCGACCCGCACGGTGAGGGGGCTCGCATGACGATGTCGGACCTGGTCGCCGGCGATCTGGCCAGCGACGGGATGCTCGCCGCGAGGCCGGGGGACACCTGGCTGGGCGACCGCAGCTGGAACCGTCCGAGCTGGACCGTCGCCGAGCTGGAGGCGGCCAAGGCCGGGCGGACCATCTCGGTGGTGCTGCCGGCCCTCGACGAGGAAGACACCATCGAGTCGGTGATCGACAGCATCTCACCGCTGGTTGATGGGCTGGTCGACGAGCTGATCGTGTTGGACTCCGGCTCCACCGACGACACCGAGATCCGGGCGGTCGCCGCCGGCGCCCGCGTGGTCAGCCGCGAGCAGGCGCTGCCCGAGGTGCCGATACGGCCCGGCAAGGGCGAGGCGTTGTGGCGGTCGCTGGCGGCCACCCGCGGCGACATCGTGGTGTTCGTCGACTCCGACCTGATCAACCCGCACCCGATGTTCGTGCCGTGGCTCGTCGGCCCCCTGCTCACCTGCCCACCCTCCCGCGGGATTCACCTGGTCAAGAGCTTCTACCGGCGGCCCCTCAACGTCGCCGACGTGGGCGGCAGCGCGGGCGCGACCGGCGGCGGGCGGGTCACCGAGCTGGTGGCCCGGCCGTTGCTCGCGGCGCTGCGCCCCGAGCTGGGCGCAGTGCTGCAGCCGCTGGGTGGCGAATACGCGGCCACCCGCGAATTGCTGACGTCGGTGCCGTTCGCCCCGGGCTACGGCGTGGAGATCGGACTGCTGGTGGACACCTTCGACCGGCTGGGGCTGGACGCGATCGCCCAGGTCAACCTGGGCGTGCGGGAGCACCGCAACCGGCCGCTGGCCGAGCTGGGCGCGATGAGCCGCCAGGTCATCGCGACCCTGCTGTCGCGCTGCGGGATCCCCGACTCCGGGGTCGGCCTGACCCAGTTCGTGGCCCACGGGCCCGACGGCGAGGGCTACACCCAGCACACCTCGCCGGTGTCACTGGCGGACCGGCCGCCGATGCAGGCGATCAGGCCCCGGTAGCCGCCGACGCGGTCACGCTGGGCATCGCCGTGTCGGCGGCATAGGGCAGTATCGATCCCGTGGCGTTGGTGTTGCTGTACCTGGTGGTCCTGGTGCTGGTGGCGATCGTCCTGTTCGGCGCGGCCAGCCTGTTGTTCGGTCGCGGCGAGCAGCTGCCGCCCCTGCCCCGGGGGACGACGGCGACCGTCCTGCCGGCCTACGGGGTGACCGGCTCCGACGTCGACGCCGTCAAGTTCACCCAGACGCTGCGTGGATACAAGACCAGCGAGGTGGACTGGGTGCTGGACCGCCTCGCCCGCGAGCTGGAGGCCCTGCGCGGCCAGCTGGCCGCGGTGCACGCCGCGCCCGCCGCCGACCAGGACCACGAGGACGATTCGGCGGAACCCGGCGAGGGCGAGGATCGTCAGGACTGAATGTGAGCGAAGACGAGCTGGTTCGGTGCAGCTGGGCGGCCATTCGGCCCGGGCCGGACTTCGAGATGTACCGCGATTACCACGACCAGGAATGGGGTCGCCCGCTGCACGACGGGGTGGCCCTGTTCGAACGGATGAGCCTGGAGGCCTTTCAGAGCGGCCTGTCGTGGCTGATCATCCTGCGCAAACGGGAGAATTTCCGGCGCGCGTTCTCCGGGTTCGACATCACGACGGTCGCCGAGTACGGCGACGACGACGTGCGGCGGCTGATGGCCGATCAGGGAATCGTGCGCAACCGCGCCAAGATTGACGCGACAATCGCCAACGCGCGCGCGGCCGCGGAGCTGGGTACTCCGGCGGACCTGGCGGAGCTGCTGTGGTCGTTTGCGCCGTCGCCGCGGTCACGCCCGGCCGACGCATCCCAAATTCCCTCGGCCACTGACGAATCGAAGGCCATGGCCCGTGAACTCAAGCGGCGCGGGTTCCGCTTCGTCGGTCCGACCACCGCCTACGCGTTGATGCAGGCAACCGGCATGGTCGACGACCATATCCGGGGTTGCTGGGTGCCCGCGACCGCCCGCTGAGCACACAGTTGTGGGTCTTTGTACGAGCGGTGACCTGGATAGGGAACAATGGAGGGGTGATAAGTCAGTTCGTGGCCGGGCATGGCTTGAAGTTCGCTGGCGGGGCGTGCTCGGTGCCGACCAGGTCCGCGCGGGCGGGCCAGCTCGAACCTGGAGGGAGCACTCGATGGCGGCGATGAAGCCCCGGACCGGAGACGGTCCTCTTGAAGCAACGAAGGAGGGGCGCGGCATCGTGATGCGGGTACCACTTGAAGGTGGAGGTCGACTGGTCGTCGAGCTGACGCCCGACGAAGCCGCTGCCCTCGGTGACGAACTCAAGGGCGTCACAAGCTCCAGCTAGGGCTTGCCGCCGAACGATTCGGCGGTGCTACGCACACACCTTCCGATAGATCTCCAGGGTCTGCTCGGCGACGTGGGCCCACGAGAACTCCTCGACGCAGCGTCGGCGTCCCGCCTTGCCGTAGCGCTGCGCTTTTGCGCGGTCGGCGACGAGCTCGTTGACCGCCTCGGCCAGTCCGGCCCGATAGCCCGCCACATCGCCGGGGTCGTAATGCACCAAAGTCCCGGTGACCCCGTCGGCGACCACCTCCGGGATCCCGCCCACATCCGAGGCCACCACCGCGGCCCCGCAGGCCATCGCCTCCAGATTCACGATGCCCAACGGCTCATACACCGACGGGCACACGAAAACCGCTGCGGCCGATAAGATTTCGCGCAACTCGCCGATGGGAAGCATTTCCCGGATCCAGAAGACGCCGGTGCGTCCGCGGGCCAGGCCGGCGACCGCATCCCGAATCTCCTCGGCGATCTCCGGGGTGTCGGGCGCCCCGGCGCACAGCAGCACCTGCGCCTCCGGGCTGAACCGGTGGGCGGCCGCCACCAGGTGCGCGACGCCCTTCTGCCGGGTGATGCGGCCCACGAACACCACCAGGGGACGGTCCGGATCGACACCCAGTGCGGCCAGCATCGACTCGCCCTGCGATGGGGCCGCCGGGCACCACACGTCGGTGTCGACACCGTTGCGGATGACGTGCACGGCCCCGGGATCCAGCGCGGGGTAGACGCGCAGGATGTCCTCGCGCATCGCGGAGCTCACCGCGATCACCGCGTCGGCGGCCAGCACTGCGGTGTGTTCGACCCAGGTCGAGATCCGGTAGCCCCCGCCGAGTTGTTCGGACTTCCACGGGCGCAGCGGCTCGAGCGAATGCGCGGTCAACACGTGCGGGACGGCATAGAGCAGCGCGGCCAGGTGCCCGGCCATGCCGGTGTACCAGGTGTGTGAATGCACCACGGTGGCCGCCGATGCCGCGTTGGCCATCAGCAGGTCCGCGGACAGCGTCGTCATCGCCGCGTTGGCGCCCTGCAACCGCGGGTCGGGCTGATGCACCTGCACGCCCTGGGCGCCCGGCCGGGGTGCCCCCATGCAATGCACGTCCACCGCGCACAGCCGGCGCAATTGGCTGACGAGTTCGGTGACGTGTACGCCCGCCCCTCCGTAGACCTCTGGGGGGTATTCCCGAGTCATCATCGCCACCCGCATACCCGCACGGTAGTTCCGCGACGGGGAGGGCCGCGAGCCGGGCGGCACCCTCGGTGCGCCCGCGCAGCCAAATACCTTGACGGACAGCCCCACAGAACGCGGGCAATAGCCCCTTCCCCCTGGCAGCGTTTCGCGGCGGCCGATAGGTTTGACACCATGAGGGAAGCACCACACGTGCTGGGCATCGTCCTGGCCGGCGGTGAGGGCAAGCGGCTGTATCCGCTGACCGCGGATCGCGCCAAGCCCGCGGTTCCCTTCGGCGGCGCCTATCGGCTGATCGACTTCGTGCTGTCGAACCTCGTCAACGCCCGCTATTTGCGAATCTGCGTTCTGACGCAGTACAAGTCGCATTCACTGGACCGTCACATATCACAGAACTGGCGGTTGTCCGGCTTGGCCGGTGAGTACATCACCCCGGTGCCCGCGCAGCAGCGGCTCGGTCCGCGCTGGTACACCGGTTCGGCCGACGCGATCTACCAGTCGCTCAATCTGATCTACGACGAAGACCCCGACTACATAGTGGTTTTCGGCGCCGACCACGTGTACCGGATGGATCCCGAGCAGATGGTCCGGTTCCACATCGACAGCGGGGCGGGCGCGACCGTCGCCGGCATCCGGGTGCCGCGCAGCGAGGCCACCGCGTTCGGGTGTATCGACTCCGACGAGTCCGGGCGCATCCGCCAATTCGTGGAGAAGCCACTGGATCCGCCCGGCACCCCGGACGACCCCGAGACGACGTTCGTGTCGATGGGCAATTACATCTTCACCACCAAGGTGCTCATCGACGCGATCCGCGCGGACGCCGACGACGACCATTCCGATCACGACATGGGTGGTGACATCATCCCGCGACTGGTCGACGACGGGATGGCCGCGGTGTACGACTTCAGCGACAACGAGGTGCCCGGCGCCACCGACCGTGACCGGGCCTACTGGCGTGACGTCGGAACGCTCGACGCGTTCTACGACGCACACATGGACCTGGTGTCGGTGCATCCGGTGTTCAACCTCTACAACAAGCGCTGGCCGATCCGCGGCGAGTCGGAGAACCTGGCGCCGGCAAAGTTCGTCAACGGCGGTTCCGCGCAGGAGTCGGTGGTGGGCGCCGGCAGCATCATCTCGGCGGCCTCGGTGCGCAACTCGGTGCTTTCGTCCAACGTCGTGGTCGACGACGGCGCGATCGTGGAGGGCAGCGTGATCATGCCCGGCGCTCGCGTCGGCCGTGGCGCGGTGGTGCGCCACGCGATCCTGGACAAGAACGTCGTCGTGGGGCCGGGCGAGATGGTCGGGGTGGACCTGGAGAAGGACCGCGAGCGCTTCGCGATCAGCGCCGGCGGTGTGGTCGCGGTGGGCAAGGGCGTCTGGATCTAGCTCGGTCAGGCACCGCGAAGCGTGCTCGGCGCCGACATTGCGAAAGTTGTTGATCCGCAACATCGTCGCGCCTGGTGGCGCCGACGCCGGGCTAATGCCCTCGGCGCGCCGGCTACCAGAGGTAGGGAACCAACCGGTAGCGCACGCGCTCGGCGTATTCGCGGTACCCGGGCAATTCGTCGAAGAGGAGCTTCTCTTCGTCGAACATGCGCAGCGCGAGCACGATGGTGCCGGGGATGACGAAGAGCAGCCCCCAATACGAGTCGAGCGCCAGGGGGATACCGATCATCATGATCACGTTTCCGACGTACATCGGATGGCGCACGAATCGATACAGGCCGCCGGACACCAAGGTCTGGTCCGCTTCCACCGTGACCGTGGCGCCGGCATAGTTGTTCTGGACGATCACCAGCATGGCGATGCCGAGCCCGGTCGCCACCAGCAGATCGCCGAGCAGCGACAGCCAGACCGGTACCGACGACCAGCCGAACCGATGATCGAGCGCGCTGAACACCATCGTCGCGAAGAGACCCAGGAACGAGGCGGTGATGATGAACTTCTGCGAGGTTCGGGGTTCGGCCCGCGGGCCGGCACGCATGCGCCGCTGCAGGGCCGCGGGGTTGGCCCTGCTCAGGTAGACCGTGGGCACGATGGTCGCCACCGTGAACACGGCGATGAAAACCCACGCCTGCCAGTAGTGCAGCGTGCCCGCCGGCAAGAGCAGGATCAACACCCACGAGAGAATGCCTCCGAGGGATGTCGTCGTCACGCGGATCCCGGTTTTCATCTCGCTCCTAGCAGCGTAGATCGCGGCGCCGAAAAGCCAGGGCGCCCAGAATTACCAACCCTACGTCGATGGCCAGTAGGCATAGCAAGGGCACGGCGGTGAAATCGGCGCCAATTCTCGGGATGTGCCCGAACGGTTCCAGGTCGAGCAACCACTGCGGGAACCGGGCCAACGATCCGATCAGGTACAGAGCGATGAAACCGATCAGCACGCCCCAGGCCACCGGTGTGAACCGCGGCGCGACGCCGAATACGCAGACCGTCACGGCCGACAACAGCCAGACGGCCGGGAGTTGGACCGCCGCGCTTGCGACGACCATCGCGAGTTTGCCGCCCACATCGCCGGCCGCGATGCCGTAGACAACTCCGGCGGTTACCCCGCAGGCCAGCATCGCGAGCGCGGATCCGCCCAGCGCGGTCACCAAATGGCTCGCGAGCCAACGAGTTCGCGACACCGCGCCGGCCAGCACCGTTTCGGCTCGCTGGCTGGATTCTTCCTGGTGCAACCGCAACGTGAGCGAAACGGCGAACGCGGCGGCCACCATGCCCATCATGGCGAAAGCCACGGCGATGAAGGCCTGCTCGAGGGCGCTGGTGCCGCCCATCCGCGCGACGATATCGCGGGCCGGACCGCTGTCGCCCAGCTCGTCACCGATGCCGTGCACCACGCTGCCCACCAGCAACCCGTATAGGCACAGTCCGACCGTCCACAACAGCAGCGCGGCCCGGTCGAGACGCCACGTCAGCCCGAACGCGTTGCCCAGCGCCGGCGCGGCGGTCGCGGGACCGGGCCGCTCCGCGATGAGCCCCGCGCCGACGTCACGGCCGGCGAGCAGCCAATACGCCACCATGGTCAACGCGGACGCCGTGACCAGGTGCAGCAGCAGCACCCACCAGCGATCACCCGCATACGGTTTGACCAGTAGCGACCACCCCAGCGGAGACAGCCACGACAGTGTGCCCGACCCGGCGTCGCCGACGGCGCGCAGCGTGAACGCGGTTCCCAGGACGGCGAACGCGGCACCGCGGGCGAACCTGGCGCTGGGCGACAACTGCGCGGTCACCGCGGCGACCGCGGTGAACACCAGGCCGGAGCAGGCCAGCGCCGCACCGAACGCCAGTGACCCGGCCGCCGGGACGTCGGTGCTCAGCAGGCCGGCCGCGCCGATCGCGCCGGTGCCGAGCGAGGCCCCGAAAGACAGCAGCAGCGCCGCGCTCAGGCTGGCGTAGCGACCGATCGCGGTCGAGTCCACCAACTCGGTCCGTCCGTTCTCCTCGTCGGCGCGGGTGTGCCGGATCATCGTGAGGATGACGGCCACCGCGATCAGCACGTGGAACATCCCGGCCTTCCAAATCCCCACGGCGCCAAGGCTGTCGCTGTAGACCTGGCCATACAGCGCACGCTGGGCCGGGCTGGCCATGATGGAGGCGGCGAACCCGGCACGGGCGGCCTCGGTGGGGTAGATCTTTTCGATGCTGCCGACGTACACCGTCGCCAGCGGCACCGACAGCAGAAACACCCACAGCGGCAACGAGAGCCGATCCCGGCGCAGGTATAGCCGCAACATCGCAAGCGTTCCGGAGAAGTTCGAACTGCGCTGGGGCGCAGGCGATGCCGACGCGTGAGGCCGGTCCAGTGTGGTCGCGCTCATGACAACGACACCTTTTGCGCATCGCGCCCGTGCCGGCCGTCGCCGCCGGACGCGTCTCCGGACGTGTCATAGTGGCGCAAGAAGAGCTCTTCGAGCGTCGGCGGCTGGCTGACGAGACTGCTCACGCCGGCGTCACCGAGCACGCGGATGAGCTCACCCAGGCTTTCGCTATCGACCTGGGCGCGCAGCGTATTACCCTCGACGCTGATGTCCTCGACGCCCTTGATCCGCCTGAGATCGCCCGGATCGCCGATCATTTCGGCCCTGATCGAGGTGCGGCTCAGATGCCGCATGGAGCTCAGCGAACCACTTTCGATGGTCTTGCCCGCCCGGATGATCGTCACGCGTTCGCACAACGCTTCCGTTTCGGCCAGGATGTGGCTGGACAACAACACCGTCGTGCCCCGGTCACGGGCCTGCGCCACGCACTGTTGAAACACGTTCTCCATCAGCGGGTCCAGTCCACTGCTGGGCTCGTCCAGGAGCAGCAGCCTGGCATGGGACGAGAACGCCGAGATGAGGGAGACCTTCTGGCGGTTGCCCTTCGAATACGTGCGGGCCTTCTTGTGCGGGTCCAAATCGAAGCGCTCGATCAGCTCCGCGCGGCGCCGCTTGTCGATGCCGCCGCGCATGCGGGCCAGCAGGTCGATGGTCTCTCCACCTGTCAGCGACGGCCACAGCGTCACATCACCAGGAACGTAAGCGATTTGACGATGCAGCGCAACGGATTGGGTCCAGGGATCACCGCCCAGCAACCGCACGCTACCGCTGTCGGCCTTCACCAGGCCCAGCAGGATGCGGATGGTGGTGGACTTCCCGGCGCCGTTGGGGCCGAGAAATCCGTGGACCTCCCCCTCTCGCACAGTGAGATCGAGGCCGTCCAGCGCCCGCACCGCGCCGAATCTCTTGGTGAGGCCCCGGATTTCGATAGGGGCGGAGCCGACTGAATTTTCAGGTGCCATGGGATTCTCCTTGATCTTCGGCAGCCAGGAACGCGTCGTACATGGTCCGGTCGGTCAGCAGCCCTTCGGTATAGACCTCGAGGGCGGGCAGGATCATGTCGCGCGAGTAGTCGCGCAGCACCGCGCGCAGATCCGTTGGTGTGTCGTGCATTTGGATGTAGAGCAGGAATCCGCCGCCTCCGGTGATCGCCAGATACTTGGCCCGGGCCTGGGGATCGCGGCTGGGTTTGATCCTCCCGGCGCGCACGCCCTCTTCCATGTACCCTTCCGCGTTGTCAATCATCCTGCGCCACATCATGTTCGCTAGATCGCCGCCGGTCTGCATGCTGCGCACCAGGTATGCCATCAGTGGTGCGTAGTCCTCGATCTCTGCCAACTGGGCGAACCAGGTGGCCGGGTCGTTGGACTGGATAGCCTCGGACTTGGTGTTGCGGATCTTTTCGGCGATGTAGTCCTCGCAGGCCTTGCGCAGGCCCTCCTTGGAGCCGAAGTGGTGGATCACCAGCGCGGCACTCACGCCCGCCGCTTCGGCGATGGCGCGAAGCCCGACACCGAACCCGTGCTCGCCGAACTGCTCGATGGCCGCATCGCGGATCCGGGCGGCGGCCGTCAGGTCGGCTGAACGCATGTTCAGTACACTAAACATGCGTTCAGCCCGCGGTCAAGGACGACCCGCGTCAAGAATTCGTAAAAGTGCGAATCAGTCGCGAACGGCGGCCAGGATGCCGTCGCCGAGCGGCACCAGCGCCGGGGTGAGCCGCTCGTCCTCGGCGATGAGGCGGGCCGCCTCGCGCACCGCCACCACCTCGGCGTCGCGGGCGGCCGGATCGCCGGCCCGCCCGCCCAGCGCGGCCCGGTGCACCACGATCACGCCGCCCGGGCGCAGCAACCGGACGCCCTCGACGACGTAGTCCGGCTGATCGATCGGGTCGGCGTCGATGAACACCAGGTCATAGGACTCGTCGGCGAGCCGGGTGAGCACCTCTTGGGCGCGGCCGCCGATCAGCCGGCTGCGCGACGGTCCGATGCCCGCCTCGCTGAACGCCTGCTTGGCCAGCCGTAGGTATTCGGGCTCGATGTCGATCGTGGTCAAGACGCCGTCGTCGCTCATGCCCGACAGCAACCACAAGCCGCTGACTCCCGCGCCGGTGCCCACTTCGGCGACGGCCTTGCCGCCGCTCAGCTTCGTAAGCATGCTCAACAACGCCCCGACGGCCGGCGTCACCGCGCCCGCCCCGATGTCGACGGCCCGCTCCCGGGCGGCGGCCAGCAGCGCGTCCTCCGATATCGATCCCTCGGCGTGGGCAAACAGCGATTCGGCCCGGCTGGGCGCCGTGTGGCCAGGGGCTTCTGCGTCGGTGCCGTCCATGCCCGCAGCGTATTCCAATTCATCGCACGAACGGACAGGCGCGCCTGAACCGCACGCTGGCGACACGCCCAAGAGGCCCGGCGCGTTTAAGGTCACCGCGCGGTGGATATTTCCTGCACAACGCAGGGCAAGAAACGGTTTCTCAGGCGCAGCTCAGACTGTTCATATACCGCACATACGCCGATACGCGACGGTGTCCGTATGGATCGCGGAGCGCGTTGGACGGGGAATACCGAATGGCAGCTGCCTGTTGCCGTCAATGACGAAGTGCCACTGGGTGGCGCACCCGATTCGGAGGAATTGATTATCACCACTCTTCTCAGTCCGTCCAGCATGTCGCACGCGCAAGGGCGCCCCACCGACGAGTGGGTGGAGCCCTCGGACGCCCCGCAGGGGACCGCGGTTTTCGACGCGACCGGCGACAAGGCGGCCATGCCGTCGTGGGACGAGCTGGTACGCCAGCACGCCGACCGGGTGTACCGGCTGGCCTATCGGCTTTCCGGCAATCAGCACGACGCCGAGGACCTCACCCAGGAGACCTTCATCCGGGTCTTCCGGTCCGTGCAGAACTATCAGCCGGGAACGTTCGAAGGGTGGCTGCACCGCATCACCACCAACCTCTTCCTCGACATGGTGCGCCGACGCGCGCGCATCCGGATGGAGGCGCTGCCCGAGGATTACGAGCGGGTGCCCGCCGACGAGCCCAACCCCGAGCAGATCTATCACGACTCACGGCTGGGGCCCGATTTGCAGGCCGCGCTCGATTCGCTGCCGCCGGAATTTCGCGCGGCCGTCGTCCTGTGCGACATCGAAGGCCTGTCCTACGAGGAGATCGGTGCCACCCTGGGCGTGAAGCTCGGGACCGTCCGCAGCCGCATCCACCGCGGACGCCAAGCCTTGCGGGACTACCTGGCCGCCCACTCCGGTCGGCAGGAACTGCGCGCCCAGTCGGCGTAGGCAGCGTCGCCCGCCTGTCTCGGCAGCGGAGCGATCAGGTAGATATTCAGCGGCTTTGCGCCCGTAGCTGCGGTATTGCGCACCGGCTCGCGCTACATTCGAGAGGAGGCGGCAATGAGAATGAGTGGCAAGGAGCTGGTAATGCCCGATCGAGGACATGTGTTCCGCCGCGCGTTCTCCTGGCTTCCCGCTCAGTTCGCCTCCCAGAGCGACGCGCCCGTGGGCGCACCCCGCCAGTTCGGTTCCACCGAGCACCTGTCCGTCGAAGCAATCGCCGCGTTCGTCGACGGCGAGTTGCGGATGAACGCTCACCTGCGGGCCGCGCATCACCTGTCGATGTGCCCCCAGTGCGCGGCCGAGGTCGACGATCAGAGCCGGACGCGCGCGGCGCTGCGCGACTCCCACCCCATCCGCATCCCCAGCACGCTGCTCGGCATGCTGGCCGACATTCCCTACGACTCGCGCGACGACTCGACCGCGCCGGCCTCCGACCCCTTCGCCGACCACGAGGCCCGCGAACGGCGCAAGCGCCGATAGTCGGACCCGCTGCGCACTCGCCCCACACGCTCGTTCATGTCGCCCTACGGCGCGCCGTGGATACTAGGGTGGACACGGACAACGCCGGTGCCGCGTATCTCGGCCGGTAAAGGCCCGTCTCGAGCGCTCAAGTAGAGGATCCAAAAGGGATAACGTGACGTCCGACCAAGGCTTCGACCGAAGCAATGACAGCGGCAACCGCCTGGCGCCGCGCCCCGTCTCGCGTCCGCCGGTCGACCCCGCATCGCGTCGGGAGTTCAGTCGTCCCGACGGGTTGCGCGGGTCGTTCGTGGCCGAGCGCGTCCGCCCGCAGAAGTACCGGGACCAGGCCGAATTCCGGCCGAGCGATCGTCCGGCCGACCCCGTCCTCGAGGAGGCGTTCCACCGGCCGGAGGGCAGCTCCGATTCGCTGCAACGCCACCCCGTGGACGTGGGCGCGCTGGCCGCCGAGAAAAACGGCGGGGAGCCCGACGAGCTGGACGACCCCTGGCGGGACCCGGGGGCCGCGGCGGCCCTGGGAACGCCGGCGGTCGCGCCATCGACGTCGCGCTCCGCCCTGGGCTACGGCGGCAAACTGGGCGTGCGCGACGTGCTGTTCGGCGGCCGGGTGTCCTACCTCGCGCTGCTCGTGTTGGCGCTCATCGCGTTGGTCATCGGCCTCATCGGCGGGGTGGTGGGCCGCAAGACGGCCGAGGTCGCCGAGGCGTTCACCACCTCCAAGGTGACGCTGTCGACCAACGGCAACGGGGAAGGCCCGGCCGGGCGCTTCGCCAAGGTGGCGTCGGCGACCGCGAACTCCGTGGTCACCATCGAGTCCAAGAGTGACCAGGAGGGCATGCAGGGCTCCGGCGTCGTCATCGACGGGCGCGGCTACATCGTCACCAACAACCACGTCATCTCCGAAGCGGCGAACAACCCCAGCCAGTTCAAGACCACCGTGGTGTTCAACGACGGCAAGGAAGTGCCGGCCAACCTGGTCGGGCGCGACCCCAAGACCGACCTGGCGGTGATCAAGGTCGACAACGTCGACAACCTGAGCGTGGCGCGCCTGGGCGATTCCGACAAGGTGCGGGTGGGTGACGAGGTCCTCGCCGCGGGTGCGCCGCTGGGGCTGCGCAGCACCGTGACGCACGGCATCATCAGCGCGCTGCACCGGCCGGTTCCGCTGTCCGGGGAGGGCTCGGACACCGACACGGTGATCGACGCCCTGCAGACCGACGCGTCGATCAACCACGGCAACTCGGGTGGCCCGCTGATCGACATGGATTCCCAGGTGATCGGCATCGACACCGCGGGTAAGTCGTTGTCGGACAGCGCAAGTGGGCTCGGCTTCGCGATCCCGATCAACGAGGCCAAGGAAGTCGCCCAGACCTTGATCCGGGACGGAAAGATCGTGCATCCGACGTTGGGCGTCAGCACCCGCTCGGTGAGCAACGCGATCGCCTCCGGCGCCCAGGTCGCCAACGTGAAGGCGGGAAGTCCGGCGCAGAAGGGCGGCGTCCTGGAAAACGACGTCGTCGTCAAGGTGGGTAACCGCAAGGTTGCCGACGCCGACGAGTTCGTGGTCGCGGTGCGGCAGCTGACCATCGGCCAGGATTCCCCGATCGAGGTTGTCCGCGATGGCCGCCACGTCAGCCTGACGGTGAAACCGGACCCGGATAACGGCTAGATGTTCGCCAACGTCGGCTGGGGAGAGATGCTCGTCCTCGTCGTGGTCGGGTTGGTGGTCCTCGGCCCCGAACGGCTCCCCGGCGCCATCCGATGGTCGGCCAACGCGCTGCGTCAGGCGCGCGATTACCTCAGCGGTGTGACCAGTCAGCTGCGCGAGGACCTCGGGCCCGAGTTCGACGACCTGCGGGGCCCGCTCAGCGAATTGCAGAAGCTGCGCGGCATGACCCCCCGCGCCGCGCTCACCAAGCACCTGCTGGACGGCGACGACTCGTTTCTGACCGGAAACTTCGACAAGCCGGTGAACGGCGCCCCGCCGGAGACGCCGCCACCCGCGCCTCCCACGCCGGCGAACGGCCAGACGCTTGGGGCGGAACAGCAGACGGGCGACCGCACGCCGTTCGACACCGACGCGACCTGAACCGGTTTCAGCGGCCTTTGGGATCGAGCCCGAGCGATACGCCGGCCAGCCCGCGCCGACGTGAGGACAAACTGTCGGCCACCCCGCGCAGCGCCTTGCCCACCGGCGAATCCGGCGCACTCAGTACCAGCGGAACGCCGGAATCGCCCGCGGCCACCAGCTCGGGATCCAGCGGGATCTGGCCCAGCAGCGGCACATCGGCGCCGACCGCGCGCGACAACCGCTCGGCCACCTGCTCGCCGCCGCCCTCACCGAACACCTTCAGCGTCGAGCCGTCCGGCAACGTGAGCCCGGACATGTTCTCCACGACGCCGGCGAGGCGTTGGCGCGTCTGCAGCGCGATGCTGCCGGCCCGCTCGGCGACCTCGGCCGCCGCCAGCTGTGGCGTCGTCACCACCAGAATCTCCGCGTTGGGGATCAGCTGAGCCACCGAGATGGCGATGTCGCCGGTCCCCGGCGGCAGATCGAGCAGCAGCACGTCCAGGTCGCCCCAGTAGACGTCGGCCAGGAACTGCTGTAGCGCGCGGTGCAGCATCGGTCCGCGCCACACCACCGGAGTGTTGCCCTCGGTGAACTGAGCGATCGAGATGACCCGCACCTCGTGCGCGATGGGCGGCAGGATCATCGACTCGACCTGGGTGGGCCGGTCGGTGGTGCCCATCATCCGGGGGATGGAATGGCCGTGGATGTCGGCGTCCAGCAGCCCGACGGACAGGCCGCGGGCCGCCATCGCCGCGGCCAGGTTGACCGTGACAGTGGACTTGCCGACCCCGCCCTTCCCGGACGCCACCGCATAGACCCGCGTCAGCGAATTCGGTTGTGCGAACGGGATAATCGGCTCGCGGGCGTCACCGCGCAGCTGCTTGCGCAGCTCGGTGCGCTGTTCGTCGCTCATCACGTCCAGGGTGACCTTCACCGCGCCGGTGCCCGGGACGTCGGAGACCGCCTGGCTGACCCGGTCGCTGATCTCGTTCTTCTTCGGACAGCTGGCGGTGGTCAGATAGATCGCGACGTGAACCGAGCCGTCGGGTTCGGTGTCGATGCTTTTGACCATCCCGAGATCGGTGATGGGGCGCCGCAGTTCGGGGTCGATCACCTTCCCCAGTGCGGTGCGAATCGCCGCGCTCAGGTCGGCTGCGTCAGAAGAGTCGTGGCTGGACATCACCGCCGAGTGTAGGCGTGCGCGACGGAGCGGTTGGGCGGCGACCCGCTCAGGATCGTTTGGCGGCGACCCGCTGCGCCCGGCCTTGCCGCGCTTGCGATCGCCGCGGGGTCAGTTGGCGGCGACCCGCTGCGCCCGGCTTCGCCGCGCTTGCGATCGCCGCGCTTGCGATCGCCGCGTGTCAGTTGGCGGCGACCCGCTGCGCCCGGCTTCGCCGCGCTTGCGATCGCCGCGGGGTCAGTTGGCCGGGCCCGGCGTGGGCTTAAGCGGCGCTGACGCGTTCGGCGCCGCCGGGGGAGCGGCCGGCTTGGGCGACGGTGCGGCTTGCGGCGCAACCGGGGGTGCCGGCGGCGCGATCGGTGCCGGGGGCGTGACGACATCCGGGGGCGGCGGAGCGAACGGCGGCTGCGCGAAGGGCGCAGGCGGCGCGAACGGTGGCGGGGGCCCCGCGGGCGCCGCGCTTTGGGTGCCGATGCAGATCACGGTGCACCCGGGAAGTTGGGTCGGCGCCTGCTGAGGCGTGGGAGACATCCAGGGGAACATCGGCGGCGGACTGACCATCGCCGGGCTGCTCAGGTCGATCAGCGGCACGCGCGCCAGCGGGTCGTCCATCGGCAGGCCGTTGATGTTCATCGGCAGGTTGGGTCCGAGCCCCTCGGGATGCTCGAGGTGCGCGTCGCCCAGCGGCGGCGGCGGTCCGGTCATCGGCGGCAGGTCGACCGGGACGACGCCCGTGGCGTAGGCTGCCGCCCAGCCCAGCACGTTCTGCGCGTAGGGCATCGAGTTGTTGTAGCGCAGAATCGCGGCCAGCACCTGCGACTGATCACGCAGGTTCAGCCCGCCGCTGCACAAGTACCGGGCGGCCGCGAGCGTCGAGTCGAACAGGTTCTGCGGGTCGGCCACGCCGTCGCCCTTGCCGTCGGAGGCGTAGCGCGCCCAGGTCCCCGGCAAGAACTGCATCGGTCCCATCGCGCGGGCGTAGGTGACGCGACTGCCGGCGCTGCTCTGGATGATGACCTCGTTGCCGGGCAGCGTGCCGTCCAGCGACGGGCCGTAGATCGGGTTGATCGCGGTCCCGCGTGCATCCACCGCACCGCCGCCCGCGTGGCCCGATTCGATGCGCCCGATGCCGGCCAGCAAATTCCAGCTGACGCCGCAACCCGGGGCGGCGACGGCCATCTTCTGCTCCGCATTGCGGTAGGCGGCCAATGCGATGCTCGGAATGCCCAGTGCGCCACGCGCATTGACGATCATCGCCGGCGGCGGCGCGGACAGCGCGGGCTCGGCGACGTGAAAGGCGGTGGGGCTGCGGTCGATTGGGACGACGGCGGGCCCGGAGAGGTCCGGGAAGGAGGGCGAGACCGCGGCCACCGGAGTGACGGCGGCGTGGACCGGCGGCATGTGCGCCGGAAGTTCAGGAGCCGCCCCGCTGACGGCGCCCGCGAAGACCAATGGAGTAATCATGGCGACGCCGAATATCGGCTTGCGCGTGTTCCGAAGTGCTTGCTGCCGCACAGTCGCGGCGGCCGGGCTCGCACCCCGGCTTCCCCCTATGCGCACTCGACCGTCCTAGTGTGAGCTGGGCGTACTTTCTGTTAGCTCGGTGAACCAGATCACCATACATAACTCTTGTGACACGAGTGGCGCAATGGTTGAAGAGGTTCTCACCTGGATTTCTTAGCCGCGCGCTCCAAGTTGTCGCCCTGCCGCGGAGGCCCCGAGTCCGGGGTCCCGGGCTGCAGATTGGCCAGCCTTTCGCGCAGGTCATCCAGCTCGTGGCGCAGGTATTCACGCGTCACCACCTCGCCGACGGCCAGGCGTAACGCGGCCAGTTCGCGGGCCAGGTACTCGGTGTCGGCCTTGGTCTGGGCGGCGCGACGGCGGTCCTCTTCTAGCGTGACGCGGTCGCGGTTCTCCTGCCGGTTCTGCGCCAGCAGGATCAGCGGGGCCGCGTAGGCGGCCTGGGTTGAGAACGCCAGGTTCAGCAGGATGAACGGGTAGGGGTCCCAGCGCACCGTCACCGCGAACAGGTTCAACGCGATCCACACGAACACCACGACCGTCTGCAGCAAAAGGTAGCGGCCGGTGCCGAAGAACCGCGCGATGGACTCGGTGAATTGCCCGACGGTCTCGGGGTCCAGCCGCGGCGAGTATCTGCGCGATGTCCGCGGGGTGTACAGCCCTCGCGGAGCCGTGGATTTGCTCACGAGGATCCTCCCAGTCCTTCGAACCGGCCGGCGGTGTCGAGTTCCTGCATGTCCACGCGCCAGTCGTGCGGCAGCAGGTGATCGAGCAGGTCGTCCACCGTGACCGCGCCCAACAGGTGGTTCTGGTCGTCGACGACGGGACCGCACACCAGGTTGTACGCGGCGAGGTAGCGGGTCACGGCGACCAGCGGAGTCTCCGGTGTCAGCGTGAGCAACTCGCTGTCGACGATCCCGCCGACCAGCTCGGCCGGCGCCTCGCGCAGCAGCCGCTGCAAGTGCACGCAGCCCAGATAGCGGCCCGTCGGCGTCGCCGTTGGCGGCCGCGCGACAAAAACCATCGACGACAGGGCGGTGCTCAGGTCCGGATCGCGGACCCGTGCCAGCGCTTCCGCGACCGACGTGTCGGGGGTGAGCACCACCGGATTGGAGGTCATCAGGCCGCCCGCGGTGTCCGGCGAATGCGTCAGCAGCCGGCGCACGGGGGCGGACTCGTCGGGGTCCATCCGGGTCAGCAGCATCTCGGCGTCGGTGGGGTTCAGCATGCCGAGCAGGTCGGCGGCGTCGTCGGGATCCATCTCCTCGAGCACGTCGGCCGATCGCTCGGTGCCCAGCTGCGAGAGCACCTCGGCCTGATCCTGCTCCGGCAGCTCCTGCAGGATGTCGGCCAGCCGGTCGTCGTTGAGCGCCCTGAGCACCTCGTAGCGGCGCTTGGCCGGCAGCCCGCGGATCGCGTCGGCCACATCGACCGGCTTGCGCCCTTCGAACTGGCCCAGCAGCTGCGCCACGCCCTGCCCCGGCAAGGCCAGGGCCGACGGGGTCAAACCCTGCACGCTCTGCCAGTCCACGACGTGCACGGGACCGCGCCGTCCGAGCCGCCGGTGGGTGCGCACGGCGACCCGGCTCACCATCCAGTCGCGCGTCCGGTTCTGTTCGATGCCCAGGTCGGTGACCACCACGTCGAGGCCGGCCAGCTCCGGCAGTTCGGGGTCGTTGACCTTGACCTGAGTGTCCAGCACCTGGCCGATCGCCAGCACCTCCCCGGGTCGCTGCACGAAGTGGCGTAGGGACACGTTGCCGGTGCTCAGCGTCACGGCGTTGGGCTCGATGGACGCGACCCGCAGGATCGGGATGAAGATGCTGCGCCGGGTCGCGAGGTCGACGACCAGTCCCAGGACCCGCGGCTGCTGGCGGACGATGCTGATGCTGATCACCACGTCGCGGATCCGACCGACGGATTCCCCGAGTGGACCCAACACCAACATTCGCGCGAGCCGCGCGATGTACACCCTGTTGACCGATCCCATGGAAGTAGAGCCTAGGCAGCCGCCGGCCCGATGGCAGACCGGCCGGGGGCGGTCAGGCCGTTAATGCGTGCGCAGTGTGAAGAGCACGACCACCAAAATCACCACCAGCGTGGCGATCCCGATGACGATGCCGGCGACCGCCAGGCCGAAGCCCTCCTGCCGGGTCCGCTTGATCTGATCCAGGGCGATCGCGCCCAGCACTATGGCGACGATTGAGCCCAGCCCGCACAACAGGCCGGTGAACGACGCGATGAGCGAGGCGATCGCCAGCGCGTTGGTGCCGGGCACAGCGGCTTGAGTGGGATAGCCGCCCTGGTAGTCCGGCGGCGGGTAATAGCCCGGATATCCGTGCGCCCCGTAGGGGGGCGGGCCGCCGTACGGCGGCGGCGCCATCGGGTAGGGCGGTCCGAAGTAGCCGGGCGGTTGTTCGTACCCAGGGGGCGGGGGGACGGGCGGGGGATACGACGGCGGGTACCCGGGCGGGTGGTCGGTGGGACCCGGCGGCGGGTACGCCGGGGGCGCCGACTCGGCGGCGGGGGACTCCCAGGGGGCGGGCTCGGAGGCTTCGCCGCCGGTGGGGGGCGAGTCGGTGTTGTCGTCGTGGCCGCCCTCGCCGAAGCCGCCGCCGGGAGCTGTCATGGTGTTCAACCTAACCCATCCGCCGCCGGTGGCCGTGGGTGCGAAACGTCAGCGCGCCACGGGCGCCCGGGAGGGTTCCCGCCACCCCGTGCGCCGTGTTTTCGCAGGTGGAGGAAGGCCGGTGGTTAGGCTGGGGAGGGCCTGAGATGAAACCATCCCCAAGGCGGAGGACAATGAACGGCGATGACTAATCCTTACCAGCCTGGGCAGTTTCCCGGGGCGACACCAGGAAACGCGACGGGGCGTGGACGAGGCGCGCCCGGACTGCCGACACCGCCCAGGGGCTGGCCGGTCGGCTCCTATCCCACCTACGCCGAGGCGCAGCGTGCCGTCGACTATCTGTCCGAGCAGCAGTTCCCGGTCCAGCAGGTGACGATCGTCGGGGTCGACCTGATGCAGGTGGAGCGGGTCACCGGCCGGTTGACGTGGCCCAAGGTGCTCGGCGGAGGCGTGCTGAGCGGGGCGTGGCTGGGCCTGTTCATCGGCTTGGTGCTGGGTTTCTTCAGTCCCAATCCGTGGGGTGCGCTGATCACGGGCCTGGTCGCGGGTGTCTTCTTTGGGCTGATCACTTCGGCCGTTCCGTACTCAATGGCCCGTGGCACAAGGGATTTCAGCTCGACCATGCAGTTGGTGGCCGGGCGTTACGACGTGCTGTGTGACCCGCAAAACGCAGAGAAGGCGCGGGACCTGTTGGCGCGCTTGGCGATTTGAGGCGCGCACGAGAGGTGTGAGCGGTGGTGAGTCGTCGTGGGCGCGTACGCCGGGCAGGCGCAATCGCGCTGGCGACGCTCACCATCGCCGCGACGGTACCCGCGTGCGCTTCGGGAACCCACGGGCTGGTAATCAGCTTCTACACCACGGCCGCCGACGGCGCGACGTTCACCGCGGTCGCTCAGGATTGCACGAAGCAGTTCGATGGCCGCTTCGCCATTCAACAGATCAGTCTGCCCAGAGCCCCCGGCGAGCAGCGTTTGCAGCTGGCGCGGCGGCTGACCGGTCGCGACCGCACGCTGGACGTGATGTCGCTCGATGTGGTGTGGACGGCCGAGTTCGCCGAGGCGGGCTGGGCGCTACCGCTGTCCGACGATCCCGCGGGGCGCGCCGAACCCGACGCGACGGCCGACGTCCTGCCGGGCCCGCTGTCGACGGCGCGCTGGGAAGGCAAGTTGTTCGCGGCCCCCGTCACGACGAACACCCAATTACTTTGGTATCGGCCCGATTTGGTGCGTCAGCCGCCGAGAACCTGGGATGGGATGGTGCGCGAGGCCACCAGATTGCACGCCGCGGGGCAGCCCAGCTGGATCGCCGTGCAGGCCAATGAGGGCGAAGGCCTGGTGGTCTGGTTCAACACGCTGCTGGCCAGTGGGGGCGGCCAGGTCCTCTCGGAGGACGGCCGCCGCGTCACGTTGACCGACACGCCGGCGCACCGGGCCGCCACCGTCGATGCGCTGCGGACCCTCAAATCCGTGGCGACCGCGCCCGGGGCCGATCCGTCGATCACCCGCACCGACGAGGGCACCGCGCGGTTGGCGGTCGAACAGGGCCGGGCCGCACTCGCGGTCAACTGGCCGTATGCGCTGGCATCCATGCTGGAGAACGCGGTGAAAGGCGGTGTGCCCGTTCTGCCGCTCAACCAGGATCCGCGGCTGGCCGGCAGCATCAACGACGTCGGGACGTTCGTGCCCAGCGACGAGCAATTCCGCATCGCCTATCAGGCCAGCCAGAAGGTCTTCGGCTTCGCGCCGTATCCCGGTGTGGCGCCGGGTCATCCGGCCAAGGTGACCATCGGCGGGGCGAACCTGGCGGTGGCCAGCACCACCCGCCACCGCGCCGAGGCGTTCGAGGCCATCCGCTGCCTGCGCAGCCTGCAACATCAGAAGTACGTGTCGATCGCAGGCGGCCTACCCCCGGTGCGCACGTCGCTGTATTCCGATCCGCAGTTCCAGGCCAAGTATCCGATGTACACGATCATCCGGCGGCAACTCACCGACGCCGCGGTGCGTCCGGCCACGCCGGTCTACCAGGCGGTGGCCATCCGATTGGCCGCGACACTGAGCCCGATCACCGAGATCGACCCGGAGCGAACCGCCGACGAACTCAGCGCCGAGGTGCAGAAGGCGATCGACGGGAAGGGGCTGTTGCCGTGACGGCCACCGCCCCCGCAACGCGCGCCCGGCCGTCTTCCGTCGCACCGCGTTTGCGGACCCGAAACCGGCTCTCCGAACAGCGCTTGGCCTTGTTGCTCGTCGCCCCGGCGGCGCTTCTGATGCTGACGGTGACGGCCTATCCGATCGGTTACGCCGTGTGGTTGAGCCTGCAGCGCAACAACCTTGCCGTCCCCGACGACACCGCGTTCATCGGCCTGGGCAATTACGTGACGATCCTGACCGATCGGTATTGGTGGACCGCGCTGGCGGTCACGCTGGGCATCACCGTCGTGTCGGTGACCGTCGAATTCGTCCTGGGCCTGACACTGGCGCTGGTGATGCACCGCACCCTCGTCGGAAAAGGCATGGTGCGCACCGCGATCCTGATCCCGTACGGCATCGTCACCGTGGTCGCGTCGTACAGCTGGTACTACGCCTGGACGCCCGGGACGGGCTACCTGGCCAACCTGCTGCCGCATGGCAGCGCACCGCTGACTTCGCAGATCCCGTCGCTGGCGATCGTCGTGGTCGCCGAGGTCTGGAAGACGACGCCGTTCATGTCGCTGCTGCTGTTGGCCGGGCTGGCATTGGTGCCAGAGGAGCTGCTGAAAGCCGCCCAGGTCGACGGCGCCGGCCCCTGGCGCCGGCTGACCGGCGTCATCCTGCCGATCATCAAGCCGGCCGTGGTGGTCGCCCTGCTGTTCCGAACCCTGGACGCGTTCCGCATTTTCGACAACATCTACGTCTTGACCAACGGCGCCAACAACACCGATTCGGTGTCAATCCTGGGCTACGACAACCTGTTCAAGGGGTTCAACGTCGGGCTCGGCTCGGCGATCAGCGTGCTGATCTTCGTGTGCGTGGGCCTCATCGCCCTACTGTTCATCAAGGTCTTCGGCGCGGCGGCGCCCGGTGGTGACGTCGATGGCCGCTAACCGGCAGGACGCGCGGCGCACCGCGATCTGGGCCGTCATCGACACGGTGGTCGTGGTGTACGCGCTGCTGCCGGTGTTGTGGATCTTCAGCCTCTCGCTGAAGCCGACGTCAACGGTCAAGGACGGCAAGCTGATTCCGTCGTCGGTCTCCCTGGACAACTATCGCGGCATCTTTCGCGGCGACATCTTCAGCTCGGCACTGATCAACTCCGTCGGGATCGGGTTGATCACCACCGCGATCGCGGTGACTCTCGGGGCGATGGCCGGCTACGCGATCGCGCGCCTGAATTTTCCGGGCAAGCGGGCGCTGGTCGGCGCCACCCTGCTGATCACGATGTTTCCCGCGATCTCGTTGGTCACACCGCTGTTCAACATCGAACGCTTCGTCGGCCTGTTCGACACCTGGCCGGGCCTGATCCTGCCCTACATCACGTTCGCGCTGCCGCTCGCGATCTACACGTTGTCGGCGTTTTTCCGCGAGATCCCCTGGGATTTGGAGAAGGCGGCGAAAATGGACGGCGCTTCCCCGGCGCAGGCGTTCCGCAAGGTGATCGTCCCCCTGGCGGCGCCGGGCGTGGTGACCGCCGCGATCCTGGTGTTCATCTTCGCCTGGAACGATCTGCTGCTGGCGCTGACCCTGACCGCTACCAAGGCGGCGATCACCGCGCCGGTGGCGATCGTGAACTTCAGTGGCAGTTCACAGTTCGAGGAGCCGACCGGATCGATCGCGGCCGGCGCCGTGGTGATCACCGTTCCCATCATCGCTTTTGTTCTAATCTTCCAACGACGAATCGTCGCCGGGTTGACCTCCGGCGCCGTGAAGGGATGACGCGATGGCCGAGATTGTGCTGGACCATGTCAGCAAGAGTTATCCCGACGGCGCCGTGGCGGTGCACGACCTGAACATCACCATCGCCGACGGCGAATTTCTGATCCTGGTCGGCCCGTCGGGCTGCGGTAAGACCACGACGCTGAACATGATTGCCGGGCTTGAAGATATCTCCTCGGGTGAGCTGCGCATCGGCGGCGAACGGGTGAACGAGAAGGCGCCCAAAGACCGCGACATCGCGATGGTGTTCCAGTCCTATGCGCTGTACCCGCACATGACGGTGCGGCAGAACATCGCGTTCCCGTTGACGCTGGCGAAGATGCCGAAGCCCGAGATCGCGCAAAAGGTCGCCGAGACCGCCAAAACCCTTGACCTGACCGACTTTCTGGACCGCAAGCCCTCCCAGCTGTCCGGAGGACAGCGGCAGCGGGTGGCGATGGGCCGCGCGATCGTGCGCCATCCCAAGGCGTTTCTGATGGACGAGCCCCTGTCCAACCTGGATGCCAAACTGCGCGTCCAGATGCGCGGCGAGATCGCCAGGCTGCAAAAGCGGCTGGGCACGACGACCGTTTACGTCACCCACGATCAGACCGAGGCCATGACACTGGGCGACCGGGTGGTGGTGATGCATTCGGGCGTCGCACAGCAAATAGGCACCCCCGATGAGCTTTACGAGCACCCGGCCAACCTGTTCGTCGCGGGCTTCATCGGCTCGCCGGCGATGAACTTCTTCCCGGCCACGTTGACGCCGATCGGGCTGACGCTGCCCTTCGGGGAGGTGATGCTGACACCGGACGTCCAAGAGGTGATCGCCCAGCACCCCACGCCGGGCAACGTCATCGTGGGGGTGCGGCCCGAGCATCTGTCCGACGCCGCGTTGATCGACGGTTACCAGCGCATCAGGGCGTTGACCTTCGAGGTGAAGGTCGACCTGGTCGAATCGCTGGGCGCCGACAAGTACGTGTACTTCTCCACCGCGGCATGGGCCGCGCACTCGGCGCAACTGGACGATCTTGCCGCCGAGGGAGACGCGCACGAAAACCAATTCGTGGCACGGGTTCCCGGCGAATCCAAGGCGGTCATCGGGCAGTCGATCGAGTTGGCGTTCGACACGACACGGCTCGTGGTCTTCGACGCCGACTCCGGGGCCAACCTGACCATCGCGCCGTCGGACGCGCGGTGACACAGCCGTTGGAGCAGGTCCGTGCGCATGTACGCGCCCACTTCGGCGACCTCGAACCCGATTCGGCGAGCGTGACATTCCTGGGCACCGAAACCATCGAAGTGCTGCGATTCCGCGAGACAAGCGGGCTGGTGCACTACGTCTCCCTGGGCTGCTCGCGCCACCCCATGACCGAACCGACCCTCGATATCGCCGACCCGGTACGCGGCCCGCGGGCCGAAATCGTCCTGCAGTTGCGCGATCCCGGCCCGATCACCGGCATCGCCCGCAGCATCGCGATACTGGCGGCAACTCCCGCCGTCGAGGGCGCCGTGCTGAGTGCCGATGCGCTGATCGACCTCGGCTCGCCGCTGTGGGCGTCGCCGTCGCGGAAGGTGCCGTTCACCGCGGTGTTGCTGGGCCGCAGCGAGATCGCGGATCTGCCGCTGGAACCGCCGCGCGACCCGGTGCGCTTCCTGTCGGCGACCCCCATCACCGCGACCGAGGCGGCGTGGGTGCGGTTGAAAGGCGCCGAGGCGATGCGGCAAGCGTGGGATAACGACGGCGTCGATGTGCTGAACACGAATCGCCCTGCCGCACAACCAAACTGACGCCACGGCGCATCGTCGAACGTGCACTCAGGGCGAGAATTCTGCGATTTCGTCGCCGTGAGTACACGCTCGGCGAGGAAGCGTCAGAGCCAGTTGCGGTTGCGGAACTGGAAATACAGGACCAGGCAGACGACGACCATCACCGCCATCACCCCCGGGTAGCCCCACGTCCAAGTCAGCTCGGGCATGAAACGGAAGTTCATCCCGTAGATGGCGGCGACCATGGTGGGCACCGCCAGGATGCCGGCCCAGGCCGCCATCTTGCGCATGTCGTTGTTCTGCTGCATCCCGACGCGAGCCAACGCGGCCTGGATCAACGAGTTGAGGGTGTCGTCGTAGCTGGCGATCTGGTCGGCGGCCTCGGAGTGGTGGTCGGCGACGTCGCGCAGATAGCGCCGCAACTCCTTGGAGATCACGTCCTTGTTCTCCACCTGGATCCGGTGGAACGCGGCCGACAGCGGATTGACGCACCGGCGGAGCTCGACGACCTCGCGTTTGAGCAGATAGATCGGCTCGACGTCGATCTTGCTGCCCGGCGCGAAGGCCAAACCCTCGATGCTGTCGATGTCGGACAACATCAAACTGCTCACCTCGAGGTAGTGGTCCACCACGTGGTCGGCGATCGCGTGCATCACCGCGAAGGGGCCCAGCCGCATCTGCTCGGGGTCGCCGTCCATCCGCTTGCGCACCTCGGACAGTCCGCCGTGTTCACCGTGGCGGACCGTGACCACGAAGTCGCGGCCGACGAAGACCATGATCTCGCCCGTCTCGACGATCTCACGGGCCAGCACAACCGATTCGTGCCGGACGTAATTGACGGTCTTGAGGACGAGGAACAGGGTGTCGTCGTACCGCTCCACCTTGGGCCGCTGATGGGCGCACACCGCGTCTTCCACGGCCAGCGGGTGCAGGCCGAAGACGTCGGCCACCTCCTGCATCTGGGCCTGGCTGGGTTCGCGCAGGCCCACCCAGACGAACCCTTCGTGCCCCTGCGCTTCGATCTCGCGCACCTTGTCCAGGGAGGCGGCGTAACCGATCTTGCCGGGCAGCCGGTGGCCGTCGGCGTAGACGGCGCAGTCGACGAGCGTCTCCTTGGCCGGTCGCGCGCCCGGCTGCGGTTCGGGTTCCTGCGCGAGGGGCCGAAGCGCTTCGGGCAGTGCGTCGAATCCTTGGAACACATCCACCTCCCTCGCAGCGCAGGTCCCGACCAGGCGGTGCTCCATGCTACGCGTCCCGGCTGTTCAAAGCCTGACGATCAGCCCTGGTAGCGGACCGGAGAATGCGATCGAAAAAGGGTGCGCTAGTTTCGAGCCGAAACCGGAATCCGCACGACCTTCTCCACAAGGAGTACATCGACGTGAGCGCAAGTCCTCTCAAGGTCGCCGTCACCGGCGCCGCCGGCCAGATCGGCTACAGCCTCTTGTTCCGCCTGGCCAGTGGCTCGCTGCTGGGCCCCGACCGCCCGATCGAGCTGCGTCTCCTGGAGATCGAGCCCGCGCTCAAGGCGCTCGAGGGCGTCGTGATGGAGCTCGACGACTGCGCCTTCCCGCTGCTGTCCGGCGTCGAGATCGGCGCGGACGCGAACAAGATCTTCGACGGCGTCAACCTGGCCCTGCTGGTCGGGGCGCGGCCGCGCGGCCCGGGCATGGAGCGCAGCGACCTGCTGGAGGCCAACGGCGCGATCTTCACCGCCCAGGGCAAGGCGCTCAACGAGGTTGCCGCCGACGACGTCCGCATCGGCGTGACCGGCAACCCGGCGAACACCAACGCGCTGATCGCGCTGAGCAACGCCCCCGACATCCCCAAGGAGCGGTTCTCGGCGCTGACCCGGCTGGACCACAACCGGGCTATCTCGCAGCTGGCCCGAAAGACCGGCGCCAAGGTCACCGACATCAAGAAGATGACGATCTGGGGCAACCACTCCGCGACCCAGTACCCCGACATCTTCCACGCCGAGATCGGCGGCAAGAATGCCGCCGAGGTGGTCAACGACCAGGCCTGGATCGAGAACGACTTCATCCCGACCGTCGCCAAGCGCGGCGCGGCCATCATCGACGCCCGCGGCGCGTCCTCGGCCGCGTCGGCCGCCTCGGCCACCGTCGACGCCGCCCGCTCCTGGCTGCTCGGCAGCCCGGAGGGCGACTGGGTGTCGATGGCCGTCTACTCCGACGGCTCCTACGGCGTGCCCGAAGGCATCGTGTCGTCGTTCCCGGTGACCACCAAGGACGGCAACTGGTCGATCGTGCAGGGCCTGGAGATCGACGAGTTCTCCCAGGGGCGCATCGACAAGACCACCGCCGAGCTGGTGGAGGAGCGCACCGCGGTCACCGAGCTCAAGCTGATCTAACGCCGGAGTATGACCCAGATCACCAATTAGGCCTACTAATGGGTAGGCCTTACCCTGAACCCCGTGTCCGAATTGCTTGAATCGATACAGACGCAGGCCGAGCATGGTGCGATCACCGATGCCGAGATCTTCGAGGCACACGTAGGCGGCAAGCTTTCGGTGAGCCTGACGTCCCCGCTGGACACCCAGCGCGCGCTGTCGATCGCCTACACCCCCGGCGTGGCGCAGGTCAGCCGCGCGATCGCCGCCGACCACGCTCAGGCGGCCCGCTACACCTGGGCGAACCGGCTGGTGGCCGTCGTCAGCGACGGCAGCGCGGTGCTCGGCCTGGGCGACATCGGGCCCGCGGCGTCGCTGCCGGTCATGGAGGGCAAGTGCGCCCTGTTTCAGGCGTACGGCGGGCTGAACGCCATCCCGATCGTGCTCGACACCAAGGATCCCGACGAGATCGTCGAAACCCTGGTGCGCCTGCGCCCGACGTTCGGCGCCGTCAACCTCGAGGACATCTCCGCGCCGCGCTGCTTCGAGATCGAACGCCGGGCCATCGAGGCCCTGGACTGCCCGGTGATGCACGACGACCAGCACGGCACGGCCATCGTGGTGCTGGCCGCGCTCATGGGCGCCAGCAAGCTGCTCGGCCGGGACATGAACTCGCTGAAGGTGGTGGTGTCCGGGGCCGGGGCCGCCGGTGTCGCGTGCACCAATCTCCTTATGGTGATGGGTGTTTCGGACATCACCGTCCTCGACTCGCGCGGAATCCTGCACACCGCTCGGGACGACATGAACGACGTCAAGGCGGCCCTGGCGCGGCGCACCAATCCCGACGGCCTGACCGGCAGCGCGGCGGAAGCCCTCCGCGGCGCGGACGTGTTCCTCGGCCTGTCGGGCGGCGTGGTCCCCGAAGAGATGATCGCCACGATGGCACCCAACGGAATCGTGTTCGCACTGTCCAACCCCGATCCGGAGATCCACCCCCAGATCGCGGCCAAGTACGCCTCGGTGGTGGCCACCGGCCGCAGCGACTTCCCGAACCAGATCAACAACGTGCTGGCATTCCCCGGGGTGTTCCGCGGCGCGCTGGCGGCGGGTGCCCGCCGGATCACCGAGAAGATGATGGTCGCCGCGGCCGAGGCGATCTTCTCCGTCGTCAGCGACGACCTTGCCCCCGACCGGATCGTCCCCAGCCCGCTGGACCTGCGCGTCGGGGAGGCGGTTGCCGCGGCCGTGGCGATCGCCGCCGACATTTCCGTCTCCGGGGGGTGAAAATCGGCAGGCTGGCGGCACCGCTGCTCGCCGCCATACTCGCCGTTTCCGGTTGCGCGACCGACACCGGCGGCGATCCTCGCGCCCGCGCGGAGGTCGTGGTCGGGTCCCGGTCTGATGCCGAATCGGCGCTGCTGGCCGGCATCTACGTGGCCGCCTTGCGGTCCTACGGATTCGGCGCGCGGTTCCAGCCGACCACCGACCCGAAGGCCGAATTGGATTCGGGCGCAATCACCGTCGTTCCCGCCTTCACCGGCCGGGTGTTGCAACGCCTGCAGCCAAGTGCCACGGCGATGTCCGACAAAGACGTCTACCGAGCGATGATCGCCGCCCTACCCGAGGGCATCGCGGCGGGCGACTACACGACCGCCGCCGAGGACAAACCCGTGCTGTTGGTGAGCCGGGCCACCGCCAAGGCATGGGGCGGCAGCGACGTCAGCGCGGACTTGAGCACGCTGCCGCGGCACTGCGCCGATCTCGTCCTCGGGACCGTCGCCGGCCACCGGGCGCCGTCGGCCATCGGCCCCTGCCGCCTTCCGGATCCGCGTGAATTCCCGGATGGCACAACGATGTTCGCGGCGGTCGCGTCCGGACGGCTGACCGCGGCATGGACGACCACCGCCGACCCGGGTGTCCCCGCCGACCTGGTCGCGCTGGCCGACACCAAGCCCACGCTGATCCGGGCCGAGAACGTGGTGCCGCTGTATCGGCGCAACGCGCTCAGCGAACGGCAAGTGCTGGCGATCAACGAAGTGGCCGGCGTGCTCGACACCGCGGCCCTGGTCGACATGCGCCGGCAAGTGCGTGCCGGCGCCGACCCGCAGGCGGTGGCGACAGGCTGGTTAGCCGAGCACCCGCTGGGCCGCTGAACAAATCAGCGCTTGGGCAGCAGCCGGTGCACGACCTGCTGAAGCCGGCTCATCACCGGCCCGCCCAGCAGCAGCTCCGGCCGCGAACCCGTCAGCCGCACGACCAGGTCCATCGCCTTGACGTCCGGCCCAACCAGCACCCGGGCCTTGTTCTTGCGCACCCCTTCGAGGATGAGCTGAGCCGCACGCTGCGGGGTGGTCTTGGCCTGCTGTTCCTCGAACAGGTTGGCCAGCTCGGCGTGGTCGAGCCCCTCGACGCCGGTGGCGTTGCGGGCGAACGCGGTTTTGATGCCGCCCGGATGCACGGTCGTCACCCGCACCGGGTGACCGGCGCGCGCCATCTCCTGGTGCAGCGCCTCGGTGAACCCGCGGACGGCGAACTTGGCCGAGACGTAGGCCGCCTGACCGGGCGCGGAAAACAGGCCGAGCGCGCTCGAGATGTTGATGACGTGGCCGTCCCCGGAGGCGATCAGGTGCGGAAGGAACGCCTTGGTGCCGTTGACGACGCCCCAGTAGTCGACGTCGATGACGCGCTCGATGTCCTTGAACCGGCTGTCCTCGATGGATCCGATGAACGTGATGCCGGCGTTGTTGTAGACCTGGTTGACCGCGCCGAAGTGCTCGTTGACCGCGTCGGCGTAAGCGAGGAAGGCGCTGCGCTCGGTCACGTCGAGCTGGTCGGCTTTGACCGGCGCGCCGATCGCCGCCAGTTGCTCTGCGGTCTGCGCCAGCCCTGCGGTGTCCACGTCGCTGATCGCGACCTTGGCGCCGGCGCGACCGAGCTCGACCGCCAGCGCCTGGCCGATGCCCGAGCCCGCGCCCGTGACCACGGCGACCTTGCCGGCGAACCCATCCATGCAACACTCCCTCGACCAGGATTGACCGCGTTGAGGCTAATCGTTACCAGTGATGGTGGCTAGCGCAGGGCGAAACGGTGAACGCGCGCGCCCGTCACACTGAGAGATCGATCACTGCTTCGGCAGCAGCCGGCCCATGACGGGGCCGAACAGCTGCTGATACCCCGAACCCGTCAGGCGCACCAAGATGTCCAACAACTTGGCGTCCACGCCGACGAGCACCCGCGCCTTCTTCTTCCGCACCGCGTCGAGGATGATCTGGGCCGCGCGCTGCGGGGTGGTCTTGGCCAGCCGCTTGTCGAACAACTTGGCCAGCTCGGCCTGGTCGAGGCCCTCGGCGGTGGTGGCGTTGCGGGCGATCGCGGTCTTGATGCCGCCCGGGTGCACCGTGGTCACCGCGACCGGGTGGCCGGCGGCCACCATCTCCTGGCGCAGCGCCTCGGTGAAGCCGCGGACGGCGAACTTCGCCGAGTTGTAGGCCGCCTGCCCCGGCACCGAGAAGAGCCCGAACACGCTGGAGACGTTGATGACGTGCCCGTCACCGGAGGCGATCAGGTGCGGGAGGAACGCCTTGGTGCCGTTGACCACGCCCCAGAAGTCGACGTCCATCACGCGTTCGATGTCCTTGAACTGACTGACTTCGACGTCGCCGGTGAAGGCGATCCCGGCGTTGTTGTAGATCTGGTTGACCGTGCCGAAGTGCTCTTTGACCGCGTCGGCGTAGGCCAGGAACGCTTCGCGTTCGGTCACGTCGAGGCGATCCGCCTTGACCTGGGCGCCGATCGCCTTCAGCTGCTCCTCGGTCTGGGCCAGGCCTTCGAGGTCGACGTCGCTGATGGCCACCTTGGCCCCCGAGCGCCCCAACTCGACGGCCAGCGCCTGCCCGATACCCGAACCCGCGCCCGTCACTACCGCGACCTTGCCGGCGAATCCTTGCATGAGCACCCTTCCTAGTCGGCCCGTTTGCGTCGAGGCTAGCCGGTACCGGCGGTCCCACTCTCTTCGGGTGTGAACGGCGAATCAGCCGAAGGCCGTGTCGATGATCTCCTGCTGCTCGACGGCGTGCACCTTCGACGAGCCCGACGACGGGGCCGACATCGCCCGGCGGGAAATCCGCTTGAGCCCGGTCAGCTTGTCGGGCAGCAGCTCGGGCAATTCCAGGCCGAAGCGCGGCCACGCGCCCTGGTTGGCCGGCTCTTCCTGAACCCAGAAGTACTCCTGGACGCTCGGGTAGCGGTCCAGCGTTTCGCCCAGCCGGCGCTTCGGCAGCGGGGCGAGCTGCTCGATCCGCACGATCGCCACGTCGTCCCGGTTGTCCTTGGCCTTGCGGGCCACCAACTCGTAGTAGAGCTTGCCGCTGGTCAGCAGGACCCTGCTGACCTTGCTGCGATCGCCGATGCCGTCCTCGTAGGTCGGCTCTTCGAGCACCGAGCGGAACTTGATCTCGGTGAAGTCCTTGACGTCGCTGACCACCGCCTTGTTGCGCAGCATCGACTTGGGCGTGAACACGATCAGCGGGCGCTGCACCCCGTCGAGGGCGTGCCGGCGCAACAAGTGGAAATAGTTGGACGGCGTGGAGGGCATCGCGATCGTCATCGAACCCTCCGCCCACAGCTGCAGGAAGCGCTCGATGCGGCCGGAGGTGTGGTCGGGGCCCTGGCCTTCGTGGCCGTGCGGCAGCAGCAGCACCACGTTGGACAGCTGGCCCCACTTGGCCTCGCCGGAGCTGATGAACTCGTCGATGATCGACTGCGCGCCGTTGACGAAGTCCCCGAATTGGGCTTCCCACAGGACGAGCGCGTCCGGGTTGCCCACGGTGTAGCCGTACTCGAAGCCGACGGCCGCGTATTCCGACAGCGGGGAGTCGTAGACCAGGAACTTGCCGCCGGTGGGGGTGCCGTCGGGGTTGGTCGCCAGCAGCTGCAGCGGCGTGAACTCCTCGCCGGTGTTGCGGTCGATGATCACCGAGTGGCGCTGCGAGAAGGTGCCGCGCCGGGTGTCTTGCCCCGATAGGCGCACCAGCTTGCCCTCGGCCACCAGCGAGCCGAGCGCCAGCAGTTCGGCGAAGGCCCAGTCGATCTTGCCCTCGTAGGCCATCTCCCGGCGCTTCTCCAGGACCGGCTGCACCCGCGGGTGCGCCGTGAAGCCCTCGGGTAGCGCCAGGAACGCGTCACCGATGCGGGCCAGCAGCGCCTTGTCCACCGCGGTGGACAGGCCCGCGGGCAGCATCTGGTCGGCCTCCACCGATTCGCTGGGCAGCGCGCCGTGCTTCTCCAGCTCGCGGACCTCGTTGAACACCCGCTCGAGCTGGCCCTGGTAGTCGCGCAGGGCGTCCTCGGCTTCCTTCATCGAGATGTCGCCGCGGCCGATCAGGGCTTCGGTGTAGCTCTTGCGGACCCCGCGCTTGATGTCGACGACGTCGTACATGGCGGGGTTGGTCATCGACGGGTCATCGCCTTCGTTGTGCCCGCGCTTGCGGTAGCACAGCATGTCGATGACGACGTCCTTCTTGAACTCCTGCCGGAAGTCGACGGCCAGCTTGGCCACCCACGCGCACGCCTCCGGGTCGTCGCCGTTGACGTGGAAGATCGGCGCCCCGATCATTTTCGCGACGTCGGTGCAGTACTCGCTGGACCGTGAGTACTCCGGCGCGGTGGTGAAGCCGATCTGGTTGTTGGCGATGATGTGGATGGTGCCGCCGACGCGGTAACCGGGCAGGTGGGTCAGGTTGAGGGTCTCGGCGACCACGCCCTGACCGGCGAACGCCGCGTCGCCGTGCAGCATCATCGGCACCACCGAGAAGGCCTTGTCGTCCCCCTGGTCCTCGGCCCGCCGGTCCAGCAGGTCCTGCTTGGCGCGCACCAGGCCCTCCAGCACCGGGTCGACGGCTTCCAGGTGCGACGGGTTGGCGGTCAGCGACACCTGGATGTCGTTGTCGCCGAACATCTGTAGGTACACGCCGGTGGCGCCCAGGTGGTATTTGACGTCGCCGGAGCCGTGCGCCTGCGCGGGGTTGAGGTTGCCCTCGAACTCCGAAAAGATCTGTGAGTACGGCTTGCCGACGATGTTGGCCAGCACGTTGAGCCGGCCACGGTGCGGCATCCCGATGACCACCTCGTCGAGCCCGTGCTCGGCGCACTGGTCGATCGCCGCGTCCATCATCGGAATGATGCTTTCCGCCCCCTCGAGTGAAAACCGTTTCTGCCCAACGTATTTGGTCTGCAGGAAGGTCTCGAAGGCCTCGGCCGCGTTCAGTTTGCTCAGGATGAACTTCTGCTCGGCCACCGTCGGTTTGACGTGCTTGGTCTCGACGCGCTGCTGCAGCCACTCCTGCTGCTCGGGATCGAGGATGTGGGTGTACTCCACGCCGATGTGGCGGCAGTAGGCATCGCGCAGCAGGCCCAGCACGTCGCGCAGCTTCTTGTACTCGGAACCGGCGAAGCCGTTGACTTTGAACACCCGATCGAGATCCCACAGCGTCAGGCCGTGGTTGAGGATCTCGAGGTCGGGGTGGCTGCGGAACCGGCTGCCGTCCAAGCGCAGCGGGTCGATGTCGGCCATCAGGTGGCCGCGATTGCGGTAGGCCGCAATCAATTCCATCACCCGGGCGGTCTTGTCGACGATCGAGTCCGGGTTGTCGGTGCTCCAGCGCACCGGCAGATACGGGTTGCCCAGCTCGCGGAAGATCTCGTCCCAGAACGCATCCGAGAGCAGCATCTCGTGGATCGTGCGCAAGAAGTCGCCGGATTCCGCGCCCTGGATGATGCGGTGGTCATAGGTCGAGGTCAGCGTGATCAGCTTGCCGATCCCCAGCTCGGCGATGCGTTCCTCGCTGGCGCCCTGGAACTCAGCGGGGTACTCCATGGCGCCGACGCCGATGATGGCGCCCTGGCCGTTCATCAGCCGCGGCACCGAGTGCACGGTGCCGATGGTGCCCGGGTTGGTCAGCGAAATCGTCACGCCGGCAAAGTCTTCGGCGGTCAACTTGCCGTCGCGGGCCCGCCGCACGATGTCTTCGTAGGCGGTGACGAACTGCGCGAACCGCATGGTCTCGCAGCCCTTGATGCCGGCCACCACCAAGGAACGCTTGCCGTCCTTGCCCTGCAGGTCGATCGCTAGGCCCAGGTTGGTGTGCGCCGGGGTGACGGCCGTGGGTTTGCCGTCGACCTCGGCGTAGTGCCGATTCATGTTCGGGAACTTCTTGATCGCCTGCACCAGCGCGTACCCGAGCAGGTGGGTGAACGAGATCTTGCCGCCGCGCGTGCGCTTGAGTTGGTTGTTGATGACGATCCGGTTGTCGATCAGCAGCTTGGCGGGAACGGCGCGCACGCTGGTCGCCGTCGGCACCTCCAGCGACGCCGACATGTTCTTGACGACGGCCGCCGCGGCGCCGCGCAGCGTCTGCAACTCGTCGCCTTCGGCCGGCGGGGGGGCGGCGGCCTTCACCGGCGCGGGGCGCGCCGGCACCCCGTTGCCGGCGGCCGTGCTGACGGGGGGCGCCGTGCTGGCGGGGGGCGCGGGCTTGGGGCTTTCGGGGGCCGCCGCGGCCGGCTTGGCGGGGGCCGCCGCGGCCGGCTTGGCGGGGGCCGCGGGCGGGCGGCCATCGCCGCTGGTCGGGGTGGCCGTCGCCGCCTCGCCCGTCGGCTCGGGGTTGTAGTCGACGAGGAACTCGTGCCAGCTCGGATCCACCGACGAGGGGTCATCGCGGAACTTGCGGTACATCTCCTCGACCAGCCATTCGTTTTGACCGAATGGTGAACTTATGTTGCTCACGACCGCAGTTCGCCTCAATCCCTTTGTCCTACAGGGCCACCGCAGCTATCGCGCGGTGCCTGCACCCTCGTCTGCCCGGCGGGCCGAGCACCTCATATCCATGGCGGTACCCATTGCTGCCGCCCTATAAAGGCTAACCTCTCGCCACCAATCTGCCAGGGCGACCGGGGCGCCCCGGGGCGGGTCAGCCGGCTTCGTGGATCGGGGGCACCAGATGCAGCGCGCGGGGCCAGCGCCCGGGTGGGGGGCCGAACGCCCGGTTGGCGTTGCGGACCATCTTCTTGCCGGCGAGGTAGTTGCCGACCGCTCCCACCACAACCCCGATCCCGACCGGCAGCAGTTTGCCGAACAACAGGGCGCCCCGCCGCACCGTGTACTTCCTGACCCACGACTTGAGCAGCCGCGAGTTCAGTCCCGACATCGACGACAGCGGAAGCGCGGCCAGGCTCTCGGAAATCCAGCCGCCGTTGGTACGCCGCGGACCGATCAACTGCGTGACGGCTTGCTCGCTGTTGTCACCGACAAGCACCGCCAGCACCAGGGCGCGGCGCCGTTCCCGGTGATCGGCCGGAATGTCGTGGACCACCGCGACCGCCAACACGAAGAACGCGGTGGCCTCGAGGAACGTCACCGTTTCCGCCGCCGCCGCGGACAGGGCACTCAACGTGCCGATTCCGGGGACGGTCGCCGCGGCTCCCACCGCAACGCCGCCGGCCGTCACCATGGCCACGTAGCGCTTCTGCAGCTTGGCCAGGATCTCGGCCGGGCTGGCATCGGGATCGGCGTTGCGCAGCCGGGTCACATAGGCCTCGGCGGCGGGGCCCTGTATCCGCGAGCTGCGCTCGATGACCTGCGCCAACGCCCGCGCGGACATCTTGGGTCGACCGTTCTTGCCGGTCGGCGCCTCTCCCGCGTTGGCCATGGTGAATAACCGCTTCGGCGACCTGTTCCGTCGGGCCCGCATAGTGTCTCTCCTGCAAATGGGGTTCTTTCAGGCTAACGTGCCCGCGGCAAATCCTGACGCCGTTATCGACGCCCACCGGATCCGTGGCTGCCGGCCCTCTTGCGCCGCCGGGAATAATGCAGGCTGGATGTCTGCGACGGCCGTGCCGCCGGCCGGTCGTCGTGGTGAACGGTTCGCCGCGCGCGCGGTCGATGACCTGGGAGTTCAGGCCGATCGACCGGACGGGCCGATGCGGCGTAACGGCATCGTCGGGAGCGAAACGAGGTGGGGTGGATGACCACGGCTGCGCCCCGCATGCCCGGGGGTGAGCGGCGTGCGGGTTCCGGGCCGGCGCGGGCCGCCCATCATTGGGATTTCATCACCCGCAGCTCGCCGCACTCGCAGAATCCCTGGAACCCGCTTTGGGCGATGATGATCGGCTTCTTCATGATCATGGTCGACTCGACCATCGTCGCGATCGCAAACCCGACCATCATGGCCAACCTGCGCATCGGCTACGACACCGTGGTCTGGGTGACCAGCGCCTACCTGCTGGGTTACGCCGTCGTGCTGCTCGTGGCGGGCCGCCTCGGCGACCGGTTCGGCCCCAAGAACCTGTACCTGATCGGCCTGGTGGTCTTCACCGTCTCCTCGGTGTGGTGCGGGCTGTCGGGCAGCGCCGCCATGCTGATCGCGGCCCGCGTCGCGCAAGGTATCGGAGCCGGCGTGCTCACCCCGCAAACCTTGTCGACGATCACCCGGATCTTCCCGCCGGAGCGGCGCGGCATCGCGGTGAGCCTGTGGGGGGCCACCGCGGGAGCCGCCAGCCTGGTGGGCCCGCTGGCCGGCGGTGTGCTGGTCGACGGGCTGGGCTGGCAGTGGATCTTCTTCGTCAACGTCCCGGTCGGCGTGATCGGGCTGGCGTTGGCGTACTGGCTGATCCCGGTGCTGCCCACCCAGTCACACCGGTTCGATCTGATCGGGGTCGGGCTGTCCGGGGTGGGCATGTTCTTGATCGTGTTCGGGCTGCAACAGGGGCAGGCCGCGCATTGGGAGCCGTGGATCTGGGCGTTGATCGTCGCGGGCTTCGGGTTCATGACGGTGTTCGTGTTCTGGCAGTCGGTGAACCCCCACGAGCCGCTGATCCCGTTGGTGATCTTCGGTGACCGCGACTTCAGCCTGTGCAACGTCGGGGTCGCCATCGTCTCGTTCACCGCAACGGCGATGATGCTGCCGCTGACGTTCTACGCGCAGGCCGTCTGCGGGCTGTCGCCGACGCGCTCGGCCTTGCTGATCGCGCCGATGGCGATCGCCAACGGGGTGTTCGCGCCGTTCGTCGGCAAGATCGTCGACAACTACCATCCCCGGCCGGTGCTCGGTTTCGGCTTTTCGGTGCTGGCGATCGCGCTGACCTGGCTGACCTTCGACATGTCGCCGACGACCCCGATCTGGCGGCTGGTCTTGCCGTTCTTCGCGATGGGCGTCGGCATGGCGTTCGTGTGGTCGCCGCTGACCGCGACCGCGACGCGCAACCTGCCGGCGCACCTGGCCGGTGCGGGCTCTGCGGTGTACAACTCCGTGCGCCAGCTCGGCGCGGTGCTCGGCAGCGCCGGCATGGCCGCGTTCATGACCTGGCGGATCACCGCCGAAATGCCGCGGCGGCCCGCCGGTGGGGGCATCGACGAGGACGCCGCCACGTTGCAACTGCCGCGGTTTCTGCGCGAACCGTTTGCCGCCGCGATGTCGCAGTCGGTGCTGTTGCCGGCGTTCATCGCGTTGTTCGGGATCATTGCCGCCCTGTTCTTGGTGGGCTTCGCGCCCTGGTCCCGCACCGGCCGGGGCGGCGACCCCTTCGGGCCCGACGAGGATGACATCGTCGACGACGACTACGACGACGACGAATACGTCGAGTTCGTCCTCGTGCGCGAACCCGATGTCGGGCGCGGCAACCCGCCGTCAGGGGAACGTGCTCATGCGGCGGCCACGCCACCCGCCGGGGTGCGGCATCGGGGCCCGGACGATTCGTGGCACCGTGTGTTCGACGAGCCGGTTGCGCGGGCACAGCCAATTGGATTTGCCCACAACGGGTCTCATCTGGACAGCGGAAAGCGCCTCCGTCAGGTGCCGGTGCGGCGCTCGGTCACGCCCAGCCCGCCGGTCGACCGGCTCACCCGACCGCCGCGCCGCCCCCACCGGGGTCCGTCGGGTCACCACTTCACCGACGGCGACCCGCTGCGGGGCCAGCACCACCGCCCCGATCCCGACGACGATCCCACCGGTCACGGCCGGCACTCGTCGGGCAATTAGGCGCCTCCGCGCAGATCGGGTTGGGTGAGCGCCAAGAACGCGCCCAGATCGATCAGCCCCGCGGGTGTGGCGGGAAGGTACTCCGTCAACGACGGCGACCGCACGATCACCGCTGCATATTGGGCCCGGCTGACCGCCACGTTGAGTCGATTCCTGTTGAGCAGAAAGGAGATTCCGCGCGGTACCACGTCCATGGAGGACACCGTCATCGAGATGAACACCACGGGCGCCTGTCCGCCCTGGAACTTGTCGACGGTCCCCACCCGCACCCCGCCGAGCCCGGCGGAGCTCAACCGGCGACGCAGCAGTGCCACCTGGGCGTTGTAGGGCGCCAGCACCAGCACATCGGCGGCCGTCAACGCCCGGCGGCCGTGCTCATCGGTCCACGACGCGCCGAGCAGTCGCCCGATCTCGGCGGCTATCGCGTCGGCCTCCTCGGGACTTTCGGTCGAATTGCCCTGGTGCTCAACCGAAAGCAGCTGCACGCCCGGCCGATGCCCGTCCAGGCGGCGGGCGGCGGTGCATTCGTGGGAGCGCAGCCTGCCCTCGTAGGACAGCGCCGAGACCGCGGCGCAGACGGCCGGGTGCATCCGGTAGGAGAGGTCCAGGAAGTAGCCACGTTCGTCGGGCAGGGTGCGCCGGCCGTCGACCAGCCAGTCCAGCGCCGAGGTGTCCACCGGCTCGGGATGGGTGCCCTGGCTGACTTGCGGCAACTGCTGAGGGTCTCCGAGCAGCAGCAGGTTCGCGGCGGCCGGGGCCACGGCGATGGTATTGGCCAGACAGAATTGGCCGGCCTCGTCGATCACCAGCAGATCCAAACTCCCCGGCGGTATCCGGTTGGCGTTGGCGAAATCCCATGCGGTGCCGCCGATCACACAGCCCGGCGTATCGGCGAGGAAGGCCGCGTACGCCCCGCCGTCGATCTCCTGCCAGCGCGGAGCCTGGTGGTCGTAACGCTTCTTCGCGACGCGCTGCGGATCCAGGCCGGCATCGATCACGCAGTCCAACAGGTGCTCCACCGTGGCGTGCGATTGCGCGACGACACCGACGCGCCAGCGGTGCTCGGTGACCAGGTGCTGGATCACCCGCGCGGCCGTGTGCGTCTTGCCGGTGCCCGGCGGCCCGTGCACCGCCAGGTACGACGAATCCAGATCGAGCAGCGCGGCGGTGATGTCGGCTGTGATGTTCGAGGTTTCGCCGCCGCGCGGCAGGGCAGCGCCGCTGCGCGTGCGGGGCGCGCGGCGCAGCAGGACGTCGACGATGGCGCTGTCGGGCAGACGCGGCAACCCGGCGCCGACCGCGGCCGCGGTCGCCTGGATCGACTCCCGCAGGGCCGTGGTCGGAATGGGCGGGCCCGGCGTCAGCGCGAAGGGAAGCTGGTGAAATGGCTTGCCGTCGCCGCCGACTCGTTCGAGGACGACCACCGTGGTGGGCACCGCCGGGTCGTCGGCCTCGACGACCGTGGCCCGTCCGGCCGCCCGCCGGTCCGGGCTGTCGGTCATGCCGGGCGGCGCCGGCGGTTTGTACAGCGCAAAGACGTCGCTCTTGAGATCGCCGCGCGCCAACTCGCCGCGCAGCTCGAGCCGTCGCTGAGGTTTGCGCGCCCGGGGCGGCGTGTGCCAGTCGACGCTGACGGACGCCTCGTGGGCGACGAAAACGTCGGTGTTGTCCGCCCATTCGTCGACCGGGAAGTTCAACCGGTCGAAATGCGCCCACCAGAAGGGCTTGTCCTCGCGGCGGTGGTAGCCGCGCGCGGCGGCCACCAGCGCCACCGCCGTCTGCTCCGGGGTGCGCTCGTCGATGCCGGCGGCCCCGGTGAACGCCGCCAGGGTCACCGCCAGTTCGTCGCGGTCCTCGACGGTGTTGCCGTCGCCGACGGGCTGGGCGCCGATCGGTACGACACCGGATTCATAGGCGCGCAACATCAGCCAGTTACGCAGTTCCTGTGTCGACCGGCAGTCGTAGTGGTTGTAGTCCTCGATCTCCTTGAGCACGGAGGCGGCCTCGTCGCCGCGGCCCTCCGCGCGCAGTTCGCAATAGCGCGCGTAGGAGGTGATCGAACCGGTCGCCGTGGTCACGTCGCCCGCGCGCAGTTGGGACCCCATGTAGAGCGGTTCGAGCGCCTTGAGGCTGAATGACTCCGCGCCGACGCGAATGCTCCTGCGCACCAACGGATAAAGGTCGACCAGCGTGCCGCTGCGCAGCAGTTCGTCGACCTCGTCCTCGCCGACGCCGTAGCGCCCGGCGAGCCGCAGCAACGCGGTCTTCTCGTAGGGCGCGTAGTGGTAGATGTGCATGTTGGGGCGGCGCCTGCGCCGCTTGGCCACCATCGCCAAGAAATCGGTCAGCGCCTTGCGTTCGTCTGCCCGGTTGTGCGCCCACAGCGGGCGAAACCGGCCCGTAGGCCCGGCCTCCAAGACGCCGAACAGATATTCCAGGCCCCACTCGCGGCCGTCGGCGGTCCACAGCGGGTCGCCTTCGAAGTCGAAGAACAAATCACCGGGGTCCGGCTCGGGGAGCAGCGCCAGCGGCTGCGCGTCGATGACCTGGACCTGCGGAACGCCCGTATCGCGTTGGCGCACTTGCAGTTTCGCCTGGGTAGTCAAGGCGGTGACGACTCCCGCGGCCAGCTCGGGAACCGGCCCGCTGTGGGCGGCAAGTTCGGTGACGGTGGTGATGCCGGCCTTGAACAGCTTGTCCCGCTGGCTTACCCGCAGACCGGCGACCAACAGCACGTCGTCGGCGGCGCGCAGCTGCTCGATGCACGACGGGCAATGAAAACAGGCGGCCACGCTTTCGTCGTCCCATCGCACCGCGGCGCCGCTCGCATGGTGGTCGTCGAGCAGCCGCTGCAGCCGCACCCGCTGCAATCGGTAGACCGGGACCAGGTCGCTGACGCGGTGCCGCACGGCCGTTCCGTCGCCGAGCCGCAGTTCGGCCTCGGGCGCGACGGGCACACCCGAGGCCGCCAGCACGTCGGCGTAGGCGGCCAGTTGCAACAGCGCGGTCACCTTTTCGGAGCGGGCCAGCTTGGTGTCGACGACCCGATACTGCTCGCCGTCGCGGACCAGAAAGTCGGCGAACCCGAGGAAGCGGCCGTCGAACATCGCGGCCTGATACACCGCGGGGGCGTGGTCGGCGACGGCGCGCAGCGTCGCGTCGGTGGCCGCCGCCAGCCCCGCGGGTGTGTAGGCCGGGCGGCCGATGACCGCGACGGCATCGCCGAATCGCTCGCGCAATCGGGCGAGCTCGCGCCGCTCATGCTCGTCGCCGAGGGTGGCTGTCCGCGTGAGCAGTTCGTCCTCGATCGCGGTCGCCGGCCCGCGGCCGAGTTTGGCGTCGAAATCCCGCAGCAGCGCGAATTCGCAGCGGGCGGCGGCGGCAAGGTCCGACGCGCTGTAAACGATGCTGTCGCCGGTCACGAACACTGGAGCCACTGTAGGACAGGGCTCCGACACGATGGTCGCGCCGGGCGGGCGTGCCCGGGATCAGTGCGCGGGCGTATTGCCGATCAGTTCGACGGCGTTGCCGTTCCAATGAAACTTCACGTGGGTGTTGAGGCCCTGGATCCCGCCCGGATAGGTCAGCGCCACCGTGTCGCCCGTGGTTTGCGCCGGGTCGATGCCGTTGAAGCCGTAGGTGTCGGGGACGCCCTGCGGGATGAATTGACCGAGGTGGAACAGCACCGCGCGGGTGGTGGGGCTGACCGCATTGGTGTTGGCCTTGATGATCACCGCTGACAGCTGCGCGCACTGGTTGTAGTTGCCGGCCAGCGGCTCGGGATTCCACGGCTGCTGGCTGCGCGGGTCGCGTGGCAGTTCGGACACCACCTTCGCGATGGTGGGCGAGGCGAGGTTGACCGCACATGGATCGGCCGGTGGCGCGTTGCCGGGCTGGGCGGCCGGCAATGGCGTGGCCGGGGCCGTGATCGACGGGGTCTCAGAAGTCCTTGCCTGCGGTGTCTTTGCGACTGTGGAATCTCCTGAACCGCAGCCGGTCAACGTGGCGGCGATCAATGCAACAGCGGCCGAGCAGGTCAGTGGCTCGGTACGACACGGTAGCGACCACACATCGACGCACCGTACCGTCATCGGCGCCGCGGGTGTGGCAGGCGTGGCCGAGGCCCGCTCGGCTGTGCTGATGATCACGCGGACCGCCGGACAGCCGGTCACCACTAGACTTCTTGGGCGATGACCCTCTCAGACAGCTCGACCGGGGCTGCCTCTACGACGTTTGCCGACCTGCAGATCCACCCCTCGGTGCTGCGGGCGGTCGCCGACGTCGGTTACGAATCACCCACCGGCATCCAGGCCGCGACGATCCCGGCGCTGATGGCGGGCTCCGACGTGGTCGGGCTGGCGCAGACCGGCACCGGCAAGACCGCCGCGTTCGCGATCCCGATCCTGTCCAAAATCGACGTCACCAGCACCGCCACCCAAGCCCTGGTGCTCGCCCCGACCCGGGAGCTGGCCCTGCAGGTCGCCGAGGCGTTCAGCCGGTACGGAGCCCACCTGCCCAAGATCAACGTGCTGCCGATCTACGGCGGCTCGTCCTACAGCGTGCAGCTGGCCGGGCTGCGGCGCGGGGCGCACGTGGTGGTCGGCACGCCCGGCCGGGTGATCGACCACCTCGAACGGGGGACGCTGGACCTGTCCCACGTCGACTACCTGGTGCTCGACGAGGCCGACGAGATGCTCACCATGGGCTTCGCCGAAGAGGTCGATCGCATCCTGTCGGAGACCCCGGAATACAAGCAGGTGGCACTGTTCTCCGCGACGATGCCGCCCGCGATCCGCAAGCTCACCACCAAGTACCTGCACGACCCGCTCGAGGTCAGCACCAAGGCGAAAACCGCGACCGCCGAGAACATCTCGCAGCGCTACATCCAGGTCGCCGGTCCCCGCAAGATGGACGCGCTGACCCGGGTCCTCGAGGTCGAGCCGTTCGAGGCGATGATCGTCTTCGTCAGAACCAAACAGGCCACCGAGGAAGTCGCCGAAAAGCTAAGGGCGCGAGGTTTCTCCGCCGCGGCCATCAACGGGGACATCCCGCAGGGCCAGCGCGAGCGGACCGTCGCCGCCCTAAAGGACGGCAGCATCGACATCCTGGTCGCCACCGACGTGGCCGCGCGCGGACTCGACGTGGAGCGGATCTCGCACGTGCTCAACTACGACATCCCGCATGACACCGAGTCGTACGTGCACCGGATCGGGCGCACCGGCAGGGCCGGACGTTCGGGCACCGCGCTGCTGTTCGTCTCGCCGCGAGAGCGCCACCTGCTCAAGGCGATCGAAAAGGCCACGCGGCAAACGCTCACCGAAACCGCCTTGCCCACCGTCGAGGACGTCAACGCGCAACGGGTGGCCAAGTTCGCCGATTCGATCACCACCGCGCTCGGGGCCCCCGGCATCGACCTGTTCCGCAAGCTGGTCCAGGACTACGAACGCGAGCACGACACCCCGATGGCCGATATCGCCGCCGCGCTGGCCCTGCAATCCCGCGACGGCGAGGAATTCCTGATGGCGCCCGAACCTCCGCCCGAGCGTCGCGAGCGGCGCACCGAACGCCGCGACCGCCCCGAAAAGCCAAGGTCTACACGGCCGTTCGCCACGTATCGCATCGCGGTGGGCAAGCGCCACAAGATCGGTCCGGGCGCCATCGTGGGCGCCATCGCCAACGAGGGAGGGCTGCATCGCAGCGACTTCGGCCACATCGCGATCGGCCCGGACTTCTCGTTGGTGGAACTGCCGGCCAAGTTGCCCAAGTCGACGTTCAAAAGGCTTGAGCGGACCCGCATCTCGGGGGTGTTGATCAACCTTCAGCCGGACAGGTCCTCAGCCAAGGCCCGCGGCGGCCGGGACGGCGGGAAACCGCGCAGGAAACACGGCGAATGACGCTGTCCGAAGAACAGGACGCCCAGGGCGGACTCGAGCAGACCTCGCGCGTCGACCGCGTCGCCTCGCTGACGGGCGTCCGGGCCGTCGCCGCGCTGCTCGTCGTCGGCACCCACGCGGCCTACACCACCGGCAAATACACCCACGGCTATTGGGGCCTGGTCGGTTCCCGGATGGAGATCGGGGTGCCGATCTTCTTCGTGCTGTCCGGTTACCTGTTGTTCCGCCCGTGGGTGAAGTCCGGCGCAACCGGCGGCCCGCCGCCGTCGCTGAGTCGCTATGCGTGGCACCGGGTTCGGCGCATCATGCCCGCGTACGTCGTCACGGTGTTGTTCGCCTACGTGCTGTACCACTTCCGCGAGGCGGGGCCCAACCCCGGGCACTCGTGGCTGGGGTTGGCGCGCAACCTGACGCTGACCCAGATCTACTGCAACGGCTACCTGGGCAAGTATCTGCACCAGGGGCTGACCCAGATGTGGAGCCTGGCCGTGGAGGCCTCGTTCTACGTCATCCTCCCGCTGCTGGCCTACCTGCTGCTGGTGTTGATATGCCGGCGTCAATGGCAGCCGAAGCTGGTCCTGGGCGCCCTGGCGGCGATGGCGTTGATCAGCCCGGCGTGGCTGGTTCTCGTGCACACCGACCACTGGTTCCCCGACGGCGCCCGGCTGTGGCTGCCCACCTATTTGGCCTGGTTCCTCGCCGGCATGATGCTCACCGTGTTGCAGGAGATGGGCGTGCGCGCGTACGGGTTTGTGGCCATCCCGCTGGCGATCATCAGCTATTTCATCGCGTCCACACCCATCGCCGGCGCGCCCACCACCTCCCCGGCGACGTTGAGCGAGGCGTTGTTCAAGACCTGTTTTTATGCCGTGATCGCCGCACTGGCGGTGGCGCCCTTGGCGCTGGGGGATCACGGATGGTATTCGCGGCTGTTGGCCAGCCGCCCCATGGTGTGGCTGGGGGACATCTCCTACGAAATCTTCCTGATCCACCTGATCACCATGGAATTCGCGATGGACTACGTGGTGGGCGCGCGCGTCTACACCGGGCCGATGCTTTATCTGTTCGTCGCGACGCTGGCGCTGACGATCCCGTTGGCGTGGCTGCTGCACCGTTTCACGCGGGTTCGGGACTAGCGCCTTTGCCCACCTCCCAGCGACAAGCGCATTGCGCAGCGCGCCGAGCCGACGTTGTCGCTGGGAGGCGGGCGCTGAGGACATTGCTTCCGGCCCGGGAGCGTGACGAATCCGGCGGCGCCTAGCCGCGGGCGGACACCGGCGCCACGATCGGCACGACGAATTCCTCGATCATCGCCCGCTCGTCGGCTTCGTCGTGGCCCGGGAACAGCAGCATCGACACGATAACCCGGACCACCCAGCGCGCCCGGCGCTCCACCACCGCGGGATCATCGGCTCCCAACGAGTTCAGGAACGCCGCCGCCAGGGCCGCGATCACGTCGGACTGGCCCGCCAACTCGCCGCCGACCGGCGGGCGCGTCGTGGCAAACCATGACGCCAGCGCGGGACTCTCGCGCACCATCTGCAAGGTGACCAGGATGCTCGCGACCAGTCTTTCGTGCGGGTCCTCGATGCCGCCGGTGCGCGCAAGGATGGCGCGGCCGAGCCGGTGGGTCTCGCGGTGCACGTACGCGGTGCGCAATGCCTCGCGATTCTCGAAATACCGGTACAGCGTCGCTCGGGAACACCCTGCGGCCCTGGCGATTTCGTTCATGCCGATCGAATCCGAGTCGCGTTGGGTATAGAGTTCCTCGGCCGCGTCGAGTATCCGGTCGGCGGCCGCTTCGCTGCGCCGCGCGGAAAGCCAGTCGTTTCCCGGCATCAGGACCCCACACGAATCGGCACCGACAGCGGCCGCCGCACGTAATTGCCCCCGGCCCAGGCGATCCCTGATTCGTCGACCTCGAAGTCGGGGCATCGGGCCAGCAGCTCGGTGAGCGCCACCCGGGACTGCATCCGGGCCGCGGCGGCGCCCAGGCAGTGGTGCGCGCCGTGGCTGAACGTCAAAATGTTGCGCGGGCACCGGGTCACGTCGAGTTCGGCCGCGTCGGGCCCGTATTGGCGTTCGTCGCGGTTGGCCGACCCGTACAGCAGCAGCGCCCTGCGCCCGGCGGGAATGGTGGTGTCGCCGATCGTCACCTCGCGGGTGGTCGTGCGCGCCAACCCCTGGACCGGTGAGGTCATCCGCAGCAGCTCCTCGACAGCGTCGGTGATCAATTCGGGGTTGTCCACCAACAACTTTCGCTGATCGGGACGCTCGTGCAGCAGCGGCATCGAGCCGCCGAGCATGCCGGTGACGGTGTCGTTGCCGCCGGTCACCATTGTGAATGTGAACGCCAGGATCGACAGCGTGCCGGCGACGTCACCGTCGGCGCCCACCCCCGCGGTCACCAGGTGGGAGATCGTGTCGTCCTCGGGGTCGGTGCGACGACGTTCGATCAGGCCGGTGAAGTAGGCCATCATCGACCCGACCGCATCACCGACGGTCTCCAGCGCCCCCGCGACGCCGCCCTCGGCGGTGTTGGCCGCGACGATCGCCTGGGTCCAGCCGTCGAACTGCACCCAGTCCTCTTCGGGCACACCGAGATAATGCGCGACCACCATCGACGGCAGCGGTTTGAAGAGCTCGGTGACGATGTCACCGCCGCCGGCCGCGCGCAACCCCTCGATGCGCTCGACGACGAATTCCCGCACCTTGGGTTCCACAGCCTCGACCTGTCGCGGCGTGAACCCGCGCGACACCAGCTTGCGAAACTGGGTGTGCACCGGTGGATCCTGCATCACGAACGGTGGATTGTCTTGCAGGCCAATCAGTTCCAGATCGTCGTAGTTGACGGTCAGGCCCTTGGCCGAGGAGAAGGTTTCGTGGTCGCGGGCCGCCGCCCACACGTCGGCGTGCCGCGACAACACGTAGTAGTCATGCTCGGGCGAATTCGCCGGAACGACGTGGTGTACGGGGTCGTGGTCGCGCAGAGCGCGGTACATCGGCCACGGGTTCGACCAGGTGGCGGCGGTCGCGAGCTGGAAGGCGACCGGTGCGTTCTGAGACATAACAGCAGCCATGTCTTATTCGTACGACAGCAGCCGAGATATGTCAACCGCCCGGCGAGCCCAGCGCCCGGCCAGCCGGGCAGTTGTAGGTTCTCATTTTGCATGGCGAACTTCTCACAGGAATGGCGAACGCTTGGCGAATCCGTCATGAAGTTGAGAAAGTAGTTAGTCGCGCTAGTTGGTGCACCGCGCTTATTAACACTGTTTTCGCGCCAAAACCCGCAGAAGGTGAGACGCTGGGGTGTCGCGGTTAACCGCGTGGTGTGGTGATGTCGGAATCAGTCAGGGTTGATTTGAGTTCCGCGGCCGTTGCGTATCGGTCTGCGGCGGGGGGGACTGCCCCCAGTTTGGTTGACTCCTGACCTGTGAGGATTCGTCCTCGCTGGAAGGATCAGCTCGTGCCGAAACCGTTTCCTGCCGAGTTCCGAGCCGACGTCATCGCTGTGGCCCGCAAGGGCGAGGCGCCGCTGCGCCAGATCGCGAAGGACTTCGGCATCTCGGAAGCCTGCTTGCACCGCTGGCTCAAGATCGCCGACCGCCAAGACGGTGGCGACCGGGCCAGCACGCCATCTGCCGTTGCTGACGATGTAGCCGCGCAGCTGCGCGAGGCGCACAAGCGGATCAAACTCCTCGAGCAGGAGGCCGAGGTGATGCGCCGCGCGGTCGGCTACCTGTCCCGGGACGCTAACCCAAAATGATGTACCCGCTGGTCCTCGACCTTGCCGCTGACGGGATCCCTGTTACGGTGACCTGCCGGGTCTTGGGATTCTCTACCCAGGCGTTCTACAAATGGCGCAAAGCACCGCTGTCGCAGCGAGATTGGGACGATGCGCACCTGATCAACGCCGCCCGCGACATCCACGCCGACGACCCCGCATTCGGCTACCGATTCATCGCAGACGAACTTCCCGGGCGCGGGATCACCGCCGGTGAGAACCGCGTCGCACGGCTGTGTTCCCAGGAGCGCATCTGGTCGATCTTCGCCAAGAAACGTGGACTAAACCGTCGATCCGGACCACCGGTCCACGACGACCTCGTCCAGCGTCAGTTCGGCGCCCCGGCCGCCAACCAGGTCTGGCTGGCCGATATCACCGAGCACCGCACCGACGAAGGCAAGCTCTACCTCTGCGCCATCAAAGACGTCCACTCCAACCGGATCGTGGGCTACTCGATCGACTCGCGAATGAAGTCTTCGCTGGCGGTGGCCGCCCTGGATCACGCCGTGGCGCTTCGCGCACCTGTCGCGACGATCGTTCATTCCGACAGGGGCAGCCAATTTCGGTCACGAAAATTCGTCCACGCACTGTCGCACAACGGGTTACACGGATCGATGGGCCGGGTCGGTGCGTGCGGAGACAACGCCGCCATGGAGTCGTTCTTCGCCCTTCTGCAACGCAACGTGCTCGACCGGCGACGCTGGTCCACCCGAGCCGAACTACGCCTGGCGATCGTGACCTGGATCGAGCGGACCTACCACCGACGCCGCCGGCAACGCGCACTCGGCAGGCTCACCCCGATAGAGTTCGAACTGCTCCACACACCAGTCGCAACCGCGGCCTGAAAATCACACCCCGCGAGTCAACTGAACTCGGGGCAGTCCCGGGGAGCAACGGTGTGTGCCGGCTGGTGAGGTGTCGCCGGCAGCATTGTTTCGCGCAGCGCCGTGGCGCACGTTCCGCTGGTATTTCGGGCAGCGTCACTACTCGGGCACGTATTGGTCGGCGACTGAGCGCGATCACGTCATTTACGAGTCGCGCCTCGAGCTGGCGAACCTTATCCTGGCGGATTTTGATGTGACTGTGCATCGCATTGTGGCGCAGCCTTTTCGATTGACCGCCGAGGTCGACGGGCAGGAACGGCGCCACATTTTGGATTACCTTTGGGACAGCGACGAAGGACCGGTTGTGGTGGACGTCGTGCGCTCCGAAAGGGTGACTAATCCACGGATCGTGAGGTTGTGCGCGTGGACGAAGGACATCGTCGAATCGTTGGGCTGGTCCTACTTGGTGGTGAATGAGCCGGTCGCCGTGCGCCTCGCCAACGTGCGTTTCCTGGCGGGCTATCGGCGCGAGTGGCTCATAAACCAGGACGTTCTAGCTGAATTGCGTTGTCGGCGGGCAGATCTCGCCGGTCGATCCATCGACGAGGCTGAAAAGCTCATCGAGGGACACCCGCGACCACTGGTCCGTTCGGCGTTGCTGAGCATGCTGTGGCGCCACGAGCTCGAGGTAAACCTAGATGTTCGGCTTGAACGATCAACAGTGCTTGAGTGGGCATCGTGAAGCCCGCCGCTGTGCGCATAGGTGTGGGCACGCAATTCATCTATGACGGGGAGGTCCTGGAAGTCATCGAGATGCATCCGGTCGCCGGCATGCCGGAGGTCCTTGCGAGAGAGCTGCGACGGGACACGGTGCACCGTTTCGCGCTCGATGAAGTGAGACCCTCTCAGAGATGCCGTCTCTTGAGCGACGACCTCGACATCGAAATCACCGGCTCCACCGAATACCCGCCATCGGTTAAATGGGCCGCGGTGTCCGAGCAAGCGCGCTGCGATGCACGTGATCGCGCAGCACACGTGCGCGAGGTTGTGACGGGTTATCGATCCGGTTCCGCTGCAACGGCGCTACCGCACGAACCGCGGTCTGCTTACAAAAGCGCCAATCCGCGGATGAAACGTCTCGCCGTCAAGGCGAACGAGCTGGGCATCGGACGGCGTACGATCGAGCGCTGGGTTAGCGCCTATGAAGCCGAGGGCGAGGTCGGATTGCTGTCGGCGAAGGCGATTCATTCTGCTCTGGGCAGCAACAAGTTCGCGTTATTCGAACAGACCGCATCAGACATCATGCGCGAATACACGGACTTGTCGAAGCCGACGATGGACCTGATCATCAACCACGCCGAAGCACGATTGAACGCCACCTACGGTAAGGGTGTCGTGCGGTTGCCCTCACCAGCTACGGCGTATCGAATCTTGCGACGGCTTGAGCTGACCCAACCACTGTTTCGGCCGAGCACCAAGCGCATCCGTGACATCGCGGCCCGCCCGGATCGGCCGTACGGACAGTTGCACCCTTCCCGGCCGGGCGAGTACCTGCTGATGGACACCACACCGCTTGACGTGTACGCCATGGATCCACACACCCTGAAATGGGTAGGTGTGGAACTCACCGTGTCGATGGACTGGTACTCGCGGTGCATCACCGGTATGCGATTGAGCCCGACGACGAAGTCGATCGATGTCGCTGCAGTCCTTTATCAATCATTTCGCCCAGCGCCGGCCGGTGCGGACTGGCCCGCTGAGGCCGTGTGGCCACCGCACGGTGTGCCACGATCAGTGCTGGTCGAAGACGAAGCGCTTCACTGCAAAAGCGTGTTCGCGGCGGCGCCCGCAATCGTGCCGGAGACACTGGTCGTTGATCACGGCAAGATCTACGTCTCAGAGCAAGTGGCGAGCACCTGCCGGCAACTTGGCATCTCGATCCAACCCGCACGTGTGCGTGTCGCGTACGACAAAGGCCCCGTGGAGCGGTTCTTTCTGACCGTCCGTCAAAGGTTCTTGCAGGAGCTGCCTGGCTACAAGGGCCCTGATGTGTACTCCCGCGGCGCCGCTCCAGAACGAGAGGCCTTCTTCTTCATCGACGAGTTGGAGGCACTACTTCGTGAATGGATAGCCGTCTGCTACCACAATAAGCCGCACGACGGTGTTGGAGAGGTTGGCCTGTGGAAACTGGGACTGAGCCCGGCGCAAATGTTCGAGCATGGCGTCTCGCGCGCCGGGTATATCGAGGCGCCGCGCGAACCCGACTTCGCCTATAACTTCCTGAAAGTGGAATGGCGGACGATTCAGCATTACGGTGTTCAGGTCGACAACCGTATCTACCGCGGTTCTGGACTGACGGGATATCGGCCGGGGGAGAAGAGTTCCTTCCGAGAACATCACGGGCAGTGGCCGTTTCATGTCGACCCTAACGACGTGCGCTTCATCTACTTTTTCGACTCCAAATCGACCCGCCGGTGGCACGCGTTGATGTGGGACCATGCCGATCTGTGTGATGGCCCAATGAACGAGGACGGGCTGTTATTCAGCCGTGAACTGGTGAAGGCTAAATACCGTTATTTTGACGACAAGTTGGCATTGTCTGAATTTCTCGAACGCCGCAACCTTGGTCAAGGACACACCATGGCCGAGCGACGAGCTGCCCTGCGCTTGTCTCGCGAGCAGTCCAGTCTGGCCCTGGATGTCAAGCAAGCGGCGCACGTTCCCGAACTGCCCACGGCGAAAAGGATCCTCGGTGCACTGACCGCGACGGAGATTGGGCCAGATGACCCGGGATCGGCCGACGAACTCGACGACGATCCGCGCATCGACGACGGTCACTTCTATGAGGATGTATTGGAGGACGTATGAGTGCGACCGGGGTGGCGAGCCGGAAAAAGACCAGTAACTTAGATAACCTGACGCTGTCGCGCAAGGAGGGATGGCGTGAGTATGTCGAGGCGCCCCGGCGGATCAGGCCCGAAGAGCTCTCGAGAGGCCAGATCCGCCGTCTCGGCGATGCAGCAGCCGACATCTACAATCAGCGACGAGCCGACTGGCACAACAACATTGGCCCGTTGAGAACACCACAGCTCGCGATGCTGCATGAAGATCTGTGGGACATCATGGATAGCAGCACGCAGGACGGAAATCATGCCAAGGGCGCAGTGGCAATAGACGGCTACCCCGGCTTAGGCAAGACCTGGGCGGCGGAAACCTTCGCGAAGGAGTTCCATAAGCGCGAGATTGGGCGGGCATGGTGAATTCACGGTCGCCGGGAACGAGCGTTGGCCGGTCTGCCGAATAGGTATGCGCGGCAATACCAGCATGAAGGACTTCAATGCCGCGCTGTGCGACTTTTATGCGCATCCAGGCTACCGTCGCGGAAACAGAAGTAACGATCAACTAGGACGCCAAGCGCTCGATTGCGTACTAAGCTGCGAGACAAGGCTACTGATCATCGATGACCTCCACTTCCTGCACTGGCAGCGATCTGGTGGAGTGGAGATCAGCAACCATTTCAAGTATGTCTCCAACGAGTTCCCAGTAACGTTGCTGTTCATCGGCATTGGGCTCGGTGATCGGGGAGTATTGATGGAGGACCTGTGCTGCAGCCTCGAGGGAGCAGGCTACGGCGACATCGTGCTAGAACAAACGGCCCGGCGCACAACAATGTTGGAGATGCGGCCGTACGGTCTGCAAAACGACAAAGAACGATGCCAATGGAACGCGCTCCTAGCCACCGTGGAGCAGCGACTGGTCCTGGGGGCCAAACATCAGGGCATGCTGGTGGAAGATTTGTCAGAGTATCTCTATGAACGAAGCACCGGTCACATCGGATCGCTCATGGAGCTCATCCGGCGCGGATGTGCCCGCGCGGTTCGAACCGGCACTGAAACATTGAACCGAAAAATGTTGGACTCGTTCAGGATTGACAGTGCGGCCGAAAAGGCGCGGAAAGAACTCGCTGCAGCATTCCGCACTCGCCGCCTGCGAGCGCGATCTGCGCGACCGCCACGTGTGTCATAGATTCAGGCGCTGCTGAGCGATGCCGCCACGCACACTGCCCATCAGGGTTGCTCCGGTCCCTGGAGAGGCCCTGGAGTCGTGGTTGGGTGCAATTGCGCGAAGGCTCGAAACTCCTTGGGGCCATCTACTCGCAGCGCTCGAGCCGACGCCAGCCGACCCGCCAGGTCTCGTTCGAGAGAACCTCACGGCCTGCCTTCACACCCGCGAAGCCGCAGCAATCGCCCATGCCACTGGGATCTGGCAAGCTGCGGTCGAAGCCTCGACGCTCGGTCACTACGACGGGCATCTGATCACCGTCGATCGATCCACCGGACGGGTGCGGTCGACCTGGAAGTCCGTGCGATCGAGATTTTGCCCGCAGTGTCTTCGCGTCTCGAACGGCCGCTGGCAATTATCGTGGCGACTTCCGTGGATCTTCACCTGCCAGGTACACAGTTGCCTGCTCGTCGATGTGTGCCCCGAATGCGCAATGTTTCAGCGTGTGATGCCGTGGTGGCTGCGGGCGCACGAGATTCCGGACCTCTGTCGATGTTCAAGGAATATTGAATTAGATGGTGAGAAGCGCCGATGCCTCGGCGATCTCGCGTATGCTGCGATGCCATACTTAGCCCGGCAGCACCCAATCATGTTGGCGCAGTGCCGTCTATCGGGACTGCTGTCGCGGTCGGTGATCGACTGTGGGATATATCAGGCGATGCCAACGTCGACCCTTGATTTCCTCCGAGACGTGCGACTGCTTTCGGCGCGAATGCTGTCGATGGCAAAGCTTGACTACATCGCAGAGTCACTCGAGATGCGTGGAGATAGTCATATTCGAGAGCATTCGGCAGCTTACGGTTCGAATCTGGACCGCTGGTCGACACCTGGGGCCTTCGCGGCGAGCGCACCTGCGTTGGTCACCGGGCTTGGAATCATGCTGGCCCTCGATGTCATTGGACGTGAAAGTGTAGAAGATGCCGCGTCGCGGCTTCGCCCGCTCATAGAAAGGGCGAAGGCAACGGGACGAGAGCTCACACCGACGCTTCTTCGCTGCGGCGGCCCGACTGCAACGATGGACGCCGTTCACATCCGTGCATTCGAGCCTTCGTTCGGGGTGTTGGATAGGATGCGATACGGCACGGCGTCGTGCTTGCCGCGCTATCCGCGCACGTTGACCCCCGACTCGTTGCGGTCAATCCCCACCTTGTTCTGGCGCGAGTGGTCTTTTCGCTTGACCGTCGGACGCGGCACTCTTTCCGTGATCCGCCCAGTGCTCTCGATCATGCTCGTGTGCCACGGACATCAGACAACGGTGCCAAGTGCCGCCCGCAGACTGAGCCTGTCGATGACGGACAGGAGATTCGCCTACATGGTCGCAGAACTGCGCCCTCACCGGTTGTGGCCAAACATCCTCGCCACGATGATGCGGCTGGCCGACTATCTTCGCGAAAACCCGAGTCCGATCGACTACCAACGACGTCGCCTGCTTGATTACCGAGACCTGCTGCCGGCCCAGCAATGGAATGCCATCTACGACAACGCTTATCACGGACCCGGCTGGAGAAACCGGGTCGGCGACATTGCGCGATCATGGCTCTTTGAGCGGATAAGTATGCTGCCCCGAAGCGCTGCCCCATTTAAAACGACAACGCAATACCGCGATGCTGTGCGCGCCGAGATGATCGCTATGTTCACACCCGCCCTGATCGATGCTCTGAACAGTGCCGGTCTGCAATACCTATCGCACAACAACGTGATAGGCGAGCCCCTTACCTGGGCGCCGCCGTTCTCCCTAATTAACGACCTTGAGTTGCCGCGACCGGACCTCAACTCGATTTCTGTCACGCAGGTGCACCAGCTAGCTCAGGATCCCTTAATGACCACGGCTGCAATCGCGCGCAATTTGGCGGTTTCCGCCGACGTCGTGAGGTATCTGCTGGAGCAATTTCCGCTTGTGCGACCAACGACACGCCGGCGGATTCGCAACGACCCCGCCGAGACGCGCCTGACAAAAGCAGACCTTCTTCGCATGTACAACCGCGAGGGCATGACGCTGACGGCCATCGCGGCCGAGGTCGGCGTCGGGCGTGAGGCGGTCGGCGACCTAGCCCGAAAGTATGGCATCCCAATTCGTCACTACTACAGAATTGGTCCGGACATCTTGGACTGGCTGTACGAAGAACACGTCGTCAAGCAGCGCACCCTCACCGCTATAGCTCAAGACGTCGGCGTCTCTCTTTCCGCTTTGAGTCGAGCAGCGAGAAAGTACGGCATCCTGGTCTGCCGAGACCCCCGCAAGCGGCGCCAGTCTTCTCAGCGTGCATGAGAGTCGTTTACCGCTCTGCGTGACCAGCTCCGTGACTACCTACCGCGTCGAGAGTCGGCGAGCGGCGGTTGCCTGCACGCTGCCGATCACACGGCGCTGAGTTGCGGCCCAGTCCCCGGGAATGGTCGAGTCGTCCGATGTTGGTGCAAACTGCGCGACGAAAGCACCGTCCGTCGCAGGGCGTCAAGTGACGGGCTGTGCCCGATGTTCCAACAGTTCCGGGAATCCATCGGTGAGAATCCACGCCGGCGCATCGACGTCGTCAGCCATTGCAGGCGCTGGGCGGCGATCTCGGTGTCATCAGCCTGGAGGACGGGCATCGCCATACAAGCGGTGACGGCATCGGCGGCGGCGTTCGAGCACGCTACCCGCGCACCGCCACCCGTGACTAAAGGCCGCGCAAACCCGTTCTTTGCTGCGAGCACGAACTGCTCCCAGAGCAGATCGGAGATCGGGGCGGCCACATGAAAGGGCTGCGCGTAGCGCAACATCCAACTGCCCAGCGTGTGTAGATCTCCCATGAATATCGTCGATGGCACTGGCGACGACCCGTAGATGCCACCCAACGCATAGCCCGCGCGCAGCACGCGGAGAAGCTCGCATTGGGTCACCACCGCCGGATCTGTCCCGAGGCGTATGGCAGGAGCACCCGACAACGGCTCATGGCACCGTGGTCCCTCGCCGGATCGGGTCACACCCCGGGTGCACGACCCCAGCTTCGGTACCTCGTTGAAGCGAGGCGGTGCCGTGCGCTGCAGACCGCCGCAGACGCGGCACGCGTCGGCGAGCAAGGATCCATGCGTCGGGCACACGAATGCCCACCGCAACCGCCACCACACCCGCCATCTGCCACCGCGCTCCTCAAGGCACTTGGGACAGAACCGCGAACCAGTCATGCGCAGTGAGGCTGCAGACGGACGTTGCCAGCTGGTGTCGTTGATCCACGGTTGCAGAGTCATCGCCTGAAGCAGGCAGGGTTCGACGCCGGTGCAGTAGCTGATGGTGTCCCCCTGCCCCGGTGTCAGCGACACGTTGGCCCGCCCCGCCCAGTGCGAGGCCGTATTACCCCGCGCTCCCGAAATATCTACTGCGCGCAAAATTTGACCCCAGGTCGCGTCTGTGCGGCTAGCCAACGCTTCCAGCCAGGACTCAAGGCTCTCTTCTGGCAACGGTTTCACCCGGATCGGCAGAGTCCGCACTGCGCGCCAAGGCTCTACGCCGCCGCCGCGAGGGACGACCTCCCGTGGAAGCACCTCGGCGACCATCAACCCAGAATGCACTACTAGTAGTGCATTCTGGGTTGATTCGCCATTGCCGTGCTGCGCGTTTGGGATGTCGGGATTTCGGGCTCCGGCGTCCTAATTGTGCAGAGTCAAGTCTCGCCCCCGCCAATCCGAGCAAACTCGCGTATAGAGGTGAGTGAACGCGTCACATGCACCGAGATCCGGGGGGTCCACGCTCGGTGGGCGGCCATACTGCAAATTTAGACCTACTAGTAGGGCAGACTTTTCCGGGATCTGCAGCAGTACTGGTATGCGTGCCGACGCGCCCCAGTCAAAACGACCCCAAACGGGTCGCTGTGTGGGAGAGACGGCGCCGTCAGGTGGGCACTCGAATACAGACCCTGCGCATCGACCGCGGCTACACCCAAGAGGAGCTTGCATTGAGGTCCGGTGTTTCACGCAACGTGTTAATCGACCTCGAGTACGGCCGCCGCGGCATCCTGCACGAAAGACTATTCGATATCGCGAAGGCCCTCGGCGTGTCCGCTTCAGAGCTGCTCGAGGGCATAAAATGACTGATGTCGGAGCGCTCGACCAACTCGGTCGAGATTTGTTGTCAACAGTGTTTCCTCGAGCTGAGGACTCGCGGGCTCGGAGGGCAGGCGGACGCTCTATCGCGCTGCACGCGGGTGTACCCCGCAATGTGCTGATCCATGTCGAGTTCGGCCGGCGTGGCCTGCTTTACGCAGCTTTTTGACCTCGCGGACGCCCTCGAGGCGCCGGTCGCTGATCTGCTTGTCGTACCCGAACCGGCACCAGCGCGTAAGCGACACTCCAAGCCTCCTACGAAATAATGCTGCATTCCGGTTGACGTAGACGGGTGTCGACGTCTGCGGCCAAATGCGCGATCCAATGCAACACAACAACGTGTTCTGCCCTACTAGTGCTACACTCTGCAATGGGGACCTGGTCTGCTGGCTGACCTGAAGAGTCGGACAACGGGTGAGGATTCGGCCGCGCAAGGGGCGGTTCACCGCCGATCAGACGCCCCGCAGTGCCGCCGGCCAGGTCCACCCGCCACCGCGGCCACCTTGCCGCTCCCGGGCGGGCGCAAGCGTGACGGAGGTTGGGCATGTCACCACATGGTTGGCGGGAGTGGCTCGACACCGCCAACAACCTCATACCCGACCAGCGAGGCGCGCACCGCAGAGCCATTGCCTACAGCACGTTGGAGGGCTGGAATCCTGATGCGCGATCCGTGAAACGGCTCGCCCAATTCAGCAGTGGGGCAACCACCTTCACCGAATACCGGGCGATCGTGCTAGATGGAGCGCGAGTTGGTCTCCGGCTACCCGAACGGTGGTTGATGAAGCAGACATTGAGGCCAAACACTATTCACAATAGGTCGACGTTGAAGGGTTTTCGGTCACGGCGCTCAGGGGGTGATTCCACGGTCGGCGAGCAGTCGCTCTTGCTGCGGGTCGATATCGATCACCGGTCAACTCGAAATCAATCTGACGCCATGGCGATCTCATGCCAGCCGCGACGGTATGGATGACAACCGGAGATGCATATGGTCGATTTCGCCCATGTCCGGAGTGAGGCCGAGTACCGAGAACAGCTCGAGCATGCTCGCGCCGAGGCGCGCCGCCGCTACCGCGACCACCTGGCGGCGGCATTCGAGCTGCACCGCTGCCCGCAACCCGAGACGCTCGCCGACCTCGCGCTCAAGGCACTCACGGATTGGCGCTACATCGACAGCGGCGAGCGATGCCGGTGCGGCTGCCACCCGCGGCTACCCGAAAGTGATTTTCACGACTACGGATTTGATTGCGTGTGCACACGCACGCCCGAGGATCGCCGCCGCTCGTGGCAGAAGTGGCGCCAGGGCCTGGCGGCGATCTGGGAATCGCCAGAGGGCCAACAGATCAAAGCCGACGCGCAAACCGCCGAAGCCGACCTGCAGGCCTGGCTGGCGGGCCAGAGCGATGTCATAGTGCGCAGCCATGGCGGGTGGTTCCCCGAAGAGTGGACCGGAGAAGTCGACGGCCACAGCTTCTACTTCTGTGAACGCCGCGGCGAGTGGCGCATCGAACTCGACCTGCGGCCAAGCGGTCGCTTCGTCCGTACTCTGACTGAGGACGACAGTGATGGTGCGGGCCAATGCTACGAGCGTGAACTGGACGAAGGTGATGTAATCGCCTCTGGCACAATCGATGTTGAGGGATACGGCAGCACCCCAGCTCAGCGGGCAGACTTCATTATCGATACCATCCGCGTCCATCTCGCCCGCCAAGCATGCACACTGCACCGCGACAACCTGCCCTCGATACAAGCGTCGCTGGGCGGCGTGCTCAGCTGGTGCCCAGCTTGCGGAACCCGCCTATCCACCTCGTGACCGCAGCAACCAACGCACGTTTTCAGTGCCAAACCGCCACCGGCGAAGCGCTGAGATCGATACGCGGCCGTCGACACGAAAACCCGTTGACGACCCGGCAGACAGGTGAGAATCTGTCAAGCTGTCCTGTAGCCGAATCACCCCAAAGCGATGAACCGCAACGCTAGCGGATCGAACGATCTGCCTGCCGGGCTCACCCGAAGCGCGGACCCAGTCCGCCGACCCATCACCGACGTCAACGGCTGGCTGGACAGCCAGAATGGCGACGTGCGATCAGCGCTGTGCGCACTCGGGGAGTTGCTGGTCGGCGTCGCCGAACAAGACAGTGCCGAGAACGCTGAACGATTCACCGCCCGCTGCCTCGGCGTACCGGACTGCGGGCACCTGCTCGACGAGGAACGCCCCTTGCATCCGGTATCACGACTGACCACCGCACTGGCGTTGGCGCAATGGATCGAGGAACACAGGCCGGACTGCGAGATCGGTCCAGGCGAATCCACCCACCCCCCAACGTGGACGCAGACCAAGATCGGCGCCCGACGCTACCGCCACCCACTCTGCCTGCGTGTGCACTTTCCCGCCGGGACGCTGCTCGACGACACCGGATGCATCATCCACATCGAGACCCGTGAGAACGTCATGCGGTCCGCTCACGTGAGTGCCTTCGTGACGCCCGATAAGCAAGCAGATGCCTGCGCGCTATTGGATCGGCTCGCCGAACGCGCCAACGCACTCAACCCGTACCGCGGCCGCGCGGTGCGCGCCACCTACCAACGCGGACTGAGCCTGGACGTCATCGACCTGCCCGCAACCGCGACGCGCCACAACGTCATCGTCGGCGACGAGGTGTGGGCCGAGGTCGATCTTGGTGTCACCGCGGTACGCGACCGCCACAGCGTGCTCAACGCGCACGGCTTGGGGTCCCGCCGCGGGGTTTTGCTGTGCGGACCACCCGGCACCGGCAAGTCAGCGATTAGCGCGGTCGTGGCCAGCGAAGTCGTCGGCGACTTCACCGTCATCTACATCGAGGCCAAGGCGGGTGCTGAGCTGCTGACCGCCGTCGTCGAGGAGGCGCAGCGCCTCGACGGTCCGGTGCTGCTCGTCCTGGAGGACGTCGACCTCTGGTGCCGGGACCGCTCGACCGGTGATGGGGGACTGTCGGAACTGTTGCAGGCAATGGACATCGAACCCAACGCCCGCATCCTGACACTGGCGTCCACGAACGATGCCGCCACATTGGATAAGGCGGCGATCCGCACGGGGCGATTCGACTCCATCGTCGAGGTCGGTTATCCAAACAGCACGCAGGCTGCCCGGATCCTCTCGGTGTTGATCAACGAGATTCCCGGCGGTCAGACCATTGACATTGCGACCGTCGTAGCCGCGCTGCCTGAAAATACCAGCGGCAGTGACCTTCGTGAAGTTGTGCGCCGTGCCGTGCTCGCCCCCGGTGACGAGGGAAGCATCAGTACCGCGACGTTGCTATCCGAAGTCGGCACCGGGCGATACCGGGCCCAGTTGTCGTCAGGGATGTACCTGTAACGAGCCACCGCGACAGCATCCCCGAGCTCAGCTAGTAGAACGGGGCCCCGTCGGCGAGCTGTGCCTCCCGAGCTACGCCACGTCACCAGAGTCGAAGGGGGACTGGAACTCCGAGCTTCGGTGGCCAAAACCGGGCATTATTCTCCTGTGGCCGCGACGCCGACCTTATCGATCCGACGTAATTGGTCATTATCGGGGCTTCTCCGACGCGGGATAATCTCCGAACCATGCGAAGTGAAGGCTCGGACTGCCGCGCTGGTTGGCTGTGACGAGCCGAGGTTTTGGCCGCATCCGGTCCATTGCTAATCACAGTTCGTATGCATTAACCATCGGCGCCCCAGGGCACGATTGTGGTGGACAGGCTTCGTCAAGGCGACGTGCGGCGCTGCGCTCCGGGGAAGGGTCGAGTAGCCGTCAAGCTCCGGTGGCGCTGATGTCTGGGGTGTCGAACATCTTGCCGAGGTCGAGTTGACCGGACTGCACCGCGCCGAAGAATCCGCCATCGGTAACCAATGCTTCGCCGTTGATGTAGCTCGATCGGGGGCTGTTAAGGAAGATCAGAGGCCACGCCTGTTCCTCGGCGGTTGAGCGCCGACGGATCGGCCCGACGAAGGCGTCAATGATGTTCTGCCCGGCGAATTCCACGAAATGGGGCAGCATCGCGGTGTCGGTGGGGCCGGGGTTGATGCAGTTGAGCCGGATGTCATCGGTGATCAGCGTGGCGGCCCGGGACGCCACCCAGGCGTTGATCGCCTTCTTGGAAAGTGGGTATGCACCGACCGCTCCCATCTCGTCATTAGCCACACACCACCGCTTGCCCTCATCGAACCCGTCGGTGGACACCAGTTCCATAAGCTGCTCCAGCTCCTTTTGCCACCCCATGGCGGCATTGGACGCGACCACCGCGATCGCACCGCCGGCAGGAATCTTGGGCAGGACCAGGTCCACCAGGTGCCGGGCTCCGACGAAGTTGACCAGCAACACGTCCAGGCCAGAGAACGGCGGCCCAGGCAGGCCCGCGCAGCCAAAATAACCATGGACGGGCCCGTCGATGGACTCGGCTGCCCGCTCGATCGATGTGCGATCACGCAAGTCCACTTCCAGCGCCCGGTCGACCGACGCCTCGGTAGGCCGCACGTCGAGCGCAGTGACGCGTGCCCCTAGCTTGGTCAAGATCGTTGCCGTCGCTGCGCCCATGCCCGACGCGGCGCCGGTAACCACCACATGGCGCCCCGCATATCCCAGTACGTCTTCCATGTTTCCTCCAACCAAGTTGACCGCGAAGATGATGACTACCGGTATACAGATATAACAGGTGTCCAAAGAGGAACATTATATTCTCCCTATAGGGATACGCTGTTGCTAGCGTCTTCTGGCATCGGCACGTCTGCGGCAGTAGGCCCGACTGGGCGATGCAGCGGGCGTCAAATTCTTCAGAGTTGGAGGTAATGCGCGGTGAGCGACCGCTGGGATTACGACAACATGTTCATCGACGGCGCTTGGACGGCCGACGACACGGTCGGGGTCATCAAAGTCATAGACCCGGCCACCGAGGAGGCCATCGGCTCGGTCCCGGAAGCGGGCCTCAAGGCCACCCGCGCGGCGATCGCAGCCGCCCGCCGGGCATTCGACGACGGCCCCTGGCCGCGGACGTCGCCGCGAGATCGGGCAAAGGTCCTACGCCGATTCGCCGCCATCCTTGATGAGCGCCATAATTTCCTCAAGAAGCTGGTGATGGCCGAGTCCGGGTCGGTCGGCTTTCTCGCCGACATCATTCAGGTGCGCGGCACGATTGACATCGCCGAGTGGATTGCCGAGGCCATGGAACTCGCGGTGCGGTGGACCGAAGTGTCTCCGCCGGCCGGGGGTCCGACCGGAATGGCCGGGCACGTTGTGGTCCGCGAACCGGTCGGTGTGGTGGCCGCGATCACCCCGTTCAACTTCCCGTTTTTCCTCAACATTGTGAAGGTCTTGCCGGCTCTGGCGGCCGGCTGCACCGTGGTGCTCAAGCCGCACCAGTGGACGCCGCTTGACGCCTTCGAGATCGCCAAAGCGGCTCAGGATGCTGACCTTCCGCCAGGCGTGCTCAACGTCATCGCGGGTGGCCCCGAGGTCGGGGCGGAGATGACCACCCACCCGCTGGTCGACATGGTCACTTTCACCGGCTCGACTACCACCGGGCGAGCCATCATGGCGGCCGCTGCCCCCACAGTCAAGCGCCTGCAACTCGAGCTCGGCGGTAAAAGTGCGTCGATCGTCTTGGACGATGTCCCTGAAGACCACGTCGCCAACATGGGCATTATCACCTCGATGATCCATGCTGGGCAGGGCTGCGCCATCCAGACGAGAATGCTGCTGCCCGAGCACTTGCTCGATGCGTACGTCGACGGCGCCAAGAGGTCGGCGTCGTCTCTGAAGGTCGGCGACCCCCGCGAGTCCGACACGCTCATCGGCCCGTTGATCCGAGAGCGGCAGCGAGCCCGGGTCGAGGCATACGTGCAATCCGGTCTGGATGAGGGAGCCGAGCTGGTCTTCGGCGGCAAGCGTCCCGCGCACTTAGCCAAGGGGTTCTTTTACGAGCCGACGCTGTTCGTCAACGCCCGCAATGACATGCGGATTGCGCGGGAGGAAATCTTCGGTCCGGTCCTCACCGTGATCACCTACAAGACTGAAGAGGAGGCGATTCGCATCGCCAACGATTCGATTTACGGACTCGGCGGCGGCGTCATCACGGGCAACACCGCGCGCGGCTTCAACGTTGCCCGTCAGATCCGGGCCGGAAATGTCTCGGTGCAGACGGTGGGGCCGCCCACCGTCAACGTCGAGGCTCTGGGCAGCTCCGGCCCTGGCTGGTCAGCCGATCAGCCCAATGGGGTGGGCATCACCGGTGTCTTCGGCGGATTCAAGCAGAGCGGCATTGGCAGGGAATGGGGCCACCACGGAATTGAGGAGTTCACCGAACTCAAATCCATCGCCTGGAGCTGAGTTGCAATCACTATCACGTGTGCGATAGGCAGGCTGGCTTTGATTCAGCATGTTAACCTCGTGAGACAGCACCTGAGCGTTTTGCACTGGTAGAACATGGTGGGCGTCATGCAAGAATTTGCTCACTCAAACCGAGGGCATGAGGGAGACAAGTGGAGGCTCAATGGGGGTCATCTGTCTCCGAACGGACCTGTGGTGTGCCGTTGAACGAGAAGCAGGTTGTTGAGGGCCGTGCATGACTGGGCAGCTGGGAGCGCCTCGTCCCTTCACCTATCAACACGATGGGTTGACGTTGGCCTATGCGGTGGTCGGCGACGGACCTCAGCCGGTCTTGTTCGTCCACGGCGCGACCGCCACGGGCGAGTTCGAGTGGGCTGGCCTGGCCGCGGCCCTGGGGCCGGGGTACCGATGCATCCTGCCCGATCTACGCGGCCATGGCCGATCGGAATTCCGATCGACGGCTACGACGGGGACCGCAGTCCGCTCCGACCTGCGGTATCTCATCGAGTATTTGGACCTGGGCCGCCCGCACATCGTGGGTTTCTCCTATGGTGCGGAGATTGCGCTGACGCTGGAATTGGAGAACCCGGGAACGGCCCGATCCTTGATCCTCATTTCTCCCGGGACGGGACGCCCCAGCGACTACCGCGCTCCTCGGCTGGAGCATCTGCACCGCACGTGGCCGTTTGCGCTACGACGCTTGCATGAGGCCGTGCACGGGCCCGAGCACTGGCGCGACCTGGTCACCGCGCTACACGAGGACAGCGTGTCTTGGCCCGAATTGAGCGAGGAGACGTTGGCCGGCATCGCGTGCCCGATTCTGTTGATGGCAGGGGATCGGGACGAACTCACGCGTCAGCAGCAGGGTCGGCGATTCGCGCAAGTCAATCCGCGGGCCCGGTTTGTCGAGATAGCGGGCGCGGCGCATTCCGCCCACCAGAAGTGCCCAGATACGGTCAGGGGAGTTATCGGCGACTTCCTGGCCGAAGTCGACCTTGAGAGAGCGGAGCGTCATGGCGCGGTCAACTGAGCTGAAGGCAAAGAAAAATCACCAGCCGGCGGAGGCGCCCGTACCGAGTTGGCAGCGGGACAGTGTCGATCGCTCGCTGCGCAACGCCCGCGCGCGAGCCCAGGCACGTAGCGATCGCTTCGTGTCGGCGGCGATACAGCTCCTGGGGGAGCGAGACGAAAGCGACTTCACCATCCAGGACGTCGTTGACAAATCCAGCATGTCGCAGCGGACTTTCTACACCTTTTTCGATGGCAAAGACAGCCTGCTGTTGGCGGTGTACGAGACGATCCTGCGGACCACGGCGATGCCGATGATCCGCGAGCGGTGCGACGGCATCACGGATCCCGTGCAGCGGGTGCGGGCCTTGATGGAGGCACTGTCTGAAATCACCGCGATGCCGGCCCGGCTGGCGCGTGGGCTCAGTGTCCTGCACCTGCGGCTGGCCGAGTCCCGCCCCAACGACCTCGCTTACGCCCTGGAACCCTTGCACTCCTTCATCGTTGAGTTGCTCGAAGAAGTTGCCGATGCAGGCTTGCTCCGCGATGACGTGCCGTTAGCCACCCAGGCCGCGCTACTTCAGGAGCTCCTGCTGGCGACGTCGCACTCCGCGGTGTTGTCCGGTGGGCGGACAACCAGTGTCGATGACCTGTGGGCTTTCTGCTCGGCGGCCATCCTCCGCGCGGCAACCTAACAGCCGAGGCGGCACTTCTCAGGTGACCGCGCCACTGACCTTGAGGTCGATCAGTTCGTCGTCCGACTTGCCGAGCGCCCGCAGAATGTCATCGGTGTGCTCGGCGAATTGTGGCGCCCGCTTGAGCTGTACGGGCTTCTCGTCGAACTGCACCGGGTTGGCGACCAGTTCCCGCGGAGCGCCGTCGATGTCGAGTACTTCGGCGATCATTCCGTTGGCTCGCAACGCCGGGTCCTGGCCCACTTCCCACGGATCCTGCGCGATGGCCCACTGGCCTTCCATGCCGGCGAACCGGGAGACCCACTCGGCCAGCGGCCGCGCGGCGAGCACCTCTTGCACGATCTCGGCCGCTACCAGCGTATTGCCCATGAGTGCCTCGGTGCTAGCGAATCGCTCGTCATGGATGAGGTCCTCGCGGTCGATGTGCCGACAGAACTCGGGCCAATAGCGCCCAGGTTGGAGCATGGCCAGCACGAGCCAACGGTTGTCGGCGGTTCGGTAGTTGCCCACCAGCGGGTTCGTCGGCGCCGTGTTGCCGGGTGCGCGGGGCGCCGGTGGGCCGCCCTCGAGAAGCGCCAAACCTACGGAGAGAGCGCTGGCCCAGGCACCCACGCCCAGCAGTGAGACGTCGACAACCGACGTTTCGCCGGTGCGTTCGCGCGCTAGGAGCGCCGCGGCGATGCCTCCGGCGATGGTCATTCCGCCCAACGAATCACCGTAGGCACCGGCAGGCATCTTGGGAATGCCATCGAACTCTGCAGGCGCGGCCCCCACCGCGCCACCGGCCCGAGCCCAGAAGGCGGTGCTGTCGTAGCCGCCCTTCTCGCTGTCAGGGCCGTTGGCGCCGAAACCGGATCCGCGGACGTAGATGATGTCCGGGTTGATCTTGCGGACATCGTCGAGTTCGATGCCCAGCCGCCGTCGCGCGGCGGGCAGGAAGTTCGTCAAGAACACGTCACTGGTGCGGATCAGCTCGTGCAGGACCTGCAGCGCTTGGGGCTGCTCCAGCGCGAGGCCGATGCTGCGCTTGCCCCGATTAGGGTGTTCCATCAAGGGTGCGAACGACCCGCTGCCGACCGCCATGCCCATCACGGCGCTCAGGCCGCGCTGGGCATCACCCTTTTCTGCGTGCTCGACCTTGATGACGTCGGCACCCCAGTCGGCCAAGACCGCACCCGCGGACGGGACGAAGGTGAACTGTGCCACCTCCAGTACCCGGACGCCGTCCATCGGTCGAATCACTTTGTCTCCTTTGCGGTTTCGGCTTCATCCTGGAGAGGGGCTCAGCTGCTGGCCGGACGGACGTGGATCACGTCCATCATCACTTCGCGGGGCCTGGTGATGACGTCGTGCAACACGTCGGCGACGATGGCCGAGGTGAGGAGGTGGGTACCACTCATCCGGGTGAGGTAGCCGTCGGCTTCCCACAGCGGCCAGGCCTTTTCGAGGTCGCCCGGCCCGAAGTTCTCGTGGATTCCGGTATCTCCGACCGCGCCGAGTACGACCAGGGTCACCCGGATGCCGTCTCGGCGTAGCTCCTTGCTCATGGCTCCAGTGAAACCGTTGAGGCCACGTTTGGTGGCGGCGTAAAGGGTCATCATCGGCATGTCGTCGAGGGTGATCTCCGAGGAGATGTTCATGATGTCGCCGCCGCCGGCCGCGCGCAGTAGCGGAATGGCAGAACGCGTCGTGTAGATGGGTGCCACCAGGTTGGTATTGACGGTCACGGCGATATCTTCGTCGCTGGCTTCTTCGATCAGCCGGATCCGGCTGGCACCCGCGGAATTGATCAGGACGTCAATACGGCCGAACTGCGTCGCGATCTGTTCGAAGGCGGCCTGCACATCGTGGCTGTTGGTGATGTCGGTGACGATCGGAACGGCACTGGGCCCGATTATCTCGACGACCTCGTCGAGCAGCAATTTACGGCGGGCCAGCAGCACGACCGTCGCGCCGTCCTGCGCGAGGCGAATGGCGGTGGCCCGGCCGACGCCCATCGATGAGCCGGCAATCACGGCGACTCGGCCCTCCATGCTCTGCGACATCACGCTCCTCATGCTGGCCGGTTGCCGCGCTATCGAAATACGCGGATCAGGGTGCATCGAGCATGCACTTGTTCCTTGCATGCAATGCACATATGGTTCTACCATGACGCGTACGTGATAGTCATCACCTGGCCCGGAACTCGCGTCCGGCAAAATGCAGAAGGAGTCGGTTGTGGTCACAGGTGTCACCGGCAAAGAGGCGAAGGACTGGGCGTCGGAGCACCTGTGGGGCAATTGCAGCTCGCTCTACACTCCGTTCTGCGGTCTCGACGGCGACGAAATCGACTACGGGGCACTGCGCGCGCTGGTGCGGCATTGCCTGGTCGACCTGGACCAGGACGGTATTTGGCTGACCGGCGGTATCGCCGAATTCTGGTCACTGACCACCGACGAACTCAAAGAAGTAGTCCGGGTCGCGATCGAGGAGGCTCGACGGGTCAAACCCGGCGCGCTGGTGCAGGTGATGTCGAGTACCGACACTGCCAAGCAGGCCGTCGAGCTCACGCTGAACGCCCAAGAGCTGGGCGCCGACATCTGCTACATCCTGACGCCGTATTTCGAGTGCTCGGGGAAGCCCGGGGTGCTCGAATATCTGCGCTATGTCGCTGATCGCACCGATATGCCGCTGGGCTTTTTCAACTCTCACTCGACAGGGCTGGTGTTAACCCCCGAGGAATGTGTCGAGCTCTACCGTGAGATCCCCGCTCTCTGCGGACTGAAGAACGGGCTGCTCGATGCGGAGCACAGCCTTGCGATTCACAAGCTGGCCCCGGAGATGGTGTTGTGGGAAGCGGCCGATGAGGCCGGGATCCGGTTAGGGATACCCCACCCCGGAGCGCTGGGTTCGGCGCTCTACCTCTACGAGAAGCCGGGTGCACTGCTGTTCAGCGAGTGGCGCGCACTGCTGATGCTAGGCGATTTCGAGCGTGCCGATACCTTTGCGGCCGAGACCGGTCTGACCGCCATGCGCGAGGCGAGCCGCCGCTATCAGTCCCATCCCGCCCGCCCCGGAATGTTCACGCATTGGGGAGCCGGGTTCAAATTCGGCGCTTCGTTGCTCGGCCTCCCCGTCGGTGACCACCCGGCCCGGCCGCCGCAAACCGCGTTCCCCGACGACCTGAGGCAGCCGATCCGTGAGGCCTATGTCGCCTCTGGGTTCATCGAGTCCTGAGAACGGAGAGCTGTAGTGGAGGTGCGCGAATTTCGCGCCGGCGTGCGGGCCTGGATCGACGAGGTCGGAGAGCCGTTGGTCCCCGCGATCGAAGACCAAAGTGTTGACGCCCAGCTGCACCACCAACGTCAAGTGCAGCGACTGCTGTTCGACGCCGGCTGGATGCGCTGGGGCTGGCCGACTCGGATCGGTGGCCTGGGGGGCTCGCCGATGCTGCGCGCCGTCCTGGGCGAGGAGCTCACCAGCCGAGCGCTGGTGCACACCACGTCCTGGTCGATGCACGAAGTGCTCGGGCCGGCGGTGGCCGAGTTCGGCCGGCCCGACCTGGTCGAGGAGATCTTCCCGCGGCTATTGCGGGGCGACGAATTCTGGTGTCAGGGGTTCTCCGAGCCCGACGCGGGCAGCGACCTGGGATCGATGCGGACCACCGCGCGCACGAGCGGTGCCGGCTGGATCATCAACGGCGAGAAGCTGTGGACCAGCTGGGCTCATCACGCCACGCGGTGCATTGTGTTGGCCAGGACCGGTGGCGCCGGGTCTCGGGGTATCAGCGCTTTTCTGGTGGATATGGACACACCGGGCGTGACCGCGAGCCCGCTGGAGACGATGGCCGGTGTCGACGAATTCTGCTCGACGTCGTTCGTCGACGTCGAAGTCCCCGCGCAGCGTCTGCTCGGTGAGCTCGACGCCGGCTGGCGGGTCGCACAGTTCATTTTGTCCTGTGAACGCGGCCCGATTTTCTGGCAGCGCGGCGCCTGGCTCTCCCACCACCTCGGTCTGCTCCTTGACGCCACACCCGACGGTGAGTCCACGTCGACCCTTGGCGAGGCCTACCAGCTGTTGTGGGCTTTTCGCGCCACCTCGAAGAACACACAGGACCGCATCGCTGCGGGTGATATGCCAGGACCGGAAGCCTCGGTGGACAAGATCATGATCGCTGCCGCTGATCAGGCCGTGTTCGACGCGGCGCGCGAGCTCCTGCGCGGCGAGATGGAAACCGATGACACCGCGCGTAGCCGGGCGTGGCGCCGCGAGTGGGCGTACTCGCGCGCTGCCACCATCTACGGGGGCACCAGTGAAATACAGAAAGATATCGTGGCTACGCGGCTGCTCGGATTGCCGAGAAGCGCGTGATGCGGCCTCACACCATCGATGCCGCCGAGCGGGAACTGATGGCGACGACCATCCGTGGACTGGCGGAGGAACTCGACGGGACCGAGCTTGCGCAGGCACTCGATGCGTTCGGGTTCGCCGACTTGCTCGCCGAGGCGCCCCGGGATGCGGTGTCGGCGCTGTTCACCGCGCTCGGTGGCGCCGGATCGATGTCGACGTCGCTGCAGGATGTGCTGCTGCGACCGTTGGCCGAACATCTGCCGGCCGCGGCGACGGCATACAACGTTGTCCTACCCGGCATCGGCGCCGATCTGGTCGGCGCGGCTGACGGCGAACTGCTGGCGGTGCGCGGCCTGGTCATCGGAGCGCGGCCGGTGTTGAGGTATCTGGCGCCGATCGCGATCCGCGGTGAGCTGGTCTGGATTGACCTGCAGGAGTCGTCGGGGGTCTCGACGCGGCGGATCGATGGTCTTGATCCGGCATTGCAGATGATCGAAGTCAGCGGCGTTGACGTGCTGTCCGAGGTGGTCCTGGCTGGGAAACAGGCCGTTGCAGCCTGGGATGCAGTGGCGACGGCAGGCCGGGTGGCGCTGGGCTACCAGATCATCGGGGCGGTCGGGCGGATGATCGACCTTGCCGTCGACCACGCCTGCAGCAGAGTGCAATTCGGCCGGCCTATCGGCTCCTTTCAGGCGGTAAGCACCCGGCTGGCCGACGCACACGTCGCTCGTGCGGGCGCCGCCGCGGCCCTCGCGTCGGCCTGGGATGCCGATGATGCCGTTTTAGCGGGTCTGCTGGCGAAGTCGTTGGCGGGGCGTGCGGCCCGCATCGCCGCCACCCAGTGCCAGCAAGTCCTGGCCGGCATCGGCTTCACTGCCGAGCATCCCTTCCACCGCTTCTTGGCCCGTGCGCTGGTGCTGGATTCGGTGCTGGGCTCGGCCAGCGAACTGCCCTCGGTGATCGGTGCCCGTTTGATTTCGGCCGGGACGATTCCCCGGTTGGTAGAGCTGTGAGCGGCGGCGATCCGTCGTGCACGGAAACACATCCGGCCGTCATCGTCGACCGTCTCGGGTCGGTGGCGTGCGTGACGTTGTCCCGGCCGGAAAAGGCCAACGCCCTGGACGCCGAGATCACCGATGCACTGCTCGGGGCCGTCCTAGCGCTGCGTGATGACTCAGACGTGCGCGCGATGGTGCTGACCGGCGAGGGCAGCGCATTCAGCGCCGGCGGGGACTTCAAGACCATCCGTGCCATGCGCGATGACCGCTCTCTGCGCGACACCGTGCTCGCCGCCCACCAAGAGCTGTTCTGGGCAATGACGCGCCTGCCGTTTCCCACCGTCGCCGCCGTCAACGGCGCTGCAGTCGGTGCCGGCGTCACGGTGGCGCTGCTGTGCGACCTGGTCGTGATGGCCGAAGACTCCTTCCTCAGTGATCCGCGGGTTTCGCTAGGGCTGCTCGACGGCGCCGGCGGGTTGCTGCTGTGGCCGTTGCTCACGAGCCTGTCCGCCGCCAAGGAACATCTGCTCCTGGGCGACCGGGTCAGCGGCGCCGAAGCACATCGCCTGGGGCTGGCGAACCGGGCGGTACCCGCAACCGACGTGCTGGAGGAGGCGTTGCGGCTGGCCGATCGCCTCGCCGCGCTCCCGCCGCAGGCCGTCCGGCAGACGCGCCAGCTGCTGAATTTCCACATCGACCGGGTTGCCGCGTTACTGCCACATTGCGCCCGCGCGGAAAGCGAGTGCTTTGACACCGAGGAGCATCGCGTGCTGCTCGAGCGGCTGAGCGCACGCGCGGCAGCCAAGAACGCGAGGATCCCGTAATGGCTCGCGTCGCATTGGTCACGGGCGGCACCCGGGGGATAGGTCGTGCCATCACCGACCGGCTGACGCATGCCGGTGTCGCGGTGGCCGCGGCGTACGCCCGCGACGACGTCGCCGCACACGCCGTGCGCGAGGAGGCTTCGCGGTGCGGGGCCACGGTGAGTCTGCATCAGGCCGATGTAGGGGAGCCGACATGCTGCCAGCGGCTGGTTGCCGACGTTCTCGAGCAGCACGGCCGGCTGGACTACTTGGTCAACAACGCCGGGATGGTCAACGAGCAACGGCTCAGCGAGGTCAGCTCCGAGGACTGGCAACGCCAGCTCGCGGTCAACCTGTCTGCGGCGTTTTTCCTCAGCCAGGCCGCGCTGGCGCACATGACCCAGCAGCGTTTCGGGCGAGTGGTCAACATCGGCTCGGTCACGGCACTGCTGGGCAGCCCGGTGCAGATCGCCTACGGCGCTGCCAAGGGCGGCATCGTCGGGCTGACCAGATCGTGTGCTCGGGCGGTCGCGCGCAAGGGCATCACCGTGAATTGCGTGATACCCGGCAGCTTCGACACCGATCTGTCGGCCGAGCTGGCATACACCGACCGGGATGCGGTGACGTCGATGATCCCGGTCGGGCGCTGGGGCCGTCCCGAGGAGCTGGCGCACGCCGTCGCGTTTCTGCTCGACGACCTCGCCTCCTATGTCACCGGCGCCGTCCTGACCGTCGACGGCGGAATGAGCATGGGTGGATAAGGTGAACCGAACTCGACTCACCGCGAGTGACATCGTGGCGCCGCCGGTGGCCCCGGGCCGCCTCGCCGAATACCGCCGCTTCGGCTACATCAGCGACCAGACGATTTCTGCGTCGGTCGTCCGCGCCGCCCGTCAGTGGGGCTCACAGCCGGCCCTCGCCGAAGGCGGCCATCAGCTGACTTACCAGGAGCTGCTCGAGGTGGTGGAACGTGCTGCCGCGTGGCTGACCGGGGCGGGCATCGGGTCTGGCGACGTCGTCTGCTGGCAGACGCCGAACTGGTGGGAAGCTCACGTGCTGGGCCTGGCGGTCTGGCATGCCGGGGCGGTGAGCTGCCCGGTCGCCCCGTTCTACCGGGAACACGAGCTGCGCCAGGTCATCGAGCAGGTGCGGCCGGCCGCTGTGGTGACCGCCGAGGCGTTTCGTGGATTCGCCCACGCCGACGCGTTCGACGACCTCCTTGCGGCAACCGGTCTCGGCGACGTTGCCCGCCTCGTGCTGCGGGGGACCCGGCCGGGCTGGGCGCCGTTCGACGCGGTCGTCTCGCACGGGCGCCGCCAGAAATCCGCCACGGTCGGACCCGATGATCCGTGCCTGATCCTCTTCACTTCGGGCACGACGTCGGGTGCTAAGGCCGCGGTGCACTCGTCGCGCACGTTGCTGGCCGAAACCCGCCAGCTCGTTGATGCGTGGGGCCTGTCCTGGGAGGACGTCGCCTACATGGCCGCCCCGCTGCAGCACATCACGGGCGTGCTCAACGCAATGACCATCCCGTTGCTGGTCGGCGCCTCCGCGGTGCTGGCCGACCGTTGGGAACCTGACGTCGCGGTGGCCGACATCATGCGCCACCGGGTGACGTATTCGGCCGGGGCAACGGTTTTCCTGCAGGAATTGACCGACGCCGCTCGCGCCGCCCGCGTGCACCTGCCGCTGCGGATTTTCGCCTGCGGCGGGGCGGCGGTGCCGCGCGCGGTCATGGAACACAGTGAAGAGCAGGGGATTCCGGCCGCCCGGGTGTACGGCATGACCGAACTTCCGACCGTGACGGTGATGAACCGCGCGTATCCGTTCGACCTGCGCGCGGGGACCGACGGCGCGATCGCCCCGGGGGTGCAGGTCCGGGTCGTCGGGACGGACGGCGAGCCGCTGGCCGCAGGCTGCCCGGGCGAACTGCTGGTGCGCGGGCCCGAGCAGATGCTCGGCTACCTCGATCCTGACGCCAACCGGGCGGCCCTCGACGACGCGGGATGGTTCAGCACCGGGGATGTCGGTCTCGTCGACGGCGCCGGCTTCGTCACCATCACCGGGCGGGTCAAAGACGTGATCAACCGCGGCGGCGAGAAGTTCTCGGCCCGCGACATCGAAGACCTGCTCGTCAAACACCCGGCGGTGCGCCACGCCGCCGTGGTACCCGGACCCGACGCAAGGTTCGGCGAAGTGCCCGTGGCGTTCGTCGTGTTCGACCACCCAGGCCAGGTGACAGCCGAAGACCTGTGCCGTTATCTGCACGCCACCGGACTGGCCCGCCAAAAGACCCCCGTCGCTTGGCATTTCGTCGACGCCTTGCCGACGACCTCTTCGGGGAAGGTCAAGAAGTTCGAGCTGATCGCAACCACGAGCACCGAGGAAAGGCTGGGATGAATCTCGATCAATTTCGCGCCATGCTCACCCTCTGCGACGGCATCGAGGGCCGCACCGTGTTGCCGGTGCCGGATCCGAGCGCAGAGCGGATCTTCGGCGGACAAACTATGGCACAGCTCATCGTTGCCGCCGCACCACCGGGATCGGCCAAAGCGGTGAAGTCACTGCAGATCGCGTTCCCGCGCGCCGGACGCGCCGCCGGCCCGTTGCACCTGGACCTCGAACAAACCCACGACGGTCGGTCATTGGGCCATCGGCGTGCGGTGGCGTGGGCCAGCCAGCGCGATGCCGACGTCAGCGTCCAAACCGGTGTCGTGACCCATTCGGTCTGGTTTCACCAACCGTTGGACGTCGCGCGGTGGCTGCGGGGCAGATCCATGGCGTGCGATTGGCTGGTGGCCGCGGCTTCGGCACCGGAGACGTCTACACCGAATCCGGAACTCATGTCGCATCGTTCGCGCAGGAAAGCGTCGTGCGGACCCCACCGACAGGAATGCAGCCATGACAGCTCAACACTTCGTCCGCTATGAGGTCGATGACCGGGTCGCGGTGATCACCCTGGACCGCCCCGAGGCCGCCAATGCCCAAACCCCGGGAATCCTCAAGGATCTCGACGAAGCTTGGCGGCGTGCCGACGGGGAACCCGAGGTTCGGGTCATCGTTTTCCAGACCACCGGTAAGCACTTCTCCGCCGGGCACGACATGTCGGGCACCGATCCATCCGCCGATGGGCGCAACCTGAGTCCGCAGCGCACCGACGGCAAGCTGCTCGCGGACACCTACTACGACTGGGAGACCCGCGGCTACCTCGAGTACGCGACGCGCTGGCGCGACATCCCCAAGCCCTCCATCGCCGCGGTGCAGGGCAAGTGCATTGCGGCCGGATTGATGCTCTGCTGGCCGTGCGATCTCATCGTCGCCGCGGATAACGCGCGGTTCTCCGACCCGGTCGGTCTGCTGGGCATCATGGGCGTCGAATACCACGCTCACACTTGGGAACTCGGTCCCCGCAAAGCCAAGGAAATGCTGTTCACCGCCGGTTCGGTGACGGCCGAAGAGGCGCTGCGCTGCGGGATGGTCAACCACGTCGTACCGCTGGAGGACTTGCGTTCCGCCACAATGGATCTCGCTCATCGCGTCGCTCAGACCGATCCGTGGGCCCTGCGACTGGCCAAGCGGGCGGTCAATCAGACTATGGACACCATGGGCTTCTCGACGGCGATCGCCTCATGTTTTGACATGCATCATCTCGGCCACACCCGGGCGCTGGCCGCGACTAACGGGCAGACCGTCGTGATGGCCGACCTGGAACGGATGAAGGCCGCGGGCCGCAGCAAGTGAGCCGATGTCAGTCGTACGTCAGTGCGCCCGAAGTTCGCCTTCTCACCGGGCAGGATCCCACAGCCCCAAGTGGATTCGGGCTCATGCCGACGGATTGGTCGCCATCCTGCTGCCAGGATCGGCCGCCGGCTGACGCGTGCGTCGTCTAGGCGGGCCCGGAGTCGGCACGCCGACCGTAACCAGCCGGGCCTGGTCGAAGCAAATACGCTTTACTTGTTCGCGCGAACAGATACTACGTATGTTGGACTCATGGCAGCTGTTAAGACGGGCGGGAAGCGAGCACGAAGTACGAAGGCCGACAAGGTGACCGCGCTTAGCGTGGGTGAAATCAAGGTGATTCGCGCGCTGCACCCCGGTTTTGTGACCATGATGAAGCAACTCGATGCTGACCTGCAGCGCGAGCATCGCATGTCGCACGCCGAATTCGTCGCGTTGATGTTTTTGTCCGAGGCTTCCGACCGTACGTTAGGGCTCAGCGAACTGGCTCGGCAATGCCAGCAGTCGTTGAGCGCGATCAGCCGTACCGTCGGGCGGATGGAGGCCGAGGGGTTGGTTCGCCGTGAGCAGTCATCCCGGGATGCGCGCGCTTGTAACGCAGTACTTACCGAGGCCGGACTAAGCCGATTGGAGCAAGCCGTCCCCACCCACGTTGTCAGCCTGCGCCGCCACCTATTCGACCACCTCGACGGAGTGGACCTCAAAGCCATCGGCGATGCCTTCGAACGCATCGCGGCCGCCGCTAGCGGAGACCCTCACGGAGTTCCCGGTCAACCATCACCAGACACCCCGGTGGGGCGATACATCTCGACCTGAATGATCGTCGGAGTCGAGACTGCTGGCCGGGCCGCTGCGTCCGGCCTGCTTCCACGCCGCGCCCGCTTCGTCGTCTGTGAGCGATGCCACCGATCGCCTCCGTCATCGACCTTGTTTGTTTGCGCTAGCAAGCATAAACTTGCTAGCGCAAGCAAAGTAACCTAGAAGGAGGGTCAACTATGACCGCAGCCCCCGTGGCCGAAAGGCGTGGCAACCGTCGTTTCGACGACGACATCCGGAACTTCACGGCGTCCCCAACGCTGGCCGTCAATCTGCAACGCGTGCTCGTTGACCTCATTGAGCTGAACCTCCAAGGTAAGCAAGCGCATTGGAACGTCATTGGCTCAAACTTCCGCGACCTGCACCTGCAGCTCGACGAGCTCGTTGACGCCGCTCGTGAGGCCAGCGACACCATCGCCGAGCGGATGCGGGCCCTCGACGCCGTTCCAGACGGACGGTCCGACACGGTCGCGGCGACGACGAGCCTGCCGCAGTTCCCGGCCAACGAGGTCGCCACCGGCGAGGTCGTCGATCTGGTGACCGCACGGACGTACGCTACCGTCGACACCATCCGTAACGTGCACGACGCAGTCGACGCCGACGACCCCAGCACGAGCGATCTGCTTCACGAGATCGTCGACTCACTGGAGAAGCTCGCCTGGATGATCAAGTCCGAAAACCGCAAGCTTTAAACTCGACGTGCCGAGCCTGGCGTCAACTGGACCAGAAATCGGAGTGGCGCCCGGGCGGGTTGCTTCAGGGAAGTCACAGAAGCGCTGGACCTAAGAGCCACAACGCATTATCCGGTAGCGAGTGCCCGCCACCGCCAGGTGTCGTTGGCAGGCTGGCGGGCTTGGTCGATCGACGCCGGCTGGGGCGTGTCGAACGGGCTTCTGTCAGGTCGACGAACTCGGCGTCGATAGCGGCACTCTTGACGGCGTCAATGCCCTTCTCCTTGCGGTTGGTTGGCTACAAAACACTGAACCCGCCTAGCGGCATCGTTCGGCTTGACTCCCATATCCACCAACCTCAGAGCTATTTCGTCCGGGGGAACGCCCGAATTGAGATCCGTTGCGATCACATGAATGCTGGGAAACCAATCTTCTACACTTACCCCCGGCGGTGGGGGCTTCGCGTCGCCTCCTAGGCATTGAACGTAACCATTAATGCCAGTGTCAGCGTGCGCAGACGACGCCCCTATCAGCACAACCAGGGCGGTGAGCAGGACGGCGATGGCTATGCCGACCGCCGCAGCGGCATAGATGGAACGCATGCCCACACGCATCCAGCTATAGATGGGTAACCGCCCGCTGGTCGCTTGCTGGCCGGTTGGCAGAATCCGCCGGGGCTGCCAGGGGTGGTCGCCCGCGAAACCGACTATCAAACTGACCCACCGCCCAACAGCCCGACAAGGCCCTGGCGGTCGAGCTTGCCGGTGGGCAGCATCGGTAACTCGCTCTCGGCAAGGACCGCGATCACGGTCGGCACCTTGAACCCGGAGAGGTTGGCGCGGGCGTGCGCTGTGACGGCATCGATGGACAGCTGGGCGCCGTGCGCCGGCACGACGGCGGCTCCGACGACTTCGCCACGGACGGGGTGAGGCAGGGCGACCACGAAGCTGTGCAGCACGCCGGGCATGGCGTCCAGAACCGATTCGACCTCTGCCGGTGAGACATTGGATCCGGCCGTTTTGATCAGGGCGCTGGCGCGACCGGTGAAGTGCAGATGCCCGGCGTCGTCGAACCAGCCGCGGTCCCCGGTGTCATACCAGCCGTCGGCGGTGAACACCTCGTGGCGTTCCTGTTTGTAGATCGCGTTCATCAGGATCTGGCCGCGCACCTGGATCTGGCCCTCCTGACCCTGCGGCACTGGAAGACCCGCGGTATCAACGATCCGGTGCTGCACAACCCCGGGCAACGGGATTCCGAAGGAACCGCGCCGTTCCGGGGGAAGCGGGGTGTCGGGCACCTCGACCATGGTGTGCGGGCCGCCGGTCTCGGTCATGCCGAGCAGGTTTGGGGTCAGCTCGGGTTCGCTGGGTCGACGGTCGGGCGGGAGCGCCTGCAGCATGGTGCCGCCCCGGACGGTGGACAGGTCGCGCTTGGCGAAATCGGGGTGGTCGGCCATGGCCTGGCTGGCTTGTGCCCAGCAGGAGATGAAGGTGGCTCGCTCCCGTTCCAGCAGGGCAAGCGTGGCGCCTGCGTCGAACACGTCTTGAGCCAGGATCGCGGCTCCGGTGGACAGCGCCTGCAACACCACCATGGTCAGTCCGCCCACCCAGAAGAACGGCATTGGGGAGTAGATGCGGTCGGCGGCGGTGACCCCGCGGTGGCGGGCCAGGATGGCCGCGTGGCGCACCAGGCTGCCGTGGGTGTGTGCGACGGACTTCGGTAGCGCCGTGGTCCCAGACGTCGTCACCAGCACGAGCTCATCGGCAGGCCCAACCTCTTGCTCGACGGAGCCGGTCAAGGGCGCGACCGGAGCCGCGTTACCAGGCCACGGGGTTGCCCAGGCTCGGTCACAGTCGGGCCACACGTGCACCCGCCGCAGATAGGGGACAGCCTCGAGCGCGATCGCCCCTTCACCGTCGGCCAAGCCCGGTAACGCATCGGCTACTCGGGCAACGAGATCGTGGCCGGCGATCGACCGGCCCATCAATAGCACCTGGGTGTCGGTGTGGCGCAACAGCCGAGCGAGTTCGGCGCCCGGGGCAAAGGTCGACAACGGGACGGTGAGCGCGCCGATGCGTGCCGCGGCCAACCAGGCGATGAGCCACTGGGCGCAGTTGGGGAACAGGATGCCGACGCGGGTTCCCTTGCCCACGCCCGATGCCAACAGCGCATCGGCGAGTGCCCTGGACTGCGCGTCGGCCTCAGCGAAAGTGAGCCGCTCGGAGTCGGTGACCAGGAACTCGCCATCAGGCTCGGCGCGCCGCCGTGACAGCAACTCGGGGACACTGCCCGGCAGCCCAAGGAATGCATCCGAGGCGGTCTGCGCCGCGGCCATCAGGCGACGTGCACCGGGATATGCGAGTAGCCGGCTACGTTGGACATTGTCACCCGCCGCAACCCTTCGGTATCCACGGTGAACCGCGGCCAGCGCTCGCGGATCGCGTGCAAGGCCACCCGAGTCTCGAGCCGCGCCAACCAAGAGCCCAGACAGCTGTGCGCGCCATATCCGAAAGCCAGGGTGGTGGAGCCGCCCCGCCTGATGTCGAACGCGTCGGGCTGGTCGTAGGCCCGCGGGTCGCGGGTCGCAGCCCCGGTAACAAGCAGCGTCGGAGATCCGGCGGGGATGGTGCCGCCGTCGAGTACCACATCACGGGTGGCGAACCGGCCCTGATACTGCGAGGGCGGGTTGAGTCGCAGCATCTCCTCGATCGCGCCGGGGACTAGGCCGGGATCGGCGAGCACCAACTCCCACTGATCGGGATTGTGGTGAAAAGCCATGGTGCCGTTGCCAATTAGCTTGGTGACTGTTTCGCTGCCCGCCGCCGCGATCAGCACCGCGAACGTGGCGATGTCCTCGTCGGTGAGCCGGTGCGTCACCCCGGTCTCGTCCTCGTAGGTCGCGTCCACCAGCCTGCTAATGATCAGGTCGTCGGGCTGGCGGCGCTTCTCCTTGGACAGGGCCAGGAAGTAAGCGTTCATCGCCATCGAGTCGGCGACGCCGCTTTCGGTAGCGAAGGGGTTGTTCGGCTCACGGTGCAGGAACCCGTCGGTCCAATGCCGGATCTGCTGGCGCTCTCCCGGGGGGACGCCGAGCATTGAGGAGATGATTTCAACCGGGAACAGCGCCGCGAAGTCGGCCACGATGTCGAAATCGTCTCTGCCACTGAGGGCGTCGGCGTAGGAGGTGACGACGTCGGTCACTAGCGGCTCCAGGTTGGCGATCGCCGCCTTGGTGAAGACCTGGCGGACCAGCTTGCGGAGCAGTTCGTGTTCGGGGGGATCCATGAGGATCAACATCTTGAGTTCGTCGAACCTGTGGCGCATCGACAGTGCGTCCAGGGTGACGCCGTAGGCGCTGCTGAATGTCTCCCAGTCGCGGTGGGCGGCAACGACATCCTCATTCCGGGTCAGGGCATAGAAATCCCACCGCTCGCTGTAGTACACCGGCGCCTCGTCGCGCATCCAGCGATAGGTGTCGTACGGATCGTCGAAAAAACTGTCGGAGTAAGGGTCGAACTCCATCGGGGAGCCATCCTCGCGCTGTTTGGTGACCGATCCTGCACCGTGGTCAGTCGACATCTCAGGCGTCTATCCGCATCATGTTCGACAGGGTGCCGCCCATCACCATGGCGATCTCGGCGTCGCTCAGCTCCGGGTGACGTTCGGGGTAGCTCAGCGGGTCGGCCAAGCCCTCGGGATGCGGGTAGTCCGAGCCGAAGAACAGGTGATCGATCGGCACCAACTTCGCGAGCTCGGCGACGTTCTCCTCCCAGAAGGGATTGAAGTAAATGCAGCGTTGGATGGCCTCGACCGGATCCTCGCTGTAGAGCTGAGGCATCTTCTTGCGGGTGTCCCTGAGGTTCTCCAGCAGTCGCGGCAACCAGGTGGTCCCGTTCTCCACCATGCCAATCCGAAGTTCGGGAAACCGCGTCAGCAGCCCGTGGCAGGCCAGCGCCGCCACCGCGTCCTCGGCCGGGTTGCGGGCCAGGCTGTAGTAGGAGCGGAACGGTGACGGCTGGAACGGCCGGAACTCACCCGAGCCCTCCCAGTCGTTGGCGTAACGGGAATACCCGCTGTCCGACGCATGCATGATGACCAGCACGCCGGTCTCGACGACCCGCTTCCAGAACGGATCGAACTCGGGGAGGGCGAATGACCGCGGGCCGTGTAGCCCGGGTACCGGCGCCGGCCGGATGAGGATGGCGCGCGCACCGCGCTCGACCACCCAGTTCAGTTCTTCGATGGCCTTGTCCACGATGGGCAAGGTGATGATCGGCGTGGTGAAGATGCGGCCCTTGTAGTCGAACTGCCAGGTCTCGTGCAGCCACTGGTTCAGAGCGTGAATGATCGTGTGAGTCGCCTCGGGGTGCTCTCGGAAACGTTCCTCCACCAGGCTCGCCAGTGTCGGGTACATCATCGATTTGTCGATGCCCTGTTCGTCCAGCAATGCCAAACGGGGCCCGGGCTCACGGAACGCCGGGGTCGACTCGATCGCTTTCCCCAGAATCTCGCGGTGCGACTTTCCTTCAGGGTTGCCGTTGTGGAAGTAGTCCTCCTGGGCTCCAGGGGCGGCGACCTTGTCGAAAGTCGGGTTGGGAATGTAGTCGCTGATCTGCCCCAGGGTGGCGATCTTGGTGCGCCCGTCTACTTCGACGTACCGGATCGCGCCGTGGTACTCGGGCGGCAGGAACTTGGTGAGCGCATCGCGTGTCTCGTACATGTGGTTATCACCATCGAAGACCGGATAGCCCAATCGCGACGTCATTGAAATCCTCCTCGTGCCTAGCCGTACCTGCGGTGTAGAACGGCCACTACTCAACATAGCGACAATCAGATGTGCGACTGACTCTAGCATCGAGTGCGTAAAAAGAGGATATACGTTTACTTTTTCGTCGTGCACCCATCTGTTTTACGGGTAACGTGCCTTCTGTGGCGACGCTCGCGTGTTGCCGTTGTCGAGGGCTTTGCGATTGGGAGGAGGTATCGGTGGATCTGTCGCTCACGCGGGAGCAGCGCGCGGTCCGCGACGCGTTCGCGGCCTTGTTCGTAAAACAGGCCACCCCAGAGCGGGTGCGGCGGGCGGAGGCCACTGGCTTCGACGGACTGCTCTGGCGGCACTACGCCGAGATCGGCGCATTGGGTATTGGGGTCCCCTCGGACTGTGGGGGCGGGGGCGGCGGACTCCTCGAATTGGCCCTGGTTGCCGAGGAAGCCGGTCGACGCCTCGCCCCGATCCCGGTCGCCGAGACCGCCGCCGCGGCCCGGGCGTTGGGTCGGCTGCGTGAGAAGGAATTGCTGGGGCCGGTCCTCAGCGGATCTGTCATCGTGTCACTGGCCACGCAGCCCGGCCCGGTGACGCAGCAGTGTTTGGTCGACGGCGCAATCGCGGACGCCGTGCTGGCGCACGACGGAGACTCCCTGGTCTACATAAGTCGCCCGGAAGGCTTGTCCAAAACTGGACATCGCAACCTCGGCGGACTATCGCTGTCCCGCTGGGACGACCCGGGTGCAACCACGATCCTCGCCCAGGGCAGCGAGGCGCGCGCGATCTTCGACACCGCGATCGATGAAGTACGCGTGCTACGCGCATCCGCGCTGGTCGGGTTGGCCTCCGAGGCCGTCGGGATCGGCTCCCGGTACGCGATCGTGCGCGAGGCATTCGGCCAGCCGATCGGAATGTACCAGGCGGTCGCGCATCCGTTCGCCGACGCGGTTGCCGGCCTGGATGGTGCCCAGTTGCTGGTCCGTAAGGCCTGTTGGGCAATGGATTCCGCGAAGGAGGACGCCGGCGCGCTGGCGGCGATGGCGTTCGTGTTCGCGGCCGAGACGGCTTATCACGCGACGACGCACAGCCTGCACGTGCACGGCGGATACGGGTTTATGGAGGAGTACGACATTCAGCTGTATTACCGCAGGGCCAAAGCGTGGGCGGCCGCGTTCGCCGATCCGCGGCGCGAGCTCCTCACTGTCGCCGACCGGCGGTTCGGCCCCGTGACGACCGGAGGTTGGTGACTCGATGGACTTCAGCGAACCTGAGAACTGGACCCGAATCCGCCGCGAGGCAGAGGCATTCGTCGCCGAGCATGTCACCCGCGAGGTGATCGAGCACGAGCGCCGCACCGGCGACGGCGTTGATCGCGCGCTGACCCGCAAGCTGGGGGAGCGCGGCTGGATTGCCGCGGGGTGGCCGATCGCCGAAGGTGGTGCCGGGCTGGATCCGTTCGAGGTGGCCGCGCTGTGGAACGCATTGCGCAAGGGTGGCGTGCCGACCGCGGGCCCTGGTACGACCATGCTGCCGGCCAACGCCATCCGCGCCACCGGTTCGGAGGAACTCAAAGCCAGAGTCCTGCCTGGTGTCGCCGCCGGTGAGGTTCTGATTTGTCTGGGGTACACCGAGCCCGCAGGGGGCTCGGATGTGTTCGCCTGCGCGACCCGATCGCAGCTCGATGGGGATGAGTGGATCGTCAACGGGCAGAAGATATTCACGACGTTCGCCCATCTTGCCGACTACTGCTTTCTACTTACCCGCTCGCAACGCGGATCGGTGGGACCGCGTGGCCTGACGATGCTGCTGGTACCGCTGGACACGCCCGGTATCGAGATCCAGGCGGTGCACACGATGGGTCACGAGCGCACCAATATCGTGTTCTACAACGATGTGCGAGTCGCCGATGCGAACCGAGTAGGTGAGGCGCACGAAGGCTTCGCGGTGATGCGGGCCGCGCTCGAGGCCGAGCAGAATGTCGCCCCCGGTTCGCGCACGGCGTGGGTCGCCGATGATGCACTGGAATTCGCCCGCACGCACCGCGGTCCCGACGGCGCTCAGCTGATCAACGATGTCCTGGTCCGCGAGCGCCTGGCCCGCATGGCGATGGAAGCTCAGGTGGCCGACCTGCTGGACTTGCGGGTGGCCTTCCTCGACGCCGAGGGCGAAAAGCCAGGTCCGGTATCGGCGTTGTTCGGGCCGGAAAGCTACGTGCGCGCATCGGCCGCGGCGGTCGACATAGCGGGGGCCGCGGGCATGATCGACTGGACCGACCCGGAATGCGCTGTGGACGGCGCCCTGGACGCGCACTATCGCAGCGCCGTCGCGTCGACGATCTACGGCGGGTCCAGCGAGGTGCTGCGCAGCCTCATCGTGGAAAACCGCCTCGGGTTTCCGCGTAGCCGTCCACGGCGCTGACGGGCCTCCCCCGCGGACAATACGCCGAGAAGGCAACGCGCTCAAAGGAAGTCGCTGCCTCCGTCGACATTGAGGTGGGCGCCCGTCATGTAGGTGTTGTCGGGTGAGGCACAGAACGCGATGACGGCGGCAACCTCGTGAGGCAGCCCGAGCCGACCCAAATCCACCGACATGCCGTGACCGCGTCCCAGTAGTCCGAAGGCACCCACGGGGTCATCCGTCGCGATTCCGGCGGAGGTGAGCACCGGCCGTGCCCAGTCGGTGAGGATCGGACCCGGGGCGACGGCGTTGACCAAGATGGCATCGCTGGCGAGACTGCGGGCGAGGTTCTTCGTCACGCTGAGTAGTGCGCTCTTGGCCGCGGTATAGCTCACCAAACCCGCAGACTGGTGCTGCACCGACATCGCCGTCACATTCACCACCCGGGCCCACTCGGCGGCTCGCAGCAGCGGCAACGCCGCACGCACACACCGAACCGCGGAAAGCACCCCCTCATCGAATGCCGCCGCCCACTGAGCGTCGCCCAGGTCCTCAAAGCGACCAGCCCCCATTGGCCCGGCGGCATTGACCAGCACGTTGAGTACACCCCAGTGTGCGCTAACTGTCGAAAAGGCGCTGTCGACGTCGGAGGCCGAAGTCAGATTCGCGGGCAACGTCAGCACCTCCGGGCTGCCGGCGTCCGACAATGCCGTGGCGGTTTCCTTCAGCCGGGTGTCGTCTCGGCCGATGACGCCGATCCGCGCGCCCTGTTTGGCCAGGCACACTGCGGTCGCCAGCCCGATGCCGCGGGTGCCTCCCGCGATCACCGCGGTGGCATCGGCGAACCCAAGATCCACGATGGTCGCCGGCTACTTCGGTGCGAACCGTTGGCCGGCGTCGAGTCGGATGGTCGACCCGTTGAGCATCTGGTTCTCGACGATGGAGAGCGCCAGCGCGGCGTACTCATCGGGCCGGCCCATCCGACGCGGGAAGGCCGCGTCGCGGGTCAGCTCACCGGCCATTTTCTCCGGAATTCGTGAGGTAATCCCGGTCGCGAACAGGCTCGGCGCGATGGCGGTAACCCGGATGCCCAGGCTGCCGAGATCACGCGCCATGGTCAATACCATTCCGGCGATCGCAGCCTTCGCGGCGCTATAGGCGACCTGGCCGATTTGCCCTTCGAATGCCGCAATCGAGGAGGTGTTGACGATCACACCGCGTTCCTCGTCGTCGGGTTCGTTGCGACTCATGTGCCAGGCCTGCAACCGGTTCAGGTTGAAGGTCGCGATCAGGTTGAGCTCGATCACGGACCGGAAGGCGTCCAGGGAGTGAGGCCCGCTCTTAGACAGCGTGCGTGCCGAGACCCCGCCACCTGCGGTGTTGATCGCGACGTGCAGGGCACCCAGGTCTTCGACGGCCGCTTCCAGCGCAGTCTCCACGCCGTCGCTGTCGGTCACGTTGCAGGGGTGAAACGACGCGCCGGCGCCCAGCTCCTTGGCGACAGTGGCTCCATCCGACGTCGGCAGGTCCAGCACGGCGACTCGTGCAGCCTGCTCTGCCAGCCGTTCCGCGGTCACCCGTCCCATGCCCGAGGCGCCGCCGACGACCACCGCGCCGCTGCCCTTGACCTTCACGCCAACCCCCTATCTGCTGTCATGATCGGTTGTCCTCCTATGAGGTCATCACCGTACACATAAGTAGAGTGACGCTCTACTTAAACAGCGGGTGATGTATTCGAAATCTGTTACGGTTCGTGGTGGTTGTTCGTCGGTTACCACCGGAGGTGTGATGACAGAGCCCGGCCCCGCCGAGCCGGTTGTGCGGCCCCTGCCGCAACCGAGCATCAGCTCCGAGCCGTTCTGGACGAGTGGCGCCGATGGCCGGCTCAGGATTGCCCAGTGCCAAGCGTGCGGCCGGTACCACCACCCGCCGCGTCCGATCTGTCCGCACTGCCGCGGTGACGAGGTTGCGATGACGCCGGTATCGGGACGCGCGACGGTCGCCGGTTTTACCGTGAATCATCAGCAGTGGCTGCCCCGCCTCCCGCCGCCCTACGTCGTCGCGGTCGTCGCCCTCGCCGAAGACCCCTCGGCGCGGCTCACCACGAACATCGTCGGCTGCGACCCCGAACACGTCGCTATCGGTCTGCAGGTCAAAGTAATTTTCGAGCGGCAGGACGACATCTGGATTCCACTGTTCGAACCGGATTCCGAGGCCGCCGATGCCGGCCCGGTCCCAGGGCCCGGTGATCTCAGTCGCGACGTGCGGCCCATGTCGTCCACTCGCAAGTTCGAAGACAAGGTGGCGCTGACCGGGGTCGGGAGCTCGACGATCGGGCGTCGCCTCATGGTCGATCCGTTGTCGCTGACCGTGACGGCGTGCCTGCGCGCCGTGGCCGACGCCGGCCTAGACCTGGCCGACATCGACGGCCTGGCCACCTATCCGGGCGGACTTGCCGGGGGGATGTCGGAGGGCGGGGTCACCGCGGTCGAGGAGGCATTGCGCATCCGGCCCACCTGGATTGCGGGTGGGGCCGAAGTCCCCGGGCCCAGCGGCTGCGTCGTGGCCGCCATGCTCGCCGTCGCCGCCGGACTGTGCCGGCACGTGTTGTGCTTTCGGACAGTCTGGGAATCGACCCATACCGCCCTGGCCAGGCGCGCGAAGTCCGCGGGAGGGGAAAGCCGGGCGTCGGGCATGTTCGAGTGGCGCGCGCCGTTCGGCGCGATGTCGGCAGCCAACTGGATCGGGGTCAACGCCTCGCACTACTTCTGGCGCTACGGTGGTGACCGCGCCTCGACGCTGGCCCCCATCGCCCTGACGGCGCGGGCGAACGCGTCGCGCAATCCGGCCGCGATCTACCGCGATCGCCTCACCCTGGACGACTATCTGTCAGCACGGATGATCAGCTCGCCGTTCGGCCTCTACGACTGCGACGTGCCGTGCGACGGGGCGATCGCGGTGGTCGTGTCATCGATTGACACCGCGGCGGATCGGCCGAAACCGCCGGTGCTGGTTGAAGCGGTCGGAACCCAGGTGCTCGACCGGATCTCTTGGGACCAGGACACTCTCACGCACGAACCGCAGGTGTTTGGTCCCGCGAAACACCTGTGGACCAGAACCAGCCTGCGGCCCGACGATGTCGACGTCGCCGAGCTCTACGACGGGTTCACCTTCAACGCCGTCTCGTGGCTGGAGGCGCTCGGGTTCTGCGGTGTCGGCGAGGCCGCGGATTTTCTCGACGGCGGAACCACGATCGCGCTGGACGGGAAGTTACCGCTGAATACCCACGGCGGTCAGTTGTCTGCCGGACGGACCCACGGCTTCGGCTTCTTGGCCGAGGCCATCGCGCAACTGCGTGGCGAGGCGGCCGGGCGACAGGTCGCCAACGCACAGGTTGCGGTCGTCACTACCGGCGGTGGTACGCCCGGTGGAGCGCTGCTGCTGAGACGGGAGAACTGATGCGCAGGACGGACGGATGAAGCTGCAACAGGATCCGGAGATCGAGAGTTTCCGCGCCGAGGTCCGAAGTTTCCTCGAGCAGCACCGCCCGCGGGTGCGCACACTGGGTAAAGCCGGGGTGCGCGCACCCGACGCCGAAGACATTCCCGCCCTGCGGACGTGGACCGCCCAGCTGTTTGAGGCCGGGTATGTGGGCGCTGACTGGCCCACCGAATGGGGCGGTGCCGGCACCAAAGATGCGCTGCGCGCGACGGTCGTCGGCGAAGAAATGGCGCGGGCTCGGGTACCCACGCCGATCGGTGCCGGCCTGCTGGCCGCCGCGGCCCTCATCCACTGCGGGCGCCCCGACCAGCAGAGGCGCTACCTGCCCCGGATCCGGACCGGCGAAGACATCTGGTGCCAACTATTCAGCGAACCCAGCGCGGGCAGCGACCTGGCGAGCCTGACCACGCGCGCGCGTCGCGACGGCGATGACTTCGTCGTCGACGGTCAAAAGGTCTGGACCACCAACGGCCAGCACGCCCAACTCGGCTACCTGTTGGCCCGAACAAACCCCGATGTACCCAAGCATGCCGGCATAACCGCGTTCGTCCTGGACATGACGAGCCCGGGCGTCGACGTGCGGCCGCTGCGCGAGATCACCGGCACCAGCGACTTCAACGAAGTCTTCTTCGATGGTGTACGGATACCTGCGAACAATGTGCTCGGCGAAGTCGACCAAGGCTGGAAGGTCGCGACCACGAGTCTCGTTGAGGAGCGCTCCAGTGTGGGCACCGCGGGCATCATCCAGGTGCGTGCGGTACGTGACGCCGTGGTGATGGCGCGGTCGCTGCGGCGCGGATCCGGCCCAGCGCTGGACAACGATACGGTCCGCCAAGACATCGGCCGGCTGTACGCGGCCGCGCGGGTCAGCGTTCGGCTGGGCCAGTACAACTTGTCGCGCGCGTTGAGTGGCGATTCCGATCCCGGCGATGCTCCTTTGGCCAAGGTGCTCTACAGCGAGACCAATCTCGCGCTCACCGAGTTCGGGCTCGGGCTGCAGGGCACCGATGCGCTGCTCACCGAAGACGACCCCGAGGCGATCGCGGGCGGTTGGTGGCAGGACGCATTCCTTTATTCGCGGGCTCTGACGATCGCCGGTGGCGCCAATGAGGTGTTGCGCAACATGATCGCCGAGCGTTCGCTTGGACTGCCCAGGGAACCGCGCGGTTCTTGACGTCTTCGGAGGTAAGTCGTGGATTTCACCGTGAGTGATGAACAACGGATGCTCGTGGAAAGCAGCCGCAAGTTCCTGGCGCGCGAATCGCTGATCAGTCGTGTGCGCGAACTCGCCGATTCCGATGAGCGCGGCTACGACGAGCGCGTTTGGCAGTTGGGCGCGGAACTGGGGTGGGCCGGCTTACTCATCGCCGAGCAATATGACGGTTTGGGGCGCGATCTGGTGGACGTCGCGCTGATCGCCGAGGAACACGGCAGGACGGTGCAGCCGGGCCCGCTCATCGGTAATACCCTCGCGGCAGTGGCGATCTCACAATCCGGACGCGACGACCTGTGTTCGGAGATATTGCCGCTACTGGCAAGTGCCCGGGGCGTCGCAGCGTGGGCCTTCGCGGAGTCGCGCCAGCCGTGGGACGCCGACGGAGTGTGCGCGGTGGCTGCCGAACATGCCGGGGGCTTCCGGCTGAGCGGCATCAAGGTCGCGGTGCAAGACGCCGACGCCGCGGGCTGGATTCTGGTCACCGCCCAGCTGGGAGGCCGCGTGGCGCAATTCCTTGTCGACCGACGGTCCGCAGGAATCGGTGTGCGGCGCCAGCACACCCTCGACATCACCCGGCGCCTCGACGAGGTCGTGTTCGACGATGTTGCGGTGCCGCCATCGGCGCTGCTGCACGCAGGCGACGCTGCGGAAACGGCGGTTGCACACCAAAATCGCTGTGGTGCAGTACTTGTCAGCGCTGACAATATCGGTGTCGGTGAGGCCGTGCTGGAGATGACTGTCCGGTACGCAAAGCTGCGGGTCCAGTTCGGTCGCCCCATCGGTAGCTTCCAGGCGGTCAAACACAAGTGCGCGACGATGCGGATGTGGCTGCAAGCTTCGAAGGCCGCGACCTATTACGCCGCGATGGCCGTGGCCGCCGAGGCGGATGATGCCGAGGAAGCCGCCAGCGTCGCAAAGGCGTACACCTCTTCGGCGATCGCCGCTCTGACCAGTGAGGCCCTTCAGGTGCACGGTGGTATCGGCTTCACCTGGGAACACGACCTGCATCTCTACCATCGTCGGGCCAAGGCGAACCAGGTCCTGTTCGGTGATCCTTATCTGCACCACGAGCGGCTCGCGGCGGTGCTGGAAACGGCTACCGCCTAGGCAACCGTTCGCCGGCCGAACTGGCGGGCCAACCAGTCCGCGCTGTCGCGTGCCGCGGTTCGCGCCACGGCGGTGTCGGCGAACATGTCGAAGCCATGCACAGCGCCTGAGTAGACATGCAGTTCGGTGGGCACCGCCGCCCGGGATAGTCGCGCGGCGAAATCGATCGACTCATCGCGCAAGCAGTCAGCCGTGCCGACGGCGATGAAAGTCGCTGGCAGACCTTTTAATTCGGTCGCCCGCGCAGGCGCCGCATCTTCTGGCACGTCTTCGGTGCGATACCGGTCGCCGAGATAGCTGCGCCAGCCGAACGCGTTGGATTCCCGGGTCCACACCGGCAATCCTTCGAGCTGGCTCGACTCGGTGCGGCCGCGGTCATCGAGCATCGGATATTCCAGGTATTGAAATGCCAAGGGGGCGTTTACATTATCGCGCCACCGTAGCGACAGGCCCGCCGCCAGTGCCCCGCCGGCACTGCGTCCGGCGATACCGACCTGCTGCGGGTCGACCTCTAGCTCATGGGCGTGTTCAAAGAGGAAGCGCAGCCCGGCCTCGCAGTCGTCCAGCGGCATGGGGTAAGGCGATTCGGGTGCCAGCCGGTATTCGACGCTGACGCAGACGCAACCCAACCAGCGGCACCACTCGATCAGGCGGGCATCGTCCATGTGCCGGTTACCGATCACCATCCCGCCGCCGTGCATCCAGAACAGGACGGGCGGCTCGGCCGCGGCTTCGACGGGTCGTAGCAGCGACAGAGCGACGCCATCGCGTTCGGTGGTCAGCTCGAGGCGCTCGATGTCGGGCGCGGACTGCGGCTCGAACATCGATCCGGCGCGCATGGCCGGAAGCGTGTCGATGGAGAAGTCGAAATCGGGGAATCCATCCAAACTTTCGTTTATCTCCGGGTCGATCCAGGTGGCTTTGATCGTCGCCATTAACCGACACCCATCAGGTGCTTGCCCGCGCCTACGAGACCACCGTCGACGCGGATGTCGCAGCCGGAGATGAACCCCGCGGCGTCGGACTCCAAGAAGGCCACCGCGGCGGCGATGTCCTCGGGACGCCCGGGCAGCGGTCGGTCTGGGCGCTTGACCGGGGTCACGTCGATCATGACCGGGATGATCTGCTGACGATCCAGTTCCAGCCTGCCCATCGGTGTGTCGATCAGGCCGGGTGAGATCGCGACGGTGCGGCCGCCCCTTTTGCCCCACGGCGTGGCCAGCCGTTCTGCTAGCCGGACCACGCCGCGTTTGGCCAGGACGTAGGCCGTGGCACTGTCGAGCTCTTGGCCCATGGCCTGTTCGATCGTGGCGAAGAACCCTTCGGCCAGCGGATCGTCCAGCAACGGCTCGACGCCCGCGGGGACGTCACTGTATCCGGCGATCGATCCGATCAGGATCGCGGAGCTCCCCGGGTTGACCAACGGGAGCAAGGCGTCGGTGATTCGAACCGATCCGGCCAGGTCCACGTCGAGCACCGTCGCCGCACCGGCCATTTCCGGTGAGACACCCGCGGTGTGCACGAGGCAGCGCAGACGCCCGAGCTCGCGTACCCGATCGGCGACCGCGGCGACATCGGCGGGGGAGGTCACGTCGCAGCGCAGCGTCTCGACGTCGGCCCCGTGCCCAGTCAGCGCCTTGCGCGCCTGGTCGAGTAGATCCTCGCGCATGTCCACGAGCAGCAGGCGGCCACGATCGGCCAGCGCGCGGGCGCAGGCCAGCCCCATGCCGCCCGCACCCCCGGTGATCACCAGGACGTTGTTCACAGTCATCCGGCTCCTCTCCATCGGTGGATCACCATCGGCCCCGCTGGCCGACGAATCCGCCGACAAGCCGTAGTGTGCCATAAAAGCAACTTAAAATATGCGATGGAGGAAACCCTAGTTGTCCTAGAAAGAATGTGATGGTCTACTCGACTTGTGAAGGTGACTTTCGAGCCCGATCTCTGTGAAGCCAATGGATTATGCGTGCTAGCGGCGCCCGAAGTATTCGAACTTATCGATGACGACGTCGTCGAGATCCTGTTTCCGGAACCGGCACCCGAGGTGGAGTCCGCCGTCACTGACGCGGTGATTGCCTGCCCTAAGCAGGCATTGCGACTACCTGCGGACTGACCTCAGCGCTTGTTGCAACGCTACATCGCACACGAACGTTGCAGAATACGAACTTATCGTTCTACTCTGAGGGAAGTCTGCCTTACAGCTGACTGCGAGCTTGTTTATCCGTCTGTGCCATGAGGAGTCCTTAATGCTGCCCGACGACGCCAAGATCATTTCCGTCGACGACCACGTCATCGAGCACCCCCGAGTGTGGCTGGACCGCGTCCCCGCCAAGTACGCCGACGTGGCTCCGCGCATCGTCAAGCTGCCCGACGGCAACGACACCTGGCTCTACGAGGGCAGCCAGTCCGGCAACTTTGCCCTCAACGCCGTTGCGGGCAAGCACCCACGCGACTTCGGCATGGACCCGCGCAGCTACGACGACATGTTGCCCGGATGTCATGAAATCGCCGACCGCATCAAGGACATGGACACCGAGGGCGTGTGGGCGCAGCTGTGTTTCCCCAACTTCGGCGGATTCGCCGGCAGCACATTTCACAAGGCCAAGGACAAGGACTTCGCCAAACTGTGCATCAGCGCCTACAACGACTTCATCCTCGACGAATGGTGCGGCTACGCCCCGGAACGTCAGATCCCACTGATGATGGTTCCGTTCTGGGATGTCGAGGCCTCGGTCGCCGAAGTCGAGCGCACCGCGGCCAAGGGCGCGAAATCCATCTCGTTCATCGAGGCGCCGCACAAGATCGGACTGCCGTCGTTTCACACCGACCACTGGGATCCGCTGCTGCGCATCTGCGAGGAAGCGGAACTGCCGCTGTCCATGCACTTCGGCTCCGGTGGGATGCCGCAGGGGCTCGCCCCCGACGGCGACCTGTTCATCGGCATCGCATTGTTCGGATTGAATTCGATGATGGCCACCGTCGACCTGCTGATGTCGGAGGTGTTCTACAAGTTCCCCAAACTCAAGGTCGCGCTGTCCGAGGGCGGTATCGGATGGATGCCTTATCTGTTGGAGCGCATCGACTACTCGTTCGGCCGGCACAAGTATTGGTGCAACATCAACGCCGACAAGTTGCCCTCGGAGTTGTTCCGCGAGCACATCTACGGGTGCTTCATCTCCGACCGGTCCGGGATCGAGCAGCGTCACCGCATCGGTGTGGACAACATCATGTTCGAAAGCGACTACCCGCATTCGGATTCCAACTGGCCACACACCCGCAAGCTGCTCGCCGAACACCTGGTCGACGTACCCGACGAGGAAGCGCGCAAGATCGTCGAACTCAACGCCCGGGCCCTGTACAACTTCTGGGTCTAAACCCGGCCGGCTCGTGACGACCCGGCAACCGCGCCGTTTACCCGTGCCAGCTCGGATACCGCGGGCGTGCTCATCTGCGCATGATGAAAGGTGACCGAATGATTGACCTCACACGGGGAAAGCGACTGCGATGCCGGCTGCGTGGCTCGAAGACGCCGGTGGTCATTCGCGACGCGCTGCCGCAAACCTCGACCGGAAAGGTCCTGCGGCGCGATCTCATCGCCGACCTACTCGGCGCGAAGCGGACAGCGACTTTATGACCGATCAACCGCCGCACCCAACCTTCGACGGAAGCGACAACAATGCCTGACGCGCTCATACTCTCGGCCGCTAGAACACCAATCGGCAGGGCCCGCAAGGGATCCCTGACGTCAGTCGACGCCTACGAACTCGCCGAGGTCGCCGTTACCGCGGCCGTCGAACGGTCACAGATCTCCGTGGCTGACCTCGACGACCTGTTGCTCGCGGAGTCCCTGCAGGGCGGAGGGGTGATCGGGCGCAACATCGCAGTGCGCCTCTGCATGACCAACGTGCCCGGGGTGGCTATCAATCGGCACTGCGCCTCGGGCGCCACTGCCGTGCAGTTGGCGGCGGCCACCATCATGGCCGGCATGGCAGACGTGATCGTCGCCGGTGGAACGGAAAGCGCGAGCACCATGCCGCGGCTGACCAAGGTGGCACCAGGTGCCCAAGAACCAACCCCATGGTCGCCGCAGAGCCATCCCGACGCCCCCGGCATTCCCGCTTTCGATATGTCGGTCACCATCGGTGAAAACACCGCCCGGCTCCACCATGTTACCCGCGAGCAAGCCGACGCCTGGTCCGCACGCTCACAGCAGCGGGCGCTCAACGCGATTGCCAAGGGCTACTTCGATGACGAGATCGTCACCGTCCCAATCAACCACGGCGAAGCTGTGTTCGACACCGACGAGCACCCGCGAGACACCACGCCCGACGCGCTCGCCGGGCTGAAGGTCCTGCACCCGGAACTACCCGATGCGGTCGTTACTGCCGGAAATTCTGCGGGCATCAACGATGCCGCCGCCGCGCTGGTTATCGGAGGCTCTGACTTCGCGTCCAGTCGCGGCCTCACACCGCTGGCACGGATCCGGGGTTGGGCATCTGTGGGCGTGGAGGTCGAACACACCGGAATGGCCCCGGTGACCGCAATCCCGTTGGCGCTCAGGCGCAGCGGTCTCACAGTGGACGACGTGGACCTCTTCGAGATCAACGAGGCGTTCGCCACGATGGCCGTGGCGTGCACGCGTGACCTCGGATTGGACGAGTCAATCGTGAATGTGAACGGCAGCGGTATCAGTCTTGGCCACCCCATCGCGGCGACTGGCGCTCGGATGGTGGTGTCGATCGTTCATGAACTCGCACGCCGCGATTCGCGCATCGGGGTGGTGGCGATGTGCGCCGGGGGAGGGATGGGCTCAGCGATGGTCGTCGAACGGATCTAACTCGAGCCCGAACGCTCAGCGCTGGACGGTGAGCTTGGTGTAACGGCCGCCCAAAAGCCATTCAGACACATAGAGATTTCCGTCGGGGTCCGTTGCGACAGCGTGCGGGGAGTTGAAGCGATCGTGGCTGGGCAGGTGCGGTATCTCCGTACGCCCATCGCCGGCGAGCGTGTTGGGCCAGCCCGGCCGGGTCGGCCACCCCGGGGCGGCAGTGGGGTCGTCGCCGATGTATCCCAGCAGATTGTCCTCGGGATCGAGTACGGCCACTCGCCCATAGAGCTCGGCGACGACCAGCAGGTCGCCCCACTGCGCAAAATCGCTGGGGCTGTTGAGGAACTGTTCACCGAAGGACCGCAGATAGCGGCCGCCGATATCGTAGACCAGCACGCGGGTGTTGACTCGGTCGGCAACGTAGAGCTCAGGGACCGTTTTGCGGCGATCGATGAAAATTGCGTGTGGACATGCGAGTCGTTGGCCGACTTCCTCACCGGTCAGCGTCGACCGATGGTTTCCCTGCTTGTCGAAGCGGTGCACGACACCTGACCCGTATCCGTCCGCCACCCAGATGTCGCCCGTTCCACCGAACCGCTCCTCGTCCACAGCGCAACCACACGGACAATACGGTCCCATCGGGCCGGCGGGGATGTCCGGATTCTGTTGGGGCACAGGCAACTCGGACCGGATCTGACCGTCCACGGTCATCTTCACCACTCGGGGTGCCCGGGTCTGGCAGCGGACTCCCTTGCCGAACATCGGAGTCCAGTCGGGGTCTCCGTCGTCGGCGCCGCAGCTGAACACGAACCCTGGATCGCTCACCCAGAGGAGTTCGTCATCGCCCTCGCGCACGAGAGTGATGCCATGGCCTTCGGTGAGGTCTGTGTCGACCACGCGGAGCAGACGGCCTCCGGTGTCGAACGCGACGAGTCGCCCGGCGTGGAAACTGATGATCTCGCCACCGTCGGTGGCGACGACAGCGTTGTGCACCCAACAGGACGGGGCACCCGGGACGGCGGACAGTTCTGCCCAATCACCGACCACCTCGTAGGAGGGGATGCTAATGGGCCTGCGGGTATCTGATGACACGACGAGCCTTCCGCTCTACTCGGCGGCGATAGCGCTACCGCAGCTCGCCTGAACTTCGTGATATTGACGAAACCCTCTCGGGTTCAGCGTCGTTCGCTCTGGACCACACCTGGCCCGCATCGTCTTCAAACTTGATCCGCACGTCGGGTGCAGCGTTGGGTTCCAACGAATAAAGGGCGGAAGCGTGTTGGTTTGGCCGTAGCCAGCGCGGGAAGTCCACTGCGTTGTGGGCAGCAACAAGGTCCATCCGGTTGGCTAGGAACGCCGGCTGCCGAGTTGGTAAGGCCCCGCCCCTTTCGAGCAGTGGGTGATGCTCGTCGGGCCACGGACCAGTGCTCAGCTTGGCGACGACGTCGGCGATCGCTTGCGTCGAGCGTTTGGCACCGCCGGGTCGAGCGCGTCCTTTGGAGTCGACCGCGCCTACCGAGACCTGTAGGTCGACGGCTAAAGAGGTGCCGTGATTCACCACTGTCACGGCCCAGATCTGCGGGCCAAGAAACGCCACTGGCGTCCGGTAGATCCTTACTTGCCGTGCCGATGCGATGCGTTCGGATTCCACGGTCAGCGCGCCGAGATCGGCGTCGGTCAGATCGGCTGCAATCGCGCTTTGCAAGCGGCCCTCGAAGTCAGCATCCCCATGACCAATGTAGCGCGGACAGATCCCTTCCCTTGTCAGTCGCTGCGTCACGTTGTCAAGCCAACTCTGGTCGTCCGAACTGGGCCCGTGCGAAGGTGATTCGGCGATGAGCCAAACGAGTACCAACTTGCCGGCTCGCTTTGCGCGCTCTACGTCACCCATCACCTCAACGACATCGCGGCCCATCGGGTCGAAGAGGGCGATGAACGCGTCGCAGCGGTCGGTGATCCCGCTTGACGGAATTAACGCAATCTGGGTCCGCTGCCCGCTCGCGCAGTTCCACCAATTCAGAGCATGACCAATGGCGGTGCGAGATCGCCCCGGGTCGTCGGGCGAGGCGATTGCCACCTCCATAACGTGGGCGGGGAACACTTTCTCATCTCCTCAGAGATACGTCAGCACTCAAGCGGTGCTGCGATGGATGACGTTGAGTGCTTTTTAATCTACCGGTCCTTGCTTCAGTGGGAAATGACATCCTACTATAGCGAACACAGCCTTGTAGCTTAGTGCTGATCGACCGGTTGCAACATGGCTCGCAGGCGTTCGCCAGTGAACAGGAGGGACATTGTCGACGGAGGGAAGCGTGCTGGAGTTCGACCCGTTCAAGCCTGGTCCCGCTGACGAGTTGCCAGCGGTTTACGCGGCGCTGCGAGAGCGGTTTCCGGTCTACCGGACCGGTACGAATATCTGGGTGATATCGCGATTTGATGATGTGAAGGCCGTTCAATCCAATCCCGCTGTTTTCTCGTCCCGTCCCAACCCCTACGAGGGAGATTCAGCACCGGCGGATGCCGAGATGAAGCCCGAGGTCATCGAGCGACTCATGGCCCTGACCGCGGGGATTCCCGTCGACATGAACGAGATGGCCTCCGCCAAGACCATCGCCGCCGCGGACCCGCCTCAACACACCCGGATACGCAGAATCGTGAGCAGGGGTTTCACACCCCCTCGAATCAAGGAGATGGCTGACGCGATCGCCAAGATCGTCGACCGCTGCCTAAGCGGTATTGACGAGCTTCCCAGCTTCGACCTGGTCGAGCGGCTGGCTATTCCACTGCCGGTGGAGATGATCTGCCACATCCTCGGTATCGACCGAAGCGAGTACGGGCGCGCCAAGTGCTGGTCCGACGCTTTCGCCGCCGCCGCCGGCGGCAATTTCAGCAGTGCCGCCGAACGCAACGAGTTGATGTTGACGACGATCAAGGAGTTCAGCACCTACTTCGTGCCGTTGATCGAAGCGAGGCGAGTTGAGCCGAGGAATGATTTGGTCAGTGCGATGGTCGCGGCGATCGACAACGAGTCGCTGAGCAACGTCGAAACATTGATGGTGGCGATCACCATCATGGTCGCCGGCAACGAGACGACCACGAACCTCATCGGCAATGCCGTGGTCGAACTGCTGGCCAACCCCGACCAGCTCAAATTGTTGCTCGACGATCCGTCGTTGTTGCCCAACGCCGTCGATGAGGCGAACCGGCTGACGACGCCGATCCAGTTCGCATTTCGGGAGGCGACCGAAGACACCGTCGTCGCTGGTACGACGATTCCGAAGGGGGCCATCATCGCTCTGCACATGGCCGCCGCGAATCGCGATCCGCGTCGCTTCGACGAGCCCGATCGTTTTTTGATCACTCGTCCTCCCGGTAAAAGCCTGGCCTTCGGTCACGGCATCCACTTTTGTCTGGGTGCTCACCTGGCAGGGCAGGAAGTGCGCGCGGCGATCGGCGGGCTGCTGCCCTACCTCGACCGCCTCAAATTGACCGATGCGCCGCTGGAACGCAACCCGACGGCGCTGCTCAACGGGTGGCAACGGGTCGAACTAGCGTGGGTGTCGTAGTGGCCCTGGGGAATTCCCGTTGAACGCGGACAGATAACGATGTTGACGGCATCGATGCTGCTAGACCCGGCAGTCCTGCAGAACCCCTACGCCTTCTACGCGATGCTGCGGGAGCAGGCGCCGGTCTGGATGGTGCCTGGTACGGACGTCGTCGCAATCAGCACTTTCGCACTGTTGTCGGAGGCGGTCGCGCGGCCCGAGGATTTCTCCTCGATCATGCGTTGTCTGCTTTACCGCGATCAGGATGGACTGCCTGCGCGCCTCGATTTCGGTGAGGCGGCCATGCCGACGCTGGCGACCGCGGACCCGCCCGTGCACACCACGCATCGGCGCGCGGTCTTCCCCGAATTAGTGGCACGGCGCATGCGCACCCTGGAGGACGACATTCGCGCGTTGTCAGCGGCCGCAGTCAAGCAAGCCCTAGATGACGGCAGCTTCGACTTCATGGCGAAGATCGGCAACATGGTGCCGATCACCGTGGTGGCCAGGCTGATCGGTTTTCGCGACATCGACCCCATGCAACTATTGGAAGCGGCCTTTGACTCCACCACGATGGTGGGCGGCACGATGTCAATGGATGAGCTCAGTACTTTTGTCGCGCGCACCGAGACTATCGAGGCCTGGATCGCCGATCAGATCGCGGGCACCGGCGAGGGGGGAGAAGAGGGAATCCTGCTGGCGGTTCGGCGGGCGCTGGATGCTGGCACCTTGCGCATCGGGGAGGCCACCATCATCCTGCACACCATGCTAAGCGCCGGCGGGGAGTCCACGACCAGCCTGCTGGGCAATGCGGTCGGGATGCTCGCTGAAAATCCCGGATTACAACAGCGGCTGCGCGAAAAGCCGCAGGACATCGATGTTTTCGTCGAGGAGGCGCTGCGGCTCGAGTCACCGTTTCGGCAAATGATGCGCAGCGTGCCACGAGACACCACGCTCGGCGGCGTCGAGATCGCCTCGGGCTCCACGGTGTTGCTTCTCTTCGCGGCCGGGAACCGCGACCCCGCTCAGTTCAAACACCCCGACCGAATCGACCTGACGCGCGAATCCCCCAAACGTCACCTCGCTTTCGGGCACGGCATTCATTTCTGCGTCGGGGCGGCTCTCGCGCGTATCGAAGCCCGTGCGGTGCTCGGCGCAATCCTCGAGCAGACCCGATGCTTCACGCTCGACGAGGATCGCGCACCGCGGTGGGTGGACAGCCTGTTGGTCCGTCGGCACGCAGAACTCCACGTCTGCGCTGCTCCCCGGTGAGCTATGAGTCCCGACAGCGAGGGGGAGGGGAATGTCGCCTCCGTCAATGGAGTTGGAAAGCTATAGCTGCTCGATCGTTAGATAACGGCGATCTCGGTGGGCGCGCGGGAGGCGAAGTCGATCACTCGCGCGCCGGCGGGCTGGACATCAGGTATCGGCTGGATGTCGCTGCCCACAGCGTCATCGAGGTGGACGACGACGCCGGCGGGTGGTTGTTCGATCGGGTGATGGCCGGGTGGGACGCCACTGTCTTCCTCGCCGCCGACGCCGATGTGCGAGAGCTGATAGCGCGGTCCTGCTGTGAGCGGACCGGCCAGCGAATGCTAAACGACATCATCGAACAGCGGCTCGGCCAGTTCGGTCATTGCCGATCGGCCTCGAAGCCACGCCGAACCGCGCGTTGCCCAGTGCTCCCGTTCCAACACCTGGGCTAGAGCGAGTGCGCTACCCGACGCCAGAATTCTGGAGTCCCATTGCTTGGCGTGATCAGCCAAGCGTGCGGCCTCGTTGACGGCGTCTCCAATGACCGTGTATTCGTAGCGGTTCTCCGCGCCGATATTGCCTGCGAATACCGCACCGGCGGCCACTCCGATACCGAAGTCCACCAGTGGCAGCGCCCTCAGTTCCGTGCCGAGCGCGCGTGCCGTCGCGAGCGCCGCCGAAGCCGGTTCATCAATGTCGATGGGTGCTCCGAACACGGCCAGGACCGCGTCGCCTTCGAACTTATTGATCAGGCCGTGCTGCTGGTGCACGGCCGCGACCACTATGCGGAAGAAGTCGTTCAGGATGCTCGCGACTTCCTCGGGCCGCCGGCCGGCGGCGATCGCCGTTGACCCCACCAGATCGACGAAGAGTACGGCGACATCGCGGACGTCACCCGATAGGGAGCCATCGTGTTGAAGTGCCTGGCGTGCCACGTCTGCGCCCACGTGGCGCCCGAAGAGGTCCCGGAGGCGTTCCCTTTCCTCAAGGCCTGCCACCATCCGGTTGAATCCGACCTGGAGTCGTCCGATTTCGGAGGGCTCATACACCTCGACGAGCGCCCCGCCATGGCCGTGCTCCACCTCGGTCATGGCGATGACGACTTCACGAACTGGGTCCGAGATTGACCGGGCAACCAAGATCATCGCGCGAAACCCCAAGGCGAGGGATGCCACAGCGAGCACCAGAACCGGTGTTTCGATTGGCGCTGACTTCGGCACAAGCCACCCGTTGGAGCGCGACAAGACGATCAATGCGATTCCAGCGATGGGTAATGCACTAAAGAGGACCCACGTAATCATCACTCGTGCAAGTACCCCCGGCATTTCGCTAGAGGGTTCGGCGGTCTTCATTGACGCCGCCAGGATGGGCCGCAGGATGCGTTGAGTTATCAGATAGCCCATGGAGGCGGTGGCCGCACCCCCGAACAGAATGGCGGTACCAATCACGCAGGCGACGGCGCCGCCGGCGTGAAAGTTGACCAGAACCAACACTGCGCCGCCGACAGCCCAGATGCCGAACTGGACGACGGTCTGGCGGGCGGCTATGCGCATAGCCGCGCGCTGTTGAGCGGGCGTTGGTTCGGCGCCATCGGCGAACCAACGGAAGGACGGAACCATATTCAAGACACCGGCCACACCACCGACGGTTGCCGAGATTGCGACCAGACCGCACACAGCAATCAGGTTCTTTCTGCTGGAGAGGATGCCGGGGTCCCCGCCGCGGTTACGGGTGAGCGAGACGATCATCAAAGAGACTGCGCCGGCGGCCAGGAGGTGCGCGGAGGTCAGCGCAGCCGCATAACTGAGCCCAAGACGAATTGCAGCTTTGCGCCCGGGAGTCCGGATTGACAGCCATGGAGGATAGGATGATTCCACTGGTAGACCATCACTTCCGTTTAACGCATCTAACGACTACCATAAACAGCATTAATTGTTCTACTTCGTAGGTATCCAAACTTCGCGCACGTTAAAACCCATGACGAGGCCAGGACAAGACTGAATGACTGCGCACACGACGCTGATTCCGCACTTCATCGATGGGCAGCGCACCACCGGGCAGTCCGGTCGCAGCGCTGACGTCTTCGACCCCAGCACCGGGGGTGTTCAGGCGACGGTGCCGATGGCCGGCCAGGCCGACATCGATGCCGCGGTGGTATCGGCCGTCGAGGCCCAAAAGGGTTGGGCTGCAACAAATCCCCAGCGGCGCGCGCGGGTGATGATGCGCTTCATCGAGCTGGTCAACAAGCACAACGACGAGCTGGCCGAACTGCTGTCCCGCGAGCACGGCAAGACACTGGCCGACGCCAAGGGCGACATCCAGCGCGGCATCGAGGTCATCGAGTTCTGCATCGGCATCCCGCACCTGCTCAAGGGCGAATACAGCGAGGGCGCCGGCCCGGGCATCGACGTCTACTCGCTGCGCCAGCCCCTGGGCGTGGTCGCCGGCATCACCCCGTTCAACTTCCCGGCGATGATCCCGCTGTGGAAGGCCGGCCCGGCGCTGGCCTGCGGCAACGCGTTCGTGCTCAAGCCCAGCGAGCGGGACCCCTCGGTGCCGGTGCGGCTGGCCGAGCTCTTTGTGGAGGCGGGCCTGCCGCCCGGGGTGTTCCAGGTGGTGCACGGCGACAAAGAGGCCGTCGATGCCATCCTGAACCACCCCGACATCCAGGCGGTCGGGTTCGTCGGCAGCTCCGAGATCGCCCAGTACATCTACGCCGGGGCCGCGGCCACCGGCAAGCGTGCGCAGTGCTTCGGCGGCGCCAAGAACCACATGATCGTGATGCCCGACGCCGATCTGGATCAGGCCGTCGACGCCCTGATCGGGGCCGGCTACGGCAGCGCCGGCGAGCGCTGCATGGCGATCAGCGTGGCGGTCCCGGTCGGTGACCAGACCGCCGACCGGCTGCGCGCCCGGCTGATCGAGCGGGTCAACAACCTGCGCGTGGGCCACAGCCTGGACCCCAAGGCCGACTACGGCCCGCTGGTGACCGAGGCCGCCGTGGCGCGGGTGCGCGACTACATCGCCCAGGGCGTGGACGCGGGAGCCGAACTGGTCATCGACGGCCGCGAACGCGCCAGCGACGACCTGGCTTTCGGTGACGCCAACCTCGAACGCGGCTTCTTCATCGGCCCCACCCTGTTCGACCACGTCACACCGGACATGTCGATCTACACCGACGAGATCTTCGGTCCCGTGCTGTGCATCGTAAGGGCGCACGACTACGAGGAGGCGCTGCGGCTGCCGTCCGAGCACGAATACGGCAACGGCGTGGCGGTTTTCACCCGCGACGGCGACGCCGCCCGCGACTTCGTCGCCCGCGTGCAGGTCGGCATGGTCGGTGTCAACGTGCCGATCCCGGTGCCGGTGGCCTACCACACCTTCGGCGGCTGGAAGCGTTCGGGCTTCGGCGACCTCAACCAGCACGGCCCCTCGTCGATCACCTTCTACACCAAGACCAAAACCGTGACGTCGCGGTGGCCGTCCGGCATCAAGGACGGCGCCGAATTCAGCATTCCGACCATGAATTAGGCGAGCCCTTGTAAGTAACCACTTTCAATCAACCGAGCAACTTTCAACCTCGAACTGGTGACGGAGGCCGTCGAGGCGGCCGCCGCAGCCGGCCGGCAGGCTACCACCAGCGCCGAAGCCGCGGCACTACTCGGCCTACCACGGGCCATGGAATCGGTGCCGCGTAACGATTGCGGATTCGAAATCGGTTGCGGGACAATGATAAGAGAGAGCTGGTTAATGAGTTACGGATCTGGTGATCCGGAACGGCTCGATCGTTGACGGTTCGAGGGGAGTGCCCGAGCGGGGTTATGTCGCGGTGCGTGGTGGTGTCATCGTGGCGGTTGGTTCGGTCGATGTATGGGCACGCGTGAGATCGATGCGGCAAGCCTGTTGGTCACGCCCGGGTTCATTGACCTGCACACCACAGCATCTGAGCTGCTCGCAAGGTAATCCTGGCATCGAGCGGACGCCTCGTGCCGATGACAACATTGTTTAGCCCGCCTCGCCAGTCGGGATCGCAGCTGGCACAGACAAGTGCTTAAATAGATATTCATTTAAGTAATAAAACCTCTAGACGACTTCGCGGCGTCGTGGGTAGCCTACATGCATGTCAGGCTCGTTTCGGTCCTGCAACGGCTAGCTGAGGCGATCCGATCAGCCAGGCCGGCACTCGGTCGCAGCGCGTCCGCCGCACAGCACCGTCGACCACCGCTGGGTGGCTAACAAGGAGGACTTGGACATGCAACGTCGGCCGCACCGGCTGCCTGCCTTGGTTGTTACCGCCGGCGCTCTGTTGAGCAGTCCCGTCGCGCATGCGGACAATGACAACAACACGCTCATACCGAACAACAAGCGGCTCAATGACAGTGTCGTCGCCAACGTCTTCACCGTGCAGCATCAAGCAGGCTGCAATAACGACGTGAGAATCAGCCCCCAGCTGCAAGCCGCTGCGCAGCGACACACCCAGGATTTGTTGAACAACCGGGCCCTCGATGGTGACATCGGTTCGGACGGGTCTAGCCCACAAGACCGCGCCAACGCGGCTGGTTTCCATGGCCCGGTGGCCGAGACGGTGGCGATCAATCAGTCAATCGCGATCAGCGGCAATGACTTAATCAACCGGTGGTACTACAACCCCGACTATTTCAAGATCATGTCCAGCTGTGCGAACAGCCAGATGGGGGTTTGGTCGCTGAACAGTCCGGATCGTACGGTCGTGGTTGCGGTCTACGGACAGCCACAAGCCGATCCCTCGGGACGGGGAGCAACACCACTGAACACCGATGGGCAGAACATTCCGCTCGATCCCAGTCCTGACTATGACGCCAGCGATGAACTCCAGTTCGGTCTCAACTGGTTCCCGTGGATCCTGAGGGGCGTGTACCCGCCGCCGGGCAATCCTCCGCAGTAGAGCGAGATTCGTCTATCGGTAGCAAACGCGGGTCAAAAGCCCGCACATCAATGTAATCCGGCCATAGGTCGCAAGGTCGCGTTAACACGCGACCTTGATTATGAACGTGTCGGTTGCCTTCAGGCTGGGATTATCGGTGTCAAAGCCCTCGGCACGTCCCCGGATGGTGTAGGTGTATCCGTGCAGGGCTACATCGGCGGCGCCCTGGAGGTCTTCGGCGTAGCCGCCGGTGAAGCCGCCCAGGTCGCTGATGTTGACCGACTTGGCGGTCAGCGCACTTCCGTTGGAAATAAACGCTTTTGTGCCTGCCGCTGTGTCACCGATAGTAACCGCAGTGAGTGATCCCATCGGAATGCACTTCACAGCGTGGGTCTCCGGAAGGGCATGATCGTTGATCGTCACCTGTGCGGTTTCTGGGGGCAATGTTCCCGGAGGTGCGGCTGCGCGGGGCGTTGACGAACATGCACCGACACTTGCTGTTATCACGACGATCGCGGATGCGTTGCGGAACCGCTTCTGCACGAGCGCACCCCATTTCATCTCGCCGCCATCCCGACTCCGAATTAGAGCAAGGTCGCCACCGCTGGATTTCGGCGTCGGCTTGCCCGGTGCGGCGAGCGGTCGGCTTGGTCAAAACAACGATATCCGACTTTGGCATCGTGGTCACGGCTATCGCGATGTATTCGTCGACAACCGTTTTCGTCTGTGGGTCGGTGATCAGCCGTCATCGTGGTCGATTGCGCGTCCTCTTAACGAGGACAACAAGATTGAAGAGCTGACGGTGTAGCCAGTGCAGCCGTGACTTGATCTCGGCGAGAGGCTATCGCCGAGGGGTTAGCGAGGCGACGAGCAAGTTGCGCAGTACGCCCTCATCACCACCGTCATCGGGGTCGGCGGGCTCCGCGATAAGGCTGAAGTTGATGCGGACGATCCAGCGGGCGAGGGTGTCAGCCGGGACATCTCGGCGAATATCGCCGACAGCGGCAGCAGCCTCGAGGCGCCGCACCAGCGCGTCAGCGAGCTTGGCTCGCCACAACTCGGAACCTTCGGCGGCATGATAGGCAGCGCCGACGGCTTGATGGTCGTCGACTAGTGATCGCATCACCGGTGAGCCACGGGCGATGTCGATTCCCCGCATGCATGCGGCGACGAGCTGAGTCAGGAAGGGCTCGTCAGTCTGCCAACATTGTTCAACGGCGTGCAGGGTAACGGTGAGCACTCGCATGAAGGAGGCCGCCAGCAGAGCGTCCTTGCTCGGGAAGTAGTAGTACACCGTCGACCGGTGCACGCCAGCGCGCCGGGCGATGTCGCCCATCCGGGTGCGCACAGGCCCCTTATCCGAGTAGCAGGAATCGGCCGCGGTCAGCAACCGTTCGCGCGCCTCATCATCTGCCGGCGAGTCCGCCCCGGCTGGCCTCGGGCGACGGCCTCTGGATTGGGCGGTCACACCAGCACACTACGGCCTCGCAGCTGTGTCGGTGACGCGATGCGAATGTCTCGGCGAGGACTCGCTGGCGGTTTAACTGCGCTGCGAGAGGTGGCGGCGCCACCGGTTGTTCCCGGCGAGTGAAGCTCAACCGGCCTTGGCGGCTGCCCGGAATCTCGGCGATGGGGCAAGCCCACATCCAGATGAGCCGGGCTCTACCCCCGACCAGTTAACCGGGTAGCAACTGTCCGGCAGCGCACCTGACTCACTGCGGCTCAGCAGTGCAGAGTTCCCTCGAGATTCTCCAGTAATGCTCCGAATAATGAGCTAACGATACAAACCGATATATAGATAACTATTTAGCTTTAACCGTCACTTCTGTCAGCCCCTTTTGTGCGCTGGATCACTGCCATCCGCGCTACAGAGTAAGGCTCAGGCGAGAGGTCGGTTAGTCAAGATCGGCGATTAATTGCCACGCATGCGGGGGTTGGTGTTGACCCATGCTGGTATACCCGCGTGAACAAGTTTTCGCCCGGAGTGTTAAGGGTCGCGCTGACGCCAGAAAATTCGTAGCCCTACCTTGCGGTAAGTGCAGCTCAGGACCCCACCGGTGGCTCGACGCGCTCTGTGCGGGCCTGGGATATGGAGACGCGCCGGTGTGCACTCGATCCCGCTCAGCGGCGGGCTGCGATGGTGGAAATGCAAGGGATGTATCCGTACTTCAGTGAGCCGATTTACGTCGCAATCCCTTTATTGATTCCGGTGCGCAATAAGAAACGACGTTTAAGCATCCTGCTCTGCAATAAATACTACTGTTTACCGTCTGGAATGAACTCAGTTAAGGTGATTACTGTAGATAGATCTGCGAACGTATAGCGCGCAGTTCCTGGATACCATTCCTAATTTATGGTCAAATAGTGTAGTTCGTAGCAAACTTTATGGCCCTGGACTGGTCGCGATGCGGGTGATGCTGGGCGCGGGAGCGTCCAGCCCTGGCCGATGCGGCCGATCACCTGGCCCTTGCGATATCTACGAGGTCTGATGGGTGCTGTGCTGTTCGACACGGGTGTAGCGAGCCAACCTGACACGGCCCTCCCGTTTGCGGGTATTGCGACATTTCAGCCAAAATTGTCGGAACCCACAGCAAACCACCGCAGTTGCGCTCACGTCACTTCGCCGGTTTGTCCAAAATGGCGTTCGTCGATGTTGCCTTGCCTTAATGTAATGGTGTAGCGTCCCGCTGTGCTCTGGGCCACACCGTTTCGAAAGGGAGCAGCACGTCGTACCGCTGCCGGGGAGGATTCATCGTCTAATGTCGGCTCCGACTGGTTACAAACGAGTGCGCTAGTGGTAGTCGCGGACACAGCACCTATTCCCGCCTTGACCGCTCCGCCAGAGGAGGGCGTGGTGGTCGAGTCTCCGGGAACCGCTCGGCTGGCCGTTGCCGGCAAGCCGCTACGCGAGGTAGGCAGCTACTTCGCATTGACCCTCGACATCTTCACGCAGCTGGTGCGCCCGCCGTTTGCTTGGCGCGAATTCATCCATCAGGCGTGGTTCGTGGCTCGGGTGTCGATCGCCCCGACGATCTTGTTGTCGATTCCGTTCAACGCGCTCAGCGTCTTCATCATCAACGTTCTGCTCGTGGAGATCGGCGCCGCCGACGCATCAGGTGCTGGGGCTGCGTTGGCGAGCGTGGCATACATCGGCCCGATAACCACGGTGCTGGTCGTTGCGGGTACCGGCGCTACTGCGATTTGTGCTGACCTGGGTGCTCGGACCATCCGCGAAGAGCTCGACGCGATGCGGGTGATGGGGATCAACCCAGTGCAGCGACTGCTGGTACCCAGGGTCTTGGCGCTCTGCCTCAACGGGTTGTTGCTCAACTCGATCAACACCATCGTCGGGTTGGTCGGCAGTTTCTTCTTCTCGGTCTACTTTCAGCACGTCACTCCGGGTGCCTGGGCGGCGAGCCTGACGCTACTGGTCAAGATCGCCGACGTGGCCATCGCCTTCTTCAAGGCGGCTTTGTTCGGCCTGGTTGCTGGGACCATCGCCTGCTACAAGGGCGTCACGGTTGGTGGGGGACCCCAAGGTGTCGGCAACGCGGTCAATGAAACCGTGGTGTACACGTTCATGGCGTTGTTCGTGATCAACGTCGTGCTAGTCGCGGTCGGCACGAAGGTGACGATGTGACCGCGGCCCCCGCCCGACACCGCCCGACAAGCGTGATTCCCGCACCGCCGCGGTTGGCACGATTGTCGATCACCCTGCACCGCTTGGTCGCCGGCTGGAATCGGCTGGGAAGCCAAACCGCGTTCTACGTCAAGGCGCTGAGTCTGGTGTGGGATGCGGTCGCCCGCTATAAGGCTGAGACGCTGCGCCTGATCGCCACTATGAGTCTGGGGATCGGTGCGCTGGCCATCATCGGCGGGACCGTGGTGGTCGTCACCACACTGGTCATGTCGACCGGAGCGTTCATCGGTATCCAGCTCTACCGATCACTGTCCGATGTGGGCGTGGAGGCTTTGAGCGGTTTCGCCTCGGCCTACCTCAACACCCGTTTCGCCGCGCCGCTGACCTCGGCCATCGGGCTTGCCGCGACTATCGGCGCCGGAGCCACCGCACAGCTGGGAGCTATGCGCATCAACGAGGAGATCGACGCTCTGGAAGTGATGGGCATCCGCGCGATCAGCTACCTGGCATCAACGCGAATCGTAGCCGGCGTGCTGGTTACCGTTCCTTTGTGGTGCCTGTCCTCGCTGGCCGGATATCTGGCGACGCGAACGCTGGTGGTCGTCGCCTTCGGGCAGGCACCCGGGGTCTATGACCACTATTTCAACACCTACCTGCAGCCCACCGACTTGATCTGGTCACTGCTGCAAGTGATAGCGACGGCAACGGTCGTGATGCTGGTACACACCTACTACGGTTTCAACGCGACCGGCGGCCCAGCCGGCGTCGGCGAAGCTGTCGGCCGCTCGGTGCGCGCCTCACTGGTCGTGGCGGTAACGGTGCAGTTGGCGGTGGCAATGGCCGCCTACGGCGTGTCCGGCAACTTCAACCTGTCTGGATAGCACGCGATGAAGAAGATGCAACGTGAAGCCGGCCTTCCCCCGGCGCTGTGGACTCTCATCCTCCTTGGCACGATCACCGGCCTGGTCGTGCTCACGGTAGCGGCGTTCAACAGAGACCTGAGGCCCTATGCGAGGGTGACCCTCACCGCCGACCGCTCCGGTCTCATCATGGAACCCGGCGCCAAGGTGAAGTTGCGCGGCGTTCAGGTCGGCCGGGTTACCTCGATTCACTCGGGCGATCCCGTGACGCTGCGGCTGGAGCTCTACCCCGAGCAGCTCCAATACATCCCGGCCAACGTAAGCGCCCAGATCACCGCCACCACGGCGTTCGGGGGCAAATACGTCGATCTTCAGATACCTGAAAGCCCGAGCCCCAGACGCCTGGCGGCGGGCGCTGTCGTGCGATCACGCAACGTGACGACCGAGGTCAACACCGTGTTCCAGAACCTTGTCGCGGTGCTCAACCAGGTCGACACCCCCAAGCTGAACGCCGTACTCACCGCGCTGGGCGACGGGTTGCGCGGCAAAGGGGAGGCCCTCGGTGAGGCGACCACCGACCTCAACGAAGTCCTCGAGGCGATCAATCCCCGCAGCGAGACGATCCGGGCCGACTTTCGCGCACTCAAAGGATTCAGCGACACCTACAGCTCCGCCGCACACGACATCGTTACGGTGCTCGATGCGGCCAGCACCACCAGCGCCACCGTCAGCAACAATGCTCAGGCCCTGGACTCACTGCTGCTCAACGTCGTTGGACTCTCCCACAGCGGCATCGGTTTGATCGGCCCGAACAAAGACAACCTCGTGCACGGCGTCAACTTGCTCGAGTCGACCACGCGGCTGCTGATGAAGTACAACCCCGAACTGACCTGCACGCTGGTCGGCTCCAAGTACGACGCCGAGTTTTTCGGCGACGTATCGGGCGGCCACAACGGGTACTCGGTCACACTCGACGTCGCCTTGCTGCTTGGTGACGAGGCGTACCGATACCCTGACAACCTCCCGATCAACGGAGCCAAAGGCGGCCCCGGGGGACAGCCCGGCTGCGGAGCGTTACCCGACGTGTCCAAGAACTTCCCGCTGCGCTACCTCGTCACCAACACCGGGTGGGGGCGCGGCCTGGACATGCGACCCAACCCCGGCATCGGTTTCCCCGGATACGTCGACTACCTGCCGGCCACCCGTGGAACACCGCAGCCGCCCAGCCTTCGCCATCCGGGAGGGACGGCACCTGGTCCGATTCCGTACCCGGGTGCGCCACCGTACGGAGCGCAGCAGTACGCGCCGGATGGAACGCCGCTGTATCCGGGGTTGCCGCCCGCGCCTCCGCCGGGACGACCGCGAGATCCCGGCCCGCCGCCTGCGGGGTCGGAACCGTTCACGCCGCCAGTGCCGGGGGCGATCCAACCGACCTGCGGCGTCCTCAACCAGGTGTGCGAACCGCTGCCACCGCCACCAAATGTCCCGGGGCCATGACTGCCCACCGCGTTGAGAAGAGTTAGGGGAGGGCAGACATGAAAGAGAACCTCACCGGGACACTGTGGCGCCTCGCCATCTATGTCGTCGTCTCTGTCCTGGGCATGTTCACGCTGGTCGCCCTGTTCGGGCAGCTGCGCTTCCAGTCCGAGAAGACCTACAAAGCGCAGTTCGCGAACGTGTCGGGGTTGGAGGGCGGAAACTTCGTCCGTATCGCCGGTGTCGAGGTCGGCAAAGTCAAGAACATCACCGTCGAGCCCGACTCCACGGTCCTCGTCGAATTCACCGCAGCAGAAAAGGTCGTGCTCACCGAGGGCACCAGGGCCGCCATCCGTTTCGCCGACCTCACCGGCGGTAGGTACGTGGCACTCGAAGAGGGAGCGGGCAACATCAGGCGACTCAGTCCAGGCGCGACCATCCCCCTAGCCCGTACCGAACCGGCACTCGATCTGGACGCGTTGATAGGCGGTTTCCGGCCACTGTTCCGGGCGCTGGACCCAGACCAGGTCAACAAGCTGACCGGGCAGCTGATCGCGGCCTTCCAAGGTCAGGGCGGCACGATTGGCTCATTTCTCACCCAGGCCGCCGCACTCACCAACACCTTGGCCGACCGCGACCACCTGATCGGTCAGGTCATCGTCAACTTGAACACCGTGCTCGGTTCGCTCGGCGGCCAAAGCGGTCAGTTCGCCCGTGCCGTCGACTCCCTCTCCGAACTGGTAGCAGGCCTTGAAGCCCGCAAGCAGGACATCAGCAATGGCGTGGCGTACGCGAACGCCGCCGCCGGGTCGATCACCGATCTACTGGCCCAAGCCCGCCCGCCGGTGAAAAAGGTGGTGCACGAGGCAGATCGCACCGCGGGGACCATGCTGGCCGACCGCGAGTGGCTCGAAAAGTACCTCGACCACTGGCCCGACGCCTTCAAGATACTGAACCGGCAAGGCTTATACGGAGACTTCTTCAGCTTCTACCTGTGTGACATCGTGCTCAAGCTCAACGGCAAGGGCGGCCAGCCGGTGTACGTCAAGGTGGCCGGCCAGGCCAGCGGCAGGTGCACGCCGCGATGAAAACGTTCTCCGAACGCAATCCGTTCATCATCGGCGCCATCGGCCTGGGCGCGGTTTTTACACTCATGTTGGTGTCCCTGAACTACGACAAGCTGCCGTTTTTCCATAGCGACAGAACGTATTCGGCATACTTCGCCGAAGCGGGCGGCCTGGAGCCCGGTAACCACGTGCAGATATCGGGTTACCGGGTCGGGCAGGTCGACAGCGTCGAGTTGGACGGACCGCGCGTGCTGGTCACGTTCACCGTCGCCAGCAATCTCCGCCTCGGTGAGCGCACCGAGGCAGCGATCAAATTGCGGACCGTGCTGGGCAGCAAGGTCCTCGAGGTCAGCCCTCGTGGCGAGGGGCAGCTGACCGGACCGATCCCGCAGCAGCGGACCACATCTGCCTACCAGCTGCCTGACGCGCTAGGCGACCTCACCGCGACGATCAGCGGTCTTAACACCGACCAGCTGTCGAAATCGCTTGCAGTGCTAGCCAACACCTTCACCGACACCCCGCCCGACCTGAAGGCCGCGGTGCAGGGGGTGGCGCGCTTCTCGCAAACCCTGGATGAACGCGACGGCCAGTTGCGGACCCTGCTGAGTAACGCCAATAAGGCGACCACAGTGCTGGCAAAGCGCAGCGACGAAGTGGCCAAGCTCGTCCGCGACACCAACGCCCTTTTGAGGCAACTGAGAAGCCAAAGCAGCGCGCTGGAGCAGATTTCCAACAATCTTGCTGCGCTGGCCCGCCAACTCAAAGGCTTCATCGCCGAGAACCGCGACACGCTGAAGCCGGCCCTCGACAAGCTCAACAGTGTGCTGGCGATCGTCGACAACCGCAAGGAGAACGTCCAGAAGGCGCTCGTCGGGCTCAACAAGTACGCCTTGGGCCTGGGGGAATCAGTGTCGTCCGGGCCCTTCTTCAAGGCCTATGTCGTAAACCTTTTCCCCGGACAGTTTGTGCAGCCGTTCATCGATGCGGCGTTCTCCGACCTCGGCCTGGACCCGAATGTGTTGCTGCCCAGTCAACGCGCCGACCCGCAGGTTGGCCAGCCAGCGACACCGCCGCTGCCGATGCCGTTCCCGCGGACCGGTCAGGGCGGGGAACCGCGAATGACGCTGCCCGACGCCATCACCGGCAATCCGGGCGACCATCCGTGCGGTTCTCCCGGCGCAGCCTCGTCGGGGCCCGGCTGCTACCCCTACCGGGAGCCCCTTCCCGCGCCGCCCCCCGGTGGGCCGCCGCCAGGGCCACCCGCGCAGCCGGGTCAAGGCGCGGGGCAGTCAGCACCGTTGCCGGGGCCCGCACAGCCGGGCGAAGGGGGTGAGGGACGATGAGTCCCCGCAGCGCGAGGATCGGTGTGGCCATCGCTCTCACAGCGGTACTGCTCGGCGGAATCGTCACCGTGGTGCGGTCGGCTGCAGGGGTCGGTCGCACCACCGTCGTCGGATACTTCGCCAACAGCACTGGCCTCTACAACGGTGACAGCGTCGTTATTCTCGGTGTGCCGGTCGGCAAGATCGAGAAAATCGAACCGGAACCGGACCGTGTGCGAATCACCTTCTGGCTCAACGACAAATATAAGGTTCCCGCTGACGTCAAAGCTGCCATCCTCTCGCCGTCGCTGGTGACGCCCCGGTCCATCCAGTTGACCCCCGCCTATACGGGCGGCCCTGCACTGGCCGACCATGCGGTGATCCCGCAGCAACGTACCGCGGTGCCGGTGGAGTATGACGACTTCCGCCAGCAGCTGGAGAAGCTGACGCAGGTGCTGCAGCCGACCGCACCGGGTGGAACCAGCACCTTGGGGGCGTTCATCAACACCGCGGCCGACAACTTGCGAGGCCAAGGCCCAGACATCCGTAAGACGGTCATCGAACTTTCGCAGGCGATTTCAGCGCTCGGCGACCATAGCAATGACCTGTTCAGCACCGTGAAAAACCTGTCCATTCTGGTCTCCGCGCTGCACGACAGCAGCGACCTGCTCCAACAACTGAATCAGAACCTTGCCGAGGTCACCGGTCTGCTCGCCAATGACCCCAACGAGGTCGCCAATGCCGTCCGCAACCTCAACGACGTGGTTGGCGACGTCCGAGGCTTTGTGGCCGAGAACCGCGACGCGCTGGGTACCACGTCGGACAAACTGGCGTCAGTGACTCAAGCCGTGACCGACAGCCTCGGCGACGTCAAGCAAATTCTGCATACCGCGCCAACGGCCTTTCAGAACTTCCTCAACATCTATCAACCCGCACAAGGGACGTTGACCGGTGCGCTGGCCTTCAACAACTTTGCTAACACGATCCAATTCCTTTGTGGAGCAGTAGAAGCCGCATCACGTCTAGGCGCCAAGGAATCAGCGAAGCTGTGTGTGCAGTACCTGGCGCCGATCATTAAAAACCGCCAAGTGAATTTTCCGCCGCTGGGCGAAAATCTCTTCGTCGGGGCCGCGGCGCGCCCCAATGAACTCACCTATAGCGAGGACTGGCTGCGCCCGGATTATGTTCCGCCGCACCCTGACTCCCCGCCAACGGGAGACGGCACGGCACCGCCGGCCGCCGGGGCGACCCCGGCTGAAGCCCCGCCGCCGGCGGCGGATGCGCCGGCGCCTGCGCAAGCGGCGCCAACGAACCCGGCTGAGGGATTACGCGGAATGATGATGCCGCCCGGAGGTGGACAATGAGCCGATCACCACTTCGGCGTCGCGTGATGGCGGCGCTACTGGCGGCGGTGGCGCTCGCAACACTGTCCGGCTGCGGGTTTCGGGGCCTGAACTCGTTCAATTTGCCGGGCACCAAAGGCGGCGGCCCGGGCGCGTATACCATTCGGGCGCAGATGCCCGATGTGCAGAATCTGCAACGCAATTCGCGGGTCCGGGTAAACGATGTGACGGTCGGCAATGTCATCGACATAGAACTCCAGGGTTGGAATGCGCTGGTTACCATGACGATCGACGGCGATGTCGACCTACCCGCCAATGCAACCGCTACCCTCGGTCAAACCAGCTTGCTCGGTTCGGTGCATGTCGAACTGGCGCCTCCTGCGGGAGTAGCGCCGCAGGGCAAGCTGAAGAACGGGTCGTTGATTCCGCTGTCGTCGGCTGGCGCCTATCCGTCCACCGAGCGGACACTGGCCGCCGTGTCGCTGCTGCTCAACGGCGGCGGCCTGGGTCAGGTTCAAGACATCACCAAGACGTTGAGTACTGCTTTCAGTGGGCGCGAACAAGATCTGCGAAACCTGCTGAATCAGCTCGATACATTCGTCGGCTACCTCAACGACCAAAAAAGCGACATCATCGCCGCAACGGACCACCTCAACAATCTTGTCGGTCAATTTGCCGATCAGAAACCGATTATCGACAAGGCACTGAAGACCATTCCGCAAGCATTGACCGTGCTCAAAGACGAGCGAGACAACCTCGCCAACGCCCTCGGTGAAGTCGGCCAGTTGAGCGCGCTCGCCGCTGACTCGGTTAACAAGACCAAGGAAAACCTGATCAAGGAATTGAAAGACCTTGGCCCCGTGCTGCAATCGCTGGCCGATGCAGGGCCGGCGTTGACCCGATCGTTAGGCTTCCTCGGGACATTCCCCTTCCCCGCGGAGACGCTCAGCAAATGGATACGTGGCGACTACGCGAACTTGACGGCGGTAATCGACTTGACGCTGAGTCGGCTCGACGCGTCGTTCTTAACCGGCACCCGCTTCGAGTGCAATCTGACTGAGCTTGAGTTGCAGTGGGGCCGCACCATCGGGCAATTGCCCAGCCCCTGCACCGGGGGCGGGCCGTACAACCCTGGCAACCCCTTGGTTGTTCCCTACCATTTCGACCAGGGGCGCTGAGATGCTGCATCTGACCCGGCGCACCAAGATCCAGCTGGCCATTTTCACGGTGATCAGCCTGAGCGCAGCCTCGCTCATGTTCTTCGACTACATGCAGATACCGACGGTATTCTTCGGGGTCGACCGCTACACGGTCACGGTGGAGCTACCTCAAGCCGGCGGCCTTTACCCAGGCGGCAACGTCACCTACCGAGGCGTCGAGGTGGGGCGCGTGCAAGCGGTAAAGCTGACTGCGACCGGCGCCGAGGCCGTGCTTCAGCTCAATTCTGATGTCCACATTCCTGCCAACCTGAATGCGCAGGTCCACAGTGTCTCGGCGGTCGGCGAGCAATATGTCGAGCTGCTGCCACGTGGTGGGCAGGGGCCGTCACTGAAAAACGGTGACGTGATCCCGGTCGACCGTAGTTATGTTCCACCAGACATCAATTCACTCCTGGCGGCCACGAACCGTGGCCTTACCGTAATCCCGCGTGACAACCTCAAAACGGTTGTCGACGAGTCCTATACGGCCGTGGGCGGGCTCGGCCCGGAGCTTTCCCGGCTGGTCAGCGGAACGGCGAAGTTGGCGACCGACAGCCGTCAGAACCTCGACGCGCTAGTCAACCTGATCGATGGGTCAAAGCCGCTGCTGGACAGCCAGACCCAGTCAGCAGACTCGGTCCAAGCTTGGGCCGCACACCTGGCGACGATCACCTCCGAGCTGCGCGATAACGACTCCTCGGTCGCAGGTCTGCTACGAGAAGGCGGCCCGGCGGCCGCCGAGGCCCGGCAATTGTTCGACCGGCTGAGCCCCACGCTGCCGATCGTGCTGGCCAATCTGGTCAGTGTCGGGCAGGTAGGCGTCACCTACCGCGACAACCTCGAATCCTTATTGGTCGAGCTGCCCCAGGGGGTGGCCGAAATCCAAGCGACCGGGGTGGCCAACCGCAACACCAAGCAGGATTACAACGGCGCGTTCCTGAGCTTCAATCTGAACCTCAACTGGCCGCCCCCATGCACCACCGGATTCCTGCCCATCCAACAGCAGCGCGCTGCCAGCTACGAGGACTATCCGGACTCCCCTAACGGCGACATCTATTGCCGGGTACCGCAAGACTCGGTGCTCAACGTGCGCGGTGCCCACAACATGCCCTGCGAAACGCGCCCCGGCAAACGCGCGCCGACCGTCAAGATGTGCGAAAGCGACCAAACCTACGTTCCGCTTAACGACGGCTTCAACTGGAAGGGTGATCCGAACGCGACGTATTCCGGGCAGGACGTGCCCCAGTACAGACCGGGCGAGGAGCCGCCCGGACAGGTCCCCCCACCGTCGCCGCCGGGCCCGGCGCCACCGCCGATAGCGGCCGTCCAATACGATCCCGCCACGGGCATGTATATGGGGCCAGACGGCCGGATGTACACCCAGACCGACCTAGCTGTCGGCACCAAGAAAGGGCAAACATGGCAGAGCATGCTGATGCCACCCAAGAGAAACTGAGCGAGACGGACCTGGCGGGAACGTCCGCATCGGCCGGTCCCCCGGACGAGGGTTCATCGGAAGCGGTCACAGCTGATGAGACGACCGCTGAGGCGCCCGCTTCGGACAACCCGACAGTCGAGGCGCCGGACGACGAAGTCGAGGATTACGACGCCTCGGTTGATGACGCTGCCGAACCGGATGCCGAAGACCCTGTGCCGGCCAAGAAACTACGCTCGCCTGCGCTGTTGGCGACAGTGTTCGGGTTGGTCACAGTTGTCGGCCTGGCGGCGCTCGGGGGCTGGTTCGGGTATCAGACGTACCAGTCACACCAGGCCCAACAACAGCGCGAACTGATGGTTCGCATCGGCAGGCAAGGCGCGCTGAACCTGACGACAATCGACTGGCAGCACGCCGATGCCGACGTCCAACGCATCCTGGACTCAGCGACGGGCACTTTCTACGACGACTTTTCTCATCGATCCAAACCCTTCATCGACGTCGTCAAGAAAGCGCAGTCGAAATCGGTCGGGACAATTACCGAGGCGGGCCTGGAGTCGCAATCGGGGAACGAAGCCCAAGTGCTAGTCGCTGTGTCGGTAAAGACCTCGAATCTCGGTGCAGCCGAACAGGACCCGCGGCATTGGCGGATGCGCGTCATCGTACAGAAGGTCGGAAACGACATGAAAGTCTCCAACGTCGCATTCGTACCGTGACGGGGCCGCGCCCTGGCCAGCGCCGACGATCAAGACCACGAACCAGATAAGGAACCATCGCAGTGCGGGTTATATCCGATTCCGCCGTAGAGCGGGACGAAACACAGGTCGATGAGCAGGCCACTCAGCAAATCGATACTGAGACCGACGAAACCGACGAGACCGGGGACGGCACGGACACGGTCAGTACCGAAGACGTTGCCGAATCGGAGGACGAATCCGCCGACGATCCCGAAACGGAAGATTCCAGAGACGTTGAACCCCGGCCGCGTAAGCGCCGGATCGGATGGTCGCGGCTGCTGGTCTTCGGGGTGCTGCCTATATCAGCTTTGCTGATCGCTGTGGCCACGGGCTTTCTCAAGTGGCAAGCCGCTTCGAACCTTCTGTCCAGGGCGGCCGAAATCGAGTCAGTCGCCGCCGCCAAGGATTCCAGCGTTGCGATACTGTCCTACCGACCCGACACCGTCGAAAAGGACCTAGGCGCCGCCCGCGATCGGCTGACCGGCAAGTTCAAGGACTCCTACACACAGTTAGTCCAGGATGTGGTGATACCAGGCGCGAAGAAAGACCACATCTCGGCGGTCGCTACCGTTCCCGCCGCCGCCTCGGTGTCGGCGAACCCAAACCACGCGGTCGCGCTGGTGTATGTCGACCAGACTGTGTCCGTTGGCAACGATGCGCCCACCGATACCGCATCCACCGTCCGGGTGACCATGGACAAGGTCGGCAACCGTTGGCTTATCTCGGCATTCGACCCAGTTTGAGGCCAAGATGGCACAGGCAGATATCTCCTGAGGGTCTGGCTGGGTGATAAACCGTGACATGGCTCCCGGATGACGCAGCACAACAGTGGTTTTAATCTGGGAGCGGACGCACGTGCGGTGCGTCGGTCCAGCCTCCGATGTGTGCACACCCTACGAATTTGCATGAATAGCTTTGCCTTTGGGGTTCGCTAGCTTTCCGCGGTCGGAAGGGTTCGTCGAGAACTGCGGTGCCGCCGGGTGCGGCCGCCGGCCGCGTGCTTAGCTTGGCTACATGATCTCGACGCTCGAAGACGTGCTGAGTCTGTTGGACCTGCAGCAGATCGATGACGCAGCGTTCGTGGGCACTCAACCCGACACCCCCAACCACCACATCATCGGAAGCCAGGTCGCCGCTCAGGCGTTGATGGCGGCCGGGCGGACGACACCCGGGCGACTGGCGCACAGCATGCACATGTACTTTCTGCGGCGTGGTGACGCAAGGCAGCCGATCCAGTATGACGTGACCCCGCTACGTGACGGCGGCACCATCTCCTCGCGTCGGGTGACCGCGAGCCAGTCGGGAGTCGTCCTCTTCGAGGCGCTCGCCTCATTCACAATCATCGCCGACGACGTCGACTGGCAACAAAGAATGCCTGACGTGGCGGGGCCGTCCGCGGTCCACGGACTCGAGGATCTCTTGACGCCCTACGCCGAGGAATTCGGTGACTGGTGGCCGCAGCAACGTCCATTCACCATGCGGTACCTCGACGCGCCGCCTCGGGTCGCCCTTGATCTCTCCGACCCGCCGCCGCCGCGGCTTCGGATCTGGCTTCGTGCGAACGGCGAGGTCACCGACGATCCGTTGGTCAACAGTTGTGTGGTGGCCTATCTCAGCGCGCTCACACTGCTCGAGTGCGTGATGACGACGATGCGCACCACACCGGTGGGGCCTCGGCTCTCGGCGCTAGTCGACCACACCATCTGGTTTCACCGCGCGGGACTGCCCCCAGTTTGGTTGACTCCTGACCTGTGAGGATTCGTCCTCGCTGGAAGGATCAGCTCGTGCCGAAACCGTTTCCTGCCGAGTTCCGAGCCGACGTCATCGCTGTGGCCCGCAAGGGCGAGGCGCCGCTGCGCCAGATCGCGAAGGACTTCGGCATCTCGGAAGCCTGCTTGCACCGCTGGCTCAAGATCGCCGACCGCCAAGACGGTGGCGACCGGGCCAGCACGCCATCTGCCGTTGCTGACGATGTAGCCGCGCAGCTGCGCGAGGCGCACAAGCGGATCAAACTCCTCGAGCAGGAGGCCGAGGTGATGCGCCGCGCGGTCGGCTACCTGTCCCGGGACGCTAACCCAAAATGATGTACCCGCTGGTCCTCGACCTTGCCGCTGACGGGATCCCTGTTACGGTGACCTGCCGGGTCTTGGGATTCTCTACCCAGGCGTTCTACAAATGGCGCAAAGCACCGCTGTCGCAGCGAGATTGGGACGATGCGCACCTGATCAACGCCGCCCGCGACATCCACGCCGACGACCCCGCATTCGGCTACCGATTCATCGCAGACGAACTTCCCGGGCGCGGGATCACCGCCGGTGAGAACCGCGTCGCACGGCTGTGTTCCCAGGAGCGCATCTGGTCGATCTTCGCCAAGAAACGTGGACTAAACCGTCGATCCGGACCACCGGTCCACGACGACCTCGTCCAGCGTCAGTTCGGCGCCCCGGCCGCCAACCAGGTCTGGCTGGCCGATATCACCGAGCACCGCACCGACGAAGGCAAGCTCTACCTCTGCGCCATCAAAGACGTCCACTCCAACCGGATCGTGGGCTACTCGATCGACTCGCGAATGAAGTCTTCGCTGGCGGTGGCCGCCCTGGATCACGCCGTGGCGCTTCGCGCACCTGTCGCGACGATCGTTCATTCCGACAGGGGCAGCCAATTTCGGTCACGAAATTCGTCCACGCACTGTCGCACAACGGGTTACACGGATCGATGGGCCGGGTCGGTGCGTGCGGAGACAACGCCGCCATGGAGTCGTTCTTCGCCCTTCTGCAACGCAACGTGCTCGACCGGCGACGCTGGTCCACCCGAGCCGAACTACGCCTGGCGATCGTGACCTGGATCGAGCGGACCTACCACCGACGCCGCCGGCAACGCGCACTCGGCAGGCTCACCCCGATAGAGTTCGAACTGCTCCACACACCAGTCGCAACCGCGGCCTGAAAATCACACCCCGCGAGTCAACTGAACTCGGGGCAGTCCCCGCTGCCGATTTTACTGACTGGCTGCTCTTCGACCAGTTCTCGCCGAGCATTGTGGGCCGCCGCGGTTTGGCCACCGGGACCCTGTACAACCGGTCGGGCGAATTGGTGTGCATCGCAACCCAGGAGGGTTACTTCGCTGAGCAGCGACAGTGAAGCGGATCAATGGCGTTGGCAGCGCCGCGATTACGTGATCACGCCGGCGATCTTTAGTTCAATAAGGCGGTCGTCATCGATGCCCAGTTCGCGCAGTACTGCGTCGGTGTGCTCCGCGAATTGCGGTGCTCTGGTTAGGCTGGCTGGATCGTCGTCGAACTGCGCCGGGCTGGCGACCAACTTCTGCGGATGACCTTCGGCATCGACGATTTCGGCGATGCGACCGTTGGCAGTCAGTGCTTCGTCATTGGCTATTTCCCAGGCATCCTGCACCGGGGCCCACTGCCCTCTGCCCTTGCGTAATAACGCTTGGCATGCAGCGAAACTCAACCTGCCGATCGCGTCCGCAACGATTTGTTGAGCAGTTTCGCTGTGCTCGGCCATCGCGTCGAGCGTTGTGAACCGCGGATCTTCAGCGACCTCGTGCAGACCCATCAGCCGGCAGAACTCCGGCCAGTACCGCGTCGGCTGCAACATTGACAACTGGACGAACCTTCCGTCCGAAGTCCGATAAGCGCCGGTGAGCGGGTTGCCCGGGGCCTGGGTTCGGCGTTCTACCTTCGGCAGCGGGCCGCCCATCAGCATCGCCATGTTCACGTTGAACTGGGTTGTCCAAGCGCCGACCGCCAAGAGCGAGACGTCGAGCACGGACGGTTCCCCGGTGGCCTGTCTGCCGTAGAGTGCCGCCGCCACGGCGCCGGCGATGGTGATGCCGCCGATGTTGTCCCCGTAAGCCCCGGCGGGCATGAACGCACTGTGTGCGGCATCGGGCGACGTGAGGCCGTCCGCGCTGCCACCACGGGCCCAGAACGCCGTCGCGTCATAGGCCCCCGCATCCCGGTCGGCCCCTTTCAGTCCGAAGCCGCTGCCGACGACATAGATTATGGCGGGGTTGATTCGGCGGACGTCGTCGACGTCGATGGACAGCTTCTTCCGCGTCGACGGCAGGTAGTTCGTCAGGAACACGTCGCTTCGCCGAATCAGTTCGTCGAGCAGGGGACGCGCCTCGGAATTGTCCAGGGCCAGGCCGACACTGCGCTTTCCGCGGTTGGGGGCTTCCATGATCGGCGCGAACGACGATCCGGGTACAGTTGCCGCGGCTCCCAACACTTTGACCAAGCCGCGCTGGGCATCGCCGGTGACAGGATGCTCGATCTTCACCACGTCGGCGCCCCAGTCGGCGAGCACAGCGCCTGCCGAGGGAACGAAGGTGAACTGGGCGACCTCCAGCACGCGAACTCCGGTGAGCGGTTTACGCATCAGATGTCCTTCAAGTGAGGGTGGGCACGGTGCCCACTCAGTGCATGATGTCTCGGACCTTCGTCTTCTCGTGGCCCTTGAGTAGCTCAGCGCTGGCGTTCTCCATGTGTCGCCGCCAATGCGCCTCGGCCTCGGCGCCGTCCCGGGCGGCCACCAAGTCGGCGAGTCGGGTGTAGGACCGCATCAGCTTGGTGTACTGAGCCTTGGGCACGACGTTCTGAACGCTGAGAAATGCTGCGGTCATGTGCCTTTCGAAGATTTCGTGCAGCATGCCGACGATCACGGTCAGTGTCGCGTTGCCCGACAGTTCGACTAGCCGGCGGTGCAATGCGGTGGACGCCGCGCCCAGCTTGCCGGTCTCCCATGCAGCGGGGATCTCCTCGATGAGTTCGCGTAACTCGCGGTGGGCCGCAGCGGTGCCATCCTCTGCGAGCAGCCGGGCCGCATACGGTTCAATGCCCATCCGTGCCGTCATCACGTCCGCGAGCGTCGTTCCCGCCATCTCGAGCAGGAAGCCCGCCGGCCGCGCGACGATCTCGGGGCCCGGGACGCGAACCCGGGCGCCGGTGCGTGAGCCGCGCCGCACCTCCACGAGGCGGTCGGACTCCAAGACTCGCACCGCTTCTCGCAGTGACGGCCGGCTGACCTGAAAGTGATCCATGAGTTCGGCTTCGTAGGGAAGGAAGTCGCCGTCTTTGAGCTGTCCCTCGACGATCATCCGCCGCAACGTGTCCGCCACGATCTCGGCCGTCTTCGGCGACCGCACCGCACCGTTATTCTGTGACGTGGCCATCGGCGCGAGCGGTTCCCGCTTGGGCATCGCGACCTCCTGAACTCGACATGTAGTACTCAGTACACCATGTAAGGCACCCATCTGGTGCATCCGTAGCTGGCGTCAATGTAGTTGCGAAAGAACGCGCGTCGCGGCCGCACCATAGCCGGAGCGTCGTCGACGTCCGACCAGGAAGCTTGGCGGTGAGGCAAATGCCGTGTCGGGCACTCGTTTGCGAGTCGCCAGCATCTCGCGTGCCTGTGTGTCGTCGCCACAGATCGCGATCGACCACAGCATATCGTCAGTGACGTGGTCGGCGATCGTTTCCGGATGGCCGCTGCGGAAGGCCGATCGGATCCGGGCGACCTGGTCTGTCCAGCCGTGCAGTTCGACGAGTGAGTCGTAGGTCTTCACGGTGAAGTAGAAGGCGATCTGCAGCCGCGCGTCCCGGACAGCCCGGGCCGGGTCGTCGTTGTCGATCGCGGTGATCAGCCACCCCCAACGTCGTAGCTCGGCCGGGTCGCGTCCGCTTGCTTCCGCGCCGCGGACCAGTTCGGGCTCCACGACTTCGGTCCACCACCGATCGGTGAACAGGCCGTGCCCCAGTACGCCATCGGCGATGCGACCTACCGTCCGCAACATGATCTTGTTGAACGCTCCGATCAGGATGGGAACGTCTAACCGGCCGAGCACCGGTGCACGGATGTCGGCGTCAATCGTGTAGAACCGGCCCTCGTAACGGACGCGTTCGCCGTTCTCGGCGTTCAGGAACGCCCGGATCGCCTCGATCAGTTCGGCCATCCGGGGGGCGGGGTGGGCGGCGTCGACACCAAACCAGTCCTTATTCATCCGTGAGGTCCCCGACCCAAGTCCCAGAAAGACCCTGCCCGGGGCGAGTGTCCAGAGATGTCGGACCGCCGCGGCGTGCACGAACGGGGACCGGGCGAATGCGTATGCGATTCCCGGGCCGATGTACGCCCGCGAGGTACCGAGAGCCATCTCGGTCGCGGTGATGTATGCGTTGAGATCGGCGAACTCGCCGGCGCAAAACGCCTGCGCGCCGGCGGTCTCCGCCTGCGCTGCCAGCGCGGGCCCCGGCCACGGCAGACCCCAGTCCATGCGTCCTCGCATCCGTCGGCACTACGTCACTAACCTAGTTAGATACGTAATTGTACTTCCTGCCCGGTGGCTACGCCATCGCCCCTGCATCGATCGTTTTCGACAAAAGTGTCAAAAAAGAGTAGCCTCGCGATAGTCCTGCTGCTAGGCGTCGTGCGTGGAAAGGACATTCCGATAATGCAAACATTGCCGAGCATGCTGCCCACCGGGTGGTTTCAGGTCGCCTGGAGCGCTGACCTTGCCGTCGCCGAGGTGATCCCGATGCACTACTTCGGCCGGGATCTGGTCGCCTTCCGGCAGCTGGATGGGGTGGTGAAGGTGCTGGACGCGCACTGCCAGCATCTTGGCGCGAGCCTGGCCCACGGCGGCTGCGTAGTCGAAGAAGGCATCCAGTGCCCTTTTCACGGCTGGGTGTGGAACGGCGCGGGACGCAACGTCCACATTCCCTACCAGGATCGGCCCAATAAGGGCCGCCGAGTACGTAGCTACCCGGTCGCCGAGCTCAACGATTCGATCTTGATCTGGCATGACAGCGCGGGCAGAGATCCATTGTGGGCGGCACCCGACGCGTTCGCGGTGCTTGGCGAACACGTCCGCTCGCAACGATTCCACCCATTGACAGCCGATTGCCGGACGCGGCATGAGCGGGTAAAGGTGCATCCCCAGGTGATCGCCGAGAACGCCGTCGATCCTCACCACTTCCAATTCGTCCATCGCACCCCGATCAGTCCCGTGGTACTGCGTGAAAGCACCGACAGCTCGACCTGGTCGGCCAAGGTCGGCTTTGGCCGGAGGTGGAGCGACGGCCTGGACCGCACCGGCGACACGATGAACACGATCGAAATCTATTGGTCAGGAATCGGGCTCAGCTACAACGGCGAACACGTCCGCGACGGAATCCGAGTCATCTCCATCTGCGCGACACCGGTGGACGACACCAGATCCGACATCTTCGCCGGCTACTGGATCAGCGAGGAAACGTCAGAAGGCCCGGATGATTTCGAGGCGCGCCTGGCCGCAGCGAAACTCGCCCTGCCCGACGACATCCGGATCTGGGAGCACCAGAAGTACCTCGAACCGCCGGGTCTGGCGACCTCGGAGGCGGCAGGCTTTCGCGCGCTGCGCCGGTGGGCGAGCGGGTTTTATCCCGAACCGGAGGCTGCCGCCGAGCCGGTCGCGCATGGTGTCTGAGGGCTCGCCCCCGCGGGTAACACGCAAGTCCGACCGCACCCGAGAGTCAATCCTGGACGCTGCGCGGACCGCGTTTGCGCGCAAGGGTTTCTCGGGCGTCACCATCAAGGACATCACTGACCTCGCGCCGGTCACCCGGGCGAGCTTCTACTATTACTTCTCCGACAAGACCGAGCTTTTCATCGAGCTCGGCACCGACACCTACCGCGAAGCGCTGGCGGTTGTCGAGGGTTTCATGGAGCAGGGGAGCCCGCCCAGCCGGGAGGACGTCGAGGCCTGGGTTGCCGGCTACTTCGACTACCTCGACCGCAACGGTGCGTTCGTCATCCGCTCCACGGAGGACATGCCTCCCGATCGCAAATTCCGCGCGGCGGTCGCCCGCTCGCACCGTCGAACCGCCGCCGCGCTCGGTGAGGGCATCGCAAAGATGGCGCCGACACCGCCCGACCTCGACCCCGTGGCTACCGGGCTGGTGATAATGGCGATGCTCGAACGCTCATGGCTGATGGTTCGCCACAACGAGGTCCCGTCGACGACACGCCAAGCGGTGATCATGGCGGCCACCGAGATGCTGTGGCGAACGGTCAACGGTCAGACCTGACCGATGTCCATTCGCCGATAAGCTTATCGATCGTGGTCAGCCGACCCAGCACGGCAATAGTGTTGTCCAGCACCTGTTCTGCATAGTCCTTGGGGGTGCCGCCGACGGCGTCGCGCGGGACGACGAGTTCGAAACCGGCCTGCGTAACATGCCCGGCAGTGTGGGTGATCGCCAGGTTCAGCGAAACGCCGGCAAGGACGATGGTGCTCACGCCGAAGCCTTTGAGCACGGGCAGTAGTTCGGAATCGAGCGTTGGGAAAAGGCCGTGGTGGCGCGGTAACACCAGATCGGTGGGTGCCAGTAGCTCGGGAAGCACTGTAGTGGAGGCGGTTCCGGGTGCCCAGTGAGCGGTTGCGGGGCCCAGGGCCCGCCAGATGCGCGCCGTCCCGGTCGGCCGGCCCCCGAGGTTGCCCTCATAGGTCGCGTGCACCACCCGCGCGCCGAACTGGCGGGCGGAATCGAGAAGTCGGCGCACACTGGAGACGAGTTCAGAGCTGTCGGCGGCCAAAGCGGGCAAGACGGACTCGGGGCCTAGCACACCGTTCTGGCATTCCACACAGACAACGGCCGTAGTCTCGGGGTCCCATGGTGTCGGAGCCATCCCTGCACCCTAGTCCATTTTTTTGACACCTGTGACGAAAAATTCGGTAGATCCCTTACAAAATATCGCGTTTCGCCTTCTTTACCTCGGAAGACTCTAAGGTGAAATCGTGGAGATCCGCGATCACATCTCATCCGGTAAACCTGCCCTGGTCCTCGCTCGGACTGGCACGGTGATCGACTTTGCCGAGCTGGAGAAGCGTGCCAATCGTCTGGCTCACTTCTGGTATGCCGCCGGACTTCGCGAGGGCGACACGGTTGCGGCATTACTCGAGAACAATGAACACGTCCATGCCGTGATGTGGGCGGCGCGCCGAAGCGGTCTGTACTACGCGTTGATCAACACTCACCTGACAGCCGCCGAGGCCGCCTACATCGTCGACAACAGTTCAGCAAAGGCGCTGATCGGGTCACGCGCGACTCGCGACATCTGCGAAGGCCTTGCCGAGCATTCCCCCGGCGGGTTACCTGAGCTGCTGCTGATCGCCGACGACGATCTAGACGGATGGTACCGCTACCCGGAATGCGTTGCCGACCAACCCGAGACGCCGATCCCCGACGAAAGCGAAGGCGATCTGCTGCAGTACTCGTCGGGAACCACTGGCAGACCCAAGGGGATCCGCCGTGAGCTTCCGCATCTACCACCAAGCGAAGCACCCAGCATCCTGATGCCGTTGATGAATGCCGTCGGAATCACCAGCGAGTCGGTGTATCTGAGCCCGGCGCCGCTGTACCACACCGCGCCGTCGTTCTGGTCGATGGTGGTGCAGTCGCTGGGCGGCACCACCGTCGTGATGGAGAAGTTCGACCCGGAACACGCGCTCGAGTGCATCCAGCGCTACGGCATCACTCATGGCCAATTCGTCCCGGCGATGTTCGTGCGGATGCTCAAACTGCCCGAAGCGGTGCGCATATCCTACGACGTTTCCAGCCTGCAGCGGGTGGTGCATGCGGCCGCGCCATGCCCGGTGGACATCAAGAAACAGATGATCGCGTGGTGGGGGCCGATCATCGACGAGTACTACGCCGCTTCGGAGGCGGTGGGAGCCTCGTTCATCCGCGCCGAGGACTGGCTTACCCACCCCGGCTCGGTCGGCCGACCCTTGGTTGGGGTCCCACACATCCTCGACGAGAGCGGCCATGAGCTACCGCCCGGTGTGCCCGGCGAGATCTATTATGAGGGAGGGCATTCGTTCCAGTACCTCAAAGACGATGCGAAGACGGCGGCGGCCCACGACGCGCACGGCTGGGTGACCGTCGGTGACATCGGCTATCTCGACGTGGATGGCTACCTCTATCTCACTGATCGCCGTCATCACATGATCATTTCGGGTGGCGTGAACATCTACCCGCAAGAAGCCGAAGACCTCCTGATCACCCATCCCAAGGTGCTCGACGCCGCAGTCTTCGGTATTCCGGATGACGAGATGGGTCAGGCTGTCAAAGGCGTGGTGCAGACGGTAGATCCGGCTGATGCCAACGACGGCTTCGCGGCGGAGTTATTGGAGTGGCTGCGAAACCGGTTGGCGCACTACAAGTGTCCGCGGTCTCTCTCGTTCGAGGCGCAGCTGCCCCGGACCGATGCCGGTAAGTTGTACAAGCAGCAGCTCGTCGGCAAATATTCGGCGAAGGGATAGGTGATCAGCCCAGTTTCAGAGGCACGCGCTCAAGTGAAAAGGTGCTCGCGGGGAACACAATCTGCGGTTCCTCACCGACTTTCACCGAAAACTCGGGAATGCGCCGGAGCCATTCGCCCACGATCAACTTCAGCTCGAGGCGGGCCAGGTGCGACCCCAGGCAGCGGTGTGGCCCGCCACCGAAGCCCCAGTGCCGGTGCACCTTTCCATCCATCACCACGTCATTGGTCGAGATCTCGTCGCTGTCGTCGCGATTGATGGCAGCGACACACAACCGCACCATGGTGTCGGCGGGCAGCGTGACGTCCCCGATGGTGACCTCGGTGGTGGTCACGCGGGGCAGCATCGGCGCCGGCGGCTCCAGCCGGACGATCTCCTCGACGAACACATCGATCTGGTCGGGATCGTCGTGGAGGGTGGCCCTCAGCTCCGGGTTGCGGGCGAGCTCCAGCAGTGCGGAACTCATCGCCGCGGTGACGGTGTCCAGCCCGGCCAGGACGAAAAGGAAGCTCAGGCCCATGATTTCGGCGTCGTCGAGTGGCTCCTCGCCATTGAGCAACTGCGACAGGATGTCCGGCCCGGGGTCGGCGCGCCGTGCGTTGATCGCCTCGGTGAGGTATGCGACCAATTCGAGTGCCGGCGTCAGGTCGGCATCCTCGAGTGACGGCGCTTCCGAGATCGCGATGACCGAGGTTTTCCACGCGACGAGCTTGTCGCGATCCTCCAGCGGAAGCCCGAACAAGGTCAGGAATACCTGTGAGGGATAGGGGATCGCCACGTCGGCCACGACTTCGCACTCGCCTTGTGCGGCTACCCGTTCGATGATCTCGATCGCCTGCTGCTGCAGCGAGGGCAGCATCTCTTTCAAGGTGTGTGGACTGAAGAAGGGCTGCAGGATCTTACGGAACCGGGTGTGTTCCGGCGGATCGAACGAGATGGGCACCAACGGCAGCGGGCTGCCGAGCACGTCAAAAGCCTTCTTCGAGGAGAACAATTCGGGATCGCGCAGCGCGGCCAGCACGTCCTCGCGGTGGGTCAGATAGAAGATTCCGTCGACGGACACCACCCGCCCTGCGTCACGCAGGACCTTCCACCCCACCCCGCGGTCTGCCGCCATCGGCAGGCTGGCGAAGGAAAGTTCGGGTGCGCCAAGGGTTTCCACGTATGCTCCTAAAGGTTAGAATGCCGACCGGTGCAAGCCACCGTCGACTTCGATCCAACTACCGGTGAGGTAGCCGGCAGGTTCTGAGCAAAGATAGGCGATGAGCGAGGCAATCTCGCTCGGTTTGCCCATTCGCGCTGCCGGCACCCGAGCTTCGCGCAGCATGAACTCGCGTCGCTCCTGATCGGTGCTCGCGCCGAGGTGCTGCTCCAGGTAGGCCAGTGCGTTCTCAGTCTCGATCCAGCCGGGCGCGACGGTGTTGACCGTGATGCCGAACTGGGCGTACTCGTCGGAGACCGTCTTGAGCAGGCCGATCGTCGACGGCCGACTGGTGTTGGCCACCGCGTGGTGGATGTTGCCCGCCGGCTCCTTGGCGGTGGCGGAGCCGATGTGCACGAATCGGCCCCAGCCGGCGTCCTGCATGGCAGGCAGGACCGCGTGCAGCAGGAGGATCTGGCTCATCGTGTGCAGTTCGAAGGACTCACGGTAGACGTTCACATCGGTGATATCGGCGAAATCGCCGGGCCGCTGGTACTTGGCCTGCCCGACAACGATCAGCGGTGCCCCGTGCCGGGCCGCAATCTCGCGGACGGCGTCGGTGAGCTGCCCGTCGTCGGCCACGTCGGCAGTGACACCGATGGCAGTGCCCCCTTCAGTGCGGATCGCCTCGACCGCGGCGTCGACATCGGTCTTAGTCCGCGCCAGTATCGCAACCCGCGCACCTTCTGCGGCAAGCAGTTTGGCGACCTCGAAGCCGATTCCCTTGCTGCCGCCGACGACCAGCGCCGATCGGCCGTCGATTCCGTAATGCATCCGGCGCGCCGACTAGCCTCGCCGCACGTCCATGCCGGCGTCCACCTTGAGCATGCTTCCGGTGAACGAACGGCCCGCGTCGCTGATCAAAAAGAGGATCGTGTTGCTGACGTCGCGTGGCTCGATCAGCGGCAAGTCCGGCAGCGCGGTCTGGACTGCATTGACCATGCGGGGGTTGTCCTCGATCACTTTGAACAGCGCCGGGTTGTCAGTGATCATCGGGGTCGCGCAATTCGTCGGCGCCACCGCATTGACGCGAATACGGTCGGGGGCAAGCATGGCTGCGTACGCGCGGACCAGGCCGACGACGGCGACCTTGGACATCAGGTAGGCGTCGCTGCCGCCGCGGCCGTCGGTGAGATCCAGTAGGGCGATCATCGAACTCGTCGCGATCAGATTGCCACCCTCGCCACGTTCCTTCATGTGGGGGATCGCTACCTGGAAGGCGTTCCACACCCCGATGAGCATGATGTCGAGCCCTAGCCTCAGCGCCTCTGAGGCGTCGCGCTCATCGGCGTTGGTGAGCACGACCCCGGCATTCGCGAGCACCGTGTCGACGTGGCCGAACTCGGTGACGCCCGCGTCGAACGCCTCCTGCAGGGCAGCCTTGTCGCGGACGTCCGCCTTGCGGGTCAGCATCTTCCTGCCGGTCTTTTCCACCAGGCGGGCCGTCTCCTCGAGATCGTCTTCGGTGCCAAGTGCATAGGGCACGATGTCGAGGTTCTCGCAGATGTCGACGCCGATGATGTCGGCACCTTGCTCGGCGCACATCACCGCGTGCGAACGGCCTTGCCCGCGAGCGGCTCCGGTGATGAAGACAACTCTGCCGTCCAGTGAACCCATATCTTTAAGCCTCCAGTAGCTCTCGCTATCGGCCGCGCTCTGCGGGATGGTGAGGGCGCGACGCAGTGACGTGCGCCACGTTACGCCGCGGAATTGGAATCATACAACTATTTGGCTAATTTGGTGGACGACGGAACACTCCGAGCTTTGGAAGGGATATCACATGTCCGACAGCCCCAATGGCGGTCCGCGCCCACCCGACGGTGACTGGTTGGGGAGCCCCTACCTGAGGTTCGAACGTGAAGGTGCGTTTGCGATCTGCACCTTGGACCGCCCCGAGGCGCGGAATGCGATGACGCCCGCGATGTACTTCGGGATCCGTTACGCGGTGAGTCGCGTCAATGCCGACCCCGACCTCGCGGGCCTGCTCATCACCGGCACCGGCGACGTCTTCGCGCCGGGAGGTGACCTGGGTCAGAAAGCAGCAGACAACTGGATGGACTTCGCGTCCACCATGGGAACCGACGTCACGCCGTTCGACACGCTGCGGCAGTCGGCCAAGCCGGTCGTGTCCGCGGTCAACGGCATCTGTCAGGGTGGTGGCCTGCAGATCGCGATGTGCAGTGACCTCGCCGTGGTGAGTGATCGGGCCGTCTTCCGGGTGCCCGAATTGTTCCGTGGCATCGCCGACACGTACTACAGCCAGGTGCTGGCCCGGCTCATCGGACCGGTCCGGACCAAGGACCTGATGTTCACCGGACGGACGCTGAACGCGCAGGAGGCGCTCGACTGGGGCATGGTGAGCAGGGTGGTCCCGCACGACGACCTGATGAGCGTCGCCAAGGAGTTGCTCGCGCAGTGTTGCCGGACCGCTCCGGGAGCGCGCGGGTTGGTCAAGGCGAGCCTGGACAACTACCTCGGGCTGTACGACCGGATCGGCATGACGACCAGTCTGTTCGGTCCCGAGGCGGCCGAGGGCTTTCGGGCGTTCAAGCAGAAGGACTCGCCGGACTGGGTGCACCCGGAACTCCGGGTCCAGGGCCGGTTGTAGCCCGTCGCTGCGGGCCGACGCGAGGTCGGCCCGCAGTCCACGCCGGCTACTTCGGAGTGAAGCGCTGCGCGCCGTCTAGGCGCATCACCTCGCCGTTGACGTAGCCGTTGGACAGCAGAAACGTTGCTGCGTCGGCATACTCGGCAGGAGTGCCTAGTCGCTTGGGGAACGGGATGTTGGCGGCGAACTTTGCGATCGCCTCTTCGCCGACCGACTCCATGATCGGCGTCTTCATCGTTCCAGGTGCGATGGTGTTGACTCGGATGCCCACCGAACTAAGGTCGCGAGCGGCAGCGATGGTCAACCCGATCACGCCGGCTTTCGCTGCGGCATAAGCCGTCTGGCCGATCTGGCCCTCATAGCCGGCAACCGAGGCCGTCATGACGATGGCACCGCGTTCGCCGTCCTCACGAGGTTCGGCAGCGGCTACCGCAGCCGCTACCAGCCGTGTCAGGTTGTAGGTGCCGTTGAGATACAGGTTGATCGTCTTAGTGAATGCGGCCATGTCGGCGGGACTGCCGTCGCGCTGCACGATCCGTTGGGCCACCCCGAAGCCGCCGTGCGCAACGACCGCGTAGCGCAATCGACCGAGCTGGTTGGCCTGCTCGATGGCGCCCTGCACACTCTCGTCACTGGTTACATCGGTACTGACAAACAGTGCCCCGCTGCCCAGTTCGTCGGCCAGAGCCTTACCCTTGTCGGCGGCGAGATCGGCGATCACCACGCCGAGTCCGTCGGCATGGAGCCGACGGACCGTCGCCTCGCCCAGGCCACCCGCGCCGCCGCTGACAATCGCCGACGCTCCGTCGAATTTCGCTACAGTCACCAATTCTCCTTATTAACCATTGTTTTCACTTCAGGCGGATCGCCCGTCACCAAGCTCCACGGATCCTCCGCGGCCAGCACCAGCCGGCCGAGTCGTCGTGCGTAGTTCGCGGTCGTGCCGTAATCCGCGGTCCAGCTCTGAGCGCGCAGGGTGAACAGCCACAGCGGGTGCTCACTGGTGACGCCGATCGCGCCGTGCAACTGATGGGCGACGCTGGTGACCGGGCCGACGGCGCGGCCGACTGCGACCTTCGCGACGGTGACGGCATAGTCGGTGTGGGGGGAGTTGAAGCCGTGCTCGGAAGCGGCGGCGACAGCTAATTCCGCAGCGGCACGGGCTCTTTCGATCTCTCCGGCCATGCCGGCCAGTGACTGCTGCACGGATTGGAAGGCGCTGAGCGGACGACCGAACTGGACGCGCTGCCGGGTGTGCTCGACTGAAAGTGCGGCGGCGGCGTCCAGCACCCCGATGGTCTGCACACAGCGTGACCATGCGCCGCGCCGAGTCAGCTCGGCGCCGAGTGCCGGGTCTACGGCGTGTAATTGGTCGGCGGACACGTCGAACGGAACCGAATCGCGTGGTTCGCCTGCCAGGTTGTGGCCTTCCTGCAGATCACCAGAGGCCACGTCGATGACGCCGACCCGCAGCCCGGCGGGCGTGGTGACGGCTAGCAGGGCGGCGGCGCACGCTCGAGCCCATGGCACGCCGGTCGCGGTGCCGGTGACCCTGGCGCCGTCGGTTTCGGCATCGGCGACGGCAACGGTCAGCGGCCCGTTGGGGAGCTCGATCCCGGCCTGCTGGCCCAGCCACCCGGCAAGCGCGTCGGTTTCGGCCAACGGCACCGCGCCGGCGTGGCGGGACACGCCGTAAAGCGCAATGGCCAACTCGTGCGGGCCGGCTCCCATGTCGGGCGTGCTCGTCAGCCTGGCCAGCCCGGTGTCCTCGAGGTTGCGCCAGAGTTCGGCGTCGAACTGCTCGGGGATGCCGCGACGGCCCAGCCCCGCGTCATAGGAACGCCGGCCAAGGTCGTCGACGAGCTGGCGCAGCTGTGTGTCGTCATTTTGAGAGTCGGTCGCGGCGAATACCCCGCCGGCCAGCGCGCTCATCGCAGCCCCATACCGCGGGCGATGACGCCGCGTAGCACCTCGTTGGTGCCACCGCGCAGCGTGAACATGGGTTTGTGCAGCCACGCGGTGTTCAGCATGGCCTCCAGTTCGGAATTCGGCGGTGCCGCCTCGAGCAGGTCGGCGATCAACCCGACGGATTCGGCTTCGAAACGGGTGCCGAGGTCCTTCACCAGCGCCGCCTGATTCGCCGCGTCGCCGCCGTCGGTGAGCGTGCGGGCCACCGACAACGACAGCTGCCGCAGCGAGATCAACCGCGCCATCAGGTCGCCGATGTCGGCGGCGGTACGGTCGTCGGGCACCGGCCCGCGACCGAGTGTGCGGATGGCGGCGAACAGCAGGGGACCGGTGGACAGGATCCGCTCGGGCCCGCTGCGTTCGAACGACAACTCGGACGTGACCTGGTGCCAGCCGTTGCCGACCTCACCGAGCACGTCGGCATCGGGAACGAAGACCTGCTCGAACAGCACCTCGTTGAAGTGGTGAGCCCCCGACATCAAGATGATCGGCTCGATGCGGACGCCCTCGGCATCGCACGGCACCAGGAATTGGCTGAACCCGGCGTGGCGGTGTTCTGGATCCGGCGGGCTGGTGCGGGCTAGCACGACGACCTGGTGCGCATGGTGGGCCCCGCTGGTCCACACCTTGCTGCCGGAGAGTAGCCAGCCGCCGTCGGCGCGGACAGCCTTGGTTTGCACAGCAGCAAGGTCGGACCCGGCGCCGTGTTCGCTCATGCCGATTGACGAAAAAAGCTGTCCTGCAACAATCTTGGGCAACAAACGTTCGCGCTGCTCCTCATTGCCGTAGGTCAGCAGGGCGGGTGCGACCTGACGGTCGGCCGTCCAGTGGGCGGCCACGGGCGCGCCCGCCGCGATCAGTTCCTCGGTCACCACGTAGCGGTGCAGGTGCCCCAGCCCGTGGCCGCCGTAACGCTGCGGGATGGTCAGGCCGGTGAATCCGGCGGCGCCAAGCCGCCCCGAGAACTCCTCGTCCCACCCGGCCAGCCATGAATCGACGCCGGGCTGCCAGCCGAATTCAGCACGGTCGGACTCCAAGAAGTCGCGCACGGCGTGCCGCAGTTTGACCAACTCAGGCTCACGGGCGCTCAACGCGTCGAACGAATTCACCACTGCCGCTTCCTAAACCGTAGGCGCCGGGGCCGACAGGAGGTAGAAGTTGGGCGTCAGGTCATCCTCGTTGGCCGCCAGTAGGTACTCCGACAGGTCGGCGCGGCCCTCCTCACGAAGGATCTCCTCGTCGGTGTAGAAGTGGCCGCTGCACGCCGCGGCGGGACGGGTGACCAGCGCGTGCACCGCCTCGGCCATGATCTGCGGGCTGCGGGCCTGCGCCCGCACCGTTTCCTCGCCCATTGCGACCATCATTCCCGTACTGGCGATCGTGGTGGCCGGCCACAGTGAATTCACCGCGATCGGCACCGAGGCGAACTCCTCGGCCCATCCCAAGGTAAGCAGGCTCTCGGCATACTTGCCCACGGTGTGCCCGACATGGGCACCAACCCATCGGGGGTCCATGTTCAGCGGAGGGGCGACATTGACCACGTGCGCGTTGCCCGACCGGCGCAAGTACGGAAGTGCGGCCTGCACAATCGCGAACGGCCCTTCGACATTGACCTCCAGCAGCCGGCGCAGGCTTTTGGGCGGTAGCTGCGCGGTCGGTCGTAGATCCAAGGCTCCGGCGTTGTTGATGACGACGTCGATGCCACCGAACGCGTCGGCTACCGCCTCGACTGCCGCTGCGACCGCTGCCGCATCGCGCACATCGCAGGTCAGCGGCAGCGCCCGACCGCCGGCACGTTGCACGGCGTCCGCGGTCTCGCCAAGGGTGCCCGCGATCTTGGGATTCGGCGTCTGAGTCTTAGCCAACAGGGCCACAGCAGCGCCATCGGCGGCGGCCCGAACGGCGACGGCGGCTCCGATACCGCGGCTCGCGCCGGTGACCACGACCACGCGGTGCTTCAAGGTGCGAGAATCGGGACTACCCACGGTTTGTTGGCCTTCCGCCGTCGCTGCGGTGATTCGAGGAATGCTATAACTATATAGCTCATTAGTGGGAGGGATGAACCCGCCCGACCGAAGCGAGGCCCCATGACTCAGGTTCTGTCGATCGGCACCTATCTGCCGCCATGGACTGTGCGCGACCGGCGGGTCAAGGGGCCCGACGAGGACGCGCTGACGATGGCCGTCGCCGCCGGTCGCGCCGCCGATCCCGAGGCCACGGCGCAACGCGTGGCGTTGGTGTCACGTGACTTTCCGCTGCTGGAGGGCGGCAACGGCGCGGTGCTGTTGGCCGCGTTGTCCCTGCCGGCCGACACCCCCGTCGCCGAGGTCCTCGGCGGTGCGCCCGCCGTGTTGGACCAAATCTCCAGCGCCGGCGAAGGCACCTTGGTGATCGCCGCCGACGACAACGATCTCGCGGCGGGGGCCGGTGCGGTGCTCACGGGCGATGGCGGCGCCTCCGTGACCCCGCTGGCACGCCAGACCCGCAGTCTGCCGTTGACGGCCCGTGGTGCCGACGGCGCCCGCCACTCCTACGTCGACCCCCGGCTGCAACGTGAGGTCGGGGTGCGTTCCACACTGGCCCGATTGGGCCTCGCCCCAAACTCGGCGGTGGCAGCGGTCGCAGGCGTGCCGGTCGCGCAGGTCGGGGGTGACTTCGACACATCGCACGCCGTCGGCATCCCCACCGTCTCCGCCACGGCGATCATCCGGCTGTTGGCCGATGCGATCGAGGCTGGCACACAAGGCTTGTTGATCGCCGTCGAGCAATCCAGTGTCAGCGCGGCCGATCTCGCGCAGGGGGGCGCCACGCCCAGGATCGCCCGCGACGAGTTTCCGGCGCGGGAGCTACCCAAGGCGCGCGTTGCCGACGGCGTCGGCATTCCGATTTCGATGCCCGCGTATGCGCGCGCTTTCGAGCCGAAGATCCGTTGGGAGGCAGCGGTTTTCGAAGAGAGCCCCGGCATCGATGCCGCACCGCAGTTTCCACCGCGGCTGCGAGTCGACAATGCCGGACGGTTGGCCACCGAGTACCGGCTCGAGTCGCTGCCGCGAACCGGCACCGTCTACACCCACACCACGGTGCGGATTCCGGTGCCCGACTTGCCCAGCCCGTACTCCCTGGCCGTCGTTCAACTCGACGACAGCCCGGTGCGGGTGCTGCTGAAAGTCACCGGTGTGCCCGCGGGCGAGGCGACGATCGGACAGCCGGGGTCGGTGGTGCTGCGCAGGATCGCCACTCGCACCGGCATTCCCGATTACGGCTACGCCTTCTGGCCCGGACGGACGCTGGAAGGAGCGGTTGCATGAGAAAAGTCGCCATCGTCGGCGCGGGGATGACGCCCTTCGCCGAACACTTCGAACTGGGTATCAAGGACCTGGTGCCGATGGCCTACGCCGAAGCGGTCGCCAACGTTGACAAGGGCATTCAGAAGTCTGAGCTCGAAGCCGCGTGGTTCGGCGAGTTAGCGACCACCGACGGGTTCCCGTCCGGCATTTTGGCCGACACCCTCGATCTGACCGACATCCCGGTAACCCGCGTCGAAAATGCCTGCGCCACCGGCAATGACGCGATCCGGAACGGCACGCTGGCCATTGCCTCCGGCCTCTACGATGTGGTGCTCGTCGTCGGGGCCGACAAGGTCCGCGAGACCTCCTCGAACACCACGTTCTGGGACTGGGCGGCGATGACCCGCGACAACGCGTGGGACTATCCGCTGGGGCTGGTTGCGCCCGCCAATTTCGCGCTGCACGTGATGCGATATCTGCACGAGTCTCCGGCGACAAAGGAGCACATGGCGATGGTGGCGGTGAAGAACCATTTCCACGCGGTGAACAACCCGAAAGCTCAACTGCGCTATGAGATCACCGTCGAGCAGGCGCTTGCCGCGCCGATCGTGGTCGAACCCTTCGGGCTCTACGACTGCACCCCGCAGAGCGACGGCGCGGCCGCGGTGATCTTGGCTGCCGAGGACGTCGTCGACCGCTACACCGACCGTCCCGTCTGGGTTCGCGGCGTGGGGCTGGGTATGGACCGGGTGATGCACCAGCATAAGACGGACATGACGACGTTTCCGCCGACGGTGCGTGCCGCCAAGGCCGCAATGGCGATGGCCGGGGTGACGCCGCGCGATATCGACGTCGCCGAGGTCCACGACTGCTTCACCGGCGTCGAGCTGATCAGCTACGAAGATCTGGGCTTCGCACACCGTTTCGAGGCCTACAAGTTGGTGGAAGGCCGCGAACACTATGTGGGCGGGTCGATTCCGATCAACCCGAGCGGCGGGTTGAAGGCTAAGGGGCATCCGCCGGGTGCCACCGGCGTGGCGCAGTGTTACGAACTGTTCAACCAGCTTCGCGGTGAAGCCGAGAATCAGGTTGACGGCGCACGAATCGCGTTGGCGCACAACATCGGCGGGCCGACCGCGGTCTCCGCGGTCACCGTCCTTTCCAACCAGAAGAACTGATAGGACCATCACATGACAACTTCCGAGATCGCCACCCTGCCCGGCTACGAAGAGTTTGCGCCGTGGCTGCTGGTGGAGAAGACCGGCAACGTGCACGTGATCAGCATCAACCGGCCGGAGGCTTTCAACGCCGTCAACGAGGACGTGCACCACGCGTTCGCGACGATCTGGCGGGTACTGGCCGCCGACGATGACGTGCGGGCGGTGGTGACAACCGGTGTCGGAAAGGCATTTTCCGCGGGCGGCGACATGGTGATGTTCGGGCGCCTCATCGAGGACCCAGTGGCACGTCAGTTTCAGATCACCGAGGCCCGCACGGTTTTTCTTGAGGTGATCAATTTCCCCAAGCCGCTGGTGTCGGCCGTCAACGGCCCGGCTGTCGGGCTCGGCTGCTCGATCGCTTTGTTGAGCGACTTCCTGGTGATGGGGGAGAACAGCTACCTGGCCGACCCGCATGTCGCGGTCGGCTTGGTGGCCGGTGACGGCGGTGCCGCGATGCTTCCGCTGCTGATCGGCCTGATGAAAGCCAAAGAGTATGTGCTGCTGGGGGATCGGATCACCCCTGCCATTGCGGACAAGCTGAACCTCGTCACCAAAGTGGCCACCGATGACACCGTGCTCGACGAGGCGCTCGCAATAGGAGAGCGGCTGGCCGGTCTGCCGCCTCAGGCCCTGCGCGCCAGCAAGGTCGCGATGAACATGCACCTGTCTCGGGCCGCGCTCGGTGTGCTGGAGTACGCGCTGGCCGAGGAATACACGTCGTTCTCGACCCCGGAATTCAAGGAGCGGGTGGCCGCGTTCCGGGCGCGCTCGAAGAAGTAGCTCGACGGGCCGGCGCGGGAATCAGTCAGCGGTAGGCCGTCACTCGCGCGGTGATCGCCACCTTGCGGTCGTGGCCGGTGGCCTGCGCATCGCCCACGCCGGTGTTGCGGCCTACCCGCAACGGCGTGCCCTCGTAGCGGGATTCATTGCCGGCGAAAAACGGACGCAGAAAGTTCACTCGCAACGAGGAGGTCTGCAGCAGACCGCCGGAACGGTTCTGGTTGATCGCCGCCGAAGCCGCGAGCTCGAGGCCGGCGGCGGCCACGCCGCCGTGCACGATGTCCATGTCGTTGTTCAGGTTGCCGTCCGCACGCTGCGCCAGCACCGTCGCCGGACCATCCTGCGCGACGTGCACCGCCATCAGGTCGGCGAACGCGGTCTCGCCCGACCGGCGCAGGGTCTCCGACCGTTGCTGAGGGACGATGTCGCCGGCGTGGACGAAGAATGACCGCACTATGCCGGTGCCGATCACCACGCCGCGATAGGTCAGCGTGCAGATCCCCAGCGACGTGGCACCCAGCGGACCGGGTGAGTGCGCGCTGGCCAGCACCGGGCCGTCGAGTTCGCCGACGTCGGGGCTGAGGTCCATCGAAAGCTCGCTTGACACCGTCCAGTGCCCGGGCCGCCTGCGGTAGTGGTTGACGATCCCGGCGGCCGCGTCGACGAGGATCGCCAAGGGGGCCACAGTGGGAGCGCCGGTGCACGGATTGCGGAATCGATGCATCGGCATCGACAGCACGGCTGTGGCCTTGGGCGGGTCTGATTCGACGTATTCGATACCGAACCGGACCTGTATCGAGTCGGGTGTCTCGAGATCGTGCTGGTTTACCTGTTCGTCGACCCCGGTCATTCGAGAAGGTCTACGACGGTGGACAATTCGGCGCCGGTCAAGACGAACTCCTCTGCCTTCTGCAGGTGGCGCTTCCAGAGCTCGCCGGCCTGCTCGGCGTCGCCGTCCTTGATCATGTCCAGCACCATCCGGTGGGTCTTCGCTGAGCGGCGGACCGCCTGCTCGGCGCGCGTGCCCTTGGTGGGCTGCAGCGACCGGTTGGCCTTCTCGATGATGTGATGCAGCATGTCGCTGACGATTTGCAGAGTGCTGTTGCCGGATAACCGCGCGATTGCGGCGTGGAAGTCGGTGAGCTGATCGACGGCGTCGCTGCCGGGATTCAGCTGCGATTCGCGTTCGACGATCTGCTCGAGTTCGGCGATCACCTTGGGATTGCGGTCCTTGGCCAGCTGCTCGACCATCGGAACCTCGAGCGTCACTCGTGCGTCATAGACGTCCTTCACCGTGACGCCTTCGTATTCGAGAATCAAGCCGGCATAGCGGGCGAGTGTCTCGCGCCGGGGGCGGGTGACGCGGGCGCCGCCGCGTACCCCACGCTGAACCTGAATCAGCGACTCCGATTCGAGCACGCGGAACGCTTCCCGCAGCGTCGGCCGGGACACGCCGAAACGCTCCATCAGCTCCGATTCCGGCGGCAACATGGTGCCTTCGGTGATCTCGCCGCGGATGAACATTCGCCGCAGCACCGTGGCCACCCGATCGGCCATCTTCGGTTCTCGAAGACTGGTGACCTCCATTGCAACCTCCACCGCTATGCGAATATGCGAATCAACTAACCATTTAGAGGTTAGCCGAACTAGAGGGCCGAGTCGGGAATCGGCGACCGTCAGTTAGCAAACTCACCCTTAGTACCCCATGGCCCGACCCATGAGGTCCTTCATGATCTCAGTGGTGCCCGCATAGAGCCGCTGCACCCGCGAGTCCCGCCAGAGTCTGGCTACTTCGTACTCGTTGATATAGCCGTAGCCGCCGTGCAGCTGCAGGCAGCGGTCGATGATCTCCCACTGGACTTCCGAGGTCCACCACTTCAGCCCGGCGGCGTCCTGATCGCTCAGGGTGCCGTCGTTGACCGAGAGCACGCATTGGTCGAGGTAGGTCTGAGCGGCGTCGAGCTTGGTCTGCATTTCGGCCAGGAAGTGCCTATTGACCTGAAACTTGCCGATGGGCTGCCCAAACGCGGTGCGCTCCAGCGCGTAGGCCTTGGTCAGGTCGAGCGCACGGCGGGCGGCCGGCAGCGCGTAGCAGGCTACGCCGACCCGCTCGCTGGGCAGGTTGGAGACCAGATGGTAGAAGCCGCGGTTGAGCTCTCCCACCAGGTTCTCCTTGGGCACCTTGACATCCTCGAAGAACAATTCCGCGGTGTCGGCGGAGTATTGGCCGATTTTGTCGAGCTTGCGGCCACGGGTGAAACCCTCCATCCCGTCCTCGATCATCAGCAGGCTGATGCCCTTGTGCCGCGCCGACGGATCGGTCTTCACGGCCGTCAGCACCAGCTTGGACAGCAGGCCGTTGCTGATAAAGGTCTTCTGGCCGTTGACCACCCAGTGGTCGCCCTCGTCGCGCGCGGTGGTCTTGATGCCGGCCAGGTCGGACCCGGCCGCGGGTTCGGACATCGCGATGGACCCGATGTACTCGCCGGAGACAAACTTGGGCAGCCAGCGTTCCTTCTGCTCCTCGGTGGTCAGATCGTTCAGGTACGGCACCAGGATGTCGTTCTGCACGCCGAGGCCGATGCCGACCGAGCCGGTAAGGAACATCTCCTCGGAGACGATCTGATTGAACCGGAAGTCCTTGACGCCGAGCCCGCCGTACTTTTCGTCGAACTCCCAGCCGATCAATCCGTGTTCGCCTGCGGCCAGCCAGGCCTCACGGCTCACCTTGCCGTCGCGTTCCCACTTCTCGACGTTGGGCACGCATTCGCGCTCGAAGAAGCTCCTGGCGGTGGCCCGGAACTCGTCGTGGATCTCCTCGAAAATGTTGCGGCGCATGTACTTCCCTCTACTCGGCTGTCTCGTCGGCCCACGTGACGACGGCGGGCAGCGCGCGGCCGGTGGCCCAGCCCTCGTCGGAGTCCTCGAAGAGCCGCTCCGCGAGCAGCCCTTCGAGCTGGTCGTGTGACCCGCAGAGCGCGTCGATCTGGAATCCTCGAGTGACGTAGCGGTGCAGATCGTGCTCGGCGGTCAGTCCGATCGCACCGCACACCTGCAGTGCCACGTCGCTGACGGCGCGGTGTGCCCGGCCCGCGGCGGCCTTGGCGGCCAGCGCCAACAGTTCGCCGCCGTCTCGCCATGACTCGCCCAGCAGCGCCCGCGCGCCTGCCAGCACCGCCGAGGCATCGGCCAGTGCATGCCGCGGCGATTGGAATGACCCGATCGGTGCGCCGAACTGGACGCGCACGCTGACGTGGTCGACGGCGATGCGCAGCGCCCGCTCGGCCAGTTCCACCAGTTCGGTGGCCAGCGCCCGACGGGCTGCGGTGACGGCGTTCTTCCATTCGGTGGAGGCCTCGACCAGCGGGGTGTCGATTGATCCGCTCACTCGGGTCCAATGCGTCGACACGTCAAAGGTGTCCAGCCGCTGGCCGTTGAGCCGCGATGCGTCCACAACGGCCACCGAAACGGTGTTCCTCGGTCCGACTACCGGGACCACGATCCGGCCCTCCGGCGGTCCCAGCATGATGCCCGAGACCCGCTCAGCATCGGAACCCGCCACACTTCCGGTGGCGAGGTCGGGCAGCAGCACGTGAGCTGCGGAACCGTCGAGCACTCCGGCCAGTTCGGCCAACATGATGCGGTCCAAGCAGTCCGTCAGGGCCAGCGATCTGCCTTGCGCGCGGAACAACAGCTCACCCGCCTGGACGGGGTACTCGGCCTCGATCTCCGACCAGCCCAACTCGGCCAGCCGCCCACCGATTGCCAGGTGCTCACCGGCGTTCTTACCCGCCAGTTCCTCGAAGAGGCGAAACACCGCCTCTTCGACCATCTGCCATGACTCGTCGGGCACCGGCGCCTTCCTCATCGTTTCTCCTTGGGCAGCCCGAGCAGGTGGTCGGCGATGATGCCGCGCTGCACTTCGGCGGTGCCACCCATCACCGTGGCGGCCCGCGAGTACCACCACTCGGCCCGCGCGGTGTCCAGTTCCGCGCCGCCACGGCCTGTGCCGGCGATCAGGTGCTCTCGCTCGATTTCCAGGATGAGGTCGTTGACCTCCTTCTCGGCGCGGCCGAACAGCAGCTTGTCGATGCTGCTATCGGCACCGACCGCCTCGCCCGCGGCCAATCGGCGCACGGTGGTGGCAGTGCGTGCCTGGGCGGCCGCCACGTCGACATACACCCTGGCGAAGCGCCGGCGTTGCGCGTCGGTAGCGCCGGCGGTCACCATGTGCTCACGCAATCGACCCAATTCGGTGAGCACCTTGTTGAGCACCGCGTAGCCGTACATGCCGCGTTCGTACTGCATCAGATGCATCGCCACGGCCCAGCCGCCGCCGACGTCGCCGACGACCCGCTCACCGTCGACCCGGACGTCGTCGAAGAACACTTCGGCGAGTTCGCGGCGTCCGCTGGCCAGCGCGATCGGACGAATGGTGACGCCCGGTGCGTCGGCGTCGACCATGATCATCGTCAGCCCGCGGTGTCGGCTCTCGGGGGTTCCGGTCCGGACCAACGCCAACAGGCGCGTCGCGGTGGGCCCTTGGCTGGTCCAGATCTTCTGACCGTTGACGACGAACCCCCCGGCCCCGTCGTCGACCGCGCGGGTGCGCAGGCTGGCCAGGTCGCTGCCCGACTCGGGTTCTGAGAAACTTTGGCCCCACCACTCGACGCCGCTGAGGTAACCCGGCAGATACGCCGCGGCCAGACCGGGAGCGAACTTCAACAGAGCGGGGCCGAGGGTCTCCAGCGTCCAGTGTTGGGCCGGAATGGGCAGCATCGCGCGGCCGAGTTCCTCGTAGTACACCGCACGGTGAATCTCGTTGCCGCCCAACCCACCCGCGGCCTCCGGCCAGCCGTACCGGTTCCAGCCGTCGGCGTTCAGAGTGGCCATCACCGTGGCGTCGCGCGCAAGTCCGTCCTCGGCGCTGGTGAACGCGGCCGCGCGCCACTCGTCGGCTGTCTTCAAATTACGCAGGTAACGTCGAAAGTCCTCGCGGTACGCCGCGATGCTGGACAGGTATTCGGGGTGGCGACCGCTATGCAGGGCGCTATCGACAGGGGCGGACAACTGCTGCCCTTCCGTTGGTTCTCGCGTCTCGCCAGCCGGAGCTGAATCCGCTAAACAGTTATCTATAACAAGGTACACTAGCCCCACGCCGACAACTCTGCGAGAGGGAGCGCCAATGACGGCTTCACCGGTCGCCGCTACAACTGTCCAGTTCAATCCCGAGGCCAGGCTTTTTATCGACGGCCGGTTGCGGGATTCGTCGACCGGTAAGACCGTCGACAACATCAATCCGGCTAACGAAGAAGTGCTCGGCCTCGCCACCGACGCCAGCGCCGAAGACATGGAGGAGGCCATCGCCGCTGCCCGGCGTGCCTTCGACTCCACCGACTGGTCCACCAACCACGAGTTCCGTCAACGCTGCCTGATGCAGTTGCACGACGCGCTGCAGGAGGAAGCCGAAGACATCCGCGCCGAGCTGATCGCCGAGGTCGGTGCGACGGTGGGGATGACCCACATCGCACAGATGGGATGGCCGCTGGCCGACGCCATCCGGTGGCCGGCCCAGCTGATCTCGACCTTCCAATGGGAGCGGATGCTCGATCAGGACGCGAAGATGGGCGTGCCGTACAACCGCGTCGTGGTCAAGGAGCCGATGGGTGTCGTCGGCGCGATCACGCCGTGGAATTTCCCGTTCGAGATCATCAGCAACAAGGTGGGCCAGATCCTGGCCACCGGCAACACGATGGTGCTCAAGCCGGCCATGGAGACGCCGTGGAGCGCCCTGCGGTGGGGCCGGATCATCGCCGAGAAGACTGACATCCCGGCCGGTGTCGTCAACATCGTCCCGGCGTCGGACAACGACATCGCCCAGGTGCTCGCCACCGACCCGCGGATTGACATGGTCTCCTTCACCGGATCAACAGCTGTCGGCAAAGTCATCCAGCGGCTCTCGGCCGACACCATGAAGCGCAACATGCTCGAGCTCGGCGGCAAGTCGGTGTACCTGGTGCTCGATGATGCCGACATGGACACGGCGCTGCCCGGCTGTATCGGCGCACTGATGCATTCCGGGCAGGGGTGTGCGCTGGCCACCCGGATGCTCGTCCCGCGTTCCCATTACGACCAGGCCGTCGAGGTCGCCTCCGCGACATTTGGCTCCCTGGCCGTCGGCGACCCTGCGGACCCGAATACCTTCTGCGGGCCGCTGGTCTCGGCCAAGCAACAGGCCCGGGTGCTGAACTACATCGAGATAGCCAAGCGTGACGGAGGCCGCGTCACCACGGGCGGCGGAGTTCCCGACGGCCTGGACCGCGGATACTTCGTGGCACCGACCGTCGTTGCCGACGTCGCACCGGACCACACGATCTTCCAGGAGGAAGTGTTCGGGCCGGTGCTGTCCATCACGCCGTACGACGGAGGTGACGACGGCGCCGTCGAGTTGGCCAACAACTCCACCTACGGCCTGGCCGGCGGCATCATGGGCTCCGACGAGCGCGCCATGGCCGTCGCCCGCCGCATCCGCACCGGCTCACTGATGATCAACAGTGGCATGTACTACGGCGCCGACGCCCCCTTCGGTGGCTACAAGATGAGCGGTATCGGCAGGCAGAACGGCATCGAGGGCTTCGAGCAGCATCTACAGACCAAGACGATCGGATACCCCCTGTGAGCGACATCCTCAGCGGAATACGCGTCGTTGAGCTGGCGGCGTGGACATTCGTTCCGGCCGCGGGCGCCGTGCTCGCCGATTGGGGTGCCGACGTCATCAAAATCGAGCACCCCGAGACCGGTGACCCGCAGCGTGGCCTGATCAGCTCCGGGATCGTCACCGGCGCAGGGGGAGTGAATCACTTCATCGAGCAACCGAACCGCGGCAAGCGCAGCATTGGGCTGGACACCTCGACCCCGGACGGGCTCGAGCTGCTGATGAAGCTGCTCGAAACCGCCGACGTCTTTGTCACGAATCTGCTGCCGGATTCGCGCCAGCGGATGGGGATTGACGTCGAGCAGGTGCGGGCGCGCAACCCCAAGATCATCTATGCCCGCGGCCACGGCTACGGCACCCGTGGCGACCTCGCCTCGCAGGGCGGCTTCGACCTGGCCGCCTACTGGGCGCGCGGCGGCATCGGCGATGCCTATTCGGCCGGCGACGGCACCTACCCGCCGATTCAGCGACCGGCATTCGGCGACTCCTATGGTGGGCTGGCGATCGCGGGCGGAATCGCCGCGGCCCTGGTGAAGCGCGAGCGCACCGGCGAACCGTCGGTGGTCGACGTGTCGCTGCTCAACGCCGCGATCTGGCAGTTGGGTCCGGACATCGTCGGATCAGGCGTCACCGGTCAGGACATCCCGAAGTTCAACCTCGACGAGATGCCCAACCCGGTGGCCAGCATCTACAAGACCCGCGACAACCGGTTCATCGCCTTCGTGCTGCTGCAGGCCGACCGATTCTGGGCGGACTTCTGCACCCGGCTGGGCCGCACCGATCTGATCGAGGACGAACGGTTCGCCAATGCGGTCGTGCGGTTCGGCAACCGTCAGGAGTGTATCGGCGAGTTGCGCAGCGCGTTCGAGTCCCAAGATCTCTCGCACTGGGAGAAGGCATTTGCTGGTTTCGACGGGGTGTGGGACGTCATGCACACCGCGCATGAGGTGCACAGTGACCCGCAGGTGATCGCGAACGGGTATCTGCCAAGGGTCACCGATGCGAACGACAACGAGTTCGCGCTGGCTGCCAGCCCCGTGCAGTTCGACGAGGCTCCGCTGGACCTGACGTGTGCGCCGGGCCACGGTGAGCACACCGACGCGCTGTTGGCCGAGTTGGGCTTCAGCGAAGAAGAGATCATCGAATTCAAAATCAATTCGGTTGTGCTGTAGTGGGTTCCGAGGAACTCGCGCGACGGTTCCTGCACGTCAATCTCAACTGCGCATCGCTGGACGCCACCGAGGCGCTCTATGTCGGGCAGCTTGGACTGGCGGCGCGAATGCGCACCGATCCCAAAGTTCCGACCGACGGCAGCATCCTCGGCATCGACGGCGACGAAACGTTTTGCGAGACATCGTTTCTCTACGATTCGCGAGGCGGCCGCGCCGGCTGCGCTTTGGAGGCCATCGAGTTTCACAACCCGGCGCTGAAAGCCGATCCGAACAGTGACCCGACTCGTCCCGGCATCCGGTCAACGCTGCTGACAGTGGCCGATCTCGATGCAACCGTCATAGCGTTGCGTGAGGCCGGCATCACCGTGGGCGGGCCGGTCGACGGCCTGATCTCCGGCTCTAAATCGGTTCTCGCGGTCGACCCCGACGGAGCGGTCATCGAGCTCACCGAAGCCCCGAGCGATAAGCCGGGGGCGGTGTTCGCCGGAATCCGCCTCGCCGCCATCGACGCAGTGGCCACCGGAGAGTTCCTTGCCGCGATCGGTTTCACTCAGGTGCAGGCGCTGACTCAAGTCGAGGTGGCCGGCGACCAACTCACGCCTGACGGGTCACCCGATGCCGTCAAATGCGCGGTGTCGCGCTACGCGCTTCCTGAGGACGCCCATCAGTTCAGCCTCACCATTGTGGAACATCCCGACACCCGTGACGTGGACCCGGTGCCGTGGGGCGGGAACCATCAAGGGCTGTACCGCTGCGCGCTGCGGGTGGAAAACACCGAGGCGGCAATGGCGTTGGTCCCGAATTCCGTTGAAACCATGGGTGATCCGGTGTGGTGCCCGTTGCCGGGGACAAAGATCGAGGGGCTGTATATCTCCTTCCTGCGTTCGCCCGACGGAGTGGTATTCGAATTCGTCGAGCGGCCGCTGAAGTACTTCAGTCCGGCCGTGGAAAGGGGTTGAGCGTTGGACCTGGGAGTGCGCGGCAAGGGTTATGTCGTCGTCGGCGGGACGGCGGGTATGGGACTGGCGGCAGCGCGGGCGCTGGCTCGCGAGGGTGCGTCGGTCGTCGTGGTCGGGCGCGACCCACAGCGAGGAAAGAACGCCGCGGAAGAAGTCGCCGCAGCGGGTGCGGCCTCGGCGCATGACCTGGTCTTCGACGTGAGTCAGCCCGGAGCGGCAGTGGCCGCGGTCGACGAGGCAGTGCGGCTTCTCGGCAGGCTCGACGGCATCGCGGTCACTATGGGCACCGCCGGAATGATGCCGATCGACTCCGACGACGCCGCCTGGGACGCCGCGTTTCACGACGTCTTGCTAGCCACCGTCCGCAGCGTGCAGGCGGCACTGCCACACCTCGCGGTCAACGGAGGCGCGATCGTGACCACCGCCGCGTACTCGGCGCGCTCGCCGCACGAGCCCCGGCTGCCCTACGCCAGCCTGAAGGCGGCCGTTGCCACCTTCACCCGCGGAATCGCGCGCACCCATGGCAAATCGGGCATCCGGGCGAACAGCGTAGCCCCCGGCGCCGTGGAAACCGATGCGCTGCATGCCATCCGGGGATACGTCGCCGAAAGCAAGGGCTATCCCTACGACGAGGCCCTCGAGCGGGCACTGGTGGAGGATTTCGGGTTCGACGCCGCGCTCGGGCGCCCCGGACAGCCCGATGAGATCGGCGCTCTGATCGCCTTCCTGCTGTCGGACGTCTGCGCGTTCGTCACCGGCCAGACCATCTACGCCGACGGTGGCGCGCCCTAGTAACGAACTCAGGCCGTCGGCAGCGGCCCGGCCAGCCCGCGGGGCGAAGTGCCGTAGAGCCAGCTGACGGCCTGTCCGATCTCCGAAAAGGCTAGGGAGAAACCGTCTTTGGCGTGGTAGGCGCCAGGAGCCTCGGTAAAGCCCTCGATGCGGGTCAGCTTGTCGCCGTTGATACGCAGGATCTGCCCGGTGAGCCACGACGACTGCGCCGATTGCAGCCAGGCCACCACAGCGGAGCTGCGGGCGGGATCCAGCGCGGGATCGTCAGCCCGGGCGCCGAAGACATCGGCGGTCATTCGCGACATCGCCAGTGGCGAGATCGCATTGACTGCAACACCGTAACGTTGTGCCTCCATCGCGGTGACGAGCGTCAGGTTGGCGATCGCGGCCTTGGCCGCGCCGTAAGCGCTCTGCCCGACATTGCCCCACAAGCCCGCGCCGGACACCGTATTGACGACGTGCGCGTCAATCGGGTTGCCTGCCTTGAACTGAGCGCGCCAGTACTCGCAGGCATGTCGGGTGACCGCGAAGGTACCTTTGAGATGTACGGCGATGACGGCGTCCCAATCGGCCTCACTGGAGGCGGCCACCATGGAATCGCGCAGGATGCCCGCGTTGTTCACCACTCCGGTCAGGCAACCGAAAGTGTCGATGGCGGTGGAGATCATGTCGGCGACGTCGTCCCACGCCGACACCGAACCCGTGTGCGCGACGGCCTTGCCGCCGGACGCCTCGATCTCGGCGACGACGTCCGCCGCGGGACCTTCCTCGTCACTGCTTGAGCCATCCCTGCCGACACCTGGATCGTTCACCACGACGGCCGCACCCTGCTTGGCCAACTCGAGGCAGTGGGCTCGGCCGATTCCCCGGCCGCCGCCCGTCACCAAAACGACCTTGCCGGTCAGTGGACCTTCAGGCATGCTCGTTAGCCCCTTCACTTCGAGAACAATTCGGTGATGAGTTGCCGGCGTTGCGACCAGTCTGCTGCGCGCAGGTCGACGTATCCGGACTCGGTAACGATGACGTCCACGTCATGGGCGGGCGTGGAGGCGGGACGGCTGAGCTGCTCGACGAGCGGTGAGCGTCCGTTCAGCTGAGTCGGAACGGCGATGATCGACAGACCGCCGCGGCTCATCCTCGCGGCGGCGCAATAGTCGGGGTGGCCGCCGATGCCACCGATTACCTTGTCGCCCAAGCCTTCGACGTTGATCTGCCCGTATAGGTCGATCTCGATGGCGGTGTTCACTGCGACCAGCGGTGACCCGCGCGACAGCCGGGTGAGGTCGTGGGTGTAGTCGAGTCCGCGCAGGATCCGGCGCCCGTCGGCCCAGTCGTAGAGCGCGTCGCTGCCCAGCAGATACGTCGCCGACGGAGTGCCCGCCAACAGGCCGCGCCGGTCCAAGTCGACGACGGCGTCGGTGAGTAGCCCGGTGTCGATATACAACGGTACCTGTGCCTGTCGCAGCAGTGCGGTGCCGAGCTGGCCGGGCCCGTACTGGATCCGGGCGCCCTCTGGCAGCAACCGCAATACCGCATCGGCGAGCGCCTCGTGGATCGGCTCGGGCTCGCGCTGCGGTACTCGTAGTGGGCCGCCCCGCACAGTGCCAAGTACCTCGAGGCCCGGCGGGCCGAGTCCAGGCTCGGCAGCCGCTGCGGGCGCCGAGGTGTCGATGATCGCGAGAGTCCTTGTCCCGCTGTCGGTTACCGCGCGCTGCCAGGACACCTCGGTGCTGAAGTGCAGCAAGCCATCCCGGCGGACCAGCCGGGTGAGCAGCACGTCGGGCCGCAGCACATCGGCCAGCAGGGCGGGAATCGCCGCCAGCCGCGTCGGCAGGAACCGCGCCTTCGGGCTGCGCAGCACCTCACGCACACCCCACCCGGGCATCAACGCAACCACCTCACCGAACGCGTCTGCGTCGAGGCCGTCGATCGGGGCGGGCAGCCAGCCCAGTACCAGCCGCACCGAGCCGACCTCCCTGGCCGCGGCGCTCAGCGCCGCGCCGACCGAGCCGCCGTCGTCAAGGCAGCCCAGCGCGCCAACTCCGTCGCCGAGGGCAACCGTCATTCCGGGGCGCAGCGCAGCGCGCAACGCGGCGGTGAAGTCGACCCTGGTCAAAGGGTTCAAACCCGCTGTCATCGCGGTTCTTTGGGAAGTCCGAGCACTCGCTCGCCGAGGATGTTGCGCTGAATCTCGCTGGTTCCGCCCAGGATAGTCTGCGCTCGACCGATCAGCATGTGGTGCACCAGGCCGTCCTCCTCGGGGTCGGTGCACGCGTCGGTACCGAGCACCTCGGTGGCCATGTCACCCAGGTCCTGATCGGTTTCCGAGGTCATCAGCTTGAGTACCGAGAAGGCCGGCGACGTCAGGTCACCCGAGTCGATGGCGCGCTGCCAGGTGAACCGCAGCAGCCACATCCTGGCCCACAATCGGGTCATCGACCTGGACAGCACCGGGTCGAGCAGGTCGTGGTCACGGGCCGCATCGACCATGCGCTCGTGCAACCGGAACATCGATACGGCCTGCGAACCCAACGTCAGGCGCTCACGGCCCAGCGTCACCATCGCCACTGTCCAGCCCTGACCGACTTCACCGATCAGGGCGTCTTCGTCGAGCTCGGCGCCGTCGAAGAAGACTTCGTTGAATTTGCTCTCACCGTCCATCTGGGTCAGTGGGCGCACCGTCACCCCCGGGATATCCATGGGCACAACGAACATCGACAAGTCACGGTGCTTGTCCGGGCCGGTGCGGGCGAGCAGCAGCCCGAAGCGGGCCGAGGCGGCCGCCGAACTCCACACCTTCTGACCATCGATCCGCCAGCCGGTCGTGGTGCGCTCGGCACGGGTACGCACACCGGCGAGGTCTGACCCGGCGCCAGGCTCGGAGAAGAGCTGACACCAGACATCGTCGCCCAGCCTGATCGGCTCCAGGTAGCGATCCTTCTGTTCCTGGCTGCCGAACTTGATCAGCACCGGTCCGACCAGGTCAGCGCCGGTGATGTTGAGCTGACGGGGCACTTCGGCTCGCGCGCACTCCTCGGCGAAGACGGCCTGGTACGTCACTGTTGCTGCGGCACCGCCGAACTCGCGCGGCCAGTGCAGACACGCGTAGCCGTGGTCGGCCAGGTAGCGGTGCCAGACCCGGCCGGCTTCGACGTCGTCCGCGGTGGGAGTGGGCCCGTAGTTCCGGAGGCCGGCCGGCCTGGGTGCGTTGTCCAGGAAAGAGCGGATCTCCGCGCGTAGGGCGTCGACATCGTTGAGCTCTTTCGTCACTTCTGGCGAAGCCGGCGGCTGAGTCGACGGGTCCAGCGTCGATAGCCGGTCCCAGTGCTGGCCCGGGGCGCCGAGGAGCACCTCGTCCGTGCGGGCGCGCCGGAAGTACAGGTGTGCGGAATCCTCCCAGGTAAAGCCGATGCCGCCGTGAATCTGGACGTTTGCCTTAGTCGCGTTGCGCAGCGCCTCTGAGCAGACCGCCTTGGCCATGCTCGCCCGCCAGCCCGCTTCGCCGACGGCCGCGGAGTCCGGATCGTCGAGAGCTTCCAGGGCCGCCTGTGAGGCCGAGCGCGCCCACTCGAGATCGACCAGCATGTCGGCGCACTTGTGCTTGATGGCCTGAAAGCTGCCGATCTGCCGTCCGAACTGCTCACGCGTGCGGGCATAGTCGGTGGCGATCTCGAGCACTCGCTCGCAGGCGCCGACCTGTTCGGCCGAGAGCACCGCCAGCGCAATGTCGACGTTGCGGTCGACGACGTCGCCAAGGGGTGCGTCGCCGGACAGCCGCAGCGCCGGCGCCGAGCTCAGCGTGATGGTGGCCATCGGCCTGGTGCGGTCGAGCACGCGTTCGGCCTTCGCGACGACGCTGTCGATAGTCGGGTCGAGCAGGAACACCGCCGGCTCGCCATCTTCGTCGATGGCGACCACGACGAGGTCGTCGGCAACGGAGCCGCCCAGCACGTGGCGTACCGTGCCGTCGATGTTCCAATCATCCCCGGCGCGAGCTGCTCGCAGGGTCACCGCGGACCGTCGCCACAACCCGCCGTCGCCGGTAAGGGCTGCGGCGGCGGTGCGGCGACCTTCGATGAGCCCGGTGAGTCGCTTGTCCGCATCCGGGTCGCGCTCGGTCAGGTCGAGCAGCAGGCCGGTGGCCAGCACCGTGGAACTGACGAACGGCACCGGGGCCAGCGCGCGGCCGAGTTCGTGGGCGACCACACCCAGCGCGGACACTCCGTAACCTGCGCCGCCCAGGTGTTCGGGCAGCGCGATGCCGGCCACCCCCACCTGGTTGCACAGCACGTCCCACAGCACCGTGTCGAAGCCGGAATGCCCGTCTCCGCCGCCGCGGTTGCCCTCGGCGTATGCGACGGCGCGCACTCGGTCCTCGGATGCCAGTCGCTCACAGGCGGAGCGCACCGATTGCGCGAGTTCCTGACGCTCGTCAGCGGACAACGCCGTCATCGGGTTCCTCCTGCGATCTGCCGGGCCAGCTCGGACTTGGCGACCTTGCCGAGCCCTGTCAGCGGGAACTCGTCGACGAGGACGAGCCGCTCGGGCCACTTCTGCTTCATCAGCCCGCGTTGGTCGAGGAACGTGCAGAGTTCATCGAGGGTGACGGCGCGATGGCGTGGCGAACGACGCACGACCGCGCATACCAACTCGCCGCGCAGTTCGTCGGGCTGGCCGAGCACGGCGATTTCGTCAACCAGGGGGTGGGCCAGCAGTTCGTTCTCGATCTCGTCAGGGGCAACGTTCTCGCCCTTGCGAATGATCAAATCCTTGGTGCGGCCGGTGACCACGATGCGCCCGTCCGGGCGAAGGTGGCCCCGGTCGCCGCTGCGGAACCACCCGTCGGCGGTGAGCGCGTCGGCCCACTGGTCGTGCTGCAGATATCCCGGTGTCAGGTTGGCGCCGCGCAACTCGATCTCGCCGTTCGCGCCGATCCGCACCTGTGATCCAGGGATGGGCCGGCCGGCGCTGTTGGCCAGTTGTTCGTCGGTGTCGGTGGCCTCGCTGACGCAGATCATCGGCGCCTCGGTCATTCCGTAGGCATGCACGACGGGTACGCGTAGGTGTTCACGCACCTGCTTGTGCACCTCGGGCGGACACGGGGCACCCCCGCCGATCAGCATCCGCAGCGACGGCACCAGCAATTCGGTTGTCGGCGCGGCCATCTGGGCGGCCAGCAGCATCTGGTAGAACGCGGTGCTCGCTCCGGTCACCGTCACCTGATGTTCGGCGAGCACCCGGGGCAGGTCGGCTGCGGAAACTTTGGGGATGAGCACCACGGGAAAGTCGCCGAACAGAGCGGTCGCGAGGTAGACCATGCCGCCGATGTGTGCGATGGGAAAGGCGATCGTGCCGACTTCCCGCGGATGGCTGCCCACGCCGAGATGCGCGACATAACCGCGGGCGGCGCTGAGCAAGGTGGCGTCGGAGTGGCGGACGGCTTTCGGGCGGCCGGTGGTGCCCGACGTGAAGTACACCCAGCGCGGCTCCGTTGCGGAGGGGAGCGCTTCGTACTCGGCGCTTGTGGCCGGTGACGTCTGGAGTCGGCGGACAAGGTCGGCAGGCAACGTGATTGTCGGTAGCCCTGGTGCGGCATTGGCGGCCGTCGACTCATCAACCAGCAGGATGTCAGCGCGCGCGACGTCGACCGCCGCGCACACCTCGCGGCACCGATAGAGGTGTAACACCGGGGCCTGCACAACGGGCATGCGGGCCAGCGCCAGCATCACCACCGCCGCGTTGACGTGTGAGGGTAGCTGCCAGGCGACCGTCATGCCGGGACGTACACCGGCATCCGCCAGCCATCCCGCGGCAGCCGAAGCCAGTCCGGCGACCCGCGACACGGTGAGTGTCTCGCCGTCGACGTCGCGCAGCAGCGGACGATCCGGCCGGCCGGCGGCACACTCGTCCAGCAGCCCGGCGATGGTGCCAGCCGTCACCGCGTTCTCCCGTCCCGGCCGGCCGTCAGCCCACCCGCGGCCCGGGCGTGAAACTGACCGGCAGTTCGCGCACGGCGTACACCTCGCCCGCGTCCTCGAACAGTTTCGCCTCACCGGCCAACTCGAAGTCGGGTAGCCGCTTGAGCACCTGGGTGATCATCACGTCGAACATCAGCTTGGCATAGTGCGAGCCAAGGCAGCGGTGCATGCCCACACCGAAAGCCATGTGCTTCTTGGCATTTGGGCGATCGAGGTCGAGTTCGTCGGGGTTCTCGAACATTGCGGGGTCACGGTTCGCCGCAGCCCACATCAGGATCGCCCGGTCGCCCTGGCACAGGTGTTGGCCGTGAAAGTCGGCGTCGCGCGAGACGGTGCGCGCCAGGCCGAGCGTCGGCGTGTACAGGCGCAGCAGCTCATCGGTGGACTTCTTCACCAGGCTCGGATCAGCGGTGAACTTGGCGCGCAGCTCGGCGTCCTTGCACAGCCGCAACAGCACATTGGCGGTGAAGCCACTGGTGGTGTCCATACCACCGAGCATCATCAGCACGGTGTACATGGTGATCTGGCCATCGTCGAGCGGTTCGCCGTTCAGCGTCCCGCGCAGGATGTCGCTGAACAGGTCATCACCGAGTCCCTCGGCCCGACGCTGCTCCATGTGCTTGACGATCTCGCCGAACATCTCCATCCCCGCGATTCCGGCCTTCTCCGGGTCATGGGCACGGTCGTGCACGGTGGTGTGCACCCAGCCGACCCAGTCCATGAACCGCGACTCGTCGAAGTTCAACAGCCGCAAGATCAACCGCGCCGGCAGCGGCGTCGTAAGCTCACCGACCAGGTCACACTCACCGCGCTCGATGAAGGCGTCGATCGCCTCATTGGTCATCTCGATGGCTGACTCACGAAACCGTTCCGCCGAACCCGGCGAGAACCGCTTGAGGGTGACCTCGCGCAACTCCTGGGTCTCGGGAGGATCCGACTCGATCGGCAGGATCGGCAAGGGCAGCTCACTGGCGGGCACACCGACCGAGGGGAAAGAGTTGAACAGGTCGTCGTCGCGGGCCGCTTCGAAAACCGATGCGTAGTCGACCAGCGCCCAGAAGCCTTCGTAGTGCTCGGAATGTGCTACTGGACAGCCTGATTCGCGCATCTCACGGAACCGGCCGTAGGGGTCATCGCGAAACTCGGGCGAGTGGTGGTCGAGGTCGACCTCGGCGCGCGGGCGCGATTCCGCCTGGGTGTCGGTCATCGGCAGTACTCCCTTCGGGATGGCGGCTACTTGGACAAGATGGCGACGGCTGCGGTTCCGGGTGCCCCGTACAGCTGGGCCAGCCCGACCTGCGGATCGTTCGGCACCTGACGGTCACCCGCGATGCCACGCAACTGCTGGACCAGCTCGTAGACCTGACGTAGGCCGGACGCGCCGACCGGTTCGCCGTTCGCCAGCAGGCCGCCGTCGGTGTTGATAGGCAGCCGTCCGCCGATCTTGGTGGCGCCGTCAGCGAGCAGCGCCTCCTGTTCGCCGTCCTTGCACAGCCCCGTCTCGGCCATGTGGATGATCTCGGAACCCGAGTCGGTGTCCTGCAATTGCGCGACGTCGACGTCCTCGGGACCTATCCCGGCCAGCTCGTAGGCGGCGCGGGCGGCCTCGGCGGTGGTGCCGGGCACGATCGGCAGCTCGATCGAGGTACGCAGCAGTTCGTAGGCGCCTTCGCGGCGGCTGCGCAGCGCGGTGGAGCGCAGGTAGATCGGAGAGTCGGTGTACTGCTTGGCTTTATCGGCCCGGCACACCACGACGGCGGCAGCGCCTTCGTTCGGGTTGCAGTACATGTATTGACGCAGCGGTGCGTTCACGACCGGAGAGCTCAGGATCGCGTCGACGCTCATCGGCTTGCGGCGCCATGCATGCGGCGCCAGCGCGCCGTTGTCGAAGTTCTTGGCGGCAACGCGGGCCAGGGTCTCCTCGGTGATGCCGTGATCGTGCATGTAGCGCATGATCTTGGTGCCGAAGTAATGCGTGGTCAGGAACATGCCCTGATCGCCGTACCACTGCGGCAACCCCGATACCGACGGGTCGGCGCCGAAGGCGCCGCGCGGGTGCTTGTCCAGCCCGACCCCGACCGCAATGTCGGCTTCGCCGAGTTGGACGTCTCGCGCGGCGAGGGTCAACAGCGAGTTTCCGGTCGCGCAGCCGCTCAACGTGGCCCGCGCCGGGAGGCCAGTCATCCCTGCCAACCCCGTCACCGCCTCGGGATTGGCCACCTCGAGGCTGCCCGCATACAGGCTGCCCACGTCGGACCACGCCACCCCGGCATCGCGCAGTGCCCTGCTGATCGCCACGGCGCCCATCTCCAGTGCCGACCGGTCCTCGTACCGCCCGAACGGGTGAAGGCCGACACCGATGATGGCGATCTCGGGCCTGCTGCTCATTGTGTTCCCTTCAGCATGCGTCACTGTCGAACCCGCCGTCGACGGGAGCGCGCGTTGACTCAGATACCACTAAGCCTATAACTATATATCTGATTAGTCGGTGCGGGTCTAGAATCGGGTCGCTACGCACTAACGGCGTTAGGGCATCAACTCGCAGGTGAGGGCTGAGGGGCGTTGAGTATTTCGTTGCTGCTGGAGATGGCGGCGTCGGGTGATCCCGGCCGGGTTGCCGTGGTGGACGGCGACATTCGATTGACCACTGCCGACCTCGGCGAGCTCGCCGACGGCGGTGCAGGTGTTATCGCCGCATCCGGGGCATCCCATGTCGCTTACGTCGGCACCGGCGGAGCACTACTCCCGCTGCTGCTGTTCTCTTCGGCGCGCGCGAACACGGCGTTCACGCCACTGAATTATCGGCTGAGTCCAGAGGGGCTGCGCGAACTCATCGATCGGCTGGCCTCGCCGTTGGTCGTGGTCGACGCCGAGTACCGCGATATCGTGGCCGGTTTCGGCCAGCCGGTGATGACGTCCGACGAGTTCATCGAGACCGCGCGATCCACCGAGCCCGTCTCGGTCTTCGCCGACCCCGACGACGTGGCGGTCGTGTTGTTCACCTCGGGTACCACGTCGCGGCCCAAAGCCGTTGAGCTGACTCACAACAACCTGACCAGTTATGTCACCGGCACTGTCGAATTCGGTTCCGCCGATCCCGCCGATGCGGCGCTGGTGTGCGTCCCGCCATATCACATCGCGGGGGTCGGGGCCGCATTGTCAAACCTGTATGCCGGACGGGCGATCGTGTACCTGCGCCGGTTCGATCCGCACGAATGGGTTCGACTGGTCCGCGACGAGCGGGTCACCACCGCAACGGTGGTGCCGACCATGCTGTCCCGCATCGTGGCGGTCCTCGAGCAGCAGTCTGCCGAGCTTCCGACGCTGCGCAACTTCGCGTACGGCGGATCGAAGGTGGCGCGACCCCTGGTCCGAAGGGCGCTCGACCTGCTACCGCAGGTCGGCTTCGTCAACGCCTACGGGCTGACCGAGACCAGTTCGACCATTGCGGTGCTCACACCCGAGGACCATCGCCTGGCCCACGAGGCGCGAGACGACGCCGTCGCCCGTCGACTGACTTCGGTCGGTCGACCGGTCCCCGGCATCGAGGTGCAGATTCGCGCGGAGGACGGCACCGTGCTAGGGCCGGGCGAGACGGGTGAGCTGTTCGTTCGCGGCCCTCAGGTCTCGGGCCGTTACACCGAGATCGGTTCGGTGCTCGATGCGCAGGGCTGGTTCGCGACCAGGGACGTCGCGATGCTGGATGAGGATGGCTACCTGTTCATCGGAGGGCGGTCCGACGACACCATCATCCGCGGCGGCGAGAATATCGCCCCGTCGGAGGTCGAGGACGTGCTCATTGAGCACCCCGATGTCCGCGAGGTTGTCGTCGTCGGGCTGGATGACGCCGAGTGGGGGCAGGCCATCGTAGCGGTGATCGTGCCCGAGTCAGACACCGCGCCGGCACCTGAGCAGTTGCGCGAGTTCGCCCGCAGCAAGCTGCGCGGGTCCCGCACGCCGGACCGCATCGTGTTCCGGGATGAGCTGCCGACCACGCCGACCGGCAAGGTGCTGCGCCGGGAGATCCTCGAAGACCTCAAGCCGGCGGCAGCCGAGCACTGAATCCGTCTCCCAGACAACAACAAGGAGTCCGACATGATCAAGAACGGCACGCGCATGCAGAGCCAGGTGTGTGACACCCAGGTGATCGTCGTCAAAGCCGCTGAGAGCCTGGACGATCTGCGTTGCGGGGGCCGGCCCATGCTGCCGCTGGACGCCGAGCGGCCTGCCGACGCCGCGCCCGACCCAGCCTTCGCCGACGGCAGCACGATGGGCAAGCGGTACGTCGACGACGGCGACGCCGAGGTGCTGGTCACCAAGGCCGGCGCCGGTTCACTCAGCGTCGGGACGACGCCGCTGGTGCTCAAGGAAGCCAAGCCGCTGCCGGCGAGCGACTGATAGACAATGACACATCTAGGCCGCGGCGCGTACGCCGCTGGGCCGTTACCTCCGTCGAACGTCCCGTGGATGGTGGAGGTTGGCGGGTGGATCGCCTTCGGCCTGGTGGCCGTGTTCCTGCTCTACCGCTGGCGCAAGAATGGCCGGCCCGACACGGCTGCGCTGCTGTTCATCGGGTGCTTCACCATGTGGTGGCAGGAGTTCTACGCCGACTGGGGTGCTTACCTGTACTACAACCCGGATCTGGCGCTGCTGCCCTGGGGAAAGACCCCGTACACCACCCCCAACAAACCGGTGTACGTGCTGGCCGGCTACGGCTGGTTCTTTGCCGGCGGATTCGCAGCCGTGTTGAACCTGTTCCGATGGTTCCGGCGTCGCTATCCCTCAGCGAACTACCTTGCCGCCCTGGCGATCACCGTGTTCGTTCCGTTCATCCTCTGGAACTTCGTGACGGCGGACGGAGTTTCCTACGTGACGAACTGGTTCCAGTACCTGGAATCGATCGGACCGACCATCCACACCCACAAGGGTGGTCTGCAGCTGATCTATCAAGGTGTCCCGCTGGCCATCTTCGCCGTCGCAGTGGTCGCCAGCCTCGACCGGCGCGACGTCGCCGGGCGCACGTGGTTCGAGCGGATGCTGGGCGTGCGACCCGTCATCACCAGCTGGGCGCAGCGCGCACGCCAGGTCGTCGCCTGGATCGTCGGGATGAACGTCCTGTACGCGGTGTTCCTGACCCTCCCGCTAGTGATCGCGCGCATCCTGTTCTTCCCAGACCATCCCTGGGTGCCCAACCCGTGACGTCCGAGCAGGCGATCGATGCGTGGATCGCCAATCACGGTCACCTCAGCGCAGCCGGCCTTCGATGAACACGCTTTCCGGGACGGCGGCATCGAGGCCTGCCGGGACGGCTCGGTTGCTTGCGGCCATCAGATCCTCTGCGCTCGTCGCAGCGGTGACAGTCCAGCCATGCGCTTGCAGCCAGTCGACGACCTCGGTTCGCTCTTCTTCATAGAGCAGGTTGCCAGACTCGGTAATGTCTTTGCCGCCCAGCCTGATTGCGGCCTGTCGGTAGCGTTCCGTCTGCTCCTCGCGGCGCGCGAAACTCTCTGGGCTGAAGAACTCGTTGGTGAACGCTTCGACCGCGACACGGCTCCCGGGAGCGCTGAGCGACTGGATTCGATCGAACAACAGGCCCTGGGCATCGGCTGTTAGATAAGGCAACAGCCCTTCCGCCGACCACGCCGTCGGGGCCGACGCGTCAAACCCGGCCTGCGCCAGTGCCTTCGGCCAATCCAGACGGAGGTCGATGCCGACGCTGACATGAGAAGCGATCGGGTCGACCGCATGCGATTTCAAGGTGCCGATCTTGAATTCCAGCACCTTCGGCTGATCGATCTCGTAGACCACACACCCAGCCGGCCAGGCGAGTCGCCAGGCGCGTGAGTCCAGACCGGCCGCCAGGATCACGATCTGCCGGATACCTTCGCCGGCCGCCGCCAGAAAGTAGTCGTCGAAGAACTTCGTCCGGCACGCCGTATAGCCCAGCATCGCCTGCATCCGGTCCTCGAATTGTGGATCGGCACCGACCAATTCGGCCGGTAACTCATCGTCCAGATAAACCCGCCAGATGCCGTCGCCGGCCGCTTCGAGGAACAGTTTTGCGTAGGGATCGCTGATCAGCGGATCGGCGCTTCTGGTCTCCGCGGCCCGCCCGCCGGCAACCCCTAACGCGGTAGCGCCGACGCTCTCATTGATGTCCCACGTGTCATTGTCGGTTCTGGCCATCACGGTCCCTTTCGTGGCTCTCGGCGAAACGAGCTATTCCGAGCCTACCCGAAAAGTTAGCCGTGCTTACTAAATGGACCATTAGCGCTGCGTGTACCTCAGGCGTTCGCCAATTGCGGGGGCTTGACGGCCTCCGGGTCGGGGTTGGCGATCGGCAGCCCCATGAAGCGACGGGCGTTGTCACCCATGAAGTCATAGGTGCGACGCTCGTCCATACCCTCGGCGTACTGCCAATAGCGCTTCGGCTCCGCCAAGCCTTCGGGATGCGGCCAATCCGAGCCGAACATCACCTTGTCCCATCCGACGGTCTGCACGACGTCGGCCACGGAACCCTCCCAGAACGGGCTGACCCAGATGTTGCGTCGGAACACGTCGTGCGGATGCTCGGGGAAATTCTGCGGCATCTTGCCGTATGTCGACTGCAGGTCGTCGAACAGCGGCTTGATCCACGCGCTGCCGTTCTCGACGCTGGCGATCCGCAGCTTCGGGAATCGGGTCAACGTGCCGTGGCAGATCAGGCTGGTCAACATGTCGGCGATCTCTCGGTGGCCCAGCGCGGTCCACTTGAACGCCGACATCTCGAACGCGCTGCTGGTCGACGGCGGCTCCCACCTGTCGATGTACTCCTGCAGCGGAGGTTGGCTGGCGTGCAACACGATTGGCAGACCTGCGTCCTCGACGTCGCGCCAGAACGGGTCGAACTCGGGAAGCGCGGGGGAGCGCCACCCCTTGTAGCCATTCACCGGCGCCGGCTTGATCAGCGCGACCTTGGCGCCGTTGTCGAGGATGTACTCGAGTTCGCGACGCGCTTCGTCCACGAGTCCCAGGGTGAGTACCGGTGTCGAGTAGACGCGGTTGGCATGGCTGAACCCCCAGTGCTCCAGCATCCATTGGTTCAGCGCATGGATGATCGCCACGGTCAGGTCGGGATCCTCGGCGGCCGAATGCTCGACCAGATTGGCCAGCGTGGGGTAGTTCAGGCACGCGTCGACGCCCTGGCGGTCGAGTTCGGCAATTCGGTCTTCGGGGTTGCGCGCTCCCGGGGGGGTGTCGATGCCGCGGCCGGACATCTCTCGCATCGACAGGCCCTCGGGGTTCTGACCCGAGTAGAACTTCTCGTGCGCGCCGGGGGCCGCGACCCGTTCGAACGTCGGGTTCGGCATGTAGTCGGTGATCTTGTTCAGGATCGCGATGCGGGTGTGCCTGCCGATCTGGACGAACTGCACCTTGGGCTGGAACTCCTTCGGCAGATATTTCGTCAGCGCATCGGGGGTCTCATACATGTGCTGATCGGCATCGAAGATCGGTGCGTCGGTGAACTGCGTCATCGTGGTGCCTCTCGCTATTCGACTTTGGGCTTGGCTATGAGCTTCGCCTAACTTGACACTTGTGTCAAGTTCAGACGATTCCACGTCATGATTCGTCTAATAGGTGCATTGATTGCAGTTGACGACACTGTCATATAAAGTCGCCGCATGACGGTGACCTCGGCTTCGGCCGCCGAACGGGAATCGGACCCCACCCGCGGTGAACGCACCCGCGCGGCGATCCTGAACGCCAGTCGCCGTCTGTTTCTGGAACGCGGCTACGCAGGCACGCCGATCAATGCGATCACTGAGGCGTGTGGCATCTCTCGGGCCGGCTTCTACACCTACTTCAAAGACAAGCGCGAGATCTTCAACGTCCTCGGCAAGAACGCCTACCGCGAAGCCCTAGCCGTCATCGGGGAATGGGCCGAGGCCGACGCAGCGTTCGGCCCAGCCGACATCCGGGCCTGGGTCGGTCATTACTTCGACTACATGGATCACCACGGTGCGTTCGTACTCGCTTCGGCGCAGTCGGCGCCCGACGACGACGATTTCCGAAACTCCCGCAACCGCATGGTGACTCGGGCGTCGTGGAAGCTTGGCCAGGCGATTGCCGGAAACGGCACACACTCGCCAGACGTCATCGGCGTCGCGGTGATGGGGCTGCTGGACCGCGCCTGGCACACGGTGCACCGGCAGACCGTGGCCGTCGACCGCGACGAGATGATCGCGGTGGTCGCGGAGATGATCGTCGCGATGGCAACGCCTCTCGCGTCGTGACCCCGCTGTCGCTCGACGCGCCGGACGTCATCGAGCTCCTCCATGCCCACCACCGCGTGTTTCTCTTCTGCCGCGATGGCGCCGGACGTCCGATCGGCTACGCCATGCGTTCGGTCGCCTATCGCTCCGCCACCCGCTGCCTCTACTTCGCCACCTACGCCAAGAGCGCCAAGGTCCGACACCTGCGCTCCGCTCCCGAGGTCGCCTGCTTGGTCGGCGACCACGAGGGTTGGGTCTCTGTTTGCGGTCATGCGTCCGTCTACCAACCGTCCGCAGCCGAGGTCGACGAACTCATCGGCGAAAGCTCACCGGATCAACGCGTGCCGGAGGCGGTCGTGACGAACGTCCGCGACCGCCTCCTCAGCGGCAAGCGGTGCTTCATCGGCCTGAAGCTCAACCAGATCCGCGCAGCCGATCTCCCCGATCGACGTGCCTAATCCGCGCAGCTCCGGCCCGATTGCGATGGCCGAGGACGAACTAGCCGAGTTTTTGGCGCAAGGGCCGTCCGGCGCGATCTGTGTCGTCGACACCGACGGCCAGTTGCTGGCGCTACCGGCGCGGGTGGTCGACTTCGATTCCGCCACAATCGCCGTCATCGTTGACGGTGTGAATCGTGAGGCCGCACAACGCGCTGAAATCCAGGCGTGCGTGGTGGCTGACACCTTCACCGCCTATCGGGACATTCGCGGTGTGATTTCGCAGGGAACAGTGATCTGGCCACCCGCAGCGAATCACGTGACCACGCTGACGGTTAGCCGCACACGGACGTTCTCGTTCGCCAACGCTTAGAGGATTGAGCGCCGGGATTCTGGCTATTCAGTAGCCATGTCAGGATTCGATACCAGCCAACCGATCACCGACGAGGCGTCCCTCGAGGACATCGACGAGGTTGACGGCGCGACCAGGCCGAAGTCGGCCACACCTCCCGCTCAACCCGACGAGCTGGGTGACGCGACGCCGGGCCCGCGCTGACGCGCTCAGGCTGCTTTCACTAGGCGTATCAACGCCTCAGCGTCGGCGACGCTGCGCAGCAGGTCGTTGAGGTGGGTGCACGTACTGGTGCCCGATAGTTCTCGACGCACACGAAAGTGCAGTTCCTGCAACGTCATTCCGGTGATTCGCGCAGCGCTGGCGACGGCTCCGGGGCATTCCTGCCACGGCAGCACGCGCGGTGTGGCCCGCGAATCGACGATGACGCCGGTCTCGGTGTCCACGACGGCGTCCAGGGTGTACTCGTGGATGATCGTCTCCACCCCGTCACCGCGCACGTAGGTGTCGCGGAACATCGCATCGATGCCGACCCGCCGAGCGCTCTCTTCATAGACGTCGACGCGCCGTCTACGGCGCATGGCGTGGCGCGGCAAGGCCGCCACTTCGTGCCAGGCCCAGGGGTCCCCAGGATCTTGGCCGTGGTCGAGGTCGGGAGCCGCCGGGCCGGTGACGATCACCGGATCGCCCGCCTCGAAGGACGTCATTAGCAGACCCCCGGTCGCGAAACCCGCACACTGGTCTGCGACCGGCAGGTAGTACCCGGACTTCGCGACGTCGCCGAGCAGGTTGGATGCCGACAGCGCGTGGCCGGAGATCAGCGTCGCGACCGGAACGTCGTCGAGCAGCGTATAGCGCAGATCGCGGGCTTGCCGCAGCTCGGGAGCCACCTTGTCGGCCGCCGCGCGAAACCCGCTCATCGCGGGCGCGCCCGCCAGCCGGGACATCGCGGCGACGGCTGGCGTCACCTCGACGTGACGGACGACGCGGGCGACCAGCTCGATGGTGGCCGAGAGTGTCGCGGAGCCGAGTTCGGTCGCCGTTTCGTCGCCGGCTGTCCACAGATCGCGCGCCCGCCCACTCAGATACACCGGATCCAGCGAGCCCTCGTCGCGGGTCATGTCGATCGAGGTGGTCCGGCGCGCGGATCGCGGCCGGCGCGGCGGATTGCCGGTCGTGGGTTCGTGCACGCCGTGCAGGGGATGAAGCCCGAATTGCGGAGAGCCCAGGTCCGTCACCGAATGGACTCTAACTCTCCTCGGCCGGTCGGAACGCGAACGTCAGCAGCGACTGACCGTCGGCGGTCTCCAGGGTGGTGGTGGTCGAGACCAGGCGCTGGCCGATGCGCAGTTCGTCGGCAGTCGCGTCGACGATCAGCGTCTCCACCAGCACGCCCTCGGCCAGCTCGACGAAGCCCACCACATACGGCTGGAACACTTTCGGATCCCGATTGCCCTTGTAGGGCAGCGGTGGCGGGAACTCCTGCGTCGTATAGGTGTACAACGTTCCCGCGGTGGACAATTCGATCGGCTCGATGTCCTGCTGAATGTCGGAGTCGCCGTCGAACAGCTCGGGCCGCTCTGCAGGGAACTTCACCGCACCCGACGAACGCCTGCGCGACGCGAACAGCACCGCACGGCCGCCGTCGACCCGGAACAGTCCCTCGGTGATCAGTGCGGTCATCTCAGGCCACCTCAATGACCATCGCGGCACCCATACCACCGCCGGCGCACATTGACAGCACGCCGATACCCCCACCGCGCCTGCGCAATTCGTAGATCGCCGAGGTGACCATGCGGGCGCCGGTTGCGGCGATCGGGTGGCCCAGGCTGATGCCCGAGCCGTAGACGTTGACGATCTCCTCGTCGAGACCGAGTTCGCGCGCACACGCCACCGCCTGAGCGGCGAACGCCTCGTTGATTTCGAATAGTGCAACATCCTCGAGCTTGCGGCCCGCCAACTCGAGCGCCTTCGGGATAGCTTTGATCGGCCCGCTGCCGGTCCGCGTCGGGTCCAGTCCGACCTGTGTCCAGGACAGCACGCTTGCCAGCACTTCCTGCTGGGTGTCCGGGCTGGCCAGCGCGACCACTGCCGCGGCATCGTTGATCCCGGAGGAGTTTCCTGCCGTCACGGTGAAGCCTTCGATCTCAGGATGCAGCACCTTCAGCCCGGCAAGCGACTCCATCGAACTCCCGCGCCGTGGATGCTCGTCCTCGGCGAAGGTAATCACGCTGCCGTCGGCCTGGGGCACCTGGAGCGGGATGATCTCGTCGGTGAACGCCCCGGTGTCGATGGCCCTGATCGCGCGCTGATGGCTGCGCAGCGCCCACTTGTCCTGGTCCTCGCGGGTGATCCCGTACTGAAGGTTGCAGTTGTGCGCGACGGTGATGGACATGTCCATGGCGGGCGCTTCCGCAGTCGGCGGATGCGACTCGGGGAACCACTGCGCGTAGTCCTCGGGCGACTTGCCTGCGGTGAAGAGCTTGCGCTTCTGCATGATTGGGCCGGTCGACAGCGACTCCATACCGCCGGCCAGGATGGCGCGGCTCATCCCGGACGCGATCTGCCCGGCGCCCACGGCGATGGCCGAAAGACTCGATGCGCACTGGCGGTTCACGGCGAGCCCGGGAATGTCGAGCATGCCGAGGGCCACCGCGATGTAGCGGGCACTGTCGCCGCCGCCCTGCATGCTCTCGGCCAGCACCAGGTCGTCGAAGTCCGCCGCGTCCAGTCCGGAGCGTTCGACGACGGCCTGCACGACGGGTTTGGCGAGCTCGATCGCGGGCATGTTGGCCAGCGTGCCCTTGCGCGCCGTTCCGATCGGTGTGCGGGCAGCGGCCACGATCGCTGCGCGGGACGTGGTGGTGGCCATGTGTCTCCCAAGATCGTTAGAGTTGACGGGCTGCTTGCCCGACGAGCGAGGCCAGTCTATACCGTTAAATAGATATCGGTATATCGGCGCAGGCGACGTTGGGAGCAGCGGTGAAAATGATCAGGTCCGTGGACGATGCACTCGCGACGATCGGTGAGGAACTGGGCGTCAGCCGGTGGGTGGAAATCGACCAGAGCCGGATCGACGCCTTCGCCGACGTCACGATGGATCATCAGTGGATCCACGTCGACGTCGAGAAGGCCAAGGCCGAAAGTCCTTACGGCGCAACGATCGCGCACGGCTTTCTCACGCTCTCGCTCATCCCCGGTGTGAGCAAGGACAACTACCGCGTCGAGAACGCCAAGATGGGCATCAACTACGGCCTGAACAAGGTGAGATTCCTGTCCGCGGTCACCGCCGGTAGCCGCATCCGAGTCCGGTCCGAGCTCGCCGACGCCACCAAGGTCGCCGACGATACCGTGAACCTGACCGTGCGACACACCGTCGAGATCGATGGAGTCGACAAACCGGCCGCCGTGGCCGAACTGATCGCGCGGTTCGTATGGTGACCGGTGGTCCGTTCGACGGCAAGGCCGTCCTGACCGGAGCGGGTAAGTCGCAGGTCGGCCGCAGGCTGGGCCGGACGGGATTGGACCTCACCCTCGAGGCGGTGCTGCGGGCGATCGCCGACGCCGGGCTGAGCGTCGACGACGTAGACGGGATCGCGAGTTACCCGGGACCGGGTGTGCCGGACGCGGGGTTCTCCGGAGCGACCGTCCAAGAGGTCCGCAACGCACTCGGACTGCGCACCCGCTGGTACGTCTCCGCGATGGAGACAGCGGGGCAGATCGGCCCGGCGATCGAGGCGTGCATGGCGGTCAGTCTCGGGCTGGCCAACCACGTCGTGGTCTACCGGTCGGTATGGGAATCCACCGCCGCGCAACAAGCCGGCGGCGGTCGGGCCTCGGTGCTGTTCGGCGGCGGGGAATTGCCCCCGCACCTGGAATGGACGGCGCCCTTTGGCGCACTGTCGGCGGCGAACTGGCTGGCGATGCCCGCCCAGCGCTACATGCACGACTTCAGCCTGACGCGCGAGCACCTCGGCCGCATCGCGATCAACGCCCGCACCAATGCCGGACTCAATCCCGATGCGGTCTATCGCGAACCGATGACGATGGACGACTACCTCGGTGCGCGGATGATCTCCGAGCCGCTGTGCCTCTATGACTGCGATGTGCCCTGCGACGGCGCCACCGCCGTGATCGTGTCGCGCCGTGACGCCGCCAACGGCCTGCCGCGACACCCGCTGACGGTGGAGTCCGTCGGGCCCGGGATGTTCGAGCGGGCGACCTGGGATCAGCGCGGCGACATCACCACGATGGCGGCGCACGATTCGGCGGCCACGCTGTGGGAGCACACCACCCTGACTCCCGCCGATGTCGACATGGCCCAGCTCTACGACGGCTTCTCCTTCCTGACCGTCATGTGGCTGGAAGCGATGGGCTTCTGCGAGCACGGCAAGGTCGGCGAATTCGTCGGCGACGGTTCGTCTATCGCACTGGACGGTTCGCTGCCGATCAACACCAGCGGCGGTCAACTCTCCGGCGGGCGACTGCACGGAATGGGCTTCCTGCACGAGGCATGTGTGCAGTTGTGGGGCGAGGGCGGCGATCGGCAGGCGCCCCGCACCCCCGAGGTGGTGGCAGTCGGTGTGGGCGGCGGGCCGGTGGCTGGATCGATGCTGCTGAGTAGCCGGTAACTCATGTCGAGGGCCGAAGTCGACGACATGACGCTCGGTGACATCGTGACCGACAACGCAGTCCGCTTTCCCGACGTCGTCGCCTACCGGTACGGCCAGCGCACCGTGACCCACGCACAATTATGGGACCGGGCGGTCCGATTGGTGTCGGCGATGGCCGCGGCAGGGGTGAGGCGCCAGGACCGCATCGCAGTGTTGAGCCGCAACAGCATCGAGTTCGGCGAACTGAACGCGGCCGCCCAACTCGGCGGAATTATCATGGCCACCATCAACTTTCGGCTTTCGCCTCCCGAGATGGATGATGCGCTGCGGCGCGTCGCCCCGTCGATCGTGTTCTGCGCCGCCGAGTTCGTGCCGGTGATCGGCGATCTCATCGCGGATATGCCGTCGCCACCGATGTTGGTGGTCATCGGCGGACAAGCTCCGCAGGGGATCACGGGCTACGAACGATTTGTGGAGGAAGGCCGTAGCGGCGAGCACGAGTTCGTGGCCCGGCCCGACGACATCGCGTACCTGCTGTTCACCAGCGGCACGACCGGCGCATCCAAGTGCTGCATCCTCGGACAGCGAGAGATGCGCAGGGTCGCATTCACCATGAACAACGAGATGCGTTGCGGCAGCGCCGATCGCGGGCTGATCAACATGCCGATGTTCCACTTCGGTGCGCTCGGGATTATCGGTGGGCTGCATGCTCGAGGCGGAACCGTGGTGCTGCAGCAACAGTTCGACGCGGCCGATGCGGTGCGGCTGATCGCCGACGAGCGCATCACGGTGCTGCATCTGGCGCCGGTCATGCTCAGGGCGCTCCTCGATGAGGTGAGTGATCGCTTGGCGGTGGAATCGGTTCGCACGGTGGTCTATTCGGCCGCGCCGATGACCGCGGCTATCCTGCGGCGGGCACTCGCCGTTCTGCCGGACGCGGGTTTCCTCAACCTTTACGGACAGACGGAAGTCATTGTCTCTGGACTGCCACGGGAACTGCACATCCTCGACGACCCCTACGCTGCCGAGCGGCTGAGCTCGGTTGGCTTCCCATTTCCCGACACCCGGGTACGTGTGGTCGATGCGGACGGTGGCGTCCTGCCCGTGGGGCAGGCAGGTGAGATCGTCGTGCGGTCCGACTCGATGTTCCGCGGCTACTGGCAGGACGCGGCGGCGACGCAGGCGACGCTGCGGGACGGGTGGTGTCGCACCGGCGACATGGGTCGACTGGACGAGCGCGGGCTGCTCTATTTGATGGACCGCAAGAAGGACGTGATCATCAGCGGCGGGGAGAATATTTATTCGCCCGAGGTCGAGGATGCGGTCAGTGCGGTTGACGGGGTGGCCGCTTGCGCCGTCGTCGGGGTGCCCGACGACAAGTGGGGCGAGGCGGTCTGCGCCGTTGTGGTGCCGCGCGGCGGTGCGTCGCCGACGCTGGAAATGGTGCAAGAGGGGGTCCGGCAGCGGTTGGCGCGCTACAAGGTGCCTCGTCGACTGGTGTTGGTCGCCGATCTTCCTGTACTGGCCAGCGGCAAGGTGGATAAGAAGCGACTGCGCGCCGAGCTGAAGGCCGCCGCCGGCTGAGCTCCTGTGTTCACGCTTCACGCAGGAGCGAACGGCGCAACAGCTTGACCATCAACTCAGCGGCCTGCTCGTCGCTGTTCGGTCCGCTAGCCCCCGTCGGCTCGGACATCCGGCCCAGGACCGCCACGAACACCGCGCCTGCCACGTCAGCGTCGATGCCGGGCGGCAGGTCGACGGTGGACAACAACGCGGCAACCGCCTGGAAAATCGCGCCAATACCGTGGTCCACATCGGCGTTGGAGAGCTGTTCTGCGACCGTGCCGTCGAACCACGCCCGGATCACGCCGCGGTAGGTGCGATGGAATCGGACGTAGCCAAGCATCCATTCGGTCAGCGAATCCGCGGCCTTGGCAGGCAGGGCGGCGGCGTGCTTTTCGATCTCGGCGACCGCTCGGCGGGTCAGTTCGGCCAGGATCTTGTCCTTGGTGCTGAAGTACCGGTACAAGGTCGCGCGGCTGACATCGGCGGCGGCCGCGATCTCCTCCATGCCGATGGCGTAGTAGCCGCGTTCGGCGAACAACGCCGAACTGACCGACAGCACATCCTGCGGAATCGGCGATCCCGACGCCTCGACGGCCGCCGGTGTCGCCGCGGCATAGTCGAGGGCGCGGGGCGTGGTTCGTGCGCATCCGTCTCTTGCCGGTGCTACCACCTGCAACACGTCGGCTGGGGTCTCGGGGAACAGCATCAGCTGCAATGCACCGGTCAACGACCACGTCACGGTCGCGCGAGCGGGCAAAGGGAGCATGTCCCGGTACCGGTAGAGGTGAACCATGTGGGGGATCCGCCCGAGTGCTGCGGCCGCATCGTCGGCTTCCAGATCCCGCAGGCGTGTCCGCCGCAGCCGATCGGTGACGGTCTGATGGAACTGGGCGGCGGCCGAGCTGGCATCGATGACGGCCAACCCGGTGGCCGTGCCGATGCCCGGAAACTCGGCGAACACCGCGGCGTGGGCGTCGTAGATATCCGCCCATGCGACGAGCCAACGGTGCAGCGCATCCACTCCGTCGACTGTCGGGCCGAGTTCACCGAGGTGTTCACCGTGTGCCAGCACATCGCGTTCGGCCAGCGCACTCAGTTCGCGGAAGATCTCTTCCTTGCCCGCGAAGTATTGATACACGGTCGCACGAGAGGCGCCGGCCGCCCTCGCGATGGCGTCAAGTGAGGTGGCGTGAAATCCGTTGGCCAGGAACACTTCCGCGGCGGATCCGAGTATGCGCTCGCGGGTGTGCAGGCCGCGGCGTCCCACACCGTGATTGGCGGCGGGGGCATAGCCGGAGCGCCGCAACTTGTCGGGAGTGCGAGCCATGTGTGAATTATCCGTACGCGCCGACACGCTCATCGGGCCGACGGCGCTCCGGGCAGGTTGCGCTTGGCTTTGCCCGGATAGCCGAAGAACTTCTCGAAGTTGGCGTCGTTGATGGGCTGCGCGCTGTTGCGGGCTGCAGCGGACCGCAGTGCATCGAGGCGGGCCTGGGCCTTCTCGAGCGCCTCGACCGGCCCGGATTGCTGCAGGCCTTGCACCTCTCGCGCAGCCGCGGCGATTTCCAGGCGCAGTCGTTCGCCCGCTTCGCCGAAGGTCAACAGGTCGTGGTCGTCTTCATCGACCTTGTTCCGGCCTGCGTCTTCGGCGGGTCGGTCCGTGGATTCCATGTCGCGCCTCTCAACTGCTGGACGAATGTGGCATGTGTCATATAGTCTGTGAGACGAACCGTCAGAAAACAAGACGATATGTCAGAAAAATACGACCGATCGTCAGATGCGAAGGAGCATCATGCCGCTTCAGGATGACCACCAGATCGTGTCCGTTGATGACCACTTGGTCGAGCACCCACGCGTGTGGCAGGACAGGTTGCCGCAGAAATACCTCGAACAGGGCCCGCGCATCGTCGAGGAAAACGGCATGCATCTGTGGCACTACGACGGTCAGGTCTTCCCGACCATCGGCCTGAACGCGGTCGCCGGCAAACCGCCCGAGGAGTGGGGCATGGATCCCGTCCGCTACGAGGACATGATTCCGGGCTGCTACGACCCCGTCGCGCGGGTCGCCGACATGGACCTCGACGGTGTGCAGTCGGCATTGTGCTTCCCGTCGTTCCCGGGATTCGGCGGCGGCACGTTCCAGCGTGCCGAGGACAAGGACCTGGCACTGTTGTGCGTCAAGGCGTGGAACGACTTCTACATCGACGAGTGGTGCGCGGTGGCGCCCGAGCGCTACATCCCGCTGGCGATCCTGCCGACATGGGATATCGACGCATGTGTGGCCGAGGCAGAGCGCGTCGCCGCCAAGGGTGCGCGCACGATCTCGTTCCCGGACAGCCCGGTGCCGCTCGGTCTGCCGTCATTCCACTCCGATCACTGGGACGGCTTGTGGCGGGTCTGCTCAGACGCCAAGATGCCGGTGTCGCTGCACTTCGGGTCCGGCTCGTTCGTGCCGGGTTTCTCGTTCTCGACGATCAAGCCGGTCCCGGGTCAGATGGCGGTGCCCGACGCACCGTTCGCGGTCGCGACGGCACTATTCTCCACGAACCTGATGTGGTCCACGGTCGACCTGCTGTTCTCCGGCAAGCTGCAGCAGTTCCCGGATCTCCAGATCTCGCTCGCTGAGGGCGGCATCGGTTGGGTGCCTTACATCCTCGAGCGAACCGACTACGTGTGGGAGCGGCACCGCTACTACCAGAAGATTGACTTCGACACCCGGCCTTCGGATCTGTTCCGCAAGCACTTCTGGGGATGCTTCATCGACGACGAGCACGGCCTGACGAACCGGCACAGCATCGGCATCGACCGGATCATGCTCGAGATCGACTTCCCGCACAGCGACTCCAACTGGCCGAACTCGCGCAAGCGGGCAGCCGAGGTCCTTGCCGACGTGCCCGACGACGAGTGCAGGCTGATCGTCGAGGAGAACGCCCGCCGGATGCTCAACTTCCCGCGGGTGGGTGCGGTCGATCGGCAACTCGCCGGCGTCTAGAGTTTGCCCCGCGAGACCAGCTGTGCGGCAATGACGTTGCGCTGTATCTCGTTGGTGCCCTCGCCGACGATCATGAGAGGTGCGTCGCGGAAGTAGCGCTCGACGTCGTATTCGGTGGAATAGCCGTAGCCGCCGTGGATTCGGACGGCGTTGAGCGCGATTTCCATGGCTACCTCCGACGCGAACAGCTTGGCCATCCCGGCCTCCATGTCGCATCGCTCACCGCTGTCGTATTTCTCTGCGGCGTAGCGGGTGAGTTGGCGCGCCGCGGTGAGTTTGGTGGCCATGTCAGCCAAATAGTTGCCGACCGACTGGTGCTTCCAGATCGGTTGGCCGAAGCTCTCCCGCTCCTGCGCGTATTTCAGCGCGTCTTCCAGCGCTGCGCTCGCCACCCCTAGCGCCCGCGATGCAACCTGAATCCGGCCCGTTTCGAGGCCTTTCATCATCTGGGCGAATCCTCTGCCTGGTTCATCTCCGAGGATCGCCGCGGCCGGTACGCGGCACTCGTCGAACGACAGCTCGCAACTCTCCACGCCCTTGTAGCCCAGCTTAGGCAGGTCGCGTGAGACGGTCAGACCCTGACCGTGTTCGACCAGGACTATCGAGATGCCCTTATGGCGTGGCTGCGCTTGTGGATCGGTCTTGCACAGCAGTGCGATGAGGCCGGACCTCCGCGCGTTACTGATCCAGGTCTTCGCGCCGTTGATCACCAGCTCGTTGCCCTCGGCTCGTGCGGTGGTCGTCATCGCCTGCAGGTCGGAGCCGCCACCAGGTTCGGTGAGCGCCATCGTGGCCCGCATCTCCCCGCTCGCCATGCGTGGCAAGTACTTCTGTTTCTGTTCTTCGGTGCCGTACAACGAGATCAGCTTGGCGACCACGGTGTGTCCGCCCATCGCGCCGGCCAGGCTCATCCAGCCACGGGCTAACTCCTCGGTCACCTTCACATAGCAGGGCATCGATACCGGTGAACCGCCGTATTCCTCGGGCACGGCAAGCCCGAAGATTCCGATCCGCTTCATCTGTTCGATCCACGCTTCCGGGTACTCGTTGGCGTGCTCGACTGCGCGGACCGTGGGCTTGACGTCGCGGTCGACGAAGGCCCGCACGGTTTCGACCAGCATGGTCTCTTCATCGCTGAGCGCGACTGTCATTGCAGCTCCTATCGAACATAGATGTCAGAACCAAGTGGAACATAGCTCAGTTGATCGCCACAAATATCCACTGACTCTGCGATATGAGTCAGGAATATGTATCGACACAAGTGTCAGAATAAGTGTGGACTAGAGGTGTGTCGAAATAGCTAAAGCTTTAGCCTTATGCTGAAAACTTGGATGAGACCGTACGCCTGGACGGTCGAGCGGAGGAGGTCGTATGAAGGTTCGGCTCGAGCAGTCGAAGTGCGTGGGCCATGCCCAGTGTTACGCCGTCGACCCGGATTTGTTCCCGATCGACGACTCCGGCTACTCCATCCTGGGGGAGCGTGAGGTGCGACCGGAAGACGAGCAGCTCACCCGCGACGGGGTCGCGGCATGCCCCGAGCTTGCTCTCATTCTCGAAGACGGCTGACGGGCGCGCTTGCCAAGCGGCTGCATTAACCGGCACACTCCAGACATAGTTAACCAAGTTGACTTTGTGGAGTGCCATGCAGACTGCTGATTGGCGGCCGCGTCTCGAGTTGCTGCTCGCCGAGTTTCGTCGTCGTCAGGCCGACGTCGCTCGGTCGGGCGTTGAACCCGACCGGATCGAGGTGGCCCGCGCTTGGCACGCCGAACTCGTCGACCACCAGCTGGCTGCGCCTGGGTGGCCCCGCGAGGTCGGTGGACTCGACCTATCGCTGGCGGATCAGCTGGACTACTACCGGATGACCACGGATGCGGGTGTGCCACCGCATCCGTGTCCGCTGTCGTTCATCCTCGCCCCCACGCTCATCGCGCACGGCACCCAGCAACAGAAGGATCGCTTCCTCATACCGCTGCTGCGCGCGGATGAGTTCTGGTGTCAAGGGTTTTCCGAGCCTGGGGCGGGCAGTGACCTGTCGTCGCTGTCCACCCGCGCGGTCCGCGACGGCGACGTGTACCGGGTGACGGGGCAGAAGGTGTGGACCACGATGGCCGATCGCGCCGACTGGATGTTCGCGCTGGTGCGCACGGGGTCGGGGGGCAAACCATCGGACGGGATCACCTATCTCTTGATCCCGATGAAGAGCCCCGGGATCACCGTGCGTCCCCTGCGCGACATCAGCGGCGCGGCGCATTTCGCCGAGGTCTTCCTCGACGATGTCGCGGTGCCCGTCGAGAATGTGGTCGGCGACGAGGGCGCGGGGTGGTCGATCATGCGCACATCGCTGGGCCACGAGCGTGCCACCGCCTTTCTGGCCGACGAGTTCAAGTACCGGCGCACGGCCGACCGGGTGATCGATCTTGTCGTCGCACAACGGCTTGACGACGACCCGCTGGTCCGCCAGGACGTTGCTCGGCTGGAATCCGGGGTCCGCACCATCGCAGCCAACAGCGCCCGCGCGCTGGCCGCGGTTCTGCGCGGCGAGGATCCCGGCGGTATGGCGTCGGTGAACCGATTGGTGAAGTCGGAGTTTGAGCAGCACATGCATGCGCTCGCCCTGCGCGCGGCCGGTCCCTATGCGGCGCTGGGCAGCCGCGCACCCGACGCCGTCGACAAGGGGCGTTGGACGTTCGGCTATCTGATGAGCCGTGCGACCACGATCGGCGCGGGCACCGCGGAGATCCAACGCAATACCATCGCCGAGAGCGTGCTCGGGCTGCCGTCACACCGCGGCGAGGGCACCCGGGAAGCGGCCGTCACGCCCGGCGCCCCGCTCGCCGTGCCCGAGGAAGATGAACGGGAGCTGCGCGAGGTGCTGGCGGCGACACTGCAGGCCAAAGTGGACGAAGCAGCATTGCTCGACCGCAAGCGTCCCGTCGATGCGGCCGAGCCCGAAGTGTGGTCGGCGCTCGTCGAATTCGGCCTACCGGGCCTTGCTGTCGATGAAACCTTGGGCGGCGCCGGCGCCCGACCGCGGTTGCTGTACACGGCCGTCGAAGAGGCCGCCAAGGCATTGGCCCCGGCGCCGCTTGTCCCGACCGTGATCGGGCTCGACGTCGCGTTACATTGCGGCGCAAAGGCTTTGGTTAAGCGAATCACGGGCGGTGCAACGGCGGCGTTCGCCGTACCCGTCAACGACAGCGGCTGGGTGACCAGCGGCCCCGAGCTGCCCGAGTGGGACGGAACTGGTCTCTCCGGTGTGGTCCCGATCGTGGCGGGAGCACCACACGCCGAGGTGCTCGTGGCATTGGCTCGCGTCGCAGCCGGGGTGGGTGAGGTATTGGTGGCCGTCGACGCGTCCGCCGACGGCGTTGAGGTGACGGCCCAGCAGCCGCTCGACCTCACCGGCACCGTCGGCGCGGTGACCTTCAGCGGGGCGGCGGGGGAGGTGCTGGCCGACGGAACCGATGTGCCTCGGATGTTGGCCGCGGCGCGCCGCCGGGCGGCCCTGGCCGTGGCCGCGGATTCCGTTGGGGTTGCGTCGCGCGCGCTGGCGATGGCCGTTCAGTGGGCACGCGAACGGCATCAGTTCGGCCGCCCCATCGGCAGCTTCCAGGCCGTGTCGCACCGGTGCGCCGACATGCTGGTCGCACTCGAGGGCGCCCGCAGCCAGATCCTCGAGGCCGTCGAGTCCGACCTCGAGGAGTCGGGTTACCTGGCGGATTTGGCCGCCGCGGCCGCCCTCGATGCCGGTGTCGCCGCCACCGAGGGTGCGTTGCAGATCCACGGCGGCATCGGCTTCACCTGGGAGCACCCGATCCATTTGCTGCTGCGCCGCGCTCGGGCCAACTCCGTGTTGGTTGGCCGTGCCGACGCGCTGCGAGACCGGGCGGCCGGCGAACTGTTGGCGCCGTACCGACAACGGCGCTCCGAATAACGTTGAGGCGCTGAGACGTTCGTAATCAACAGGAAGACGGAAACGTGGAATACGGAATGGGTCCCGAACTGGAGGCCTTTCGCGCGGAGGTGCGGGCTTTCATTGCGGAGCATGCACCGCCCATACCGCCGCGGGCGGGCGTGCGCAGCGCTGAGAATGAAGCCGAACTCAAGGCGCTTCAGGATTGGACGGCGCGTCTGTTCGAAGCCGGCTACGTCGGCGCCGACTGGCCCGTGGAGTTCGGCGGCCGCGATGACCGCTCCGCTGAACACGCCATCGTGGTGGGCGAGGAGCTGGCCCGGGCTGCGGTGCCGGGCGTGCCGAGCGGTAACGCGCTGGCATCGCATGCGCTGATCCACTACGGCACCGATGACCAGCGCCGCAGGCATCTGCCCGAGATCCGCGCGGGTCGACAGCTGTGGTGCCAATTGTTCAGCGAGCCCGGTGCAGGAAGCGATCTGGCGTCGCTGCGTACCCGCGCTGTTCTCGACGGTGATACCTATACCGTCAACGGGCAGAAGGTGTGGACCACCGACGGACACTGGGCCGACTACGGATATCTGTTGGCGCGCACCGATTCCGACGCCCCCAAGCACAAGGGCATCAGTGCGTTTATCCTCGACATGTCCAGCCCGGGCATCACGGTGCGCCCGCTGCGCGAGCTGACCGGCACCTCGGACTTCAACGAGGTCTTCTTCGATTCCGTCGAGGTGCCGGCCGAGGCGATGATCGGAGAACCGGGACAGGGCTGGGCGATCGCAAACGCCACGTTGGGGCATGAACGTACCAGCGTGGGCGCCGCGGTCGTCAAGTTGAGGCTGGCCATTGAGGCATTGGTGCAACTCGCCTCGCACGTCACCGTCGACGGTCGCCTCGCGATCGACAACGACCGTATTCGTGATCGGATCGGCGAGTTCAGCGCCGAGGTGGAGGCGCTGTCCGCGCTGACGTACGCCAATCTCACGCGTTGGCTGCGTGGCACCGAGCGCATGCACGACGGCGCGATGGCCAAGCTGATGTTCAGCGAGCTGAATCTCGAGATGGCACGCTTCGCAGTCGAACTCGGCGGCGAGGCAGGCGTTTTAGTGGAGGGCGACCCGGACGTTCTCGACGGCGGTCGCTGGCAGGACGAGTGGTTGTACGCTCGGGCCTACACCATCGCCGGCGGCAGTTCGGAGATCATGCGCAACCTGATCGCCGAGCGGGGCTTGGCGCTGCCGCGGGATCGGCGCTGAATGTCAAGCCGTGAGCAGCGCCGCGCGGTGTTCGGCGACGCTCCCGTTGAAGGCTTCGTCGACCTTGATCCGGCGCAGGAACAGATGCAGATCGTGTTCCCAGGTGAAGCCGATGCCGCCGTGCACCTGCAGCGCCGTTCCGGCCACCTTGGCGGCGGCGGACTTCGTGTACGCCGCCGCCGCGGACGCGGCCCGGGACCGGGCAGCGGCCGACGCGGTGTCCAGTGCGAGCGCCGCGGCCCACAGCGTGGCCCGGCCGGCCTCCACCGCGACTGCCATGTCGGCGCAGTGATGCTTGACTGCCTGGAACGACCCGATCGGCGCGCCGAACTGCTCCCGCTGCTTGGCGTAAGACACCGTCATGTCGAGCAGTCGGGCCGCCGCGCCCAATGCGTCGAACGCCCGGTGCACCGCCAAAGCGTCGCGCAGCAGGGCCAGCGTGCCGGCAGGCAGCCGCGTCCAGTCGGCGATCGTCGCGTCGAGGTCCACGCGTGCCCACGAACGGCTCAGGTCGAGCGTCGACATGCCCGACAGCGTCGGGGCATTCAGGACCGCCAGGTACTCGCCGTCGTCCACGTGGCCTGCCACCGCGATGGAGTCCATATCGGCGGCCATCGGCACCGGACGGGTGATACCAGCCAGCCCCAGCGCATCGCCATCAAGAAGGGCGTCGGGACCGAGCGTCAATCCGGTCAGTTCGCCGTCTCCGGCGGGCGAGTCGACGTGGTCGAGCAGCCAGGCCGCGATATTGAGATCCGCGACCGGGAGCGAGCTGGCCGCGTATCCGTGCTCCTCGGCGAGGATGGCGAGATCCACATGGGTGCCGCCCATTTCGGGAGTGAGCAGCTCCAGAAGACCCGATTCCGCCGCATGCGCGACCGCCGCAGGATCGACGGTGACCGCAGCCGAGTCCAGCGTCGCGCGGACCCTGGCGATGGGGTCGTTTTTGGTGAGCCAGGCCCGCTCCGCCGCGGCGAGTTGATCCTGTTCGTCCGTCAAGCCGAAGTCCATCGCAAAACCTTTCACAAAGTTGACCTAGTAAACCATGTCCACTAGTTTCAGGAGAACGGCTATCCGCCGCGGAAGTCGATCCGGAAAGTCACGATGACGAGCATTGACGATGCGCTGGGACGGCTCTGGGACGCCGACGACGACGACCGCATGTTGGAGTGCGACGGACGCTGGGCGTCTTGGGGTTCCGTTCGGTCACTCACCGAGCGGATCGACCGGGAACTGACCGCCGCCGGGTGTCAGACCGGCGGCCGAGTCGCCGTCGTGCTATCCAATCGAATGGAGTCTGTCGCGGCGCTCATCGCCATCTTTCGGGGCGGACGGACGTTGGTGACCATCAGCCCGCTCCAGCCGCCGGACCGGCTGAGCGCCGACCTCGGGGCGTCCGCCGCTCCCTTCGTCCTTGCGCCTGCCGCGTTGTGGTCCGACGAGGTGTTCAACCGCGTCGTCGCCGATCTCGGGGCGACCGGCTGGAGGCTCGACGACGGCGAACTCGACCTGCAGGTACGGGGCACGACGGAAGCGGTGAGCGGCGATCCAGCGGTAGCCATCGAGATGCTGACTTCGGGCACGACGGGTGCCCCGAAGCGCATCCCGCTGACCCGCGCGCAGCTCGAGGCCTCCCTGGCTTCGGCGTTGCGGCACAACGATCGTCCGGAAGTGAGAACCAAGCCGCCGCTGACCGGAGCGGTCGGCCTGGTGACGTTGCCGATCGTGCACATTGGCGGGCTCTGGTCGTTGTTGCAGTCACTGGTCGCGGCCCGGCCGATCGCGATGCTCGATCGATTCACGGTGCCGGGTTGGCACGCCGTGGTGAAGCAGTATCGGCCCGCGGTGGCAGGGCTGCCCCCGGCGGCCATGCGATCGGTGCTCGACTCCGACATTCCGCGGGAGGACCTGGCGAGCATCCGAGCCATCAATGCGGGTACCAGTCCCGTCGACCCAGCGTTGGTCGATGCGTTCTTCGAGCGCTACGGCATCCCGATCCTCGTCGTCTATGGCGCGACCGAATTCTCCGGCGCCGTGGCCGGATGGACGGTGAAGGACTTCCACTCGCGGTGGGCCGACAAGAAGGGCAGCGTCGGACGCGCCTTTCCCGGTGTGCGGTTGCGGGTCGTCGACGACGATGGCGCCGCGGTCAGCCGGGGGGTCACCGGCAGGCTGCAGGTTGCCACGCTGCAGGCCGGCGGCGCCGGAGACTGGATCACGACCAGTGACCTAGGGCATCTCGATGAAGATGGTTTCCTCTACATCGACGGCCGCGCGGACGACGTGATCGTGCGCGGCGGTTTCAAGGTGTCCCCGGAGACGGTCGTCCGCGCATTGCGTGCGCACCCGGCGGTGGCAGATGCCGCCGTCGCGCCCATGCCGGATCAGCGGTTGGGCCAGATTCCGGTTGCCGCAGTTGAATTGCGCCCAGGCGCCGCCGCCGATGGCGAGGCGCTCCGGGAACACTGTCGGGCCACACTGACGCCCTATGAGGTGCCCGCCCGCATCTTCGTCGTCGACGAGTTGCCTCGTGGAGCGGCACTCAAGGTCGATCGTCGGCGTTTAATCGCACTGCTCGAGGACCTTGGCGTGCCGATCGGTCAACCGGCCGCCGCAGGCTGAAACTCCGGCACTGCCAATCCAATCGGAAGGAGACATTATGGCTGAAACCCTGACAGAGGTGACCCGCCAAGCCGCCGTCGTCGAGCGGCGGGGCAACGTCGCGCTCATCACCATCGACCGGCCAGATGCGCGCAACGCCGTCAACGGCGCGGTCAGCACGGCCGTCGGTGACGCACTCGAAGCGGCGCAGCGCGATCCCGAGGTGCGGGCCGTCGTCCTTACGGGTGCCGGCGAGAAGTCGTTCTGTGCCGGAGCAGACCTCAAGGCCGTCTCTCGCGGCGAGAATCTCTACCACGCGGAGCACCCTGAATGGGGCTTCGCCGGTTACGTGCACCACTTCATCGACAAACCCACCATCGCCGCAGTGAACGGCACCGCGCTCGGCGGCGGCTCAGAGCTCGCCTTGGCCAGCGATCTGGTGATCGCCTGCGAGAGTGCGAGTTTCGGACTTCCTGAGGTGAAACGCGGCCTGATCGCGGGTGCGGGCGGCGTGTTCCGGATCGTCGAGCAGCTGCCACGCAAGGTCGCGTTGGAGTTGGTGTTGACAGGTGAGCCGATGACAGCCTCCGACGCCTTGCGGTGGGGCCTGATTAATGAGGTCGTGCCGGACGGCACCGTCGTGGAAGCCGCCTTGGCGCTCGCCGAGCGGATCACCTGTAACGCGCCACTGTCGGTACAAGCCAGTAAGCGGATCGCCTACGGTGCCGACGACGGGATCATCGGCGCCGAGGAACCCAAGTGGGAACGCACGATTCGCGAATTCACCGAGTTGTTGAAGTCTGAGGACGCCAAGGAAGGTCCGTTGGCCTTCGCAGAGAAGCGTCAACCCGTATGGAAGGCACGCTGAAATGGGTCGAGTGCAGGACAAAGTGGTTCTGGTTACCGGAGGAGCCCGCGGTCAGGGCCGCAGCCACGCCGTCAAACTGGCCGAGGAGGGCGCTGACATCATCCTCTTCGACATCTGTCACGACATCGAGACCAACGAATACCCACTGGCGACATCGCGTGATCTCGAGGAAGCCGGTCTGGAGGTGGAGAAGACCGGCCGCAAGGCCTACACCGCCGAGGTCGACGTGCGAGACCGGGCGGCCGTCGGCCGCGAACTCGCGAACGCGGTCGCCGAATTCGGCAAACTCGACGTGGTAGTTGCCAATGCCGGCATCTGCCCACTGGGCGCTCATCTGCCGGTTCAGGCCTTCGCCGATGCCTTCGACGTCGACTTCGTCGGCGTCATCAACACCGTCCACGCCGCGCTGCCGTACCTGACGTCCGGCGCGTCGATCATCACCACCGGATCGGTCGCCGGCCTCATCGCAGCCGCCCAGCCCCCCGGCGCCGGCGGCCCGCAGGGCCCGGGCGGCGCGGGCTACAGCTACGCCAAGCAGCTGGTGGATTCCTATACCTTGCAGCTCGCCGCACAGCTCGCCCCACAATCCATCCGCGCCAACGTTATTCACCCGACAAACGTGAACACCGACATGCTCAACAGTGCGCCGATGTACCGGCAGTTCCGACCAGACCTCGAGGCGCCGAGCCGCGACGACGCCCTGCTGGCCTTCCCCGCCATGCAGGCGATGCCCACCCCCTACGTCGAAGCCTCGGATATCTCGAACGCGGTCTGCTTTCTGGCCTCGGACGAATCCCGGTATGTCACGGGCCTGCAGTTCAAGGTCGACGCCGGCGCAATGCTGAAGTTCTAGGAGGACCGATGACCACCACAGAAAAGCACAGCGCCGACGCGGCCGCCGAAGAGGGCCGCATCACCGACGAGGACATCGAACGCGCCAAAGGGCAGATCGGAATTCCCGTTCACCAGCGCGACGAAGCGTGGAACAAGCTGCCGTCGGCCGACGCCATCACGCACTTCGCCTTCGGCTGCGGTGACGACAACCCGTTGTTCCACGACCCGACGTACGGGCCGTCGACACGCTGGCACGGACAGATCGCATCGCCGACCTTCCCGATCGCGACGGGCCTGGATCAGACCCCTAAGTTCACCGATCCGGAGCGGAAGAAGCTGTTCCGCGGTCTGTTTCGCGGAACTGGCAAGTACTACTCGGGGGTGAAGTGGACGTGGTACCGCCCGATCTACGCGGGCAGGCCGGTCTTAGCGGAGAACTACACCCTCGACGTCCAGGTGAAGGAAAGTGAATTCTCCGGTGGGCGTTCGGTCAAGGAAACCTTCCGTTACCTCTACGTCGACATCGACGGCAACCCGATCGCGACCCGCGACGAGTCCTACATCAACGCCGAGCGTCACGGCTCGAAGAAGTCCGGGAAGCTTAAGGACATCGCGCGCAAGCACTGGACTCCCGAGGAGTTCGCCCAGGTCGAGGAAGAGTACGAGGCAGAGCAACGGCGAGGCGCTGATCCCCAGTGGTGGGAGGACGTCTCGGTGGGCGACGAACTCCCCGGAATCATCAAGGGCCCGTTGACTGTCGTCGACATCATCTCGATGCACATGGGGTGGGGCTGGGGCGGCTATGGCGTGGGGCCGCTGAAATTCGCCCACCAATTACGCAAGCGGATGCCCGCTTTCTACCAGCCGGATGAGTATGGCGTCCCCGACGTCGTGCAACGACTGCACTGGGATGCCGAACGCGCTCAGGCACTTGGTATTCCGGCGCCGTACGACTATGGTCAGATGCGCGCGGCGTGGGTAAGCCACCTGCTGACCAACTGGACCGGTGACGACGGCTGGCTGGCTGAGATGGATCTGCAACTACGCGGCTTCAACTACCACGGAGACGTGCACCGCTGCACTGGCACGGTCACCTCAAAGGGCGAGGGGGCTGAAGACCCAGTGTCGCTGGACGTCTTCGCCACCAGCCAGCGGGGCGAAACCACCACGCGAGGCACCGCCAAGGTGTTGCTGCCGTCGAAGGCGACCGGTGCTGTTGTGCTGCCGATCCCGGATGCCGATCTGCGAAGGCGGGGAGCACAGGTCGTTTCGCGAGTTTCTGGCAAAGTCGGTGAAGAAATGCGACGACTGTATGGAGAGTGAGATCACCACATGAAAAGACTCGTTCTGGAGCCGGAGCACGAGGCATTCCGCGAGACGGTCCGGCAGTTCATCGAGCGTGAACTCGTGCCAAACGCCGAGCGTTGGGAAGCCGACCGCATCGTCGACCGCTCGGCGTTCGTCGCCGCTGGCAAATACGGGTTGATCGGGTTCAACATGCCCGAGCAGTACGGCGGCGGGGGAGTCGACGACTTCCGGTTCAACGCGGTCATCGACGAGGAGATCGCCCGATACGGAGGGCCGTCGCCGTCGTTGAGCCTGCAAAACGACGTTGTGGGCCCGTACTTCTCGTCGTTGGCCAACGATGAGCAGAAGGAGCGCTGGCTGCCGGGCATCATCAGCGGCGAACTGATCGTCGCCGTAGCGATGACCGAGCCTGGCGCGGGCAGCGACCTGGCCGGGATCCGCACCTCGGCCGTCCGCGACGGTGACGACTGGATCATCAACGGCGCCAAGACATTCATCTCATCCGGCATCAACTGCGATCTGGTAGTGGTGGTATGCCGCACAGACCCCGAGGCCGGCCACAAGGGCTTCACATTGCTCGTGGTCGAGGCGGGCATGGAGGGCTTCAGCCGCGGCCGCAAGCTCGAAAAGATGGGGTTGCATTACCAGGACACCGCCGAGCTAGCCTTCGAGAACGTTCGGGTGCCATCGGCGAACCTGCTGGGCAAAGAGGGACGCGGCTTCTATCACCTGATGCACAACCTTCCGTCGGAGCGGTTGTCCATCGCCATCTCAGCCATCGCCGGCGCACGCGAGACCTGGCGGCAGACCTTGCAATACGCCAAGGACCGCAAGGCTTTCGGCCAGTCGATCGGCAGCTTCCAGCACAACCGATTCCTGTTGGCCGAGATGGACACCGAGCTCGAGATCGGTGAGCAATACATCGACAGGTGCCTCCAGGCGGTAGTGGACGGGGAACTCACCGCAGTCGAGGCATCGAAGGCAAAATGGTGGTGCACCGAGACCGCCAAGAAGGTGATCGATGGCTGCGTGCAGTTGCACGGCGGCTATGGCTATATGACGGAATACCGCGTCGCGCGCGACTATATGGACAATCGCATCATGACGATCTTCGGTGGCACCACCGAGATCATGAAGGACATCATCGGACGCGACCTCGGCCTATGATCCCGTTGCGATGAACGGCATCTCGGTCGAGCACGACGGCGCGGTGCTGCGGATCCGGCTGGACCGACCGGAGAAGCTCAACGCCGTCGACACCCCCATGCTCGAGGAGTTGTCGGTTCACATTCGCGATGCCGAGGCAGACGAATCAGTCCGCGCGGTGCTGCTCACCGGTGCCGGTCGAGCATTCTGTTCCGGCGGCGACCTGACCGGCGGTGACACTGCGGGCGCCGCTGATGCCGCCAACCGGGTGGTCCGGGCGATCACCTCGCTACCCAAGCCGGTGATCGCCGGTGTCCATGGAGCGGCCGTTGGCTTCGGGTGTGCGCTGGCGCTCGCCTGCGATCTGGTGGTGGCCGCGCCAGCGTCGTACTTTCAGTTGGCCTTTACCCGGGTCGGGCTGATGCCGGACGGGGGTGCGTCCGCGCTGCTGCCATTGCTGATTGGTCGAGCGCGCACCGCTCGCATGGCCATGACCGCGGAAAAGATCTCCGCTGCAACCGCATTCGAATGGGGGATGATCTCGCACATCACTTCCGCGGGCGAATACGAGTCGGTGCTGACCGACGTGCTGCGGTCGGTCTCCGGCGGTCCAACGTTGGCGTTCGGCTGGACGAAGCGTGCGCTGGCCGCAGCGACCCTGGCCGAGCTCGAGCCGGTGCAAGCTATCGAAGCCGAGGGGCAGTTGGCGTTGGTCGAGACCGCTGACTTCAGAGAAGGGGCACGCGCCTTCCGCGAACGGCGCACCCCAAATTTTCGTGGCCACTGAGCACAGGAGAGTCGACGTGACAACCCAGACAGTACGAGTAGACAACTTGGACATCGAATACACCGACAGCGGAACGGGTTCGACGATCCTTTTCGTCCACGGCGTCTATGTCACCGGCGCGGTGTGGAACGACGTCGTGGCTGAACTAGGGGAGGGCTGCCGCTGCATCGCGCCGACCTGGCCGCTGGGCGCGCATAGCACCCCCACCGGCGGCGCCGACCTGGGCGCTGAGGCGGCAGCGCGGCGCATCGTCCACTTCATGGAAGCCCTCGATCTGACCGACGTCACCGTGGTGGCCAACGACACCGGTGGTGGACTGGTGCTGGCATCGCTGGGCGATCCAGGTCTGGACACATCCCGCATCGCCCGTCTGGTACTCACCAATTGCGATAGCTACGAACACTTTCCGCCTGGCTCCTTCGCTCAGATCGTCAAGCTGTGCCGTCTCAGCTCCCGGGTGGGTGGAGGAATTGTCCGCCTGTTGGCCACTGAACCAGGGCAGAGCTTCTTCCTGAAGGCGGTGTCCAAGCACCCGCCCTCCCACGAGCGGCAACGGGAGATCTTCGGCGCGTTCGCCACCAGCCGAGCGGCCCGTCGCGACGCGGTCATGGTGACCGCCTCACTGGATCCGGCGCTGACTCTGCGTGCCGCACCTGCGATCAAGGCGTTCGACAGACCCGTCACATTGACATGGGGCACCGAGGATAAACTGTTCCCCCTCGACCATGCTCGCCGGCTACGCGACGCGTTTCCACATGCCGCGTTGATCGAGATCCCGGATTGCTCCGCCTTTGTCATGATCGATGCGCCCGCGAAACTCGCTGAGGCGATCCGCAACGGATGACCGGCTAAGCCCCAATGATCACGGTTCCAGAGCCGGCAGCCTAGATGGTGCGTGCCCAGCATTTCCAGGGCAATGCTTGTGCGCCGCAGGGAGGTATCGATGCACATCAAGTCCACGACTTGATCGAACTGAAGCTCGAGGGTGCCATCACCTGAGCTCCGGTCAGCTCACCACCATTGACGGTGGTGGCGTGAATCCCGGGTTCGACAACGCCGTTGCCATCCCGCTGCCGATCGGCCCGGTTTCGTCAAACAGGGTCGCCACCCCAGTGGCGACCCCCGCATGGCTGTAGTGCGTCACCGACGCCAATCCGATGTAGACACCTTCCGGCAGGCGACTGAGCGTGATCGTGTAGTCGGCGTTGATGAACTGCAATCCCTCAGTACCCCAATTGGTTAGCGAGCTGGTGACGTCTCCGGCCATGACGGCGCGAGTGAAAGGCGATAATGGCTCGTCATCGACGAGAAACTTCGTCTCCCGCATCCACGCGAATTTCTGGCCGTGGTGTCGCCACTCTTTGATGCCGACACCCGGACTCCCCGCGACTGGGTCCCGGCCGAACGAGTGAAACACCATCGGGGCATCGTCATTCAGCACGTCGGGCTCCGCGGGCACTGCGGGCATCGTGACGGGTGACGTCCACACGGTGTCCACGGCATGCTCACTCCGGCGGAGGAACAATGCGCTGGCCCGCGCCACGATCACGTCGTTCTGAGTCATGACCGCGTCGACCAGTCGAAGTCGGCGGCCGTCACGCACAACCGAGGAATGCATCTGCAGTGGTTGCAACGCCACCGGCCTGAGCAGGTCGACGGTCAGCCGGGCGGGTTGAAGGTCGACATCGTCTACTTCTTGCTCGACCGCTCGCCCCAACAACCCACCGATGTAATTGCCGCTGAGCGACGGACCCCATGGCCCTCTCGCCAAAGAAGTAGGCACATAGCATTTTCCGTCGGTGACGAAGAAGCACGTCGGTGCTGGGTCGGATTGATTCGTCGATGATGAGTCTGTCACCTGATCTCTAGCCCCTTAACCGGCATCGCTCGATGAGTATCTCGGCCAATCGCACCGGATGGCTGAACATCACCTCGTGGCAGGCATCGACGGGGATAACGGTATCCACCCCGCCGAGTGCCGCGATGCTGGCGTGCTGTGAGGCCACCGACAGGGCGCGGTCGCGGGTGGTCAATATCCAGGTGCGCGGCACATCGGTGGGTAGTCCGCTGCGGTCGACCGGCTCTCCGGGTATCCGCGCTGACTCCGCTTGCAGTTTGGACATCGTCAGCCGGCGCTGCGCGGGGGTCATGCCGTTGCAGAACGCCCAGCGTGCCGCCGGCGTTGGAATCTTCATGGGTCTGCCGATACGCGCGGCGCGCCGAGCGAAGACCGCCAGCGGTCCGCCGAGTGTGTCCGCGATGGCCGAGCCCTGCGGCGGAACGAATGCCGTTGCCAGAATCATCTCCCGGACTCGGGAGGGACCGAGCTTAGCGACGACGCCGGGGACGGTCACACCCGCCATCGAGTGGCCCACGATCACGATGTCACCGAGACCCGCTTCCTCGATGTCGGCGACGACAGAGTCCACCCAATCGGCGATCGTGACGGTCGCGAGGTCGCCTGGCTTATTGCCGTGTCCGGGCAGATCCACTGCGAGAGTGCGTAATCCGGGTTCCTGGCGGCGCAATTCGGCGATGACGAGATCCCAGCAGTCACCGGCGTGCTCGCCGCCGTGGACGAGCACGAGGTCGGGCAGGGACTTGACGGCGCCGTTCATCGGGAGTTGATCAACTGGGAGCTCAGCATGTCGATGTCGGTCCGGAAGTCTGTGTAGCTCCTGCTGGCCGGCTCGATGGTGATCCACGTGACACCCGCCTCGGCGTAGGCGTCCAGCCGCGGCTGCACCGCGGCGCAGAATCTCTCGCAGTTGCCGCTGGCGAGCAGGTGCGCTTCGAACGGAACGAAGGCGACGTCAGCAGCGCCGCGGCCCGCTTCCGCCCGCTGCTTGTTCACCCTCGCGATCCAGTCACCAAGCGTGTCGATGTCCTCGAGTGGGCGGGCGCGGGTGATCGCGGCCATCTCGCCCGACGCGGCCATCGGCATCCAGCCGTCGGCGACCTCCACGACACGACGTTGCGCGGCCGCGCCGTTGCCACCGATCCAGATCGGCGGACCACCCGTCGTCAGCGGCGGTGGCAGCGCGACATGTCCGCTGACCCCGAACTCCGGCCCGTCATGATCGACGCCCGCCCACGTCGCCTTCCACGCCGCGATCGCCTCGTCGAGCAGTGCGCCGCGCCGGTCGAAATCGGCTCCTAGCGCTTCGAATTCGGCCTTGAGATAGCCGGCTCCCGTGCCTAATGTGAACCGACCACCCGAGAGCAGATCGAAGCTCGCGGCCGCTTTGGCCGTCAGATACGGGTTGCGATAACCCGACACCAGAATGTAGGTCATCAATCGGATGCGGGTGGTGGCGGCCGCCGCGAAGCTCAGCGACACGAACGGATCGAAAGCGTGGTGGCCGCCGCGGGCCAGCCACTCCCGATCCGGATAGGGGTGTTCGGACATGGAAAAGCCATCGAAGCCGGCCTCTTCCACCAGTCGTGCGACGTCCCCGATACCGGCGCCTTCGCACCAGCGGTTCCAGTGCTTGACGGCCCGCATCGGAAACATCAGGTTGTATTGCACTTCGGTCCCTTTCAGCTCCATTGTCGCCGCGGCTATCGCACCAGCGATCGCGCGATGATCTCGCGCTGGACTTCCGTCGCACCTTCGCCCAGACGCTTGACGCGCAGGTCGCGAAACCATCGCTCCAGCGGCAGTTCGGTAGAGATTCCCAGTGCGCCGTGAATCTGGATGCACCGATCCAGAACTCGGTATGCTGCTTCGGTTCCGAACATCTTGGCCACCGACGCATCCACCCGGACGTCGCGTCCGAGGTCGGCGTTCGATGCGGCCTGGTACATCAGCAGCCGTGCGGCCCGCAGGTCTACCTCACTGTCCACCAGCATCCACTGGATGCCCTGCTTGTCAGCCAGCCTGCCGCCGAACACGTCTCGGTCCCTGGCCCATCGGCAGGCCATGTCCAGCGCGCTCTGCGCAATGCCGATCGGCCCGGCGGCGTACACGATGCGGCCGTGCACCAGGAACTCCCCGGCTAACGAAAAGCCCTGTCCCTCTTCGCCGATCAGCTGTTCGGTCGGGAGCCGAACGTTATCGAAGTGCAGTTCGTAAGGGGCGAAGGACGCCATCACGGGGATCCGGCTGAACGTGACTCCTGGGGTGCCCTTTTCGAGAATGAAAGCCGAGATACCATGGCGCCCCTCACCGGTGCGGGCATACACCACCCCCCAATCGGCGTCGGGAGCATGTGAAATCCACATCTTCGAGCCGTTGAGCAGGTAGCTGCTGCCGTCACGCGTCGCCTTGAGCTTGATCGCCCGCGCCGGATCCGACCCACCGGAAGCCTCGGTGATCGCGGTGTACGCCTTGGACATGATCCCATCGATGACAGGTCGGGCGTACTTTTCGAACTGTTCGGGTGTCGCCTTGAACATAATGTTGGGGGGGTTGCCGCCGAAGGCTCCGAGGGCCGGAAAGAAGGCCCCCATCCGGCATTTCGCTGCCTCCTCGGCGACCACCACTTGGCCGAGGACACTGAGCCCGGCGCCGCCGTACTCCTCGGGCGTCTGCAGTGACCACAGTCCGGCCTCCCTGGCTTTTGCCTGCAGCGCGACGAGCTGTTCGCGGGGTAGCCCGACTGTGTCGTGGTCCAGCTTCTCCTCGACGGGATGCACATGCGCATCCATGAACCGCCGCACCGTATCGCGCAGCATCACCAATTCTTCCGGCAGCTGCCATGCGCCAGAAGGCCCTTCGGACATCAGACCCGTGCCGCAGCAGCAGCCCGCAGGTCGCGTGCACTCTGCAGCTGCGGCTCGTGGTTGGCCTCGTACTGCTCGATCCACTCCTGCGGCAACTTGCCCCATGCCTCACCGATCCGCAGCCGCTGTTCGGAGCTGAACACCTCCGCGGCGACGACGTCACCCACAAAGATGGTGTTCTCGTCGTTGTCCAGCGACCCCGTGATGCGGCATTCCACGTAGCTGTGTGCGTCAAGCAGGATCGGCGCACCAGTGACGCCCGGCTTGCTCCGCAGCTTGGAGATCTTGTCACCGTCCCGGCCCGAGCTGCCGCCGAGGGTCATCAGGATCTCCATCGACTTCTCGATCTCGTGCGGGCCGGCTGACAGCATGTGCATCACGAAAATGCCGGAGTTCAACAGCATGTCGTGCGTCTTATTGTATTTGGTCAGGCTGACGGTCGCGCGTGGCAGCTCCGGCACGATGCTGGCCGAGCCGGCCGACAGCGACATCAGCCCATTAGCGAAACCGCCGTCAATCGTGGTGACCGCCACCGGAAACGGCCGCAGTCCGGCCAGCACCTTGTCGGCGGCCGCGAGATTCAGCGTCATGTCTTTCCCTTTTGTCGATTCAGCCGAGCGTGAACGGGTCGCGAGTCTCTCCGGACAGCTCCACCCAGACCGCTTTGGTCTCGGTGAAGTCCTTCACGGCGTCGATGCCGTTCTCCCGTCCGATGCCGCTGTAGCCGATGCCACCGAACGGAACATGAGGCGCGACGACTCGATAAGCGTTGATCCACACCGTGCCGGCCCGCAGCTTGGCGGCCACCCGGTGCGCGCGGTGGACGTCCTTGGTCCACACCGCCGCGGCCAGTCCGAACTCGGTGCCGTTGGCCGCGGCGACGGCTTCGTCTTCGTCTTCGAAGGTCATCACCGCCAGCACGGGTCCGAAGATCTCCTCAGCGACGGCCCGCATCGACTGGTCGACGCCGGTCAGCACCGTTGGCTTGACGAAGAACCCGCCGAGGTCGCTGGCGGGCTCGCCGCCGTAGGCGACCGTCGCCCCCTGCTCACGTGCAGAAGCGAAGTGCGACAGCACCTTTTCGTACTGCGGCAAGTTGGACACCGGACCCATCTCGGTCGTCGGGTCCTTCGGGTCGCCCAGTTTGATGGTCGCCGCCCGCGCGACGATCTTCTCCACCAACGCGTCCGCGACGCTGCGGTCTACCAGCAGGCGCGAGCCCGCCAGACACGTCTGGCCGGTGGCGGCGAAGACGCCGGCGATCACCCCGTTGGCCGCGGCGTCGAGGTCAGCATCGGCGAACACCACTTGCGCCGACTTGCCGCCGAGTTCGAGTGAGAACCGGGTCATGTTCTCGATCGCGGCCTTGCCGACGTGAATGCCGGTGGCCGTCGACCCGGTGAACGCGACCTTGTCGACGCCCGGGTGCGACGCCAGCGCGGCGCCCGTCTCCGGACCCCAGCCGGTGACGACGTTGATCACGCCCGGCGGAAAACCGGCCTCGGCGAACAGCTTTGCGAACGCCAATGTCGACGTCGGGGTGTGATCGCTTGGCTTGACGACGAACGTGCAACCCGCGGCCAGCCCGGCGGCCAACTTCCAGGTCAACAGCAGTAGCGGTGAGTTCCAGGGCGTGATCGCGCCGACCACGCCGACGGGCTCATGGCGGGTGTAGACGAAGTAGTTGGGCTTGTCCACCGGTATGACGTCGCCCTGCAGCTTGTCTGCCAGCCCGCCATAGTAGAAGTAGTAATCCGGCAGCGACCGCATCTGGCCGACCATTTCGCGAACCAGCTTGCCGCCGTCACGCACCTCGAGTTCGGCGAGCTGGTCGGCTTCGCGCGCGATGATCTCACCGAGTCGGTGCAGCAGCTTGCCGCGGGCGGTCGCAGTGAGCGCACCCCACGGTCCATTCAGCGCGGCACGGGCGGCGGCGACGGCGCGATCCACATCGGCCGCCGCGGCATCGGGCACGCGCGCCCAGGGCCTGCCAGTGAAGGGGTCAACGCTGTCGTAGGTCAATCCCGACGCAGCGGAGGATGGTTCGCCCCCAATCAGGAGGTCGAACTGGACCAACGTCTCGGTCGCGGTGTCGGTCATCGCCTCCTCCTCATCTTGTTCGGGGTTTCTTCTTGTTGTTCAACGAGTCCGGGGTAGCCCCGGCGTTGCCAAGGTCGGTGAAGAACTTGCCGTGCCGGGCGGCGACACTGGGGGTCAGATCACGGGCCTCCCACATCGCGCGAACGGTGCCCTGCACGCCATTGGGTCTGCGCGCGGCGATTTCGGAGGCCAGTTCGAAGGCGCGGACGCGTAATTGGTCGTCCGGGACCACCTCGGTCACCAGCCCGATTCGCAGCGCGGTCTGCGCCGACATCCGCTCCTCGCTGCCGAGCAGCGCCCAGCGCATCACCTCGCCGTAGGGCACGCCAAGGGCCAGCATGCCCATCGGCTCCAGCGCCGAGACGATGCCCGCGTTGGCATGTGGGTCAAAGAAGGTGGCCGTCTCACTGCAGATCGAAAAGTCGCACTGGTTGACGAAGTACATGGCGCCGCCGGCCACGATGCCGTGCAGTGCCGCGATCACCGGCTTCCACACCTTGTGTGCCTTCGGCCCCAGCAATTCTCCCGGATCCTCTTGATTGAAGATCGGTCGGTGCTTCCACCAGGTGCCCTCGGTCACGTCGATGCCGGTGCAGAAGGCGCGCTCGCCGTTGGCGCACAGCACCGCGGCCCGGATGTCCTCGTCGTCGCGCACTCGGGCCCACACCGCGGCGAGTTCGGCGGCCATCTGTTCGGTGAAGCTGTTCATTTTCTCGGGCCGGTTGAGCGCCACGGTGGCGACGTGGTCGGCGACCTGGAATTCAATAGTGGCAAGGTCGGTCTGCTCGATCATCGTCGCTCCTCGGTCGATCCGGTCGATACCGGCATCTTCCCACCCGACTGGCTGACGTGGTTCACCTGGTTAGCGATCTCGCGTTTGAGGATCTTGCCCGCGGGCCCCAACGGGAACTCACGCCAGAACACGAACCGGCGCGGCTGCTTGTAACCGGCCAATTCCGCGCGGCACAACGCAGCCAGTTCCGCAGTCAGTGCGTCCTGATCGCCGACGTGGGATTTGGCAATCACGGCGGCCACCGGCGTCTCACCCCACTCGGGGTCAGGCACCCCGACCACCGCAACCATGTCGACATCGGAGTGCTGCGCGATCACCCGCTCAATCTCCGCCGGGTAGACATTGAACCCGCCGGAGATGATCAGATCGGTCTTGCGACCGGTGATGTGGAGGTAGCCCTCCTCGTCAAGGTAGCCCAAGTCGCCGGAGCGCAGCCCATCAGAACGGAACGTCTCGGCGGTCTGCTCGGGCCGGTTCCAGTAGCCAATCGCGTTGGCGGGGCTGGTGATGACGATTTCGCCGACATCGCCGGGCGGGGCGTCGTTGCCGTCGACGTCGATGACGCGGATCACGCACATCGGGGTTTCCTGTCCGCATGAGGTCGCGATCGAGGTTTTGCCGGCGACGATGTCGCGGTGATCTTGCGGGGTGAGGATCGTTGCCTGTCCTCCGCATTCGGTGAGGCCGTAGCGCTGTTGCAGCTCGCAGCCGAGCAGGTCCATCGCCTTACGTGCCAGGCCCGGCGGCACTGGGGCCGAACCATAGGAGATGCGCCGTAGGCTCGACATGTCCCGCGGTGGGCCGTCTTCGAGGATCGCCAGCGTCCGGTGCAGCATCGTCGGGATGAAGGTCGTGAACGTGATCGCACTGCGTTCGATCTCGTCGATCACCGCCTGCGGGTCGAATCTCTGATGGATCACCATGGTCTGACCGAGATAGAGCCAAGACACCGTGCGGACCATGCCGCCTGCAGTAAAGAACGGTGTCGTCGCGAGCATGACGTCGGAGCGGTTGGCCTCGGTGACCAGGTTCGTGTCGGCCGCCTGGTAGAGCAGGGCGCGATGAGTGTGCATCACACCTTTGGCGCGACCGGTGGTACCGCTGGTGTACAAGATGAACGCCACGTCGTCCGGCGTGATGTCGCGGCGCTCGGCGCCGGGCTGCGCTTGCGCCAGCGCCGTCTCGTAGTCGGTGACCAACTCGCTCGTGCCGAGCATTGAGTGCGCGCCCACGCCTAATATCAGTGCCAGCTCGGTTAATTCGCCCAGGAACTTGTCCAAGTGGTCGGCGTGGATGATCACCGCTCGTGCGCCGGAGTCGTCGCGGACGTGGGCGACTTCGTCGGGAGCCAGCCTGATGTTCACCGGCACCGTGATCAGCCCGGCTTTGGCCAGGCCGAACGAGATCTCAGGCCATTCGATGCAGTTGCGGGCGATCACCATCACCCGGTCGCCCGGTACCAGCCCCCGTCCGATCAGGAAGGCGGCGAGCCGCCGGGCTCTGTCGTCGACCTGCGACCAGGTAAGCGCCCGGTCGGCATCGACCAGCGCACGCTTGTCGGGGTAGCGGCGGGAGTTGTTGGTCGCGATGTCACCGATGAGCATCAGATGAAGTCCGTTCAAATTAGGAAAGCGAGTGTCTCGACCGGGCCGCTTGCGTCGATCAGGTGCACGATCTTGCGAATCAGCCGGGGGCCGTCCTGTGACAAGCGAATCGTGTGGATAACCCGGCCGGCCCAGAAGCGTTGACGTAGACGGTATTCGAATAGAGCGAAGTTGGATTCCACAGTGACGGAGTCGGCGGCCGTTTCCACCACCTCGCTGTTGGAGACCACGCGCCGCATTACCGACGGCGGTGTCTGGGAGTGCCGGTTACCCGTGTTGAGCTGAGCCACCCGGCTTTTGATCCGTCGTCGGTTGTCGTTGATGTAGGCCAGCGTGGTGCGCGGGTCATCGTCGGGGTGCATCGGGACGCGGTACTCGACCGTGTCGTCGTCATCGGCCCACAGCGCTTCCCACTCCGAGTAGCGGCCCTCGTCGGCCAGCCGCGCTTCCAGATAGAGAAACGACAGGATCTCGGGGGCGGGCAGCGCGCGTAGAGCGGGACGTGCCTGGGCTTCGGAGTTGACGGTCATGCTTCGCTTCTCCCACCGACGACCGAGGCCCAATGTGAGTAGAAACCGCGCTGGGGAGTCTCGGCGCTCTTGTCGCGGTTGATGATTCCAGTCATGTCGTCGACATCGCTTTCTATGCCGCGGGCCAGCATCAGCCACTCCGGCAGCTCTGCGGCGAGCCCGGCCTGGTTGCGCATCCCGATCTCTCCGTCGTCGGCGATCAAGAACCCCGCAGGACCCATCGCCCCCTCGGAACGGCGCAGCGTGCGCTCGTTCAACGCATCCTGGCCGGGTATCAGGACCGCGGTGGTGTAGGCGATGGTGCGGTCGGGCGCCTGCGGTTCGACGAACATCACGTTCATCTCGGCGAGGAAGAGGTTGGGCCATATCAACGTGTGTGGTGGACCCACCACCAGTGCGTCGTGCGCCTGCTCGGGGCCGTACGCACCCTCCAGCGCGCCGACGTAGTCGGCGAGCTTGGCTCGCGGGATCCTGCCGTACCAGACGAATTCCTCGTCGAGTTTCCGGTATTCGTCGCTGTAGTCGATCTCGGAATGGCCGTTACCGAGGTCGCGGACCAGCACGTCGACCTTAGTCGGGACGTGCGACACCTTGGCGGGCTTGATCGCGTCGTACACCGAGGCATGGGTGAACAGCGCGTGGTAACCGTCGACGTTGTTCTCCACCACCATCTTCCAGTTGGCGTGGTGCAAGTGCTTCATCCAGTTGGCCCGCAGGTCGATCTCGCGGGTGGGGGACAGGTTGAGCAGACGGTCGATGGCGCGTGTTGCCTTGCCAAGGTGCTCGGTTAACGAGATACCGTCTGGCGCCAATGATGCGAAGACGAATCCGCCGTAGCTGTCGACCCGAGGCGCCTGGGCAAGGCCCAGCTCGGAACGCACCTTGTTGAACTCCTCGCCGTAACCCTCACGCATCGGAACACCCTGCAGAGCACCGGTGTTGCCGAATGTCCAGCCGTGATACGGGCACCGGAACGAGTTGGCGTTGCCCTTCTCGGCGTTGCACAGCTTGTTGGCACGGTGAGTGCAGCGGTTGAGCATCACGCGAACCACGCCATCCTTACCGCGTGCGACGACGACCGGGTCGTGGCCGATCATTCGGGTCAGGTAGTCACCCGGCTCGCTGACCTCGCTCTCGTGGGCGACGTAGACCCATCCGGTCTTGAAGATAGTGTCCATTTCGCGTCGGAAGATCTCGGTGGACGTATACACGGTCCCGTGCACACGGTCGTGGCGGATGACACTGCCGACGTCGAAGTCGTCGACGGCGGGGGCGGATTCAAGTGTCGTCACTGGTCCTCCAGAATGTCGATGGCCGGGATGGCGACGTCGCCGAGGTGGCGGAAACCAATATGGACTGTTGTGCCGATGGGCGGTGCGGTGTCCGCAGGTTGCACGGTCGTCATCACAATCCGGTGCCCACTCGTCAGCTCGACGTCGACGACGGGGTAGGGCACCAGGCCGTGCACCAGGCCCGCTTCACGCCGGTGCATGAGCGTCGCAGCGTGTACGGTCCCGCGTAAATCAACTGTGCGCCAGTCTTGTTCGGCGTTCCCGCATTGGTCGCAGACTTCTTGATCGAGCTCGAGTGGCAGGGCGCAAGCCGCGCAGAACGGCAATGCGAGCTCATTGCGTGCGGCCGCTCGGTACAGCGGCGCCAGCATGTCGTCATCGGCGGCGGGCGCCAGTGCGCTGTCCAGCAGCCAGTCCTCGACCGCGGTGGCGGTCATGCGGCACGCTCCAGCACCAACGCGGCATGGTGGTCCATTCGGCCGCCGATACCGCCGACCAGCGCCACCGTGGCCCCGGGAACCTGACGTTGCCCGCCGGTGCCGCGCAGCTGAATCATCGCCTCCGCCAAGGGCGTCATGCCCTGCAGGTAGAAACCGGACAGCTGGCCACCGCCGGTATTGGTCGGCAGTGTGCCGCCCGGCCCGGTGTGGCCGTCGCGCACGAACGCACCCGCGGGAATGTCACCGGTGAGCCGGTATTCATCGAGCAGCACCAGGGTCACAATCGAGAACGGGTCGTACAGCTCGGCGACGTGCAGGTCTGATCGGGCCATGCCGGCCTGTTCGAGTGCGTCCTGGACCGCGCGGCCACCGCCGCCGAACCACGACTCGGCTCCGGAGCGACGGCGCCGCACCGGATGGTCGCGCCCGGTGCCGCGAACCCGCAATCGGGCGCCCCCGACCGAGGGCCGCCCGGTGAGCACGACGGCGACCGCCCCGTTCACCGGCCGAGCACAATCGAGCAGTCGAAGTGGTTCGGCAACCATCGGGGAAGAGTCATAGCCGGCGTCGTCGAGCGGCTCGCGGTTGACCGCGTCGGGATTGCCGCACGCCCATGCCCTTGCCGTGGTGGCCACGGAGCGCAGCGCGTCGGTGCGGGTGCCGGTGACGTGCAGCCAGCGCTGGGTAAGCAGCGCATACGTCGGGACTGAGCCAAGCAGCCCCGAGGCCCGCTCCAGTCCGCGCACCCCGACGTTGCCGCCACTGTGTGCGTAGGTCGAGCCCGCGCCGCGGCCGGCCACCAGGGGCGCGTCGGCGAACACGCACAGTATGGTTGCCGCCTCAGCGGTGAGGATCGCGTGGCGCGCGCGCTGGATCATGGCGATGGTCGTGGCGCCCTTGATCTCGACGTGCTCCAACAGGCGCAGATCCGAGAAGCCGGCCGCGGCGGCGAAGCCGACGCCCAGTCGTTCCGGCCGAACCCCCTGCGACGAGCCGACCAGGATCCCGTCGATGTCAGCCCGCTCGAGTCCGGCGTCGGCCAATGCGGCGGCGCTCGCCTTGACGGCCAGTTCGAGCGGCGTCGCGCCGGGACGCAGCGACATCGCGGTCATGCCCAGACCCACCAGGTCGGCGGCGGCGCTCACGGCCGCTCCGTTGAGCGGCGTTCGCCGCGGTAATTGCCCACCCTGATCCACTCCTCGCGGTCTTCGGCGGTGGCCATGGTGAAACTGGCCAACTCCAAGGGGCACAAGAAGACCTGCTCGCCGCCCTCCAGGTCCTCGACGAGCAGGCGGGGGCCGTTGCCGTTGACGTCCAGCGACAACCGCACGGCCGCGAACTCGTTGACCAGGTCGGCGAGGACGCGGCGTCCGGCCGGAGTGTTCACCTGCCCAGTATTACCGCATACAAGTGTCAGAATCAATGGAATGGAGCGGAATGACTCTAGGCGTATTACTTGCAGGCCGAGCGGTGGGAGCCATTCCCTACATGGGAACATAGAGCTTGTGCGACGATGAGGGGCATGCATCGCGACGCCAGCGCCAGATGACATATATGTCAGATACGAAGATTTGAGAAGGTGATGATGAGCCAAGCACCAGCACCGGCCGACGCGGTCGATGTGAGCCGGGTCGACACCGAGAACTACCGCAGCATCTGGATGTACCTCAAGGAGCTCGAGTTCCGGCAGGGGTTCATTGACATCCCGGTCAATGGAGTCCTCGTCCGTACCCGCTATGCCGAGGCCGGCGGTCCGGACAAGCCGCACGCCATCCTGCTGCACGGCACCGGCGGGCACTGGGAGACCTTCGCGCCCAATCTCGCCGCACTGTCGCAGCACTTCCACTGCGTGGCGATCGACATGGTCGGCAACGGGTTCTCCGGAAAGCCGGACTACGACTATGAGATCGCGGTTTACGTCGAACACGTATTGGGGGTGATGGACCACTTCGGCATGGCGTCGGCCAACTTCATCGCCATGTCGCTGGGCGCGTTCGTGGCGTCCGCGGTCTGCGTCGGCCACGCCGACCGGGTGGAGAAAGTGATCCTGATGTCGCCGGCCGGACGGGAAGCCTCGGCGTCGAACATGGCGCGCATCCGCACGGAACGAACCAAGGCGGTCAACGAGCCGACGTGGGAATCGCTGCACGCCGTGTTCGCTCACCTGATCGCCGACGAAGCCAATCGGCTGCCCGATCTCATCGGCCTACGCCAGGCCGTGTATCGGCGCGAGGACACCCGCAACACCATCGACCGGCTGCTGATCCTGCAGGACGAGAAGGTGCGTCACCGCAACCTGATTCCCGACGACAAGTGGCGCGGCATCGAGGCGCCGGTGATGATCGTGGCATCGGGCAAGGACCACGGCGTGTATCAGGACACGGCGCGCACCATCGCCGACCTGATCCCGAATTCGGAGGTGTTCGAGATGCCCTCGGTGCGGCACTGGCCGCATTTCGAGGATCCCGAGGCGTTCAACGCCGCGGCGATCGAGTTCCTTACGAGATGAGCAGACCCGCCGAGGACGAGCTCGCCGACATTGCCCGGCGGCTCTACGAGGCCGAGCAGACCCGCACGCCGATCCGGCAGTTGTCGTTGGACTATCCCGACATGACCATCGAGGACGCCTACGCGGTGCAGCGGGCACTCGTCGCGCTCAAGGTCGCCGACGGGCGAGAAGTCAAGGGTCGCAAGATCGGTCTGACCTCGAAGGTGATGCAGCGGGCGGTGTCGATCGACGAACCGGATTACGGCGCGCTGTTCGACGACATGTTCATCGAGGATGGCGGCCGCATACCGCTGGGCCGTTATATCCGTCCGCGCGTCGAGGTCGAGTTGGCGTTCGTAATGGGCGAGCAGCTATCCGGCCCCGGCGTCACATTGTTCGACGTGCTGCGGGCCACCGAGTTCGTGACTCCCGCACTCGAAGTCCTCGACGCCAGGGTGCAGATGTCGGACCCCGAAACCGGTCATCTGCGCACCATCGTTGACACCATCGCCGACAACGCCGCGGACGCCGGTCTGGTCCTGGGCGGGCGGGTGTTCCGCCCGTTGGACGTCGACTTGCGCTGGGTGGCGGCCCTGCTGCTGCGCAACGGCACCATCGAGGAATCCGGGGTAGCCGCTGCGGTGCTCAACCATCCCGGCAATGGCGTGGCCTGGCTGGCCAATCGGCTTGCTCCACACGGTGTTTGGCTGGAACGCGGCGAGGTCATCCTGTCCGGATCGTTCACCAAGCCGGTGTTCGCCGAACCGGGGGACACCTTTGTCGCCGACTATGGACCGCTGGGCACGGTGTCGGTGACGTTCGATTCGGAGGCATCGTGACAAACCGGTGGACACAGCGCATCGGCGACGGTGACCCGCGCATCGGCATGTGGGTGGCCTCGGGCAGCGGTTACGTCACCGAAATCTGTGCAGGATCCGGGATCGACTGGCTGCTGTTGGATCAGGAGCACGCGCCCAACGATGTGCGCACCACGCTCGAACAGCTGCAGGTGTTGGCCGGCTACCCGGACGTCGACGTGCTGGTGCGTCCGCCCTCGGCTGACCCGGTGTTCATTAAGCAATTGCTCGACATCGGGGCTCAGAACATCATCGTCCCGATGATCGATGGCCCCGGTGAGGCGGTCGCGGCGGTTTCCGCCACGCGTTATCCGCCCAACGGCATCCGCGGGGTCGGCAGCGCGTTGGCCCGAGCGTCCCGTTGGAACCGCATTTCTGACTATCTCGTCACCGCTGACACGGCCGTGTCGTTGACCGTCCAGGTGGAGAGCGTGGCCGGTCTGGCACAGCTCGGGGAGATCGCCGACGTCGACGGAGTGGACGCCGTCTTCATCGGACCGGCCGACCTGGCAGCCTCGATGGGCAAACTTGGGCAGCCGGAGCATCCAGACGTCGTGAGCACCATAGAAACCGCGCTGGCGACCATCGTGGAACACGGCAAGCGCGCCGGAGTTAATGCGTTCAGCGAGCCACTGGCGCGCCGCTACATGGCGGCCGGGGCGAGCTTCGTGCTCGTAGGAGCGGACGTGGCACTGCTGGCCCGTGGCACCGAGCAGCTGGCAGCGAGGTATCGCCGCCAATGAACGACGCATTGTTTCTGACTGTCGTGTCACCTAGAATTCCGGATCATGGATCTCGACTTCACGCCTGACCAGCTCGAGTTCCGTGACCAGGTCCGCACATGGCTCGACGAGAACAAACCGGCTGAACCCCGCCCGCGCGACGACGCGGGGATCCGTGAATACGACCTTGCCTGGCAACGCACTCAGGCCGAGGGCGGCTGGGCCGGCATCGCCTGGCCCACCGAATACGGCGGCAAGGGGCTGACGCTGCTTCAGCAGTTGATCTGGTACGAGGAGTACGCCGCGCGGGGGTTCCCCGGCATCGATGCATGCTTCGTTGGTAACTCGCACGCCGGGCCAACCCTGATCACCAGGGCCACCGACGAACAGAAGTCTTTTCACTTGCCGAAAATCCTTGGTGGTGAAGTGATTTGGTGTCAGGGCTTCTCCGAGCCCGACGCCGGATCGGACCTGGCGGCATTGCGTACCAAGGCGGTGGTGGACGGCGAGGACCTGGTGGTCTCGGGGCAGAAGCTGTGGACCAGCTTCGCCACCGTCGCCGATTACCAGGAGCTGCTGGTGCGCACCGACAACACCGGCAGCAAGCACAAGGGCATCACCTGGGTGATCTGTGACATGAGCACGCCGGGCATCGACGTCCGCCCTATCGAGACCATCGAGGGCGGCTCGGAATTCTGCGAAGTGTTTTACGACGATGTGCGAATCCCGCTGAGCAACGTGGTCGGCGATGTCGGCGAAGGCTGGTCGGTTGCGATGGCCACCCTGTCCTTCGAGCGCGGCACCGCGTTCACCGCCAACCAGGTGCGGCTGGCGAAGATCATCGAGGACCTCATCGACTATGCCCGCGACCATGTCGGGCCGGACGGCCGCAGGCCCGCCATCGCCGACGACGACATCGCGCGACGGCTGGCGCGGGCCCGCGCCTCGGTGGCGTCGCTGCGGGCGCTCACCTACACCAATATCTGCGAGGCCATGAAGACCGAGACGCCCGGCCCGCGGGGTTCGATCGTCAAGCTGATGTATGCCGAATTGGCCAAGGAGATCGGCAGATTGGCGATGGATGTTGTCGGTCCCGCCTCGGTCCGGTATTCATCGCGCTGGGACGTCGACGGCTGGGTCGGTTACTACTACTACAGCTTCTCCCAAGCCATCGGCGGCGGAACGTCGGAGATTCAGCGCAACATCGTCGGCGAACGAGTGTTGGGGCTGCCGCGATGAGAGGAGATGACGGTGGACCTGCTGCCCGGAGCTGAGCAACTCGAAATCATTACGGCAGCAGGAGAATTCCTCGCCGATCGGATGCCAGTGGACCGGATCCGCGCTAATCGTCACGCCGAAGCGCCGATTCCCGAGTCACTGTGGCGAGAATGCGCCGAGCTGGGCCTGCTCACACTCGGGCTCGACGAGGCGTCCGGTGGGTCGGGCCGGCGGTTGGACGACGAGGCTCTGCTGTTCGTTGAGCTCGGCAAGCGGCTCGCGCCGGGGCCGTTCCTGGCATGCACGTTGGGCGCCCGGGTGGCCGCCCGTTGCGGCGACGACGCGCTGGCGCAGCGGATCGGCTCCGGGGCGGCATCGGTGGCCCTCGCGGTATTGCGCGGCGACGGCGACGTGCGCCCGGTCAAAGGCACTTTCGATTTGTTCGACCCGGCGGGTGTCTCGCACGCCCTGCTGGTGGCCCGCAGCGGTGCCGCACTGGTCGGCATCGATTCCTTCGGACCGCTTAAATCCGTGACCGCCGCAGACCCGGGTACCCGAATATCCTCGGCCACGGTCGAATCCGCCGAACCCCTGCACTGGTTGCCCGCCGAGGACGAATGGATCTGGGGACGCGCCACGGTACTCGCGGCGGGCTATCTCACCGGATTGGCCGCGGCCGCCGCAGCGTCGGCGACCGAACACGCCAAGACTCGTGTGCAGTTCGGCAAGCCGATCGGGGTGCACCAGGCGATCAAGCACGCCTGCGTCAATATGGAGATCGCTGCCGAGGCCGCTCAGGCGCAAACGTTCTTCGCTGCGATCGCTGTCGGCAGTGGCCGCGCCGACGCCTTGATGCAGGTGCTGTCGGCCCTCACGGTGGCCGGGTCGGCGGCCGTCGAGAATGCCGCCGCGGGCATCCAGGTGTTCGGCGGGATGGGCTACACATTCGAGAACGACATGCACCTGTATCTGAAGCGCGCGCACGTGTTTCGGCACTTGTTCGGTGAGCCCACCGACGTGCTGGCCGAACTGCTGGCCCAGGACCGCGCCCAGTGAGCGGCGCCGCTGGGGCCGCAGCCATCGCGGGCGTCGCCCTGTCCGACGTCGGCCGGGTCGACGACAAGGGACCCTACGAGCTGATCGCCCAGGCCAGCCGCCGCGCCCTGGCGGATGCCGGTCTGACACCCGATGACGTCGACGGGTTGGCCTCCACCGGCCAGGGCACACTGCCCCCGGTCGATGTCGGCGAGTATCTCGGTCTGCGGCCCCGCTGGATCGACTCCACCGCGGTCGGGGGAGCGTCGTGGGAGGTGATGGCCGCCCACGCGGCTGATGCGATCGCCGCTGGGCACGCCGACGTGGTCCTGCTGACGTACGGCTCGACCGCCCGCTCGGATCTTCGAAAGGGATTGCGGGGGGCCAACATCAACTGGGGCGCACGCGGACCCCTACAGTGGGAAGCGCCCTACGGCCACACCCTGATCTCCAAGTACGCCATGGCTGCGCGGCGGCACATGTTCACTTATGGCACCACGATCGAGCAGCTGGCCGAGGTCGCTGTGTCCGCGCGGTTCAACGCGGCCGACAATCCCGATGCCTACTATCGCGAACCGATCACTATCGACGACGTGCTCGGCGGACCGATGATCGCCGACCCGTTCACCAAGCTGCACTGCTGCATTCGCAGCGACGGCGGGGCCGCGGCAGTGCTCGTCAGTGCGGAACGTGCGAAGGATCTACGTAGTAAGCCAGTTTGGGTGCTGGGTTCAGCGGAAACGACCTCGCACATGCTCACCTCCCAGTGGGACGACCTCACCGTTGGCCCGGCCGCGGTCAGCGGACCGCTGGCCTTCGCCCGCGCCGGGGTCTCGCCGTCCGACGTCGACGTCGCCGAAATCTACGACGCGTTCACCTACATGTTGCTGCTCACCATCGAAGACCTCGGCTTCTGCCCCAAGGGGGAGGGGGGTGCCTTCGTCGAGAAAGGTGCGCTGCGCCTGGGCGGCGCGCTTCCCACCAACACCGACGGTGGCGGGCTGTCGGCGTGCCACCCCGGTCAGCGGGGGTTGTTCCTGCTGGTCGAGGCTGCGCGACAGTTGCGCGGCGAATGCGGCCCGCGCCAAGTGCCCGATGCCAAGATCGCCTGTGTCAGCGGCACCGGCGGCTGGTTCTGCTCCAGCGGCACAATGATTCTCGGCGCCGAGGAGCCGTAGGTGGACCGCGCACCGCTGAGCTCCGACGTCGTGGATACCCGCGCGATGTTGGAGCTGGCGGCCGCCGTTCACGGCGATATCGAGGCCTACGTCGAGCCGGGGGCGCGAATCACGTTCGCGGAGTGGATCGGTCGGGCTCGTAGCGTCGCGACCCAGTTTGCCGACCTCGGCGTCGGCAAGGGCGATGTGGTCGTGCTGTGGCTGCCGTCGGGCATCGACTACGCGACGTGCTACGCCGCGGCGGCCATGATCGGTGCGATCACCACCGGGCTGAACCCGCGACTGGGCCGCAGAGAGATCGAATCGATTCTGCAGCAGGCAGATCCGGCGTTGGTCGTCGCTGACGGACTGCTTGATGCGTTACCCGGCACCGGGCATCGGCTGCTGTCGCGGGATGCGCTGTGCCGTGACACATCGCGCTCGGCGCCGCCTTCGGTGGAGTTGAATCGCCGGGACGTTGTTGCGTTGATCTTCACCAGTGGCACGACGGGGACGCCAAAAGGTGCAGCCTTCGACGCCGACCGGCTGGCCGCGGGCGCGGCAGCGTCAGGCGTGATGAGCGCGCCCTATGACCGGCGGCTCACGTCCACGCCGTTCGCCCACGCCGGCTACATGTTCAAGCTCTGGGATCAGTTGGTCTGGGGCAGCACGCTGGTGGTGCCCCCGACACCGTGGTCGGCCCAGGGCATGTTCGACGTCCTTCGCGACGAGCGAGTCACCGTGGCGGGCGCGGTGCCGACCCAGTGGGCCAAGCTGCTCGACGTCGATGGAGTGACCTCGAAGGCATTGCCGCACTTGCGGATCGGAGTGGTGGCCACAGCGCCGGCGCCACCCGAACTGGTACGCAGGGTCGCCGAGGGCATCGGGGTCCCGCTGGTCGTGCGGTACGCGATGACCGAGTGCCCGACCATCAGCGGCACCGAACCGGACGACGCCCCCGAGGTTCAATTCCGCACCGTGGGACGGCCTGCCGCGGGAATGGACGTGCGGATCGGATCGGACGGCGTACTTGAGGTGAGCGGCCCGTGTGTGATGCGTGGCTACTGGCGCAACTCGGAACTCACCGCAGAGGTGCTGCGCGACGGGTGGCTGCGCACCGGCGACGTCGGCGTGCTCGGCGACGACGGCAATATCACACTTGTCGGGCGCCGCGGTGACATGTACATCCGGGGTGGCTACAACGTGCATCCCGGTGAGGTGGAGCGGACGCTCACCGGGCACCCCGGCGTGAAACATGCCGCCGTGATTGGCCGTTCCGCACCCGTGATCGGAGAAATCGGCGTCGCGTGCGTGGTACCCGCGGACGCCACCGGTCCGCCGACACTGGCTGAACTGCGCGCCCACGTGGCAAGTGAACTGGCCGACTACAAGGCCCCCGACGAGCTGCTCATTGTTGATGAGCTGCCCTTGACGGCGATGCTCAAGCCGGACCGGCTAGCCCTGCGCGAATTGATCACCCAGCGTGACAGAGATATTCAGCGTCGACAATCGACACGATGAGAGGAATCTAGCTATGGGAAGACACGACGGACGGGTGGCGTTCATCACCGGCGCGGCGCGAGGGCAGGGCCGCGCCCATGCCGTTCGGCTCGCCGCCGAAGGCGCCGACATCGTGGCCGTGGACATCTGCCGCGACATCGACTCGATGGACTACCCCAACGCCACGCCCGACGATCTCGATGAAACCATCAAGCTCGTTGAGAACCAAGGTCGGCGGATCATTGCCCACCAAGCCGACGTCCGCGACGCCGATGCCTTAAAACAGGCCGTCAACGAAGGCGTCCGCGAGTTCGGCCGTCTCGACATCGTCCTGGCCAACGCCGGCATCATCAGACTCGGCGGCGAGGGAGACCGCAGCCAGATCTTCCGCGACATCGTCGACGTGAACCTCATCGGAGTCTGGAACACCGTCGAGGCCGCTATCCCCGCCCTCATCGACGGCGGCCGCGGCGGATCCATCGTGCTGACGAGTTCCAGTGCGGGATTGAAGGGCACCGGTACCGACCGGGCAGGCGGACAGGCTTACACCGCCGCCAAGCGGGGACTGGTCGGGCTCATGCAGGTGTGGGCGAATGAGTTGGCGCAGTATTGGATTCGGGTCAATACCATCCACCCCACCGGCGTGGCGACCGGCATGGTGATGAACGAAACCATGGGCAAGCTGCTCGAGGCCAACGACACGGCAGTGGCCGCCATGCAGAATGCGCTGCCGATTCAGATCCTGATGCCCGAGGACATCGCCGGCGCAGTGGCGTGGCTGGTCTCCGACGAGGCGAAATTCATCACCGGGGTGGCGTGGCCGCTAGATGCCGGATTCGCGGTGCGCTGAGCGGACGGCTCAGGGCTGGTCGGGTCGCAGGACGATGAACAGTCCCTCTGCTTCGGCGCACAGAGTGTCACCGTGAGTGATCGTCGCCCGCAGAATCCGCTTACGTCCTTGCTCGCTGACGAACCAGGCGCGCACCGCGAGCTCCTCGCCGATCGGTGTGATCGATCGGTAGTCGGTGTGCAAGTAGGCGGTTCGCGCAGGCGCCCGGTCGCCGCTACTGGCCAGCCGGCCGAGCACCTCATCGAATAGCAGCGAGATGGCCCCGCCGTGCACCGCGCCACCACCGCCGAGGAAATAGCGGCCGAATGTGACCACCCCGTGCACGCTCTGGTGGTCGCCGCCGAGCGGAATGAAGTTGGGGGACATGGTTTGTCCGCGGCCGGGCAGATCAAGCCGGCGGGCGAAGATCTGCCTGCGCTCAGGTACTGCAAACTGGGCCACCCGGTTGGCCCACCCGTTCAAGTCCTGTGTGAGGTCCACTGTGGTCGCCACGTCCGGAGCGGCCGCTGCCACATGGTCGAGGAAATTGCGCAGCGCGGCGATCATGTCGCCGTACTCAGCACCGCCACCCGGGCTGCTTACGGTCGGCTCCTGCCAGGTCCGCATGGGCGGGAAACCACCCTGTGTCTGCCGTTCATGGATCACTTCGCACACCCCTCAGTCACGCGGCAAGACTAATGCATTGACATTAATCTTGGTCGCTGCGATGCTGGCGTGGCGTGCGTCACAACACGTCGAACGAGACCTGCCAGCACACCCTAGGAGCGAACATGCCGGAAGTCGGTACGGCGTCGGGCGGTCCACTGGCTGGTCTCGTGGTGGTCGACCTATCGACAACGCTGCCCGGAGCGCAGGCGACGCAGTTCCTCGCCGACTGCGGTGCCGAGGTGATCATGGTCGAGCCGCTCGACGGTAGTCCGCTGCGCGAGCTCGCGGGCTGGCCCGCCCTGCTGCGTGGCAAGCTCAGCGTGACATTGGACCTGCATGACGAGGCTGATCTGGAGCGTCTGCGTGCTTTGCTGCGCCGCGCCGACGTCATGGTTAACACCATGCGGCCGACCACGGCCGAGCGCATCGGACTTACCCCCGACGCATTGTCGGAGGCCTACCCGCGACTTGTCGTGGCGACGATCACGGGCTGGGGATCGACCGGGCCGTTTCGCGACTACAAGGGCTGGGAGGCCCTGGTGATGGCGAAGACGGGTGTCATGCACGAAAAGCGCGGACTGACCACGAGGCCGGGACCGGCCTACACCACCTTCGCCTATGCCTCTTGGGGCGCCGCCCACGCCGCTGTTCAGGGCGTGCTTGCCGCGCTCCTTGAGCGGGAGAGCAGTGGGCGCGGCCAAACCGTCGAGACCAATCTGGTGACCGGCATGGGTTCGATGGATCCGTACAACTGGTTTTACGAGATGGTGCTGGAACGGTATCCGGGCGCCTTCGAACCGATGGACGCCGCCTACGACGACCAGGGCCGGCCCCAGGCCTACCTAATCTACGCACTCCTGGTCTGTCCGACGAAGGACGGTCGCTGGCTACAGTTCGCTCAGGTGTCGCCCAAGTTGATCGGCGCTTGGCTGACTGAACTGGACCTGCTGGGGGACCTCGCGGACCCGAAGTGGCAGGGTTTTCCGATGCTGCCGACCCCCGAACTTCGCACCGAGTGGTGGGACATGATGATCGAGCGGGTGGGGGCCCGCACGCTCGCCGAATGGCAGCGGGCCATGACAGAAAACCTTGACCTGAGCGGCGAACTGTTCCGAACTCCCGAGGAATCACTGGATCACCCGCAAACCGCTCACGAAGGCCGCGCCGCGACCGTGATCGATCCCGATCTCGGGCCGGTACGGCAGCCGTCGACCCTCATTCACGCTGACGGCAAGCCGTTGACCCCGCTTCGGCCGGCTCCGCGAGTCGGCGAGCACAACGACTCGGTCACCTTCGAGCAGCTCGGCCAAGTGCGCAGGGCCGCACTACCCGCACGGCACGCGGACCACGACGCACCGCCGCTGACGGGCGTGACGGTGCTGGAGTTCGGCAGCATGTTCGCGGGACCGTACGGCGCGACCCTGCTGGCCGACCTGGGCGCTCGCGTCATCAAGGTCGAGCCGCTGGAAGGCGACAACATCCGCAATCTGGTCGCGTTCCCCGAGGCGGGCGGCGCAAAAGTGTTGCAGGGCAAGGAAAGCGTCGCGATTGACTTCACCAAGCCCGAAGGCCTTGAGCTGGTGTACGAACTGGCCAAGCGGTCCGACATCGTGCTGCAGTGCTTCCGTGGCAAGGCCGCCGAGCGGGCGAAGATCGACGAGGCGTCGCTGCGGGCGGTCAACCCGGACTTGGCGTTCGTGACGACCTCAGGTTACGGGGTCGACGGACCCTTCGCGCACCGCGCCGCCTACGCGCCGTCGGTCGGTGCGGCATCCGGGCTGGCGCTGGTCGACAGCCACGACACGGGCGAGCCGGCCACCGACTTGGATGACCTGCACCGCCGAGCGGTCAAACTGCACGCGGGCGGGGCCGTGCCCGCAGTGCAATCTGACGGCATCGCCGCGCACGGTGTCGGTTCTGCGCTGCTGGTCGCGCTGTATGCCAAGCGGATGGGACGACCGATGTCCAACGTGGTCACCACGATGCTCGCCACCGCGCAGCAGGCGATGATCGCCTACAGCGCAAGCTATGCGTCCCGTCCCGCCGAGGCAGCCGCCGACGAACAATTCTTCGGCATGAATGCCTTGTACCGGATGTACCGCGCGGCAGACGGTTACGTCTTTCTCGCCGCACCGTTGCCGCGCGAATGGCCGGCGCTGACGAAGGCGATGTCGCCCTACGTCGACTTGCACGCCGACGAGCGTTTTACCGATGCCGAATCTCGCGCGGCGCACGACGACGAGCTGATCTCCGTACTGACAACCGTGTTCGCCAACAAGACCAAGTTGGAGTGGGAGCACGAACTGTCCGCCCAGGACGTCGGCTGCGTCGAGGTGGTGGAGGCCAATTCCGAGTTGGTGCTGCAGAGCGATCCGTACTACGAGGCAGGCTATGCCGTGGACGCCCACAGCCCGATTTTCGAGGAGCACCGGCGGCTCGCACCGCTGTGCCGGTTCTCGCGCTCGCGGACACGGGCCGACGCGGGATGCACCATCGGGCAACACACCGAGGCGGTGCTGCGCGAAATCGGACTGGACGAGGCGGCGATCGCCGACCTGAGAGCCAGAGAGATCGTCGGCGGCGGCTGAGCGTTCAGTTATCGTCGCGCTCAGCGATCAGCGCGCGGGTCTCGTAGGACACCGGCGCCGTCAGCATTCCGACCCAGGTGTCCACGTAATTGTGCAGCTGCGCTTCGCTGAGTCCATGCCCCACGCGGGCGGAGGCGGCCAGCACGTTGATCAGACTGATGTACAGCTGAAACGTACGGCCGCGCCGGATCCGCTCAGGCAGGTCCTGCAGCGCGGCGTCTACCAGTTTCTCCAGCTTCTCCTGTGTCCATTCGTCGTCGACGTGGTCCGGCCAGTAGTCGCTGCGGGCCCGCGGATCCTCCATGAGCCGGGCCAGGAACGGCGCGAACATCTCGCCCGCGGCGATGCTGTTGGCCAGTGGGCGCACCATCAGCCACACCACGGCGCGCGGGTCCGCCTCTTTTCCTTCCTCGCGCATGCTCGCGAGCATCTTCTGGCGATCGATCCCGAGGGACGCCTGGCGGTAGGAGATTAGGGCGCGGATCAGACCCTCGCGAGAGCCGAAGTGATAGCGAATCACCGACGTGTTGGACTGCCCGGCCGCTAGTTGGATCTCCCTTAACGTCACCGCCTCGATGCCGCGCGTGGCGAACAGCCGCTCGGCGACCTCCATCAACATCACCCGGGTCGACTCACCCGACGCGTTGCGCCTCCGCGCGCCCGCGGCCGACTCAGTTCGCAGCTCCGCCATGGGCCTCCTCCAGTCCGCCTAAGTCTTACTGGCGTCGCACCTTGGACCAAATAATAATGGCTATGTATTAGAAATACTGGACTTGCGCGAGAGCAGCTGGCATCATCCGAAGGAGCGACGGATCCGTGGAGGGCCAATGAGCATGATCTGGACGAATTCGGGTGACTCCCACTTCCTGGAGCCCGACGACCTGTGGCAGTCCCGGTTGCCCAAGGCGCTCGCCGAGCTGACGCCGCACGCGGAGAAGGATCCCGACGGCGAGTACGAGACGGTCTCGGTCGACGGACAGATCTTCCGGCGCAAGCTGCCGTCCTCGGCGATGGAGGCCTTCATCGAGGAGAGCATGAAGCCGCAGGGCATCCGCGACGCGAAGGCGCGGTTGGCGGACTTGGACAAGGAGGGTGTCTGGGGTGAGGTGATCTTCCCGTCATTGGGCATGTGGGGATCGACTTTCCGCACCCCCGAACTGCTCAAGGCGTGCATGCGCGCCAGCAACGAATGGGCACTCGAGGAGATCTGCGCGGTGTCACCGCGCTATGTGGTGACCGCCCAGGTGTCGACACTGATCGTGGAGGACGCAATCGAGGAATTGCATTGGGCCGCAGGCAAAGGCTTCAAGGCCGTGTTCTTGCCGACCACTCCTCATCCGAGCGCTCCGGACTGGCACCGCAAGGAGTGGGAACCGTTCTGGGCGGCAGCCGAGGAAGCCGGCATGGTGATCGCGTTCCACATCGGCACCGATCCGGTCGACATGACGGTCGGTGGCGCGAGCGGCGGGGCGGGCATGGTGTACCGCGGGCCGGGCGGGGCCGTGATGAATTACGCCGAGACCACGTTCTCCGGTCAGCGGGCGGCGATGAAGATGGTCGCCTCCGGTGCCTTAGACCGCCACCCCGACCTCCGGGTGCTGATCTCCGAAGGTGGCGCCACCTGGGTGCCGTTCCTTGGCGACCGGATGGTCGAGGGCTATCGCCAGCACCATATGGCGGTGCGGCCCAAGCTGAATCGTAGTCCGAAGGAGATTCTCTACAGCCAGGTTTATGCGTCATTCCAGCACGACGAGACCGCCGTCGCCGCTTACGAGCACATGGGCTACAAGAACGTGATGTTCGGCAGCGACTACCCGCACATGGAAGGCACCTTCGGGCACACCCAGGACACCCTGAAGGGACTGTTCGACGGGGTCAGCGACGAGACCCGGCTGCGCATCACCCAGGGCACGTTCTATGAACTGTTCCCCGACGTGCCGCCCATCCCGGCCGAAAAGTTCTGAGCGCGTGGCTACTTCGTCTGGACTGCGCGACGTTGCGATTGTGGGTGTCGGTGCCACGCCCTATTACAAGCGCGGCGGGTCATTACCGAAGTCGATCACCGAGTTGGCCGGCGAGGCCATCCTGGCGGCGTGTGATGACGCCGGCCTTCCCGTCACCGACGTCGACGGGTTCGCCTACTACTCAGGCGCCAGCGCGGGCTACACGGAGAAGATGGACACCGCCGACTTCACGGAAACGCTTGGCATTCCGGAAGTCCGGTTCACCGCCGCACTGACCTCCGGCGGCGGCGGCTCCGCGGGCGCGATCGGCCTGGCGCGGGCGGCCATCGTCGCCGGGGACGCCTCGGTGGTGGTGACGGTGATGGCGCTGCAACAGTCCAAACAACGCCTGGGCTCGGTGTTTTCGGCCATGGACCCCGATCCGATCAACTCGTTCCTCCAACCATCCGGCCTGTTCGGGCCCGGTCAGTTGATGTCGGTGCTGGCGCGCAGGCACATGCACCTCTACGGCACGCGCCGCGAGGCGTTCGCCGAGATCGCACTCTCCACGCGGGCGAATGCGTTCAATCGCCCAAAGGCCATGCATCGCCAACCGCTGACGTTGGACGACTACTTCAATGCGCGGATGATCGCAGAACCTTTGTGTCTCTACGACTTCTGTCAAGAGACCGACGGCGCCGTCGCAGTCATCACCACCAGCATGGACAGGGCCAGGGATCTGCGGCAACCGCCGGTGCCGGTGGTTGCCGCCGCCCACGGCGGCGTCCGCGACTGGGGCAGGGCGTTCGCCTGGATGGGCATGCCCGACGAATACTTCGCCTCCTCGGGCAATGCGCCCATCGCCAAGCGGCTCTACGAGCAGGCCGCTATCAGCGCCGCCGACATCGACGTCGCCGTGCTCTATGACCACTTCAGCCCGATGGTGCTCATGCAGCTCGAGGACTACGGATTCTGCGGCAAGGGGGAGGGCGGCGCGTTCGTCGAAAGCGGAGCGATTCGCTACGACGGTGGCTCGATTCCGGTCAACACCCACGGCGGTCAGCTCTCCGAGGCCTACATCATCGGGATGACCCACATCATGGAAGGAGTCGAGCAGATGCGCGGCACCGCCATCAACCAGGTCCGCGACGCCGAACTCGCTCTGGTCACCGGCGGGCCGGCAAGCCTGCCCGTGAGCGGGCTGATTCTGGGACGCGCCGCATGAGCACCGCCGCGGTCACCCTGGCCACCACCATTCCGGGCGAACACGTGCGGATCGCGGTCAACAAGGACACCGAGCCGTTCTGGATCGCCGCGAAGGAGCGGCGGTTGGTGGCCCCGCAGTGCGGCGACTGTCAGACCTTCCGGCTGCCCCCGACACCGTTTTGCCCCAATTGCCAATCAAACGCGGTGAACTGGGTCGAACTCAGCGGCCAGGCGGTCGTCTACAGCTTCGCCGTCGTGCACGGCTTCCCGGGCATGCCCGATCTGTTGTTGGTGCCCGCGGTCCTCGACCTGCCCGACGCGCCCGGTGCGCGACTGGTCTCGAACATCGTCGACGTCGCACCCGCCGACATCACGATAGGAATGTCTGTGCACGTTGATTTTTCACCGATTACGGATGGCTGGATGCTCCCCGTCTTCCGAGCCGCGGCCTCCCCCAACGCCAAGGAGTAACGCCATGTCCGATGACAGCGCTCTCCACGAAAAGCCCCTGGAGTTCCTCACCAGCATTGCCAACACCGGAGGATCGTGTGACGGCCAGGCAATCCTGCCTGTCAATGGTCACTTCCGTTGTACGTGCTCGTGCGGCGACTGGGACGTCGACGTCGACGATCCGCAGGAAGGCCTGCGGCAAGCCCGCATTCACACGGGCAGTGCGGCCGAATAATCGTTGAGGAGCTGGATGTGCATTCGGGCAGAATCTCGCGTTACCGGTGCCCTATGGCCGGAGCGGATCGGAAACAGAACCTTCACATGCGGCCGCCCGGCGACAATGCCGTTGCCATCACCAATTAGCCCGACACTGGACTGCCCGGACCCTGAAGGCTCTGCTTAAAGATTGTGGCGAGCCCACCGCATACTTCCCGAGACTCGCAGCAGGGCGCATCTATTCGATGTTTGCGGTATGCGCCAAGAGCATCGTCTTCGAGTCGTTACCGCGGCGATTGCTACACCGCCGAGGCGATTCGCGTCGCCTCGGCGAGTTCTCGGATCAGGCGGCCGATGTCCTGCTCGAGCTGTCGCCAATCCGGTTCTTCGGGCACAAGGTAGTCCGAGGTATAGACGACCGGGATGCCGATGAGCATTCGGGTAAGGGCGTCTTCGGGGAGGCCTCGGAAGTAGCCCTGTTGCTGGGCCTGCTGAATGGCTTGATGGAACAACCCGGTCGCCGACGCGGCGATCGCACTCACTCGGGTTTTCGTATTCGGGTCGGCGATTACGGTCATGAAGGACGCGGACCGGAAACCGGCGATCTCTGCGAAGAGTTCAAAGGGCGCGATGCACATAGCGATGATCCGATCGATCGGATCTTCAATGTCCTGGGCCGCCAGCCAGGCCTGCTGAACTCGCCTGTACTGAGTCCCGGTGGCCGCCGCCAAGAGCGCCGACTGGCTTGGAAAGTGCTTGTACACAACGCCATAGGAGATGCCCGCACGGCGCGCAATCTCCCGCATCGGAGCCGCCGTCCCGTACTCAGTCATCACGTCCAGCGCCACGTCGAGAATGCGTTGGGTCACGGCTGGATCGCGCTCAATCTTTGGTCTGGCCACAGCCTGCACCCTACGTCGACGCGAGCGTGAGCTGCCTAGGCGCCGAAGAATCTCGTCGGGAGAATGCGCCCAAAACCTTGCGTCGACCTCCCCATAACGCTAGCGTCAAGCATTGCGTGATCAGTGATCATGAAACCTTGAGATGGTTGCTCAGCCGAGCCGTCATCCCTACCACGCCATGCCGGCCCACGCCATGACCGATCCATGGATTAGACACCGACGTCTGAGGAGATCGCACACACATGACCAACGTAGAAGCCTCGCCAGCCATCACTCTCGACCAAGAGATCGGCCGCCGTGAAGAGCTGGCCGACCGGTACACCGGTATCCACTTCCTCGAGGACATGGGGGCTGGGATCTTCGGAAAAGCCAAGGGCGAGAATGTTCTGCTCATCGCTCTGCATTACCGCGTCGGTGGATCTGTCTGGGGAGTCGGCGACACGATCATCAACAACACCACGTTCCACGCCGCACCGTATGACCGGCAGAAAATCGAGGACAACGACTTCATCAGCCATCGCATCGACCCGATCCACCGCGTCGATGACTACACGATCACGAAGGAAACCGACCGGGTGGTCTGGCAGGCAGGTGACCGGGCAATCATCGCCCGGCCTCCCTTCTGGGACATCACGGGTGAACACCTCGGCGTCGATGTCGATGTCACCATGGAGCGAACGAGCGAACCCGACTGGTACATCGGCACGTGGGAAGACCTTCCCACCGAGGGACGCGGCGGCCGCGACTTCTGGGCCAAAACCAGCGGCACCATCACCGCCAGGGGCAAAAAATATGAACTCGAGGAGCACTCGTATTCGATCAACGAGCATCTCGTCTTCGGGGAGAACTGGGTCGTCGAGGCCCGCTCCTTCCCGGTCCAATACTTCTACCACCTGTATCGCAGTGACGAACTGCAGATCTTCCTCTACGCACGTCCTGATTCCGGCGTCGTCTACAGCCGAGTGGTGTTCACCGACGGCAAAGAAATCTTCTACGACTGGGACCAGGTCACCGTCGAAGAGGAAGAGTATTGGTTCGACCCGCAGACCCACATCCGGCCTCCGGTCAAATTCCGGGTGAAGCTCGACTCGCCCGAAGGCCGGGTCGAGCTGGCGCTGACCGCCTACAGCCGATCCATCTACTCGTTCCAACTCTCTGAAGGCACACGGACGCACTACAACTACTTCGTGCATAGTCAGGGCCAGTTCACCTCACCCGACGGCAAGACCATCCCCATCAAAGACAGCGAAAACGACACCTGTTTTGCCGAATGGGGACTGACCAGCCCCCTCGGCAGCGGCGCACCACTACTAACACCGTAAGGCCCCACACGTAGTCATCTTGGCGAGCCCCGATACCGTCAGCATGGCGCGCCGGTGATCGACGAGAATCGGGCGTCCAGAGGGGATGCCCCCGACCCAGCCAGCGGTATTGCGCTCGCCGTTTAACATAGTTAACCTAGTGTGCTGAGTCGCCGGGCGAGCATCGGCCACGATTTCGATCGATTATGACAGTCGACTGCCGTAGTATGCGACCCGCGGGTGCTTGGACTTCGCGCTCGTTCGCTGCCGCTACGGAAGGACGTCATGAGCGAGAATCGGCCTACGGCAACATGTCCCGTGAAGAATATTGAGATGAACACTCCGGAGTCGCCGGCGCTAGCGCACTTCCATCTGCTGGATGAGTGTCAGGACGAGGCCCGGCCGGTCTTCCGCAACACCGAGGCCGGCATTGGTTACTGGGTGTTCACCGACAACTCGGTGATCCTGGACGGACTCCAGCACCCGGAGCTCTGGTCCAGCAGCGTCATCGTGCCGACGGAACCGGAGCCGCCGTACAAGTGGATCCCGATCATGATCGACCCGCCCGACCATGCCAAGTGGCGCCATGTGCTGGCCGAGTACTTCTCACCGGGTCGCGTCAAGGGCCTGCGCGACGCGCAGCAGAAGTTGGCCGCGGAACTGATCGACCAGGTCGCGGGCGAGGGTGGGTGCGACTTCGTTGCGCGGATCTCGCGGGTGTTCCCGTCGACGGTCTTCCTGACGATCATGGGCATGCCCGTGGAGGATCTCGAGAAGTTCCTGGCCTGGGAGGACATGATCCTGCATCAGAGCGGGGTGGGCGAGGAAGTCAACGCGGCCCGGCTCGAGGGCATGACGCATGTGATGGGTTACTTCTCGGGCCTGATTCAACAGCGACGCGAGAACCGTGACCCGGATGCCGACGACATCGTCAGCAAGGCCATCGACTGGACCATCGACGACGAACCGATCAACGACCTGGAGCTGCTCAACTGCCTGCTGTTGTTGTTCATGGCCGGGCTCGACACGGTCTCCAACCAGCTGTCGTACGCAATGCTGCATCTGGCCACCCATCCGGCCGACCGCGCCCGGATCGTCGCCGAACCGCAGCTCATTCCGAGGGCCGTGGAGGAACTGCTCCGGGTTTATCCGATCGTGCAGACCGCGCGAAAGGCGACCCGGGACATGGACTTCCATGGGTGCCCGGTCAAGGCGGGCGACATGGCGTCGTTCTCGTTGGCGTTCGCAGGCCGGGACGAATCGGCCTACCCCAATGCCCGCACGGTCGACTTCGACCGCGGCGTCACACGTCACCTGTCCTTCGGCGGCGGCCCGCACCGGTGCCTGGGTTCGCATCTCGCCCGACAGGAGCTGGCGGTGGTGCTGGAGGAGTGGCACAAGCGCATTCCGGAGTACGAAGTCTCGGGGCAGCCTATCGAGCACGGCGGTCAGGTGTTCGGCGTGGATTCGCTGAACCTGACGTGGGGCTGAGGCCGTCGACCCATAGGAAAGCACAATGCCCAACACCGTCGGATTCCTCGGCGCCGGACAACTCGGCGAGCCGATGGTCGAGCGATTGCTCGGCGCCGGCCACGATGTCTCGGTGTACGCCCGCCGCGAGGAGATTCGCCGGCGTTTGGAGGCGAAAGGTGCGGTGGCGGCCGCTTCGGTGGCCGACCTCGCGCGCGGGAGCGACGTCCTCATCTCGTGCCTCTTCTCCGACGCCCAGCTGCGCGAAACCGGGCTCGGTCCAGAGGGTTTCATCGCCAATGCGAAGCCGGGTGCGGTGTTCGTCTCTCACACGACCGGCACACTGTCCACCCTCGAGGCGTTGCGGGACAGTTCTGCCGCGGCGCCGATCGTCCTCGACGCGCCGGTCAGTGGCACCGTCGAGAACATCGATGCGGGCACGCTGACCGTGTTGATCGGCGGGCCGAGTGATGCCGTCGCATCGGTGACGCCGATCCTGGCCGCATATGCCGACCCGGTGGTGGCGACCGGCGCACTGGGCAGCGCGTTGGCGCTCAAGTTGATCAACAATCTTCTATTCGCAGCCAATGCTCAACTTCTCTGTGCAGCAACGCATCTGGGCGTTCGGCTAGGTGTCGACCCGAGTGTGTTGCTGTCCACCCTGCAGGTGTGCAGCGCCGGGAGCCATGTGGCCGCCCACGCCCATCGCATCGGCGGGATGGATCGTTTCGAAGAACTGGCGGGGCCGTTCCTGCGGAAGGACATCTCGGCGTGCCGTGAGGCGGCGGCCGAGGCGGGTGTGGAGCTGGGACTGTTGGGCACCGCAGTGCGCGAGGGGCCGCTGGCCCTGGACGTCGACTCGGCGACCGCAGGGTCAGACCGATGACGGGCCGGCTCGCGGGGAAGGTGGCCTTCATTACCGGCGCCGCAAGGGGACAGGGCCGTGCACACGCGGTGCGGATGGCCGAAGAAGGGGCCGACATCATCGCCGTCGACCTGGCGGGCCCATTACCTGACTCAGTGCGCTACCCGTCGGCCACCGCCGATGACTTCGCCGAGACGGTGGAGATGGTGAAAGCGACAGGTGGCCGAATCATGGCTACCGCCGCGGACATCCGCGATCTGGATGCGCTGCGGACGGCCGTCGACGAGGGCGTCGAGGCCTACGGCCGGCTGGACGTCATCGTGGCCAACGCCGGAATATGTGTCCCGGCGCCGTGGAACGAGATCACGCCCGAGTCGTTTCGCGACATCATCGACGTCAACGTGACTGGCACGTGGAACACGGTGATGGCGGGCGCGCAGCGGATCATCGACGGGGGTCGGGGCGGGTCGATCATCCTGATCAGCTCCTACGCCGGTGTCAAGGTGCAGCCCTACATGGTGCACTACACCGCTAGCAAGCATGCCGTCACAGGGATGGCCCGGGCCTTCGCCGCGGAGCTGGGCAAGCACGACATCAGGGTCAACAGCGTGCATCCCGGTCCGGTCAACACTCCGATGGGCGGTGGCGACATGATTGCCGCGCTGTTCGCCGCGATCGAGACCAACCCCACGCTGAACAACATGGGGACCCCGTTCCTGCCGCAATGGGCCTGCGAGCCGGAAGACGTTGCCGCCGCGGTGTGTTGGCTGGCCTCCGACGAGTCGCGCTATGTGACCGCCACCCGTTTGTCGGTCGACCAGGGCATGGCGCAGTTCTAGCGAATCGCCGGATCTGATGCCTTTCGACCACCGTCAGCTGCGCGACAAGTGGTATAGCGCCGGTTGGTACTCCGACCGCACCTGCCTGGACGCCTTCGAAGCGGGGGCGGTCGAGCACAAGGACGTGCCGTTGACTTTCATCATCGGCGATTCGGTGTCCAGTCCGACGGTATGCGAAATCCACGACCGGGCCGTGGCGTTGGCGGCGTCGTTGCAGCGGCTGGGGGTGCGCGACGGCGACGCCGTCGCGGTACAGCTGACCAATCGTGTCGAGTGTGCAGTCGCTTATCAGGCGGTGTTGTTGTGCGGGGCAGTGCTGGTGCCGATCGTGCACATCTACGGTATGGCCGAGGTGGCCTTCGTTCTCGACCAGTCGGCTGCAAAGGTACTGATCATGCCAGAGCGGCACGGATCGATCGTGTATAGCAAAAGGCTGCAAGATCTTTCGCGGATCGACTCACTGCAGCATGTCGTCATGCTAGACGCCGAGTCGGGCGAGGGCTATCTCGCGTGGTCGCAACTGGACACATCCGCCGCCCGGTACCGGCGCCCCGCAGTGGCCGCCGACGATATCTGTCTGCTGCTGTACACATCGGGCACCGCGTCGGCGCCTAAAGGTGTACAGCACACCCACAACACGGTTCTCGCCGAGCAGAGAACCATGCCGGCGCTGCTGGCCGGTAAACCCGACGACGTGTCGCTGGTGACCTTTCCGCCGGGCCACATCGCGGGCGTCGGGTCGATGCTGCGGCCGTTGCTCAGCGGCGCCCGGACTGTCTTCATGGATGGTTGGGACCCGGCGCAGGCGGTCGAGGTGGTGCACCGTTTCGGCGTGACCTGCACTGCGGGCACACCATTTCACCTCGCGGGCATCCTTGATCTGGGTGACACCGGAGACAAGCTGGCAAGTCTGCGGGAGTTTCTGGTCGGCGCCGCACCGGTCGCCGAGGAGATCGGCCGGCGTGCTGCGCAAGCGGGGATCAGCACCTTCCGCAGTTACGGCGCCACCGAACATCCCACCATCACCGGCGAACACGAGGGACAGCCGCAGTGGGCCCGGCTGAGTACCGATGGAAAACCGCTCCCGGGCTCAGAGATTCGCATCGTCGGGTCCGACGGCGCGGACTGCCCGATCGGGATAGATGGCGAGGTCGTCGTGCGCGGTCCCGATCAATTCGTCGGCTACCAGGATTACGCTTTGAACGCTGAGGCGTTCACTGACGACGGTTGGTTTCGCACCGGCGATCTCGGGCACCTTGACGCCCACGGCAGATTGACCATCACCGACCGGATCAAGGACGTCATCATCCGCGGTGGCGAGACCATCTCCTCGGGTCAGGTCGAAGAGGTGCTCAACGCACACCCTGCGGTCGCCGACGGTGTTGCCGTCGCAGCCCCGGATTCGCGTTACGGCGACGTGGTCGCCGCGGTCGTGGTGCTCAAACCCGGGTATGCGCTCAACCTCGACGACCTGCGGGCCCACTTCGCGGCATCCGGGCTGGCCCGGCAGAAGACCCCGGAACGTCTCGCCATCGTCGACGAGCTACCGCGCACGTCGTTGGGCAAAGTGCGCAAAGCGCAACTGCGCAGTGACCACTTCGGCGCCGCTGGGCGTTAGTGTGACCGGACCCCGAAGTCGATGTCCGCAATGCCGGAGAACGGCGTGAAGCCGGCCTTGTCCAGCCATGACGGCGCTGCCTTATGTCCCGGTTCGGGGCGTGCCCAGTCCACCCAGGAGCCCCAGTCCTCGCGGCGCAACTTCTGTTGCAGCGTTTGCGGATGTGCGTCGGCGGCCGTGGCATAGCGCTTCGCGAATTGCTTCATCTCGGCCGGAATCCAAACGTCCTCCTCGGAACGCCACTTACCGCCGCCGGCATACTCGATGAATTGATACGAGGGGAAGTCGATGGGCGCCCCGCCCGGCTCCGGGTTGTCGGCACGGTTGACCACCTTGTACGCGACGCGGGCGCCGTCGACGACGTACCAGACGAGCGGGCTGTAGACCTGCGGTGCCGCTCCCATCGTCCCCTCGAGGAACTTGGTGATCTCCGCCGGGCCGGTGAACGTTCCGTAGAAGTGGTCGAAGTACGTCGCGTCTTCGGTGAACAGGTGTGCCCAGGCGTGCCAGTCCTCGAGTACCGGCCCGGTCATGAAATACCGCCGGAACTCCCGCTCGACCTCTTCGACGTCCGCCGTGGTTTTCATCCTCCGAGCCGCAGGCCCGTGTTTCGGGTGCCGAACACGTCGGTGGCCATGATGGCGCCGAGTTTTTGTGCATCCCAGCGCTTTTCGCCATTCGAGACAGACGCGACGGGGTGCCAGCCCTTCAGGAGCTGGAGATGTTCGCCCATCGCACGGATCACTTGACCGCTGACGTGGCCGGCCTCGGGGCTGGCCAGCCAGGCCACCACCGGCGACCCCAGTGAGGGGTCCTTGGGGTCGAACTCGTCCTCCGCGCGCTCGTCGGGCTCGATCGGAGCCTGCGCGCCGGGCATGGAGGCCGACATCCGGGTGCGCCCACCCGGGCTGATCGCGTTGACGGTGGCGCCGATCGACGCCAACTCCAGGCTCAGTGTCTGGGTCAGACCGACGATTGCGGCCTTGGCCGCGCTGTAATTGGTCTGCCCGAAGTGGCCGTGCAGACCGGCGCCGGAGGTGGTGTTGATGATTCGGCCGTAGACCTTTCCGCCGGATTCCTTCGATTCCGCGCGCCACTTGCGAGCGACCGCGCGGCTGGTGAGCCAGCTACCGCGAACGTGCACCCGCATCACCAGGTCGAAATCGTCGGCGGTCATGTTCCAGATCGCCTTGTCGCGAACGATTCCTGCGTTGTTGACGACGATGTCCAGCCGCCCCAGCTGCGAGTAGGCACGCTCGACGGCGAGGTCGACCTGCTCCTCGTCGCCGACATCGCTGAAGTCGGAAACAGCGGTACCACCGCGGCTTTCGATGATCGCCACCACCTCGTCGGCCACCTTGCCGGTGCCCTCGCCGGACAGGCTGGTGCCGAGGTCGTTGACGATCACGGTGGCGCCGTGCTTGGCGAGTTCGAGAGCGTGGCCCCGGCCGATGCCGTGCCCCGCCCCGGTCACCAGGGCGACTTTGCCATCGAGCAGTCCGGTCATGGGTTCTCCTCGCTAGGTGTGAAGACTGTCAGATAGGGGCTGTCGGGATCGGTGTCGTCGACCGGGCGGAAGACGGCGGTAACCGGCATTCCGACCCGAAGGTCGTCGAAGTCCGCGCCTTCAATCGTCGTCATCAGCCGAGGGCCTTCGGTCAGTTCGACGAGCGCGGCGACATACGGCACTCGCTCCTTGAACGGCGCCAGATCATTCACGTAGACAGTCGAATACGTGTAAAGGGTTCCAGTTCCGCTGGCCTGTACGGGCGCAACGTCCTCGCTCCAGCAGAACGGGCAGAACGGGCGGGGGTAGTGATGGACCTTGCCGCACGCTGAGCATTCGGCGATCAACAATTGACCCTGCCTGGCGGCCTCCCAGTAGGGAGCGCTTGCCGCGTCGATGGTCGGAATGTCAGCGCGAGCCACCTTTACCACCCGGTGAACTCGGTCGGTCGTTTCTCCACGAACGCCTGCACGCCCTCGGTGGAGTCGTGTGAATACGACTGGATCTCCTGTGCCATTGCCTCCGCGACGAATGCACCGGAGCGGTCGGTGTCGGGTGAGTCGTTGAGCAGCCGTTTGGTGAACGCGATCGCGGAGGTCGGCGCTCCGGCCAGCCGGCCGGCGAAGTCGGCGACCGTAGCGTCGAAGTCGGCGGCGCTGACCACCCGGTTCACCAGACCCAGCGTGAATGCTTCGGTGGCTGAGAGCTTTTCGCCGAAGAACGCCATCTCCTTGGCTTTCTGCATGCCAATGCGGCGGGGCAGTAGATAACAGCCGCCGCCGTCGACAACCAGCCCACGCTTGACGAATGACTCTGCGAAGTAGGCGTTTTCGGTAGCGATCACCAGGTCGGAGGCGTACACGACGTGGGCCCCTAGGCCCGTCGCCGCACCATGCACTGCGGCAATCACCGGTTTATTGCAGTCCAGCACGCTGGCCACCAGCTTCTGGGCGCCGTTCATGATGCGCCGGGTAGGCTCCAGCACTCGCTTCTGGCCCCGCGCGCGCCGTTCGGCGAGCGATCCAACGTCGGCGCCGGAGCAGAAGTGCTTGCCGTTGGCCCGCAACACCACCACACGTACCTTCTCGTCGGCGTCGGCGGCGGCCAGTAGCGCGATGAGGGCATCGCGGTCGTCGGGACGTACCGCGTTGGCGGCTTCGGGCCGGTTCAGGGTGATCGTCAAGACGCCGTCCGCGATGTCGGACAAAACTGCTGCCTGCGTGTTCATGGTGTGTACGTGGCCTTCAGGTGTTTGATGCCGTTAACGAAGTTCGACCTCAGCATGACCGGTTCGCCCGCGGCGGTGATGTCAGGGTAGCGCGCGTAGAGCATCTGGAATGCCACGTTCAGCTCAAGCCGGGCCAGGTGCGCACCCAGGCAATAGTGCGGTCCCGGGCCGCCGAAAGCGATGTGGTTGTTGGGTTTCCGCGCGATGTCGAAGCGCTCCGGCTGGTCGAAGACCGCGGGGTCGCGGTTGGCGGCGGGATACCAGACCACAACTTTGTCGCCGGCGTTGAAGGTGTGGGTGACCTCGCCGTGGGCGTCGGTCAGCGTCACGCCGTCGCGGGTCACCGTACGGCGAAAGTGGATCACCGGGCTGGCGTATCGCAGGATCTCCTCGACCGCGGTGGACACCATGTCGTCGTAGTTCGCCAACAGTCGGTCGCGCTGCTCGGGGTGGGCGCTGAGAATGAGCAGCCCGTGGGTAAGTGCATTGCGGGTGGTCTCGTTGCCCGCGCCGATCAGCAGGATGAAGAACTTCGCCAGCTCCTGGGGTGTGAGGTTTTCTTCGTCGGAGTTGACCAGTTTGCTGATCACGTCGTCGCGGGGATGGGCGATGCGGTCCTCGGCGATGCCCTTGAGCAACTCGATGAGCTGCTCGCTGATCTCGGTGACCGCGGCTCCGATGCCCGCGACGGTCTGGTCGGGTACGTACTCGGGGTCCGAGGCGCCGAGCACGATGTTGGTCGCCCGCAGGATGAACTGTTCGTGTTCGCGTGGAACGCCGAGCATGGTGTCGATAATGCGCAGCGGCAGCAGCGTGGCGAACGAAGAGACGAAGTCGCACTCACCCGTGCGCGGCATCTCCTCGAGGATCTCGGCGGTGGTCTCTTCGACCAGGCCACGCAGCTCGGAGAGTATGCGGGGGGTGAAGCCCCGCGAGACAATCTTGCGCAGCCGCATGTGTTCGGGATCGTCCATGTCGATGATGGAGCCGCGGTATTCGCGCATCTCGGCGGTCTGGTCGAAGATCTGCGTGCCCTGCCCGGAACTGAAGTCGCCGGGGCGGCGGCTGATGTCGACGACGTCGCGGTGGGCGCCGATCGCCCAGAACCCGCGGGGCCGCGGCGAGTCGGGTCGGTTGGTGCGGACGAACACCGGGCCGCCGGCCTCGCGAAGGCGCCGGTAGAGCTCGCTCCGTTCAGCCGGACGCTCCTGCCACCACCGCAGATCGATCAGTGGTGCGAACTGCTGCTCGTCGGTGTCGATCGCGCTCACAGCACCCGATTCTGGCACCCATGTCACTTATAGGCAATGCCGGGGTGCTAGATCAGATCGGGCAATGTCTCAATATTTGTTCGCTCGCGGCACGAGTTATCTAACGTTAGTGTCACTGCAAACGGAGGAACGGAGAAGAGCACATGACTTTACGGGTCGGCATCATCGGCGTCGGGTGGGGCGCACGTGTGCAGGTGCCCGGTTTCCGGGCGGCGAAGGGCTTCGAGCCCGTCGCGCTCTGTGCGCGTACACCCGATCGGCTGGAGCGTGCGGCGGCCAAACTGGGCATCGAACAGACCTCCACCGATTGGCAGTCTTTCGTTACCCGCGACGACCTAGACGTCATCTCGGTCGCGACTCCCACCGTGCTGCACCACGAAATGACGATCGCCGCACTGGCGGCGGGTAAGCCGGTGTTGTGCGAGAAGCCGCTGGCGGGCGACCTCGAAGCGGCCCGCCACATGGTGCGTGCTGCGACCGATTCCAAGCTGCCCACCGCCTGCTGTTTCGAAAACCGGTGGAACCCGGACTGGTTGGCAGTCGCCGACAAGGTGCGCTCGGGCTTTCTCGGTTCGCAGTACCTCGCCCGGGTCAGTCGCAGCGCGTCGTATTGGCATCCGAGTCATCCACTGCAGGCACATTGGATGTACGACCGCGAGCAGGGCGGCGGCTATCTGGCCGGCATGCTGGTGCACGATCTGGACTTCCTGACCAGCCTGCTCGGCCGCCCGGTGTCGGTGTGCGCGGAGGTGCGCACCAGCGATCCTGTCCGCGAACTGCCCGACGGGGGGACCCTACCGGTCACCGCCGATGACACCGCGGCACTGCTGATGCGTATGGAGTCGGGGGTGACCGTCATTTTGAGCCTCTCCGTTATGGGCGCCCACGCCGATCACTACCGCCTCGAATTGTTCGGCTCCGATGGCACCATCATCGGCGACGGCGACTTGCGTTCCGCGGCATACAGCCTCGGCGCCGCCACCGATGCGGGATTGAGTCCCCTGACGGTGGATGAACGCGAGCCCGCGCACCCCGAGCGGTTGCCCGGGGGCCTGGCGGGTCACGCCAGCAGGGCTATGGCGCTGATGCTGCAGGACTGGCTGCCCGCGTTCGACGGTGGTCCCAGCGGCGCGGCTACCTTCGAGGACGGGCTGTTGTCGCTCGCGGTGATCGACGCCGCGCACCGCTCCGCCGAAGGCGGAGGGTGGGAGCAGGTGCAGGTTTGAGATGTGCGACTAAAAATAGGCTTCACCTCGACGGTGGCGCGACCCGAATGAACTGCGTCAAGAGTGAACAACGGCGCGGCTTGCAACGTCGTGATCGCCTGCCGTTGGCTCCGACGATGTGATTGATCGTCAAGCGCAGAGGGCTGTAGTCGGGACGTAATCAGTAGCGGAAGGGAAGTGCCCAATGAGAGGCGGACCGTCGATCAAGCATCTCGACGACGTACCGGCTGAGGAGATGCTGCGTTATGAGTTCGCAGATGGCCGTACGGCGTCGATATGGGAGAAGTGGATTGAGCTGTCTCCCCGGTACTTCGCGTTCTGGAACAAGTGGGACCCGGGGGCCATCTCCTCGCAGCACGGTCACACCGGCGATCACAGCAATTTCATCCTGGCCGGCGAGATCCGCTGCGGCGACGTGGTCGCCCGCGCAGGCACGCACATCATGCTTGAGTGGGGGGACGTATTCGGACCTTGGGAGGCCGGCCCGCAGGGGTGTGAACTGTATGGGTTCATCGCCGGTGAGGGACAACCGTTCGGCGGCGATACCGCCGCGTACGAGGCACTGCTCGAGGCGCGTGGCGCCCGGTCGGTACCGTTACCGATGCCAAAAAATCTACCGCCGTGGATACGTGCCAAACTGGGTGCCTCATTCACCTCATCGATTACCAACTGGGTGGCGTCGACCTGAGCCGCGCGGGTGTAGCGCCCGGTCGTCGGGTTAGTTGAGGGACGAGCCGGCATCAACCGTCACGTGCCGGCCGGTTATCGCTCGCGATTCGTCCGCCGCCAAGAATGCCACCGCGGCGGACGCATCCGTGTCAGCCCAGGTCGTAACAGGCCATGACATGGTGGAAAGCGACGCCGCGCCAACGCGATCAACGTCGAGCATGACGGGCCGATACAGCCGTCCGGCGTAGCCAGAGTCGTAGCCGTTCTCCGAACCGCTGGCGGTATTCACCCGAATACCAAGTGGCGCAAGCTGTTTAGCTAGCATCTGCACATACTGCGAAACCATCGACTGCGCGAGTTCATACGCCGCCCCGCCGGGTCCCTGCGGCCGATCGTGGAGAGGTCCTTGCGCCGACGATGAGGGACCAGAAGCGATAAGGGACGCGCCTTCGCTCAATCGTGGCATCGCGGCGCTGAAAGTGTTTACCACGCCGAGAAAGTCGACGTCGAACGTATCGATGAAGGCCGCGATCGGGGCTTCCGCCCGAGTTGGGGCGATGGCGGCGCTCGCGACGACGACGTCGAGCGCGCCGAGTTGCCGTACCGCGGTGTCGACTGCGATCTCCATTTCGGTTCGATCGCAGACATCGCAGCGGTACACCGCCGCTCGTCGGTCGAGCTTCTCGATCATGCAAGCGGTGCGGTCGAGGTCTTCGCTAGTGGCGAGCGGATAGTCACACGAAGGGATGTTGTCACACAGATCTACCAACATGATGTCTGCGCCTTCGCGGGCCAAACGTAGCGCGTGGCTTCGACCCCGTCCTCTGGCTGCACCGGTCACGAGCGCCACCTTGCCTGCCAGACGTCTGCTGATCATGTCGCTCCTCCCCAGAGCCATCCCGCGGTCGCGAGCGTCCCGGCAGTGTCCACGCACTTCAGCCGAGGAGATGACATCTCGCTTCCTTTCTCACGCTGCACTCGGTCGATGTGCCGCCAGATCGTCCGGTCACGTGCCCAGCGGACCTCGTATGTGAGACCGCATCGCCTCAGCCGAGTGATCCCTCGGCGGGCGGATAAATCAGTACGCCACGGATATTGGCGCCGGCGTGCATGTCGGCGTAGCCGTCGTTGACCTTCTCCAGGGGGTAGGTGCGGGTGACCATGGATTCGAGGTCCACCTGCCCGGCGCTGTACAACTCGAGGATCTTAGGGATGTCGGCACGGGGATTGCCCGAGCCGTAGAGGGTTCCGACAATCTGCTTCTCGGTCAGGGTGAGGTCCATCAGATTAGCCCGGATCTCCCGTTCCAGCATTGGGTGGATGTTGGTGACCACCAGCCGGCCACGCTTGGCCGTCATGGCCAGCGCCTGGCCGACCAGTTGGCCGTCACCGACTCCCATAGCACAGATGAACTTGTCTACGCCGCGGTTCCAGGTAGCTTCGGCAACAACGGCTTTCGCCTCGTTCCAGTCGGCCGCGGTATGAGTGGCTCCCATCTTGACCGCTTCGGCCCGTTTGTACTCCGAGGGGTCGATGACGGTGATGGTGCGGGCACCCGCGAGCCGCGCGCCCTGGACTGCCGCGGCGCCGATGCCACCGACCCCGGCGATGGCAACGGTGTCGCCCGGCCTGACGTTGGCGGCATAGACCGATGATCCCCAACCGGTGATGAAGCCGCAGCCCAGAAGACAGGCCAGGTCGAGGCGATAGTGGTCCGGGATCTTCACGCAACTGGCCTCGTGCACCACGGTGTGGTGGGCAAACGAGCCGATACCGCAGGCCAGCGCGAGGTCGTCGCCACCGAGATGGTGGCGAGCGGTGCCGTCGTGAATCTGCATGCCCGAGTAGATCTTTGCGCCGAGGTCGCACAGACTCTGGTGGCCCGTCGAGCACGACGGGCACCGTCCGCACGACGGGATGAAGCTGAACACCACGTGGTCGCCCGGCGACAGCCACGACACGTGCTCACCGACGGCCTTGACCACGCCCGCGCCCTCGTGCCCGCCGATGCAGGGCAATCGGATCGGCATGTCGCCGGTGACGAGATGGTCGTCGGAGTGACACATGCCCGAAGCGTGTAGTTCGATCAGCACCTCGGTCGCCTTCGGCGCGTCGAGCTCGATGGACTCGATGGACCAGGGTGTGTTGCGTTCGAACAAGACCGCTGCTTGAGTCTGCACTGGAATCCCTTCCGGCTCAACGGATGATGGCTTGATGCTCGACAAACCCGGCGATGCCCTCGGGGCCCCCCTCGCGGCCGATGCCGGACTGCTTGAATCCGCCGAACGGGCTGGCGAAGTCGAGCACGGCGGTCGAGTTGACGGCCACGGAACCCACCAGCAGCTGGGCCGCCACCGCCGCCGCCCGTTCCGTGTCGGCAGACCACACCGCGCCGACCAGCCCGTACCGGGAGTCGTTGGCGATGGCCACCGCCTCAGCGACGTCGTCGGCGCCGGTGTCGTCGTAGGCGATCACGACCGCGACCGGTCCGAAGACCTCTTCGCGGGCGATCTCCATGTCGTTGGTCGCGGCGACGACCGCGGGAGAGAGGAACCACCCTGGACGGTTGGGCCGCTCGCCGCCGACCAACACGGTGGCGCCGTCCTGCCGCGCGCGCCGCAGGAACCCCTCGACCCTGTCGCGCGCAGCCTCGTTGATCAGCGGACCGATATCGGTGACCCGGTCGGCGGGATCCCCGACGATCAGCTCGGCGACGGCGGCCGTCAGTGCGGCCACAAATTCGTCGTAGCGGCTGCGCGGCAACACGATTCGCGTCAGAGCGGCGCACAGCTGACCGTTGTTGCCCATCACGCCGGCGACCAAACCCGGCACCGTCGTCTCAAGCGGCGCATCGGGCAGCACGATGGCCGCGGACTTGCCGCCCAGTTCGGTGCTGCAGCGGCGGATTCGGGAGCCACACGACGCTGCGATCCTGGCACCGACGGCCGTCGAGCCGGTGAAGCTGACCTTGTCGACCCCCGGATGTTCGGTGAGCAGCTCGCCGGTTTCAGCGCCCCCGTTGACGACGTTGACGACTCCGTCGGGCAGTCCAGCTTCCTCGATCGCCTCCATCAGCACGCCGAATTCGAGCGGGGCATCGGGCGCCGGCTTGAGCACCACTGTGCACCCCGCCGCCAGGGCGGGGCCGAGCTTTAGCGCTGCGATGAACAGCGGTGTGTTCCATGGCACGATGGCGCCGACCACGCCGACGGGAAGCTGACGCACCTCGACGGTGCCGCCCGTCACCGATGGACGGGTGGTCGAGAAGGGATAGTGCGGGGTGATCGACGCGTAGGCGCGCAGCACGCCGACCGCGGTGATGACCTGACCGAAGGTGCTCCAGGATCGCGGCGAGCCGATCTCCGCGGTGGTCAGGTCGGCCAGTTCACCCTTGCGGGCGCTCAGCGCGTCGGCGAGTCGCCCCAATGCGGCACCGCGATCGGCAGGAGCGACCCGCCCCCACGACTGCAGCGCGCCGCGGGCGGCGGCGACCGCGGCGCCCACGTCGTCGGGGCCGGCAATACCGACGGTGCCCAGCAGCTCGCCGGTGGCCGGCGACGTCACATCCAGTGTTCCGGCGTGCGCGCCCGACACCCATTTGCCTGCGGCATAGCTTGCCGCCAACTCCACCATGGGCACCGATTCTGGCAGCAATGTCATCTTTGGACAAGCAGTCCATTGGCTACGAAGCGACGATTTAGTTTCAGGTCTTCACTTTTTCTGACAGTATTGGTCACTATGACTGCATCGCCCGATAACGACGCCGACGGTAATTCCGGACGGCCGTGGGACCTGGTCGTGGAGCAGGGCAAGGTCGCCGAGTTCGCTGAGGCCATGTTGTGCGACGATCCCGCCTACCGTGGTCCTGACGCGATCATCCCGCCGACATTCCTGACGACCGCAGGCCGCTGGGCCCCGGCCGGTGTCCGGGTTGACGTGGGTTTCGACCGCAAGCGCTTGCTGCACGGCGAACAGGAATACACCTTTCACTCCGCCCCGCCCGCGGCCGGTGACGTCCTGACCGCACGGGAGAGGATCGTCGACCGGTACTCGAAACCGGGCAAACGTGGGGGCACGATGCGTTTCGCCACCGTGGTTACTGAGTACCGCGACGCCGGCGGAGCGCTCGTCGCCGAGGCCAAAGCCACCTTCATCGAGACGGCCCCCCGATGAGTCCCGGCGACGGCGCAGGCGGACAGACCACGACGACCACCGCATTGCGTGTCGGCGTGCAGGCGCCGGTCCGCGAGTTCGGACCACTGACTCGGCAGATGTTCGTCCGCTACGCAGGCGCGTCCGGTGATTTCAACCCCATGCATTACGACGATCAACTCGCGCGTTCCGCCGGCTACCCTTCGGTGTTCGCCCAGGGCATGTTCTCCGCGGCGCTACTGGCCGGGTTCGCCACCGATTGGCTGGGCGCGGGCAGCGTGCGCCGTTTCGGCGTCCGCTTTCGCGAGCAGGTCTGGCCGGGCGACGTGTTGACCTGCTCGGGCACCGTGACCGCCGTGTCGGCGGAGCCTGACGCCGAACGGGTGATCGTGGAGTTGACCGCTACCCGGCAGACGGGCGGCGTCGCGATCACCGGCACGGCCGAGTTCGTCAACCCGCGGAACGCCGCTCGATGCGGCGCGGGTGACGCGGATCGGCCATAGGCTGGAAACATTATGTCCGAAGCCTCGATCGTCCGCCGGGCCAGCTACGGCCCCTCCAGCCCCGCAGTGGGCGCTCGCGGTGCCAACACCCGGGGCCGTATCGCCGAGGTCTCGCTGGAGCTATTCGGCCGGGTGGGCTACTTCGACACCTCGGTCGACGCGATAGCCAAAGCGGCAGGGGTGTCCCGGGCCACCCTGTACCAGTACTTCAAAGGCAAGGACGAGATCTTCCTGGAGCTGCTCAACGAATGCGGCAGCGCGTTGTTTCGGGTGGCGCGTCGCATCGGTCCGCTCGGCCCGGACGAGGTCGGCTTCGACAATCTGAACTGGTGGCTAGGGGAGTGGAGTTGGGTGTTCGACAAATACTCCACGATGTTCGTGCAGTGGACGGCGATCGCCTCGTCGGACACCAAGGTGCGTCCCGAAATCACCCGGTTTGTACGCGGTTATAACCACCGCCTCGCGGAGCGGCTCGCCGGCTCGGGCCTCAACGGCCTGGACCCGGAGGTCGCGGCCATGGCGATGACCGCGCTGGTGCACCGCATCAATCTGTTCGTACATACCGACCGCGCTTATGGCCGTAGCGCCAAGGATGCGGTCGACACGTTGTCGGTATTCCTGCAGCTGATGTTGTTCCCTGACACCCCACGATCGGTGCTGCGGTCACTGTCTTTGCACGCCAGCACGGATCCGGCGGCCGACATCGACGCCCTCAAGGCACCTCCGGCCCCAGACATCGCGGGGCTCTCGATCAGCGAGCGCACCACCAGCCTCAGTAAGCGCGCCGTCACCACCGTAAATGCTTTGGCCGATGCCGGCGCAGCCCAGTTCCGCGCCCGAGGCTATCGCAGCACCAGTGTCGATGACATTGTCGAGGCGGCCAACGTGGCGCGGGGCACGTTCTACAAGTACTTCAGCGACAAGCAGGATCTGCTCGCCGCCGTGGCCGCCGAAATTTACGGGGCCGGAACGGCATTCGCCCACCGGATCGCCGACGTCGACCCAGTGGCCAAGAAGTCGACGCTGCGGCACTGGCTGCGTACCTACGTCGAGTTCTACGACCGGTATTCGGGATGCATCGAAGCGTGGGCCGAAGGCGCCACCGACGACCCCACCATCGTGAGCATCGGGGAGAACGGCCAGGTGCAGATGGATATCGGCGCGGCCAGGATGCTGATCCGCGGACCGGGTCGGTATCCGTTCGACCCGGTGGTCTCCGCACTGATCCTGCGTGCGCTCGTCACCCGGGTGCCGCAGGCCGCTCTCGATCTGCCCGAACCGATTGACGCCGACGAGCTCGTCGATGTGTTAATGACTTGCATCAACCGCGGATTCTTCGGACGCGCGAAGTAGATCGAGTCCTGAGCTATGCCGTCGTAACACCAGCGGCGATGAGTTCGTCGGTCGCCTGTGCGGAATATCCCAACTCGTGCAAAATCTTTCGGCTGTGCTCGCCCAGCGCGGGCACGTCACCAATCACCGGATCGACGCCTGCCAGGCCCGCGGGCGGCGGCAGCGCGGCAGCCGGACCGCCGGGCGTCTGAATCTCGTGCCATCGATCCCGGCCGACGAGTACCGGATGTAGCCACAAGTGATCAACACCGTTCATGCGCGCGTGCGCCACGCCGGCGCTCTGCAGGCGCGCTTCGAGTTCTTCAGCGCTCAGCCGCGCCGCCACGGTGGTGATAATCGACTCCAACTCATCGCGGTGCGCTACCCGATCAGGGTTCGTAGCGAACCGCGGTTCGTCGACGAGATCTCTTCTTTCCAAGACGATTTCGCAGAACCTCAGCCATTCGGCTGAATTCTGCACGCCCAGCAACACGGTGCCGCCGTCGCCCGCGGTCACCGGGCCGTACGGGGCGATCGTCGGATGCCGCGCGCCGGTGCGTGGTGGCGCCTTTCCCCCGTAGCGGCCGTAGTAGAGGGGTTGGGACATCCATTCGACCAACGCGTCGAATAACGACACCGAGACCGGCCGCACCGCGCCGGTGGTGGCGCGGGTGTAAAGCGCGGTGAGGATTCCGGAGAAGGCGAACATGCCGGCGGCGATGTCGGCGATCGATACACCGGTGCGCGCCACCTCCGCCGGCGAACCGGTCACCGACAACAACCCGGCCTCGGCTTGTACCAAAAGGTCGTAGGCCTTGCGGTCGCGCCAAGGTCCGTCCTGTCCATAGCCGCTGATGGTCGCCGTGATGGTCCGTGGGTGCGCGCGCGCCACCGATTCGGTGTCCAAGCCCATCCGAGCCGCGGCACCCGGCGCCAGGTTTTGCACCAGCACGTCGGCGCCCTCGAGTAGACGCTCAACGATGCGTCTGCCCTCGGGCTGCTTGAGGTCGACAGTCAACGACTCTTTGCCACGATTGAGCCAGACGAAGTAGCTCGACTCCCCGTGCACTGTGCGGTCGTAGCCGCGGGCGAAATCGCCGCCCTGCGGACGCTCGACCTTGATTACCCGTGCGCCGAGGTCCGCCAGCTGTCGGGTGGCGTACGGCGCGGCGACCGCCTGCTCGAGGCTCACGACGGTTATGCCGGCCAGTGGCGCACTCGTCATGTCGCCGGCGAATTCCGGGCCGGCTGACCGGTCCAACCGCCTGCCTCGTATTCGGCTGTAATACCCGAACCGCGGACGCACACAGTGCAGCACCCCCGAGGATTAGATGACGGATACGTCAGAAAATCATATCAGGATGACCTCGTAGCCCCTGGATGCATTGCGCAGACAGAAAACACCATATGTATGCGGTGTCAGATTATGGCTAGGCTCATCAGGTGGTAGATAGCTGCCCGCAGGCACCGGCGGGTCCTCTGAATGGCATCAAGGTCGTCGAACTCGCGGGCATGGGACCCGGGCCACACGCCGCAATGTTGCTCGCCGACCTGGGTGCCGAAGTGACGCGGGTTCAGCGGCCCGGGGGTGGTGGTGGGGGCGCCCAGCTGCGTGGGCGCCGGATCGTTTTCGCCGATCTCAAAGACGCCGCCGAGCTCAACGGGGTGCGCCACCTCATCGACGATGCTGACGTTCTCATCGAGGGGTTCCGACCCGGCGTCGTCGAACGCCTCGGCCTCGGACCTGACGAATGCTGCCGTCGTAACCCGAGATTGGTTTACACCCGCATAACCGGATGGGGCCAGACCGGTCCCCGAGCTCGACAGGCCGGCCATGACATCAACTACGTCGGCCTCACCGGATTGCTTCACGCCATGGGTGACCCGGATCGTCCGCCGGCGCCACCCCTGAATCTGGTCGGCGACTACGGTGGTGGCTCGCTATTCGCGGTCGTGGGCGTCCTTGCCGCCTTGCTAGAGCGACACGCCTCGGGGCGAGGCCAGGTGATCGATGCCGCGATTGTCAACGGCGCACCGATGCTGGGCCACATCCTGTGGGCGATGCTCGGCGACGGCCGGTGGTCAGACGGGCGGGGTGACAACATCTTTGATGGCTCGGCGCCGTTCTACCGCACCTACGAATGCGCGGACGGTGGCTACGTCGCCGTGGGTGCGCTTGAACCGGCCTTCTTCGCCGAGTTGCTGCGGCTGCTGGAGATCGACCCGGACACTCTGGGCCCGCAACGGGAGCGTGCCGGCTGGCCCGCGATGCGGGATGCCCTGTCGGACAAATTCCGGGAGGAAACTCGGGACCACTGGGCGCGGGTTTTCTCGGATAGCGACGCATGCGTCACGCCGGTTCTGACCGCGACCGAGGCGATCGACGATCCGCATATGCGGGCACGCAACGTGTTCGTCGACATCGATGGGATCCGTCAACCGGCGTCCGCGCCGCGCTTCTCCCGAACCCCGGCCGCGCAACCGCGGCCCGCGCGCGTGGCGCCTCGATCACGCTGACGCAGCGACGGCCATCCCGGTGATCCATTCCGGCACAGGCTCATAGACCATCGGGGTTACCGGCCGCCCACCGCCCGCGGCGCCCGCGGCAAGCCAGGTCCTGACCTCGTTGGCGCCCGCGCCCGCACGGGTGTGGGCGGTGTCGACGAGCCGAATCAGCGAAGCGACGTCCCAGTTCGACATGGCGTCCAACACTTCGGCGTCCCAATCGGGACGGATCTTGGTGCGCGCTGCCGCCATACCCTCGGCGATGATCCGAGCCCGGTCTTCGTCGCTGAGGTCGTAGGTATCGACCTCCAGACTCGGCGGGGAATGTGACAACCCTCCGGTCCCGATCACCAGCACCCGCTCGGCGATCCCGTCGAGGAACCGGCCAACTTCCGCGCCGAACTCGGCCACTCGACGGCCAGTCGGAAGCGGAGCCGTGGCACAGTTCACCGGCAGCGGGATGACCGGCTTGACCGCCAAGTCGCCGAGCAGATCCCGAACGGGCTGGGCGAACGCGTGATCCAGTCCGATGTCACGACATGCCGCGACGTCGAACCCGGCCGACAGCAGGTGTTCGCACAGTCGGCGTGCCACCGCGGACGGGACATCAAGGTTGCCGGCCGGGTGGCCGCCTTCGGCCAGAATCGATGCGGACAACGCGACCCCGAAGGCGGGTACCACGTGTCGAAACGCGCGGCGGTGGTCACCGCCGAACACGATCACCACGTCGGGATCGAAGTGTTGCGCGCGTTCGGCCGCCGACGTCAGTGCCGAGCGGAACCTGCGACCGAAGGCGCGTTCGACATCGCGCTCCTTACCCGGGCTGTGGCTTGCACAGACAACCAGCCGCTCTGGCGTCACGTCCATCACCTCCGCTAGAAGTGACACTAATGTTAGATCAGTCGCCGGCCGACCACGGCATCACACCGTAATGACGATGCCTTGCGTCAACGCCACGATGACGCCGAGGATCACGATGAACGCCACGCATGCCGCGACAAGCCGGACGGTTTCTCGCTGCAGCGCGGCATTGGTCTGCGGAGGAAGAAAGAATTCAGCGGGCAGCTTGTTCATGCGTTCGCTTGCCACCACGACTCCTTTCGGATCACGGAATGTAGGGGCTGTCGGCGCCGGTCACGGTGCGCAACACCACCAGCGGAATGATCAGGAACACAAAGAAGGTGACCTGGAAGATGATGAACCAGGCGCCCAGTCGCAAGATTTCGAAGCGCCACCGCGGAATCGCCACGTCGTAGTTGAGGTAGTCGTCGAATTCTTGCTGCTTGGTCGAGACCAATTGCTTGGTGGCAACGGCTGTCCCGCCGCGACTTTCGGTGTCGGCAGCCGGATGCAATGCGGTCCGCGGGACGGTGAAGCGATCTAACCGGCAGAATCGCTCAATATGGTTGAGGCCGCGAATCGGCGGTTTACCGGCCCAATAGGCGATCAGGTTGGGCCATATGCACATGATGCCGATGGTCCAGAGCAGTGTGATGCGACCGCCGTTGCCCCACTCCAGAACCGGCCCCATGCCGGGATCGTAGGTCCACCATCCCATCGCCGTGGCGGTGCCCTCGACGGCGAAGTCCCAGATGTAGTTGACTGGAATCGCAAGCACCAACATGGATTTGAGCATGCTCCAGCCGAACCGTGCGGACACCCATTGACTCAGCCACAACACCAGAAGCGCGTGCACTCCCCAGTACACCGCGTAGGCGAACGGCATGAACAACGGATCGTTACGGGTCTTGATCGGTAGCCATTCGAGCAGATGGTGCTGGGCGAACGCCGGGCTGTAGAAGAGCATCTGGCCCCAGTCCCCGATGGTCTCCATCCAATACACCGCGAGGCTGTTGAACAGGAAAAGGAATCCCCAGGTCAGGCGCCGACGACGAATGACGTCGGCGATCGCCAGAACGATGAAGATGCTGCCGGCGATCGGTATCACCCAGTTGAAAAACCAGACGCCAGATGGGTTGAGGGTTGCCGGTGGTGCCAATTGTGATGTGGCGAAGAGCATCGTTGCCTCTCAGCTGGAGGGAGCGGACCCCATTCCGTTCAGCCGATCTTCTACATATGTAACCTAGTTGACTATATTTCGTTTGTCACCAGAATCTGTGATGGAGTGTGCCTCCGCTGTATGACGGCTTGAATGCTGCGGCATACCGGTTGCGGTCCGGCATCCGATGCCGGACATTGACACTATGACAGTGAACTGTCATCTTTGGTAGGTCGTGCCAAAGGAGCTACTAGTGACGGATCTGAAGTCCTCTAGCCGGGCAGAGCCATCGGCCATCGAGCCTCCGCAGATCAAGACGATTCGGCCGGTGCTGTTCTGGTCGAGCCTCGGCACGGTGTGCGTCGTCATCGCCGCTTACGTCTACATCTCCTGGATCGTGTCGGGCAATGCGACCCCGGTGAATCCCGGTCCCGACCCGATCCCCGCGGCCACCCACTGGGCGATGACCGCCTTCCAGATCGCCTGCCCCATACTGGCATTGGCTGCCATCGGCTACGTGATCCGCAAGAGCGTGCGCGAGCGTCAACTCTGCGTCGAAGCTGCCATCGTGATCGGATCGGCGATCGCATGGTGGCACGATCCCCTCATCAACTGGTTTCAGCCGGCACTGTTCTACAACGCCAGCTTGCTCAATTTCGGCAACTGGACGCAGAACATCCCCGGCTGGCTCAGCCCCGACGGTCGATTGATGGCCGAGCCGGTGCTGATGATCGGAATGATCTACATCTGGATGCCGCTGGCCATGGGCTCGATCGCCCGGTGGACCATGGGACGGGCGCGGCACCGATGGCCGACGCTGGGGCCCGTCCGCACCTTCTGCGCCGGTTGGCTTGCGGTGTACGTCATCGAGTTTCCGCTCGAGATCTTTGCGGTGCGCCACGGCCTGCTCGGCTATCCGGCGTCGATTCCCGGCGTCACGCTATGGGCGGGTCAGACGATGCAGATACCGCTCTACGGCCCGATCCTGTGGTCGCTGGTGCTCAGCTCCAGCGGAGCGCTGATGTTCTTTCGCAACCGCGCCGGCCAGATCAGGGTGGAGGCGGGTGTGGAGACGCTGGGGTGGGCAGGGCCACGGGCCAGAGGACTGCTGAGGGTGCTCGCGGTCACCGGGTTTCTGCACGTGGTGGCGATCGGCGTGTACGACCTGCCGGTGAACTTCGCGGGCCTTTACGCGGGGCCGACCCAGACCTACCCGAGCTATCTGCGCACGCAGTACTGCGGACCGGGCACCCCGCGGGCGTGCCCCGACGGCACCCGTTTCGACGATCGCTAGCTCGCCCTACTTCAGCACCGCGGGCAGGGCGGCGAATTCCTGGCGGATCAGGTCGTCTAGTGAACGGCCTGGCGTCGAAAGCCACTGATTGAGGGCGCGCTCGACGAGCAGCATGCCGACGGCCGCCAAGAGCCGGCATTCGCTGTCGGGGGCGGGCATCCGGCGTCGTTCCGCGATCACCTGAGCGACGGTCTCGGCGTTGGCCTCGTGGTTTTTGCGTTCGCGGCCCAGCAACACGAGCGACGATGCGACGGCGTCGTGGTACTGCGCGATCCGTTTACGGATGCGCTTGAGTCCTGGTGCAAGCAACGCGAATGAATTCGCTAACGCCTCGAAGTCTGATGCCTCCTCCGGTTGAGCGAGGTAGACCCCGCTCACGGCGTCGATGAAGTCGTACTCGCCGAAGAAAAGCACCGACTCTTTGGTTGGGAAGTAGCGGAAGAAGGTCCTCGGCGAGACGCCCACCCTCTCGGCGATCTGGTCCGTGGTGGTCTCGTCGTAACCGTTGGTGCTGAACAGGTCCAGGGCCGCGTTCAGCAGAGCATTGCGGACCCGGTCCGCATGCGCGTCCCGCGGTGATCGGTCGCCCCGGGCCATCCGCCATCCCCTTTCCCGTCTGGGTGTCCCGACAGTACAACGACTCCGGGTGCCGGCACATCGTTGACACTCGTGGTGATACCGACGATACTTCCCAATATATGACAGTGCACTGTCATAGTGATACTTGAGCGCCAGCCGGCGCGGGTAGGGAGGATCTCGTCTCAATGACCGAGCTCGGCATGACCGGAACGCTGAACATCAACGATCTGCCCTTCGCGGAGGACCGCACGCGCGCTTGGCGGGAGCTGCGGGAGGCCGGCGAGGCGGTGAGTTCTGGCGAGGAGGTCGTGCTCACCAGTGCCGAGGCCGTCGAGTTCGCGGCCAAGAAACCTGAGATCTTCTCGTCGGCACGGGCTTTCGACCGGCTGGGAAGTCCGGTTCCGTTGGTACCGATCGCGATCGATCCGCCAGATCACACCCGCTTCCGCCGAATGCTTGACCCGTTCTTCGGCCCGAAGAAAATGGCCGAGCGTGAGCCCGAACTACGCAGGCAGGCGGGCGAGTTGATCGATGCCATTGTCGCGAGCGGTGAGTGCGACGTGGTACCCGATCTCGCGACACCTTTTCCCTCCCAGGTGTTTTTGACGCTGTTCGGGCTGCCCATGGCCGACCGCGACCGGCTGGTGAAGTGGAAGGACGCGATCTTGCAGTTCACCGATCCGAGTAGCACCGAAGCGACCCCGGAGGTGATGGCTCATGCGCTGGAACTGTTCAGCTATTTGACCGAGCACATCGCCGAGCGGCGCGCCGATGCAACCGGCAACGACATGCTCACCCAGTTGATCCAAGACACCGACGAGGGCGGAATGTCGGACAACGAGATCCTGGGCCTGTGCTTCATGTTCGTGCTGGCCGGGCTCGACACCGTCACCTCCGCCGTCGGGTTCTCCTTAGCCAGGCTGGCGGCCGACGACGACATGCGCCGGCGTATTGCGCACGACTTCACGCTCATACCGGCGTTTATCGAAGAAATCTTGCGCGTCGACGGTCCTGTTCCGTTTGCGCCACGTGTCACCACGGAGGGGGTCGAAGTGGCGGGCAGGTTCGTGCCCAAGGACACCACGGTCATGCTCAGTTATGGCAGCGCCGACCGCGATCCGCGTCGATACCAGGATGCCGACCAGATTCATCTCGACAGCAAGGTCGTGCACTTCGCATTCGGGCGTGGACCGCACCGGTGTCTGGGTTCACATCTGGCGCGTCTCGAACTAAGGCTGATCCTCGAGGAGTGGCACTCACGCATTCCCGAATACACTCTGGCGCTGGGCAAGCCGCCACAGATGCCCTGGCCGACCGGGACGATGTCGCTGCAATCGGTGCCGCTGAACATCAAGCCGTCGTCGAGGGGTCAATAGATCTCGCGGCTGTCGCGGAACGCTCATCCGACCTTGGGGATGATTTCCTCGGCTACCCACTGCATGTGGTCGAGGTAGGCGCTGAGCCCGTCCAGCGCTGGTGGGTTAACCCACGTGTCCGTGACGCCGCGCTCGGCCAGCATGTTGCAGTTGTCGATGACCTGCTGGGCGCTTTGGCCGAACTGCGCATTCGGGTCGTCGACGATGGCGTGCTCCTGACCGACGGACAACACCGCCAGGCTGTAGAACACCGAAAACGGCCGGTCGTCGAACCCGGGCTGCGAGCGTAGGTAATCCAATTTGGCCGGCAGCTCGTCGGGCTTGGTGAGCCATGGCGCCCAGCCATCTCCGAACCGGGCCGCCCGGCGCAGTACCGCGTCGGCGTCTCCGCCCATCCACACCGTCGGGTGCGGTGTGGAGATCGGCTTGGGCCCGAACGCGATGTCGTCGAACTTGACGAATTCACCGTCGTAACTTGGCGAATCGCTATGCCACAACTCGAACATCGCCTCGAGATATTCGTCTGCCATGCGGCCGCGCTTGGTGAACGGGACACCGATCGCGTCGTACTCCTCTTTAAGCCAGCCGACACCGACGGTGGTCTGAGCGCGACCGCCACTGAGCCAGTCGAACGTTGCGATCTGCTTCGCGGCGATGATCGGATTGTGCAGCGGCAGAATGGTGACCATCGAGCCGACGGTGATCGTCGAGGTGGCGCCTGCGACGAAGGCCTGGGCAGTGGTGGCGTCGAAGTAATGATCCCCGGACAACTCGAGATGAGCCGTCGGGGTGAGGAAGTGCTCTGGCAGAAATACCATCGAATAACCCAGCTGCTCGGCGTGTTGGGCGACTCGCGCAATGTCGGCACCGGAGAGCTGATGTTCCCAGGGCTGCGTGATGGCGGCGACGTGCATGCAATTGGGTAGGTAAACCGTGAATCTCATCTGGCGCCTTCCGATTTCGTGGTCCGGGGGCGGAGCGCCGACTGATGGTTCTCGCGCACCCGACCGTGGCCCGCCCATTATGGCAGTCTACTGACAAACGTCAAGGTTCCGGCGGCGGACCCAGCCGGTTCGGCGCCCGGTCAGGTCACGCCGTCGGCGAACCATGAGTCTGACGTTGACTGTGACAGTGGACTGTCATATTGTGGGTCCAATCCCTGGTTGTTGCGAAAGGCGTGTCACGTGGCTCCGAACCTGTTTATAGCGCTCACCAACCCGATCGAGGGTGAAGATGATGCCTTCAACAAGTGGTATGACGCTCAACATGTACCGGAGGTGCTCGACGTTCCGGGAGTGGTTGCGGCGCAGCGTTACGACATCACCGAACTGAAGGTGCCCGACGACGAGGATCTGCCGGCCCAGCTCCCGCCGCCGACCCACCGTTACATGGTGATCTACGAGCTGGACAACGAGCCCGATGTCGTCATGGCGGAATTTCTAAAACGTGTCATGGCCGGAACCCTCACACTAGGGGAGTGGCTTGATCTGACCACGGTGTCGCTCACGGGATGGACGCCGCGCGGCGAACGCGTGCAGGCGGACCGCTAGTGGGCGAGCTGCTCGCCGGTATTCGCGCCCAGCGGGCGTGTCGGCGATTCGACCCGGACGGCAAAGTACCCGATTCCGACGTCGAGCAGATGTTGGCGGCCAGCGTGCACGCGCCGAGCGCGGAGAATTCTCAGCCCTGGACGTTCATCGTGGTTCGCGACGAGGGCAACCGTGCACTTCTCGCGTCTTGGTGGACGGAGACGTGGAATGCCGGCGGCGGCGACTTCGTCAAGCAAAGTGTCGAAGACAAGGTGCTGGTCGCCGACCTCGAATTCGGTTTCAGCAAAGGCGGCTTCGCCGCGGCGCCGGTTGTCATAGTGGTGTGCGCCGACACGGATCGCGTGCAGGAGATCTATGCACCGTCGTCGATCTACCCCGCCGTGCAGAACATGCTGCTTGCCGCTGCCGACCTGGGATATGGCTCGTGTCTGACCACCGGTCTGACTACCTTTGGTGTCGATCGTGTGCGGGAACTGCTGCAGCTGCCGCAGAACCTGATACCGATGGCCGCGGTCTACGTGGGCCTGCCCGCACGCAAGCTTTCACCACCGCGCCGCCGCCCGGCGACGTCGGTGACCTACCGCGAGGCTTTCGGTAACCCGTGGTGACCAGAACGGAGAGCTGCCAATGCCATTGGCGATAACCGAAGATCATCGCGCGCTCGCCGAAGTCGCGGCCGCGATGGTGGCCGGGCGCGCGGGCACCGTGGGTGCCCGCCGGATCCTGCTCGACCGCGAAAAGAGCGGTGCGTGGTGGTCGACCGATGGGCTCTGGAAAGAGATGGTCTCCACCGGGTGGCTTGGGCTGCACATCGACGAAAGATTCGGCGGTCAGGGTTACGGACTGCCTGAACTGACGATTGTGTTGGAGCAGCTCGGTCGCGCCGCGGTGGGTGGGCCATTTCTTCCCACGGTCGCGGTGTCCGCGGTGATCTCCGAAGTAGGGACCGACGAGCAGCGTGAGCGGTGGTTGCCGCGGCTGGTATCCGGTGACGTGGTCGCGGGTATCGGCACGAACAGCGATGTCGCCGTTCGTGATTCGACGGTCTCAGCGGCTGCGGTGCCCGCCCTGGCCGAAGCGGCCGCCGACCTTTTCTTGCTTCCTTCCGGCGACGACCTCGTCCTGGTGCAGGCCGGTGACGGGGTCAGCATCCGAACCATTGACTCAGTGGATCAGCTGCTCGCACCGGTGATCGTGGCCAGCCTGGACTCCGTTCACGTCGCCGAGGTTTTCCCCGGCGCAGCCGGGGTAGCGGTGCGGATCCTTCGTCTGCTGGCCGCGGCCGAAGCCGTCGGCGGTTTGGGCGCCTGCACCGAGATGGCCACGGCGTACGCCGCCGGCCGTGAGCAGTTCGGTAGGCCCATCGGCTCGTTCCAGGCGATCAAACATCACTGCGCGAACATGCTTGTCGACACCGAGCTCGCCACTGCCGCGACATGGGACGCCGCGCGCGCCGTCGGTGCGGAGGCCGAACTGGCCGCCACGATGGCCGCCGGACACGCGCTGACCGCCTATCAGCGGGTGTCGCTGCAGAACGTGCAAGTGCACGGCGGCATCGGCTATACGTGGGAGCACGACGCCCACCTCTACATCAGGCGGGCCACCGTCCTGCAGGCCTTCGCCGGTGATCAGGATGCACTGCGGGACAAGGTCATCGCGCTGCAGCTCAACGGCGTGCGCCGGCGTCAATCGGTGGACTTACCCGAGGGTGCCGAGCAATATCGGCAGGCCGCCCTGGATTTCCGTTCCGAACTCGAGGCGTCCAACGCCGTTGAGCGCCAACGGCTCTGGGCGCGTAGCGGCTATCTGCAACCGCACTGGCCCGCGCCGTACGGACGGGCCGCTGACAGCGTCGAGCAGTTGATCATCGAGGACGCCCTGGATGGGTTGGACAAACCCAGCCTCGGACTCGGCGAATGGGTGGTTCCGACGCTCCTGCAGCACGGCAGCAAGGAGCAGGTAGACCGATTGATCTGGCCGAGCCTCGAGGGCGAGCTGCGGTGGTGCCAACTCTTTAGTGAGCCCGGCGCGGGCTCGGACGCGGCGGCAGTTGCCACCAAGGCCACGCGGGTCGCCGACGGCTGGGTGGTCAGCGGTCAAAAGGTATGGACCAGTGATGCGGTGAATTGCCAACGCGGGCTGGCCACCGTGCGCACCGATCCGAAAGCGCGTAAGCACAAGGGCATTACGGCGATGATCATTGACCTCTCCGATCCGGCGGTGCGGATCCGCCCGCTCACCGAGATCACCGGCGAGACGCTGTTCAACGAAGTCTTTTTCGACGACGTCTTCGTGCCCGATCGCGACGTTGTCGGCGCCGTGAACGACGGCTGGAGCGTGGCGATGGCGGCGTTCGGCAACGAACGGGTGTCGATCGGCGGTGGCTCTGTCACCATGACGGCCGAAGCTTTGATCGATCTGTTGGAGCGGCACCGACCCGGCGACAGTGGCGTTGCCCGCGAGGTCGGTGCATTGCTGATCGAGTCCTACACCTTGGCCACGCTGAACCTGCGGCAGGCTGCCCGCGCCGTCTTCGACGCCGGGGCCGGGATCGAAGGCAACATCGCCAAGCTGTTCGGGGCTGAGCATGCTCAGCGGGTGGCAGAGTTGGCGCTGCGGATTGCCGACCGGGCCATCCTGGTCGGTGAGGAACCCGAAGTTGTGCACGACTATCTGTTCAGCCGGTGCCTGACTATCGCTGGCGGTACGTCGGAAATCGTCAGAAACCTGATCGCGGAGCGCATTCTGGGCCTGCCCCGCGATCCGGCGCCTAAGTAGATCGGAGAGCCACATGACCTGTGCCGTCGTCGGGATCGGTCGTACCGAGTACTCCCGCAACTCCGGCCGCACGACCCGCGGGATGGCCGTGGCTGCCTGCCGCGATGCCATCGCTGATGCCGGCCTCACGCCGGCCGACGTCGACGGCATCTGCACCTTCATGGCCAACGACTCCGAGCAGCCGATCTTCGTCGGATGGGCGCTTGGCATCGACGAATTGGCTTGGGCCAACGCCATGTACGGCGGCGGCAATCTCGTGGCTGACCAAATCGCCACCGCCGCCGCGGTAATCGAGGCCGGCATGTGCAAGGCCGTGCTGGTGTACCGGTCGCTCAACGGCCGCTCGGGCTACCGGTTCGGCCATATTGAGGGACCGATGCAGGTGCAGCACCACGACCAGTTCGACACGGCGTCCGGTTTCATGGTGCCGCCGCAGTGGTTCGCGATGTGGGCCCGTCGCCATCAGCATGAGTACGGTTCCACCAGTGAGGATTTGGGGCACATCGCGATCACTCAACGCAATCATGCGGGGCCTAACGAACACGCTCTGAGACGCGAACCGCTGACCATGGACGACTATCTGGCGGCGCGCTGGATCAACGAGCCGTTCCGGGTACTGGACTGCACTTCGGAGGTCGACGGCGCGGTAGCGGTGCTGATCGTCGGAGAGGACATCGCCCGCAACACCAAGCAGCCCCCGATGTGGCTGGTCGGATCGTCGAATTCACAGGGTGGTGCCGGCTGGAGCGAGTGGGACGATCCCACCGAGATGTACTCGCGCACAGCAGGACCGAAGATCTGGGAGAAGACGGGGCTTACCCCTGCCGACATGGATGTCGCCTGCATGTACGACTGCTTCACGTACACGGTGATGGCGACCATGGAGGGTTTCGGCTTCTGCGAGAAAGGCGAAGTGGGCAAGTTCTTCTCGACCGGACGCGCCACCTACGGCGGTGACGTGGTGGTCAACCCGCACGGTGGGCTGCTGTCCGAGGGCTATATTCACGGCCTCAACCACCACTACGAGGCAGCGCTGCAACTGCGCCACGCGGCTGGTGTGCGTCAGGTCGAGGGCGCTCAACTGGCACTGGTTACCGCGGGCGGCGGGCCCTTCGGTGGTGCGAACGTCTACAGCAAGGAGCACCCGTGACGAATCCTGCACTGGTAGCCCCAATTCCGGTACCCGACCCTGATTCGGCGCCGTATTGGGAGGGTCTGAAGAACGGTAAGTTGATGTTGTGCCGCTGCGACGACACCGGGAAATGGATCCATCCGCCGTTGGAACGCAGCCGGTACACCGGTGGTCCCGTGCACTTCGAGGAAGTCAGCGGTGCCGGCACGATCTTCAGCTACATCGTCGTCCGCCAGGCCCTTGTCCCCGGCCGTACGCCTCCCTATGTCGTCGGGCTGGTCGAACTTGCGGAGCAGCCGGGCTTGCGGATCAACGCCGTCATCGACGTCGATCCCGCCGACGTCCGAATCGGACAGGACGTTGAGCTACGCATCGTCGATCTCGGCGAAAGTGGTTATCGCATACCCGAATTCGTCACCAAGTAAAGGCTGGGAGTGGCAGATGGGCAGAATGGACGGTCGCGTCGCCTTCATCACCGGAGCTGGCAAGGGCCAGGGACGGTCGCACGCTGTCCGGTTAGCCGAGGAAGGTGCCGACATCGTTGGTGTCGACATCTGTCGCCAACTCGACGGCGTGCTGTATGCGATGGCGACGCCGGAAGACCTCGACGAGACCGTCAACTTGGTGGAGAAGACCGGTCAGCGGATGATCGCCCGTCAGGCTGATGTCCGCGATCGCAAAACACTACAGGCCGCTTTCGACGATGGCGTCGCAGAATTCGGCTACATAGATACGGTGGTGGCTAACGCGGGGATCGTATTGAACCGGGTCGACGAGCCCGATCCCGAGGCGGCGTGGGAACTCGGCATCGGCGTGCTGCTCACCGGTGTGTGGAACACCCTGCAGATCGCAAGCGCCCACATGATGAAGTCCGATCGCGGCGGTGCCATAGTCGCCACCAGCTCGATGGCTGGTCTGAAGGCACTGACTGACGGCAGCGGCGGCGCGGATGCGTACGCCGCGGCCAAAATCGGCGTCACTGGACTGGTACGGGCTTACGCACAGCGTATGGCAGCCAAAAATATCCGTGTCATGGCGATCGCACCGACCGGTGTCAACACCGCGATGATCGTGGAGAATCCTGCGCTGTTTGAGGTGATCGCCCAGAATGAGCATCTCGCTAAGGCGATGGCAAACGCCCTACCGGTGACGGTGATCGAACCGTCTGATGTCTCGGAGACGGTGTTGTTCCTCGTCTCGGACAGTGGCCGGTATTACACGGGCACAACGCTAATGCTCGACGCCGGCATGAACATGACCTGACGGCTGCTGCCGCACGGAGTCAGCTCAACACCGTGCCGGTGCCCAGGTCGTAATAGGCCTCCGCGAAGCGGCCAAGCACGGCGCCCACGACCTCGACCGAATACATCTGGTCGGGCGCGATCGCCCACATGCAGAAGCCCCAGGCCGGGCTCTGGCGATACGCGGTCCACATGGACTCGCGGTCGGGTAGCGAGGTGGCGCCGGCGTCGAGCAGCCGGCCGCGATAGTTGTCCAGCAACTCGCGCTCGTGGGCCCGCCGAAGCTCCGGGGATAGCGCGGCGATCAACGCATAGCCGACGTCGTGTGACCACGAGCCGCGCCGAATCAGCTGCCAGTCGAGGAGACCCATTCGGCCGTCGGGCAGCACATACGTGTTGCGTGGGTGTGGATCCCCGTGCAGCACCGTGACCGGCTCGCGGGCCACCCGGTCCTGGAGTCTCCAGAAAGCGGCCTCCATTCCGTCCATGTCAGTGCCGGCAGCATCGAGCAGCGCCTTCTTGTAGGGGGCATCAACGAGAGCGCGGATTATCGCGAACCCGTTGTCGCGCAGAAAGTGTGCGAACCCGCCGGTGACGGGGTCCTGTAACCAAGACAGGTCGCCGCCGTTCGCCAGCCGTCGGCTGCCCCAGAACGGAGCGTGCAGTTGGCTCAACGTTGCGAGCAGCGCGTCGGCCTGCTCGACAGTAAGGCCGGCTACCGCATCGGGGACCTGCGCGCCGCGCAGTGTGATGTCCTCTCCGAGGATCAGGAACTGCGACGGGCCGTCGAGGTGGTCGGCGAAGTAGGTCGTCATGGTCTCGACGCTCAGGTCTGGGCGCAGGTCGCGGTAGAACCTCGTCTCGTCGTCGTACAACACGGTCCCGCCGCCGCCTTCGGACAGCGACTCATCGAACGCCTCCGGCAGGTCGTGCACAGTTCCCAATTGCGTTTTGATGAAGAGCCGCTGTGGAAGTCGGGTTTGCGGATCGGCGTAGGCCACGTCGAGGTGCAGGTGCGAGGTAGTGCCCTGCCAGGTGTGCCCAATCGTGACGCGGGTGACCGTCGCCTCGGGATCGTGTCGGCGTAACAGCGACGTCAGAATCGCAGGCGTGATGTCCTCGGCGGACTGAAGCGTGACGTGCAGGGCTTGTCCGGTCATCACAATCCTCATCTGTGAGATTCAACAATGACAGTCGACTGTCACGTTATCACCGGACCCAAGGCATGAACTGGTTTTGGGACCCTTTGGATGGACCGGCTTACTACCTCGTCTTGACCGGCCGGAACAGCGGCACCCACACCCGGCTGTCCTCTTCGCCCGAGAGCGCGGTCCAGTCTTCAAAGAACACCTCGACGGCCATCCCGACGCTGATCGCCTCCGGGGCAACGTCGACCACATTCGAAATCAACCGGGTATCGGGTTCCTCGGCAAGCTCCACCATCGCCACGATGTAGGGCGGTTCGAAACCAGGAATCCAGTTCTGGCGGTTCACCGTATATGCCGCGACTGTTGCCCGGCCGGAGACGGGTTCTGGTGCAACGTCGGTGCTGCGACAGCGCCAGCAGGCCGGGCCCGGCGGGTGAAAGAAGTGGCCGCAGCCGTGGCAGCGGGTGATCAGTAATTCGCCGTTGCGACCACCGGTCCAGAACGCAAGCGACTCGGCGGTAGGGCTGGGCGCCAATCGCAACTGGGGACGTTGGTAGTTCATGATCCGACCAACGATCGACCGATCACCAGCCGCTGAATCTGGTTGGTGCCCTCGAAGATCTGGGTGATCTTGGCTTCGCGCATGTAGCGCTCGACACGGTAATCCCTGGTGTAGCCGTAGCCGCCGAACACTTGCACGGCGTCGGTGGTGACCTTCATGGCGGCATCGGTGGCGATCAGCTTCGCCACGGAAGCGTTGCGCGAGTACGGCAGTCCTGCGTCGCGGCGCCGCGCCGCGTCCAGGTACGTGGCACGCGCGGAGTCGACCGCGGCAGCCATGTCCGCCAGCAGGAAAGCCAGGCCCTGATGGTCAATGATCTTGCGACCGAACGTCGTTCGTTGCTGAGCGTAGGAAACGGCCTCGTCGAGGGCTGCCTGCGCCAGTCCGACGGCTACCGCGGCGATGCCCAGGCGTCCGGAATCCAATGCACTGAAGGCGATCTGCAGGCCCTGCCCTTCGGCGCCGATCCTGCGTTGGGCAGACACGAGCGCATTGTCATAGTGCGCCGTGGTGGTCGGAATGGCGTGCAAGCCCATCTTCTCCTCGGGTTTGCCGAACGTGAGTCCTTCGGTGTCTTTATCGACCAAAAAGCACGAAATACCTTGTCCACCTTCACCAGTGCGGGCGAATAGGCTGTAGAAATCGGCTATGCCGCCGTGGGTGATCCAGGCCTTGGCGCCGTTGACGCGGTAACCACCGTCGGTCGCGGTGGCCTTGCAGGTCAGGGCGGCGGCATCGGAACCGGCCTGCGGCTCGGACAAGCTGTAGGCGCCAATCGTGTGACCACCCAGCATGGTCGGCAGCCACTCCTGCTGCTGTTCGTCGGTGCCGAACGCGATCAACGGATGGCAGGACAGGACGTGGACGCTGACTGCTACGGCGACTGCCGCCCACCGAGCCGCCAACTCCTCGAGAACCTGTAGGTACACCTCGTACGGTTGCCCGCCACCGCCCCACTGCTCCGGGTGCGGCAGTGTCAGCAGCCCGGTCTCACCCAGGGTGGCAAAAACTCCCTCGGGATAGGTCTCGTTCTTCTCATGCTCATCGACGATCGGATCAAGCACCTTGTCCGCGACATCGGCCGCCAGTCGAACCAGTTCGCGTGCTTCGGGTGTCGGCAGCAGTCGGTCAACGGTCATGGATGGCTGTCCTGCCACTCGCAACCGGTCAATTCGGCAGAGATGTCCCAGAGTCGTCGCGCGCTGTCCGCGTCGCGGGCCTTGTGTCTGAGTGTGGTGGGCTTTGGTTTTCCCCACTGGTGCATCAGGCCGCGCGGCGCGATGTAGGTGCCGTTGGGCAGCGTCGTGGTGATCGCCTGAATGGTCGAGCGGGCACCGTCGGCCGGGCTCTGCGCGATATGTGGCGAGAGCACTCGGCCTGCCCACTGCAACACGCCCGAACCGTTGCGGGTGATCCCGGTGTCGGTCATGCCGGGATCGGAGGCGTAGGCGGTCTTGCCGCGGGCGACCAGTTCGCGCACGAACAACAGGTTCGCCAGCTTGGACTCCCCGTACGCCGACCACGGGTTGTAGCGGCGATGGTGGTAGTTGAGGTCGTCGAAGTGCATACGGGCGGTGTTGTAGTTGGTGCTGGCCACCAGCACGACCCGGTCGCGGATCCGGTCGCCGAGCAGGCACGTCAACGCGAAATGGCCTAGGTGATTGATGCCCATGTGAGCCTCGAAGCCGTCGGCTGTCCGAGTCAGTGGCAAGCCCAACACACCGGCGTTGTTCACCAGCACGTCGACGTAGTCGACGGTGTCGGCGAACTTGCGCACGCTGGTGAGGTCGGCCAGATCCAGCTCGCGCACCGTGACGTCGCCGGGCATCGACGCTGCGGCTTGGTGCGCCTTCGTCAAGGAGCGGCAGGCGATGACCACTTCGTGGCCGGCAGCGGCCATTGCGTGCGCGGTCGCCTTCCCGACGCCACTGTTTCCACCGGTGACGATAATGCGCACGGTGCGACGGCCTCCTTCGTACAGTCCACACAAACAGTAAACTATTTATCGCTTTGGTGAAACGGTGAGGAGAGATGTTGAGAGATACCCACCCGACCAGTCCGGTTCAATCACTCGGATGACGTGGCTCGAGCGGATTTGCGCAGTCCACGAACGCAGTGAACGCGTGGCGGTCATCGGCGAAGTGGGCTCTGTAAGTGGACGCGAACTGATCGGTAAGGCGGTCGCGGCCGCGGACCTGCTCTGCGACCTCAACGTGCCGGCAGGTCAACCGATCCCCGCGTTGCTCACCACCAATGCCTGCGCGCTTGCCCTGCTGTTGGGCGGCGCCGCCGCCAACAGACCGCTCGCTTTACTTGGGCCGCGGCAGACTCCGACAGAGCTGGCCGCAATGGTGCGTCGGAGCGGCTCGCCAGTCCTGCTCGTTGAGGCCGAGTTCGCCGGGGCTGCCCGGCAGGTCGCCGACGCGGTTGGGATACGGGCGGTGACAATACCTTTCCTGCCGGTGTCGGATCGGTCGTTGCATCCGGAACCAGGTCCCACGGCGATCTACCTGCACACTGCGGGAACGACCGGATTCCCGAAGGCCGTTCCACTCACTGAGCGAGTGCTCGACGCTCGCGCTACGCTTTTGCGTCGCCTGATCGAGATTGACCCCGACGACCGCTACGCCACCGGCTCACCGCTGCATCACATTGGGGGACTGGGCAACGTCCTGGTGGCGCTCACGGCCGGGGCGGCGGTTATCTGTACCAACAGATTCTCCTTCGATTGGTGGCACAGCCTGAAGCAACTCGGTGCCACCCACTGTCTACTCGTTCCGACCATGATCGAGATGCTGCTCGGCAAGGGGCTACTCGACGCGGTTCCGCTGAAGACATTGATCTACGGTGCCTCGCCGATCACCGTCGACACGTTGCGACGCGTTCTTGACGTGTTGCCCGACGTCGCGATGGTCAGCCTCTACGGCCAAACCGAGGGCAGTCCGATCACCAGCTTGGGCCCAGCGGACCACCGGTTGGCCGCGGTTAAGGATCGCGACATTCTGTCTACCGTCGGCCGGCCGGTGGACGGCCTTCGCCTGCAGATCGACGAGCCGGACCCGGCAGGAATCGGCGAAGTGTTCGCCGCCGCGGCCCACCTTTCCGGCCAGGCGGCCGACGGATGGCTGCGCACCGGTGATCTGGGTGTGGTGGATGCCGACGGTTATCTCCGCCTCTGCGGTCGTCGGCACGACATGGTGGTTCGCGGTGGAGAGAACGTTTATCCGCTGGAAGTCGAGAATGTGCTCAGCGCCCACCCCGGGGTTGCCGCCGTCGGCGTCGTGGGCGTGCCAGAGACGCGACTCGGAGAAACCCTGGCCGCGTTCATAGTTCCTACAGATTTGGTGCATCCGCCACGGCCCGAGGAGCTAGGGTCTTTCGCCCGGGTCAAGCTCGCCGGTTTCAAGATTCCACAGTATTGGTATTCGGTCACCGAGCTGCCGCTGAACAGTGCAGGCAAAGTCGTTCGCGCCACACTTCGGGCGGCACATCTTGAGCGTCAGCACGGCGCGTCAACTTGAGTTATCTGCACACGCCGGACCAGGAGGCGGGGGCGTCGCGCTCCCGAGGATCTGGCGTAGGCGCAACTGTCGGAGCCCTACCCGTTGGCCCATCTCACCGATGGGAATCCCGATCAGGGTCGGCCAGGGCGTGGTCTGCCTGTACTTCTATGGTGACGCACCTGGACCTTATCCGTTATATAGTTTAACGTCTGGATCTATGCCCACTGCCGTGCGAAGCCGATCAGCTCAACGGGTGGACCAAGGTGCACTTTTGGACCCAATTGTGGCGATGCAGGCCACACGTTCGAGCCGCCAACCATGAAGCGTTGGAAATCGCTGGCTGCTTTGATCGCCGGCGCAGTTGCCATCGCCGGGCTCCTGTTGTCGTCACCACCGCGTGTACATGCCGCTCCGGCGCCCGAGGTCGAGTACGTGTACGACGTGGTGGTGCGGCGGCATTACGGATTTCCTGACAATGACGCGCTGGGCTATGGCCACGGAATTTGCGACAAAGTCGGCCGGGGCGAGGGCTACGGGCAAGTCATGGGTGAGGTCAAGAGTGACGTCACCCCCAACGATGAGTTCGCGGCTAATTACCTAGTCTCCTATGCGGTTAACTTGCTTTGCCCTGAGCTGATATGGCAGCTGCGGAACTCAGCCGCTGGCTACCAACCTCCGGGCGGAGCATCCGCGCCCGGTACCTATTACTGAGGCAACCTTTTTGTACTCACTCAGGGCCTGACTACCCGCACTCGATGTTACGACAAGCGATGGCTCGCAGGCAGCCACCGGGTCTGCTGCACGATCAGGTCTACATGTCACCTATCCGTGCAGCAGACCCGTGTTCTGCACCAAGGATATTGGCGTCTGCGACTGAAGAATCGCGTGTGTCCACTAGACTGGCTGGTGTGCGGGTCACATTAGACCGGGGTCGATCGCGAGCGCCTTCCAGCACTTAGGTCATTATCGGCGAGCCTGCGTTACCCTGACCACTTATCTTCTAGATAGATCGTCATTGAATCCTCTTGTCTGCGAGAGGATGTCCCGTGTTCAGTGGAACTTCGGTGGCGCTCAGTGAGCATCGGCGGTTACTCCTGGCGGGTCCGGTCGTCGGCGTAAAGCCCTGACGGCAATCGTTCGTCGTCAGGCAGCGCGTCGCCGGTTTTCACCGTGATGTGCTTGGACAGTAGCCAGCGCCCATTTTCACGACGAAGGTGATCGTGATAGCGCCCTACAAACGACATCTCGGCGGGGCCCTCTTCAGGTACCAGCGACACGATCACATCGCTCCAGGCTCTGGCATCGTTTCCATAGATCTCGATTACCGGTGCGTACACGAAATGTTTGATCCTGTGCGGGATCTTCGGTTGCGTCCCGGGCAGTCCCTCGATGATCTCTTTGCGCCCCCGAAACGTGTTTCCACCCCACGGCAGCACACCATCCGGGCAAAATAACGCCGCAAGTTCGGGCCATCGACGCTCATCGAGTAGCTGAGCGTGCAACGCGATAACGCGTCTGATCGCTTCGTAGTCGTTCACGACCATCCTCTCTGAAGGCGCACAAGCACCGATTTAGCCGACTAGGGCTGGCCCAGCAACAACTCGAAGATATCCCGAGCTCCGTGGAACTTCGGTGGCGGTCCGGTGAGCACCAGGTTGCGCCTGTTGACGACGGTTGAAGACCCGGCCAGTTGCGACGGTTGAAAAGTAGGCCACCCGATCAGATTGGATGGGGTGATCTCTTGGAAGACTGGGCCTTGATCAGGCATCTTCACCGCAGCGAGGGTTTGTCGCAGCGGGCTATCGCACGACAACTTGGCATCGCGCGTGACACCGTGGCGGCCGCGGTGGCCAGCCATGGTCCGCCGAAGTACGAGCAGGATTCCCGACCCGCAAATCGTTGGGGGACATCAACTTCGATCATCAACCCGCACTCAACCGGGACATGGTCGCTCATCTGGGTACAGGGGCGTTCCTGGGCAAGGCCCGCAACGTGGTGCTGCTCGGCCCGCCGGGCACTGGCAAGACCCACCTCGCGATCGGGTTGGCGATCAAGGCCGCACAGGCCGGGCACCGAATCGCGTTCGCCACCGCGGTGGACTGGGTCGCCCGGCTCAAAGGCCGCCCACAACGCCGGGCGACTACCGGCCGAGCTGGCCAAGCTGCGCCGCATCGGGCTGCTCGTCGTCGACGAGGTCGGCTACATCCCCTTCGAACAGGACGCCGCGAACCTGTTCTTCCAACTGGTCTCCCGCCGCTTCGAGCACGCCTCGCTGATCTTGACCTCCAACCTGCCCTTCGCCCGCTGGGGTGATGTGTTCGGAGATCAAGTGGTAGCCGCGGCCATGATCGACCGCATCGTCCACCACGCCGACGTCCTGACCCTCAAAAGCTCCAGCTGCCGCCTCAAAGACACCGGAATCGACACCTTGCCCTCCGCCAGAGCCGACAACACGGCACAATAACCACGACCACGTGGCCTACTTTTTCACCGTCGCTCCTGGCCTAGTTTTCGACCGTCGTCAACAGCGCCCACCTCGTCATCGTGCACGACAACTCCAGGTTCGGAGATCTCACGTTCCGGCGCGGCAGGAAGCGTCGGTCGGTGCGGGTGCACACTTTTCGACCGGAATCACCTGCTCACTTTTCGACCGGAACCGACAGACCGGCACCCGTCGTCCGCCCAGCGCCTTGACCGCGCTACTGGAAGCGGCTGAAGAAGCTGCTCGAGGGCGCATTGATTAAGGTGTCGGGCGGTGGCCAGTCGAAACTAGATACCGTCTCGGTGCGCGACATGCTCGCGGCGTCTGATCGCTGGCGAGCGCGACGCCCGACGACTCGCTGACTACCCAGTGCCCGGATGCGGATCAAACACGGCGCCTTGATTGGCACCCTCTGAGCGCGCGGATCGACACCTTCAACACTGGCGAGGATGACCAACTGGGCGCCCTCACCAATGTGGCAGCCGAAGCGGCGACTCCACTGCCAGCGGGGCCGGCGGCGGGCCAGGCCAGATCGTCGTCGACGACACCATCGCCGCCCGGCCGAGCGCCAAAGTCCTGCGGGCCTTCGCGCAGCGCGCTACGCTGCGCCAGGTTGTTGGAGTGCGGGTCGATACTGTCGTGGCCGCCTCGGCACTGCCAACCCGAGACGGAGATCGAGGATCGTTACCTGCCCCTATACCTGGAGCGTAGAGGCCGGTTGGATGATTACCTGCAGCGAATGCCATCTGGGCCCATGGGTTCGCCACCGGCGCGTGGACGCGCTGCCGCGCTGCGGATATGTGGAGGTGATCGTGAATGGCTACCAGTGGAGATGACGTCGACCGGATGCAGGCGGCGATCCTGGCGGCCATGATGGACCACGACACGTCAGCCTTGAGCACTCGTGATGATGACTTGTCCCGCATCAGCGTCGCGGCCCTGGTCGCTGACGACGCCCTCGGGCGAACAGTGTCTTCGCGTGACGACATCCGCATAAGGGGCGACGGCGTGACCGGGGTGTCGGGCGGGTGTTCGAAGTTGCCTGCGTGATGGCCGGATTTCAACGCCTGGCCACCGCGGTCGGGGTAGCCCAACAGGGCGATAAAGCGCTCGGACACCAACTCGACGCCGATATACGCCGCCGCACCGACCTGCTGCTGAGGTCCCCACCCGGCGCCGGATCGATCATTTTGACCCTCACCCCCGCGACCTCACCGATCGCCGAAACCGGCCACGACGGCGGAAAGGTCGGCATGTTCGCCGAACTCTCGAAACTGAAGGCCAGTTGCTCGACACCGCAACCGGTACGGCGATCGATGTGTTCAGCGCCGCCAACGACATCGGACCCAGCCCGCACCATTGGGCTTTGTGCAACAGCTCACCGAGATGGGCCGCGTACTGCCTCAGCCCTACGCGATCTGTCCAAAACGCTGGACCGCGCCCGCTGCGACATCGAAATCGACTGGCAGCAACCATCGCGCGCCATCCACCGCGTCATGGTGTCGTCAACTGCAGCCGCCCACGTCGCCGCCACTGTCGAAACGCCGACTTCGATGAACAACCCGTACACATCTTCGGCGAATACCGCGCTATCAACGCCGTCTCGTGGCTCATCCAGCAAGACGACGGCGACACCATCACCGGCAAACTCGGAGAAATGGGATGGATGAAGCCGCCGGCCTCGCCGTCGGCGACCGCGTCGGTATCGAGGCTCATGAATATCGAAAACATCCGCGGCGGCAGTATCAAACCGCCTACACCGCCCAGCCGTCCACGGCTCGGCGACCGACATTGAGTCTAAGTTAGCCAGGAGGCTTTATCCTCCCGGCGAGCCGGTGGTCCAATCGCTTTAGCAAATGACAGAGGAGAGCAAATGGCTGTTGACCGCCAGCGATCCAATAGTGCTGTGCAGAAGATTCTGACAGGCACTATGAAGGCGCTTAACCGAAAGGGCACCCAGAAGCTCTCGGTGAGTGACATTTGCGCGGCGTCACAGGTAGCGCGTGGCACTTTCTATCGTTATTTCGACAGCAAAGACGACGTTTTGAGGCACCTGGGACGCCACTTCGAGGAGGGCGCCGCAGAGGCGTTCGCAAAAGCTATCGCGGCTACTCCCGATCCTTCATCGCGGGTCAAAGTCGTTATGGATACTCTGACCGGCTATAACGCCGCCGGAGCGGATCTGACTCGGATGTTTGACGTAGCACCAGAGTTCACGTTGTCGTTAATCCGTGACATATTCCCGAACTTGATTGACTTGGTCGTCGAAGCGCTTGGTCCGGCCACCCACGAGTCACCGCTGGTGATGAGTGGAGCATTGACGGAACGCCAACTTGCAGATCTCTTTCTGCGCAGTGTGATATCGACTTTGCTCCTGCCCGGAAGCCAGCAGGATGAGGTTCCCGCGGTCGTGACGGCGCTGTTCGCCGCGAGCCCAAACAGCACTGAGGCAAGGCCGGCAGCGGCGACCTCTACCTGATCGGAGGACTCGGCGAGGCCGCCCGGCAGTCCCGTACCGGCACTTCGTCGAATGGTGAGTAGGCAGGGCCAAGGCACCCGGCGAAGCCGGGTCATGCGGTATCTGTTTGAGATGCGGATCACGCGGCGGTGTCGGTAACGACTGCTTTGCCGTCGCGGATGACGAGATGCTGACAGGTGTGGCTGTGGTGGTGCGCGAGCCACGTAGTTGCCTAACTGTGTGTGCTCACCGCCTTCGGCCACGCGAGTCGCCTGATGCTCGAAAGAATTCGGTTAGGCCCCCTGCGGTGTCTGGTCAACGGTGACGGCCTTGACGGTGTGGTGCTCGCGTTTGATCTCCAGCGCGATGTCGATGAGCTGGTCTTCCTGGCCGCCGATGAGTTTGCGCTGGCCCGCCCGGTGCAGCAGCTGGTGGGCCGGCACACCGTAGCGCTCGGACTGGCGGATGGCGTGCTTGAGGAAGCTCGAATACACGCCGGAGTAGCCCATGATCAGGGCGTTGCGGTCGAGCAGGCACTCGGCGGGCATGGCGGGGGCGACCACCTCTTCGGCGGCGTCGGCGATGTCGAAGAAGTCGATCCCGGTCTTGACGCCGATCTTGTCGAACACCCCGATCAGGGCTTCGACGGGCGCGTTGCCGGCCCCGGCGCCGAACCGGCGGCAGGAGCCGTCGATCTGCTTGGCGCCCGCCCGGACGGCCTCGACGCTGTTGGCGACGCCGAGCCCGAGGTTCTCGTGGCCGTGGAAGCCGACCTGGGCGTCGTCGCCGAGCTCGGCGACCAGCGCGGCGACCCGGTCACGCACGCCCTCGAGGACCAGCGCCCCGGCCGAATCGACCACGTAGACGCACTGGCAGCCCGCGTCGGCCATGATGCGGGCCTGGGCGGCCAGCTTCTCGGGGGTGATGGTGTGGCTCATCATCAGGAACCCGACGGTTTCCAGTCCGAGTTCGCGGGCCAGCCCGAAGTGCTGGATCGACACGTCGGCCTCGGTGCAGTGCGTGGCGATCCGGCAGATCTCCCCGCCGTTGTTCTGGGCCTCTTTGATGTCCTCCTTGGTGCCCACACCGGGCAGCATCAGAAAGGCGATCTTGGCTTCTTTGGCCGTGTCGGCGGCCAGCTTGATCAGCTCCTGCTCGGGTGTCTTGGAGAACCCGTAGTTGAAGCTCGAGCCGCCCAGGCCGTCGCCGTGGGTGACCTCGATGACGGGCACCCCCGCGGCATCCAGGGCGGCCACGATGGCGCCGACCTCGTCGGTGGTGAACTGGTGACGTTTGTGGTGGGAGCCGTCCCGCAACGACGTGTCGGTCATCCGGACGTCCCAGATCGGGTTGAAGAAGATGTCAGAAGTCATAGCGCCGCTCCTCCTCATCGCTTCGCTCTGCATCGTCGACGGCGCGGCTCATGATTGCGCTCCTCCGGCCGTCGCGCTCAAGGACTCCTTGGCGATCTCCTCGCCGACTTTGGTGGCCGCGGCGGTCATGATGTCGAGATTTCCAGCGTAAGGCGGCAGATAGTCGCCCGCACCATCCACTTCGACGAACGTGGTGACCAGTGCCTGGCCCCCGGAGTGGATCGACGGGTCATCGAACTGGGGCTCGTTGAGCAGCCGGTAACCCGGCACGTAGGTCGCCACCTCGGCCACCACGTCGTGAATCGACTTGGCGATCGCGTCCCGGTCGGCGTCCTCCGGGATGGCGCAGAAGATGGTGTCGCGCATGATCATCGGCGGGTCCGCCGGATTCAAGATGATGATCGCCTTGCCACGCTTGGCGCCGCCGATGGTCTCCACACCCCGGCTGGTGGTCTTGGTGAACTCGTCGATGTTGGCGCGGGTGCCGGGGCCGGCCGACAGCGAGGCGACCGAGGCGACGATCTCGGCGTACGGCACGCCGCCGAGGTCGGCGACGGCGCGCGACACCGCGTAGACGATCGGGATGGTGGCCTGCCCGCCGCAGGTGATCATGTTGACGTTCGGCGCGTCCAGGTGCGCGCGCAGGTTGGCCGGCGGGATCACCGCGGGGCCCACCGCGGCCGGGGTCAGGTCGATGGCCCGGATGCCGGCGGCCTCGTACTTGGGGGCCGCGTCGCGGTGCACGTAGGCGCTGGTCGCCTCGAACACCAGGTCGGGCTTCTCGGACTGGGCCAACAGCCAGTCCACACCCTCGTGGGTGGTCTCCAGACCCAGCTTGCGGGCCCGGGCCAAACCCTCGCTCTCCGGGTCAATGCCGACCATCCAGCGCGGTTCCAGCCAGTCCGAACGCAGCAGTTTGTAAAGCAGGTCAGTGCTGATGTTCCCCGACCCGACAATGGCGATGGACGACTTAGACGGCATATGTGCTCCTCATAATGGCGTGCAGCGTTTGAAAAGAATTGGTTCAGCCAGCGCGACTGGAATCTCCGACTGAGCCCGAACTTCACCCGGCCGCCGTTGGTCGTGGTTTGAGGTCGACCCTGGCCACGTCTCCGATGGCGGCAACAGGTGGACGCCCAGCACGAGAACCACGGTGACCCGAGCAGGATTGGGCTCCAGCGTTGCAGTTCACGCCGAGCCCGCTGCGGATTAGCGCTTCATTGCACCGACTTCGGGGATGTGCGCGCGCACAGCAAGTTCCGGATCGGGTACCAGGGTTAGTCGGCGCAGCTGACCGGGATGCGGTCGGCGCGCCAGGATCATGCGTTGTGGTCGTGTTCCAGCACGCGGCCCCGGCTGCGCCAACAACAAGCCGCCCGTCGTCCGTCACGTGAGCGGCAGCGCGTCGGTAGCGATCCCAAGTTCGTCGAGACGTGCCAGATAGGCGCCAAGGTTACGCACCTTGACTTCCTCGTAGCCGCGAATGAGATCGGGGGCTGAGGCGACGGCCAGTGCCCATTCGTAGGAGTCGCGTGTGAGCGACCGCAGGAGGTCGTTGATGGTTGCTTCGTAGTGGGTGATCAACCGACGTTCGAGCCGTCGCATCTCGGTGTAGCCGAAGGGGTCCAGAGGCGTTCCCCTGAGACGTTTAGCCTTCGCCAGGAGCCGAAGCGCTACGTGGGTGCGCGGACCCATGCTGATCTTCTTCTTGCGACCGAGTGCCTTCAATATCGGTGGGTGCAGCTTGAAGGTCAGGTTTTCCCCGCCGGGGACCTGTGACCGCACCGATGCGAGGAACACCGGGTCGGTGAGCATGCGGGCGACCTCGTACTCGTCCTTGTATGCGATGAGCTTGAAGAAGTTTCGGGTTATGGCTTCAGACAGGTCGGTGCGCTCGGTGATTTCGCGCTCCTGATCCCACGCACGTTGTGTCAGGTTGATCAGCCGAGCAGCCGTGTGGTCGTCCTGGTATGCGACCAGGTCCGCCGCCCGCCGTTCCAAGAGTTCACGCACGGCGCCCGTGACCGTGCTCGTCGTGAAGAGATGGCTCGGCACCTGAGGCGTCGGGTCGTCGGCCGGGTCTGCGGTGGCGGTCCGGAATTCCGCGGGGTTGGCGACGGCGACCCGACCCCACCTGAAGGCCGCTTGATTCATCTGCACGGCGACCCCGTTGATCGAAATCGCGTCCTCGATCGCGGCGGCGGTCACCGGGAGCGCGCCGAGTTGATACGCGGCGCCGACCAAGAGAAAGTTCGCGGTGGTGGTGTTTCCGAAGAGGCGTTCGGCGGCGGCCAGCGCGTCAAAGGACACGAGCGACCGAGTCCGAACCTTCAACCGAGACAGCAGCGAGTCATCGCTCGGGTGCTCGACGGCGGCGTCGTAGACCATGTCGCCGGTGGGCGTCCTGCTGGTCGAGGCGACCGCGACGGTGCGAACCGGGTTGCTATAGCGGATGTTCTGGGAATCGACGGCCGTGAGCAGGTCGAAGGCCAGTATGCAATCGGCCGCCCCGGCGCTGATTCGGTTGGATGAGGGGACGGCTTCGGTACTGAGCCGTAGGTGGGAGGTGACCGGTCCAGCCTTCTGGCTGAGGCCCGTCTGGTCCAGGCCCTCGGCGTAAAAGCCGGTGCGCAGGGCGGCCATCGCCAGCACCTGGTTGACGGTCACGATTCCCGTTCCCCCGATGCCGGCCAGAAAGACGTTGTAGACACCGGAGATCGGTGCCACCTCGGGGTCGGGCGCGTATGGCGGGATGGGTCGCTCGATCTCAGTGGAAGGGCCCTTTGTCGCGGGCATTTCCACGGTCACGAATGACGGACAGTTGCCGTCCAGGCAGGAGTAGTCGGTGTTGCAGGTGCTCTGGTCGATTCGGGTCTTGCGGCCGAGTTCAGTTTCGACCGGCTGAACCGACAGACAGTTGCTCTTGACGCCGCAATCGCCGCAGCCTTCACAGACCGACTCGTTGATCACCACCCGAGTGCGCCGGGGCGGCAGCATTCCGCGCTTACGCTTGCGGCGGGCTTCTGCCGCGCACTGCTGGTCGTAGATCAGTGCCGTGACGCCTTGGGTGTCACGCAACAGACGCTGTGCCTCGTCGAGGCGATCGCGGGGCCACAGCAGCACTCCGTCCGCGAACACCGCACCCTTGTGTCGCTCGGGCTCGTCGGCGCAGACGATCACTTTTGACACACCGTCGGCGATGAGTTTGTGGGTGAGTTCGGGAACCGTCAGTCCTGCCGCGACGTCCTGGCCTCCGGTCATCGCGACCGCGCTGTTGTAGAGGATCTTGTAGGTGATGTTCACACCGGCGGCGACACATGCCTGCACCGCAAGCTGTCCAGAATGAAAATAGGTTCCGTCGCCGATGTTTTGGAAAATGTGTCGGACATCGGTGAACATCGCCTGGCCGATCCATTGCGCGCCCTCGCCTCCCATCTGGGTGAGGGCAGTGACCGCAGAATCTGTTCGCGAGGACATTGTGACTAGCGTGTGACAGCCGATTCCGCCGCCGGCCAGCGATCCGTCCGGCACCGCGGTGGAGCGGTTGTGTGGACAACCGGAGCAGAAGTAGGCGGTCCGGGTGGAGGGCAGCACCGTCAGGTCGAGCGCCGGCGGCGGGGCGGGCGCGAGTGCCACCCGTTCCTTCAATACCGCGCGAAGCGGTACGAGCAGGCGTGCGGTGGTGAGTTCGCCATCCGGGGGTATCAGCGTGCTCCCGTTGGACGCCTTCTTACCCAGGATCTCGGGCGCCGCGCGGCGGCCGTAGAGGATGTCCTTGACCTGCGTCTCGACGAACGCCGATTTGTCCTCGACCACCAATATCCGCTCGACGCCGTCGGCCAGGCGGGAGACAATTTGTGGGTCAAGGGGATAGGGCATACCGATGCGCAGGATGCGGATGCCTGATCGGGTCAGGGCCGGGTCGGTCAACCCTAGGTCGACGAGTGCCTCGCGCACCGTGTCGTAGGCCGTGCCGACGGCGACGATGCCCAGCCATGCCTGCGCGGGATCAACCTCGATACGGTCGAGGTCGTTGGCGGCGTTGAATGCTCGCACCATCGCCCAGCGGGGGCCGTATAGGTCCGCCTCGGCGAGCAGGCTGTCCGGCGGAGCGGCGCAGATGCGTTGGCGGTAGGTCCAGGGTCGGCCGTCCCATTCAATGGTGGGGACGGTGATGTCGAAGTCGGAGAAGTCGCGGTCCAGCGTCCAGAGTCCGTCTGCGACGTCGGCGACGATCTTCATGGCAGCCCAGCATCCCGAGGCGCGCGACAACGCGATGCCGTACATGCCGAACCTGATGACCTCTTCGGCATTGCGGGGGAACAGGATCGGCATCGATAGGGCCGCCAGGGATCGCTCACTGGCGACCGGGAGGCTCGAGGACTTCGCGCCGGGGTCGTCACCGACCAGGGCGAGCGCACCGCCTGCGGGGTTTGCCCCATACATCGCTCCGTGGCGCAGGGCGTCGCTGGCGCGGTCTAGCCCAGGGCCCTTGCCGTACCAGACACCGATCACCCCGTCGTAGCTGCGGCTACCACGGGGCAGGTCATTCTGGCTACCCCACACCGACGTGGCGGCGAGTTCTTCGTTGACTCCCGGCACAAGGTAGACATGATGCTCGGATTCGAGGTTGGGCAGGCTGGCTAACAGCTGGTCCAGTCCGCCAAGCGGACTGCCCTGATACCCCGAGACGAAGGTGGCGACGTGGTGGCCATTGCGGGCGTCCCGTTCGTGCTGTTCGACCATCAATCGAGCGATTGCTTGCACTCCAGTCAGCAGGACTGGCCCGGAGGATGGCCGGTACCGCGCGTTGAGGTCGGGGTCGGGCCCGGCTGTACAAAGATCAGTCAAGGTGATGCGCCGTTCAGGGGTTAATGAGTCGCGGGTGGCATGTGGTTCGAAAGTTCCTATCAGGTTGGTCTGGAATGGATTTCAGGTCAACTAATCTTGTTTCAACTGAGCAAATAGTTCAGTTGTACAGGTAAAACAACTTAGTGGGGTGACTCGAATGTTCAGCATTGATCGGCTCGACGTCGATCTGCTCGAGATGCTCGCGCGCGACGCGCGGGCCGGAGTCCTGGAACTGGCGTCCAGGCTGGGCATTTCGCGTAACACCGTGCAATCCCGGCTGAAGCGACTCGAAGAGGGCGGGCTGGTCGCCGGCTACCGCCCCGAACTCGACCTCGCACGGATCGGAATCGCCACGCAGGCCTTCATCGGACTCGAGGTGCAACAGGGCCGCCTCGGCCCAATCGTGGAAGCTCTCATCGGGATACCTCAGGTGCTGGAGATCCACGCGACCACAGGGCGCGAAGATCTTCTGGTCCGCGTCGCTACCGAGACACAGGCCGGACTCCAACAGTTGATCGAGCAGGTGGTCGGTATTCCGGGGGTGGTGCACTCGACGACGACGTTGGCGCTGACGACTCCGCTGACCTTTCGGGCCGTGCCGCTGCTCAAGGACATGACGCGCAACGCGGGTTGGGGACGGTCGACGCCGAAGGATTGAGGGGTCGGCGGTCGGGGCTGGTTCGCTGTCAGCACCGTACCGGCGGGCAAGGGTTACCTATTGAACACATATTATGCAATCTGTACTATCCATAGTAGACGTTTCGTCATCTGAGCTGACTTATTCGTACCCGCGGGGCCAACGAACGGAGAGTTGCGACCAGGCATGGGTATCGATCCCGTCGTTGTGGGACAGGCGTTGTCCAACGTAGCCCCCGATCATAGGACCCAACTCATTTGCAGCTCATGTCTTCCTGCAGAGAGCGGTCCTGCCACCAAGGGGGCGTTGCCCCGTTGCAGAAGGAAGGTGTCATGACCGACCAGTCCGTGGTCCTCGATGAGGTTCGCCGAGGCATGATCCCGGCCCACATCTATAACGACCGGGAGATCTATGAGTTGGAGAAGCAGCACATCTTCGCCCGGGCGTGGATTTTCGTCGGCCACGAATCGGAGATCGCACAGCCAGGAGACTATGTCGTGCGGCGGATTCTCGAGGACTCGTTCATCATCACCCGCGACGAAAACGGCAATGTCTGTGCGCATTTCAACATGTGTCTGCACCGCGGCATGCAGGTATGCCGGGCGGAGATGGGCAACGCCTCGCACTTCCGTTGTCCGTATCACGGATGGTCCTACCGCAATGACGGCAGGATCGTGGGATTACCCTTCCATCAGGATGCTTACGGCGGCGAGGAAGGATTTGCCCGCAAGGGACAACGGCTTCTGCCGGCTCCCAACGTTGCCGTCTACAACGGCATGATCTTTCTCAGCCTGAACGCCCAGGCGCCGCCACTGGAAGATTACCTGGGGGACTTCCGGTTCTACCTCGACTTCTACACGCGGCAGAGCTCGCGTGGCATTGAGCTGCACGGACCACAACGCTGGCGGATCAAGGCCAACTGGAAGATCGGCGCCGAGAACTTCGCCGGCGATATGTACCACACGCCCCAAACGCACACCTCGGTGGTCGAGATCGGGCTCTTTCGTGAGCCCAACGCGCAGAAGCGCAAAGAGGGCGCGCTGTACTGGGCCGGCAATGGCGGCGGAACCACCTACAAACTGCCTGACGGATCGTTGGTGGACCGGCTTCGGTACGTCGGCTATCCCGACCAGATGATCGAGCGGATGAAGCAGAGTTGGTCGCCGGAACAGATCGCCCTTATCGGTACCGACGGCTTCATGTTCAGTGCCGCAACGCTGTATCCCAACCTGTCATTCGTGCACAACTGGCCGAAGGTCGCCGACAGCGACGATGTGCTTCCGTTCATCACGCTGCGGCAGTGGCAGCCGATCAGCGAGGACGAGACCGAGGTGCTGTCATGGTTCGCCGTGGACGCCGACGCCCCGGAAGAGTTCAAGGCGCTGTCCTACAAGGCCTATCTCATGTGCTTCGGTAGTACCGGCATGTTCGAACAGGACGATGTCGAGAACTGGGTGTCGCTGACCAACACCGCGGCCGGCTCGATGGCGCGGCGATTACTGCTCAACAGCCGGATGGGTCTGCTCGCCGATGACTCGGAGGTAGCGCCTCCACTGCCTGCCGACCGATTCAGCGGACCGGGTATCGCCCGTCAAGGTTACAGCGAGTTCAATCAGCGAGAGCTCTTGCGGCGCTGGGCAAATGATCTACAAGCAGGTTCTGCTGAGACGGCACGCCCGGAACCATCCGACGGTGTGACGGTCAATGGCGGCCCCGGGACGGTGACGCGAGTATGAGCACCGCCCCCGACACCCATTCCAGCCGGTCCCGACTCGGAGGGTCGGCATCGCGCGTCACCCGGACAGGCAAGACACTGCGATTCGACGATGAGCGGCACCTGGTCGCCCACCAGTGGCTGGTGGACGAGTCCTATCTGCTGGACGCACAAGCGTATTCGCAGTGGCTCGAGGTTCTCTCTGAGGACATCCACTATCTGATGCCGGTCAGGGTCACGACGGCACTGGCCGCCGGCTACGACACTTCGCCTGGCATGGCACATTTCGATGAAGACAAGTACTCGTTGTCTCGCCGGGTAGCCCGCTTCCTCACCGAACACGCCTGGACCGAGGATCCGCCGTCCCGGCTGCGCCACCACCTGTCGAACGTGCGGACCTTCGCTACCGACGACCCGGACCACCTGATCGTCGAGTCCGCCACCCTCCTGTTCCGGAGTAGAGGCGACGTGCGGGAAGGTGCCTTTCTATCCGCGGGCCGGGAGGACCTGCTGCGGCTCGAGGGCGAGCAGTGGCGGCTGGCCCGTCGCATCATCTCGGTCGACGAATCCGTCATCCGGATGCAGAATCTGGCGGTGTTTCTGTGACGCCCCCCGAGCGTGAGCAGACTGGCTCGCCGGGCGCGGCACGCAGTGAGCTGCTCAAACATGTTGTCGGCGAACCGATCACAATCGGTAACGAGTTCAGTGAGGTGCGCCTCACCCGGGTCGATACCCGCAACGGCTCGCGGCTGCTGATCGAATCGCAGAAGTCCGGGCAGTGGGTGGCGCTGTGTCCTCTCGAAGTCGAGGCCCTGACGTGGCAGTCGACCGCGACATTCTCGGCAATGATCGGACACCCCTTCGGATCCCTGGTCGACGAGCGGTCGGGTCAGTCCGCTCCGGAGTCGTGGTGACCGGCTGGCTCACCGGTCGGCGGGCTCTTGTCGTGGGCGCCGGTTCGGGGATCGGCAGGGCGGTGGTCGACGCCTTCCTGGATGAGGGTGCGCGCGTGGCTGTTCTGGAACGCGATGAGGAGAAGTGCTCGGCGCTGAGCGCCCAGCATCCCGACGTCCCCGTGGTGTGTGGCGATGCGAGCTTGCGCGCCGCCAATGACGCGGCCGTCGACGCCGCTGTCGAGGCGTTCGGCGGTCTGGACGTGCTGGTCAACTGCGTTGGGGTGTTCGACTTTTACCGCAGCATTGAAGAAATCGACGTGGACGTGCTCGACGAGGCATTCGACGAGATCTTTCGCGTCAACGTCAGAAGCTACCTGCATTCGGTCAAGGCGGCGCTTCCCGCGCTGCGTGAATCCGAGCGGCCCGCCATCGTGCTGACCGAGTCCACGTCCGGGTACTACGCGGGGCGAGGTGGGGTGCTCTACGTGGCTTCCAAATTCGCCGTCCGCGGATTGGTCACCGCGCTATCTCATGACCTGGCGCCGCAGATCAGGGTCAACGGTGTTGCCCCCGGCGCCACCCTGGGTACCGACCTTCGCGGCCTGGCCGTTCTGGGCATGGCGGACCGCAGCATCTCGAAAGTGCCCGGTCGTGCCGAAGAGATGTCGGCGCGCGTTCCCCTGCAGGTCGCCTTGTCCGCTGAGGACCACGCGTGGAGTTACGTTTTCCTGGCATCGCATCGCGCCCGTGGCATCACCGGCGACGTGATCCACCCCGACGGAGGCATGAGCGTTGCCGCGGCCCCGAGGAAGCGCAGTTGAGCACTCGCACCGCACGATCGGAAGAGAGGGGACAACTATGCCCAGACTCCACGCTGACTACCAGTCGTGCCAGGGTTATGGCAACTGCGTAACCGGCGCTGCCGACACCTTCGATGTCGACGACGACGGCGTGGTGGTGCTGTTGCGCGACACCTTCGCAGAGCCTGAGCGCTCACGAATCGAGGACGCGGTTGGCAGTTGCCCCGTGAACGCCCTGAGCATCGAGGCCGACTGATGTCCGGGCAGACCGTCGTCATCGTGGGGTCGTCCGTCGGCGGAGTGCGCACCGCGAAGGCGCTACGATCCCAGGGCTTCGGCGGCCGAATCGTGTTGATCGGCCGCGAGAGCAATCTGCCCTACGACAAGCCGCCCCTCTCTAAGCAGTTCCTCGCAGGCTCGTGGGATCAGAGCCGGCTGACGATGCTCACCGCGGAGCAAGCCGACGAGGCCGGTATCGAACTGCGCCTCGGCAACGCAGCTGAGCAACTTGATCTTGCTGATCGAGCGGTGGTCCTCGCCGACGGCGCGCGCGTCCCATTCGACATCCTGGTCGTCGCCACCGGCGCTGATGCGCGACCGGCCCCGTGGCCGGTGGCCTCCGGCGTTTATCTCGTGCGGACGCTCGACGACAGCCGTGGACTGGCTCGCGCGCTGGCGGCCGCCGGACCGGTGGTAGTCGTGGGCGGCGGGTTCATCGGCGCCGAGGTGGCCTCGACTGCGCACGCCGCGGGGCGGAACGTGACCATCGTCGATCCGCTCACCGCGCCGATCGGCCGGATCGTCGGGGCTGAACTCGGCGCCATCCTCACCAGCGTGCACGCGAGGCACGGGGTGCAGACGCGATTCGGCGCCGGTGTCGAGTCGGTCGATGGTCGCGAGGGCGATCTTCGCGTCACCCTAACGAGCAACGAGACGCTGCGCGCGGCCATCGTGGTCGTCGGTATTGGCGCCATCCCCAACGACGCCTGGCTATCCTCCTCCGGACTGCTGATCGACGATGGCGTGGTGTGCGACGAATTCTGCCGCGCGGTAGGGCATCCGGGCGTCTTCGCGGTCGGTGACGTGGTGCGCTGGCGTCATCCTGGGCATAAGGAAGATGTACGCGTCGAGCACTGGACCAACGCCGCCGAGCAGGCCGCCTGTGTGGCCCACAACATCACCCACCCCGACGAACTGCGTTCCTACGCTCCGACCGAATACGTGTGGAGTGACCAGTACGACTGGAAGATACAAATCGCCGGGCGGCCGCACCGAGCGACGCTCGATCGGATCGTTGGCGACCTGGACGTCGACCCGCCGCAGAGTGCAGCAGTATTCGGCGATCAGGACGGGATGCTGACTGCGGCTGTCACCGTCAACTGGCCGAAGGCCTTGATGCTGTGCCGCAGAATGATTGGCGCGGGAACGACCGTCGCCGACTGCCTGGCGGAAGTGGAACGCTTACCGCAGCTCAACGTAGGCCAATCGGCCGGAGGGTGATCACCGGATGACTATGGAAGCAGAACCGATCGTTGCCCGGGCATACGGGCCGACACCCCAGTACCCCGTGGAATCGGTCGACAACGCCTTGCAGATCGTCATGCTCCTGGCGACCCGGAATGAACTCCGGCTTACCGATGTGAGCGCCTACCTCGGCGTGGCGAGTTCAACGGCGCACCGGCTACTCGCCATGCTGTCCTACCGCGGACTGATCCGCCAGGATCCGAAAACTAGGGCCTACCGTGTAGGACCGGGTCTGGATCTGCTCGCCTTCAGCGTGCTGCGCCAGCTGGATGTCCGCGACCGTGCCCGGCCGGTGTTGGAAAAACTGAACGCCGGTCTAAAGGAAACCGTGCATCTGGGAAGGCTGGAAGGCGCCGAGGTCGACTTCGTCGCCTCCATCGAGAGTCCGCAGGCGCTGCGGGTGTCTAACCGTCTGGGCGTGGCGATGCCCGCACACTGCACGTCGACCGGCAAGGCGTTGCTTTCCGCTCTTGGGCCCGGGGAGCTCGACCGGCTCTATCCCCACGCCGATCTGATCCAGATGACGCGGAATTCCATTGCATCGAGGGTGGCGCTCGATGCGGAGCTCGCCGAGGTGCGCAAGCGCGGGTATGCCATCAGTAATGAAGAGGGCGAGGTGGGCGTGATCTCCATCGCAGTAGCGCTGCGCGGCGGATCGTATGCCCTCAACGCATCGGTGCCCGTCAGCCGAATGACTAAGCGCTTGCGCAGAACAGTGCTCAGTGAGCTGATTGCTGCTACCGATGAGATCGATGGACTGCTGCCATGAACCGGGCAGAGCGTCTCGAATTGACCTACGGTGGCGAACTTTATGACAGAACGCGTCGCCTCTACACGGGCGAGGTCGCACCTGAGGGTATACGGATGCGCTACCTGCACACCGCGATCGAAGACCTCTTCTGGCGCCAGGGCAAGTACGGCGAGTTCGACGTGGCCGAGTATTCGATGGGCGCATACCTGTCCACGGTTGACGATCCCGATCGGCCTTTCGTCGCCCTCCCGGTCTTCCCGTCTCGGCTTTTCCGCCACTCCAGTGTCTACGTGCGCGACGACGCGAATGTGTCCGAGGCGGCCGACCTCAACGCCGGCGTCATCGGGACCCCCGAATGGAGCATGACCGCCTCGTTGTGGATGCGCGGCATACTGGGCGAGCACCACGGTGTCGATCTCGCGTCGATCCGTTGGCGCACAGGTGGTCTCGAGGAGCCGGGTCGTCAGGAGAAGGCGCCGGTGACACCCCCTGCCTATTTCGACGTGTCCCGCATCGACGACGAGGACACCCTCAGCGAACAGCTGATCCGCGGTGAACTGGACGGACTGATCACAGCGCGTGCCCCACGGGCGTTCCTGCAAGGCGATCCGCGGATTCGACGGTTGTGGCCAGACTTCCGTGCCGTGGAGCGCGCCTATTTCGAGGCGACTCAGATTGTTCCGATCATGCATGTGGTGGTCGTCAAACGTTCGGTGTTGACCGCTCATCCATGGGTGGCCAACAACCTCGTCGATGCGTTCGAACGGGCCCGCAAACCCGTACAGCGGGAGCTTATCGACACCGCAGTCTGCACGACCAGCCTGATATGGGAGTCCTCCTACGCGGAAGCAGAAAAAGACATTCTCGGCGATCCCTTCCGCTGCGGCGTCGCTGAGAACCTCGCCGCCCTACAGGCACTGCTGGCCTACGCGCACGAGCAGGGGTTCAGCGAACGCCCGCTGCGACTCGAGGATGTGTTCGTACCGTCGACCGTCAGCGCAGCGCGCGTGTAGCCCCAACAAACCCGCTGTGACTCAGGCGAGTCCAAGGATCCTCTCGGCGGTCAGCACGCTGACCGCCGAAGTGACCGCGTCGGGGAGACCGGCGCCGAGCAGGGCCGCTCCTGCTGGTCGTTCGGCGATGGCGAACGGATAATCGGTGCCGACCACCACCCGATCTGCCCCGACCCGCCCGACCAGAGCCGCAACCGCGTCCTCGTCGAAGAGCAGCGAGTCGTAATAGAAGCGGCCGGCATAACTCGACGGACGGTCGCTGCAGTACGTCACTGCCGATGAGTTCTCCCAGAATCGCTCGATTCTCGGAAGCAGTGCCAGAAATGCACCTCCGCCGTGAGCGAGCAGAATGTCGAGGTTGGGATGGCGGTCAAGAACGCCGCCCATCACCAATGACGCTGCAGCCGTCGCCGTCTCAGCGCCCATTCCGATGGAATCGGCGAGACCGTACTTCGTGAGCCGATCCGAACCCAGCACCTGCCACGGGTGTACAAAGACCAGAGCGCTGTGATCGGCACAGGCCGCGAAGAAGGGATCCAGCGCGCGGTCGTCGAGATTAAGTCCGCGGACGTTCGAGCCGATCTCGACACCAGCGAGGCCGAGAACCTGCCGAATTTCGACGACCATCTCCGCGGCCCGGTCCGGGTCCTGCAGCGGGACTGTGCCCAGCCCGCTGAACCGCGCCGGATATGCGCGAACCGCGTCGGCGATCCATTCGTTCTGCACCCGCGCCATCTCGGCCACGCCATCGGCGCTCAGACCATAAGAGAAAGTTATCGGTATGGGTGAAATAACCTGTCTTGCAACGCCGTCAGTCTCCATGTCGGCGAGTCGTCGCTCCAGGTTCCAGCATTGGTCCGTGATCGAACGAAAGTGCCGGTCGCCGAGCATGATATCGGCGCTACACGGACCGGTTTCCACCAGTTCCAGCCAGGAACCCGCGAAGCGTCGGCCGAAGTTGGGTAGGGAGCGGGGCAGGCCATGGGTGTGGAGATCGATCACAATATCGCCTGAAAAGACGCCGGTAGTCTCATGAAGACACCTGACCACGGAGCCTCGGGCGTGGGCGCTTGAGATCGGCGCCATTGGTGACGGTCTGGCAGTTCTGTTCGATCGAGTCGTAGAACTTGCCGAGCAACGTCTGCAGCTGACGCTTCTGCGGGGGTGTCAGATCGCTCATCAGGGTCTGTAGGTATGCCCAATGTCCGGGCAGAAACTTGCGTAGAAAGGCGCGGCCGGGTTTACCGATGCGGATCAGGAAGGACCGACGGTCATCGGGATTCGTTATGCGTTCGACGTAACCCCGCCGCGCCAACCCGTCCACGACACCGGTCAGGTTAGCCGGCAGCACGGAGACCGCCTGACCAAGAGCCCCCATCGTCAGCGGCTCCGAGGCGCGGTCGAGCACCGTGAGGATATTGAGCTGGCTGATGTTCAGGTCATGCGGCAGTAGTTCGCTGACGTGAGCCCGCTCAAAGGCGGTCGCGGTACGGAACAGCGCCAACGTCAGTCCCAGGACTGCGGTGTCGAATCCCGGATCCTCCCGGTCGGCCGCCCTTGCGATCTCCTCGGCGATCGAGCGTGGGTTACGGGGTCGTCGCGGCATGGGATCGCCTCCCGATTTGATCACGATTGTGGATAGTTCCGGTTCTGTACAGTACCGACGTCAACAAATTTGTCGCGGTGTCGGGTGAATGGTTTACAACTCACGGGAGAGGAATGTTGACGGTCTTGGTCTGGAGGTAACTCTCCAATTCCTCGACTCCCTCTTCGGTACCTGTTCCGCTGTCCTTGCGCCCACCGAACGGCGCACCCAGAAAGTGGCTGCCGCTGCCGTTAATCCACACATAGCCGGTGTCAAGCCTGTCTGCCACCGAGACTGCGGTCGTGATGTCGTTGCTCCAGATCGCGCCGGTTAGACCGAACGGTAGTGCGTTGGCCTGAGCGATGGCGGCGTCAAGATCTGTGAATCGCAGCACCGACAAGACCGGGCCGAAAATCTCCTCACGGGCAACGGTCATCGACATGTCGACGTCGGCGAAGACCGTCGGCTCGACGTAGAAGCCCGCCTCGAATTGCTTCCCCGGCGGCCGTCCGCCGCCGGTGACCAAGCTAGCCCCTTCGCGTTTCGCGACGTCGATGTAGTGATTCACCTTGTCGAACTGCGCTTGGGATACCAGGCATCCCATCTCGGTGGCCGGATCCAGCGGATGACCGATCCTGATCGACTTCAATCGCTCGACCAGGCCGGAAACCACCTGGTCGTGAAGTGACTCGTGAAGAAAGAGCCGGGTCGTCGATCCGCAGGACTGTCCCTGGCTCCAATGACAGTTCATGCCGAAAGCCGCGCCCTCGACGACGGCGGTCGGGTCGGCGTCTGGGCAGACGATCATCGCGTTCTTGCCGCCGAGTTCCAGGGTGACGTGTTTGATGCCCGCCTCGGCTGCCGCGGCCATCACTTTCTGGCCAGTGGGGACGCTGCCGATGAGTGCGATGCGCTTGACGTCGCGGTGTCGGACCAGTGCGTCTCCCGCCACCGCACCGCTTCCCGAGATGATGTTGACAACGCCGGGCGGAAACGACTCGAGAACCACCTCGGCCATCAGCAGGGAGGACAGCGGAGCCTGATCGGGCACCTTGAGAATCAGTGTGTTGCCGGTGATCAGCGGAGCGCCTACTTTGGCGGCGGCGAACAGGATGGGGTGGTTATAGGGAATTATCCGCCCGACCGCGCCGTACGGTTCTTTGCGGGTCATCAGCCAGCTGCGCGTCATCGACGGAAGGGTGTCGCCGGTGACGCTGAAGGCCACCGCCGCGTGGTAGTCGAGCCACCGGCTAGCCATAATGACGTCGCCGACCATGGCTGTCACGGGATTGCCGGTGTCGATAGCGTCGAGCAGACCGAAATCGGTTGCGCGGGCACGCAATCTCTGCGCGAACGACCTAATCATCTCCGAGCGCTCAAGCAATGTGGTGCCGCGCCATTGCGGGAACGCCGCCACCGCCGCCGCGACAGCTGCGTCAACGTCGGGGAGGCCCGCGGCAGGAACGCGGGCGATGGTGGAGCCGTCATGCGGGGCGGTGATCTCCATCGCCGCGCCGTCAGCGGCGCTGACGCGGTCGCCCCCGATGAGCATCCGCCAGTCACGGTCGAGCAGCCTAGCGACGTCCGTCTTGTTGCTTTCGAGAGAGGATTGCACGTGCTATGCCCACTTTCTGGAGGACCACTCGTCAGCGTAAGCCGACTCTAGCGGTTAAACCTGCCGTTGAGCCTATATCCACAAATATTTCATAACTATAACTAATTCGGACGCTACCGCACACCGCTACGTGGCCGCGACCAGGTCACGTAATGGCCTGTTGCGCAGGGCGAATCTTGCGACTTCGATCCGACAGGGGTCATTGCGCTCGCCACCTCCCTAGGTGTGCAGGGACGGCTTTGACCCGAAGGGCAGTACGCAATATAGTTCACAAGCATAAGTAAAAACCGAGTGGCGCATCTGGGATGTCGCGGTGCGGGCTGAGTTGCCTCGTCAGGTTCAGGAAGGTCGGAGATGATCGAACTGCAGGACATTGCTTACGTGCGATCGGGGGTGACCGATCTCCAGCGTGCGACCCGCTTCGCGGTCGACATCGTGGGACTGGATCCGGTCGCGCAGGACCAAGGTGTCACCTATTTGCGGGCCGACGGCCGTCATCACTGCCTAGCGCTGATCGAAAGCAACCGGCCCGGCGTCCTCGCATCGGCGTTCTCGTTGCGAGACGATGCCGCGCTCGAGTCAGCCGAAGTCGAGTTGCAGCAGTACGGCTGCACGGTTTCGCGTGGCACCGAACAGGAAGCGCGACACCGACATGTTCGCAATTTCATCGCTTTCGACGACCCCTTCGGCAATCACGTCGAATTGGTCACGGGCCAGAGCACCCTGGCGCGTCCGATCAACTTCGGTCGACCCGCCGCAGGTATCACGGAGTTCGGCCACCTGTGCCTCGATGCCCCCGATGTACGGGCTGCGCACGCCTTCTGGTCTACGGTGTTCAGCGCCAAGGTGTCCGACTGGATCGGTGAGGGCGCTTGCCTGATGCGAATAGACCCCGTCCATCACAAGCTCGCGTTCTTCCAGAGCGACGCGGGACCAGGCTTCTGTCACATCAACTTCCAGGTCGAGACGCTCGACGATGTGATGCGCAATTGGCGATTCCTGCAACAGAACGATGTGCAGATTCTGCATGGGCCAGGCCGTCACCCGACGTCGACGGCCATCTTCGTCTACTTCCTCGGGCCCGACAACCTGACCTACGAGTACTCATTCGGGGTTCAGTTGATTGAAGACGAGGCGTGGACCCCCCGCATGTTCGAGCTCGGAGAGCCGGGCTCGATCGATATGTGGTTGGGTCCAACCCAGCGGACCGTCTCCCAGAGTCAACTCGTAGGCCGCTCGACAGCATCGCTTTCTGTCGTTGCGCCTGAGCTCAGCGTGTGATGCGTACCGAAGAGTGCCATCAGATGGCCGAGGAGCTGCTGGCGGCCTACCAGACGCGCAGCCCGATCGCCCCGCTGACCGACCGATTCCCTGACTTGACCGTGGCGGAGGGCTTCGACATCCAGCGAGCACAGGTCGACCGGTGGATGGCCGAAGGCCGGATCATCAAAGGCCACAAAGTTGGCCTGACCTCTGCGGCCATGCAACGCCAAATGGGGGTGAATCAACCGGATTTCGGTGTCTTGCACGACCAGATGTTCCACCCAGAGTCCGATCCCATCCCGGTGACTGCTTTCCTGCAGCCGCGTGTCGAACCGGAGATCGCCCTAGTAATCAAGCGTGACCTTGCCGGTCCCGGCGTGACAGTCGCCGAGGCCCTGGCCGCGGTGGACTTCGTGCTGCCGGCACTGGAAATCATCGACAGCCGCATCGCCGACTGGCGTATCAGCGTCGCCGACACGGTTGCCGACAACGCCTCGTCGGGGGGAGTCGTGCTCGGCGGGCGTCCTGTTCGACCCACAGATGCGGACCTTCGGCTCCTCGGATGCAACCTGTACTGCAACGGCGAGGTGGTCGCGACGGGTGCCGGGGGAGCGGCGCTCGGCTCGCCGGTGATATCGCTGGCATGGCTGGCCAACACCCTGGGTCAGCAGAACGACTGCCTGAGAGCCGGTGATGTCGTGCTGCCGGGTTCGGTGACCGCGGCACAACCGGTGCGACCAGGCGATGTCTGGACCGCGCAGTTTGCCCAACTCGGGCTCGTCACCACACGTTTCGCCGCAGGAGAGTCGTGAATAAATGGACCGTTGATCGGGCGGCCTCCGCGCTGCTTGACGCAGAGGACACGCGAACCGCCCGCAACCCGATCACCGATGATTGGGCCGACCTCGACCTGAGGACCGCCTATGCGGTTCAGGACGAGGCGTTGTGCCGCCGAGTCGAGCGTGGTGAAAGCGTCGTCGGTGTGAAGCTGGGCCTGACGTCTCGAGCCAAGCAGCAGCGAATGGGTATTTCGTCGCCGCTCGTTGCGTGGCTGACCGATGCGATGACGCTGCCCGCCGGGGCGCCGTTGCCGGCGGGCGTGTTGATTCATCCGCGCGTCGAGCCGGAACTCGTCTTCGTCATGAAGGAGCGGTTGAGCGGTCCCGGTGTTACAGCGGCACAAGCGATGTCAGCGGTGGGGCACGTCTACGCGGGCATGGAGATCATTGACTCCCGCTATCGCGATTTTCGGTTCACGCTGCCTGACGTCGTCGCCGACAACGCCTCATCGGGTCGATATCTGACGGGCCCAATCGGATTGCCGCCGGAAGAACTGGACCTCTCACTGGAGGCGTGCTTAGTCGAAGTCGACGGCGTCATCGTCGACAGCGCCACCGGAGCCGCGGTTCAAGGTCACCCTGCGGAGGCGCTGGCGCTGGCGGCGAACGTGCTCGCCGACCGGGGGTTGGCGATCGAACGCGGTTGGATTGTGCTCACCGGCGGGATGACCGATGCGGTTGCGCTCGGTCCTAAAAGCGTTGTGAGAATGCATTTTTCGAACCTAGGCTCACTGGTCGTCCACGAAGGGAAGTAACGCGATGCCGTTAGTCGAAGTCACCCTGGTCCAGGGCCGGGCACCACACCAGTTACGCACGCTAATCAGCGAGTTGACCGACGCCGTCGAGACGGCGCTGGGCGTCTCACGTTCCGCCATCCGGGTGGTCCTGCGTGAAGTTCCCGATACCCATTGGGCCGCCGGTGACGTGACCATCGCCGAGCGCAACAAGAGTTCATGATCATGACCGAGCTCATACCTCACGTCATCGATGGTGAAGAGACCGAGTCGGCCAGTCAGGCGTGCTTCGACACCGTCGATCCGTGGACCCGCCAGCCGTGGGCCAGGGTGGCGCTCGGCGGCGCTGAGGAGGCCGCCCGGGCCGTAACCGCGGCGCGCCGGGCCTTCGACGAAGGCCCCTGGCCACGAATGGGTTTGGCTGAGCGGGGCGCGATTCTGCACCGGCTGGCCGATCTAATCATCGAGCATCGCGACGAGCTGGCCCTCGCGGACACCACCGATATGGGAAAGCCGATCACCGACACACGAGGCAACGACGTGCCGCGGTCTGCGCAGAACTTCCGTTTCTTCGCAGACCATGCGCGGCTCTCAGCCGGTGAAGCACTGCCGATGGACACCGGTCACCATGCCTACACCAGATTCGAGCCGGCGGGTGTCGTCGCCGCGATCGCACCGTGGAACTTCCCGCTGATGCTCGAGACGTGGAAGGTCGCGCCGGCCCTCGCGTGGGGAAACACGGTCGTCCTCAAACCTGCCGAGGACACTCCCGCGTCGGCGACCATCCTGGCGAGACTTGCCCTGCAGGCCGGGATGCCCGATGGCGTCCTGAATGTCGTGCACGGATATGGTCCCGATTCTGTGGGATCCGCGCTCACCGGCGATCCCCGCGTTGACAGGATCACCTTCACCGGCGAAACCGGTACCGGCAGAACCATCGCGGCGGCGGCGGCGGCCCACCTGACCCCGGTAAGCCTGGAACTGGGCGGAAAGGGTGCCAACCTGGTCTTCGCCGACGCCGACCTCGACAGCGCGGTGAGCTGGTCGATCCGGGCCATCTTCTCCAATGCCGGGCAGGTGTGCCTCGCCGGTAGCCGCCTGTACGTCCAGCGGCAGGTCTACGACGAGTTCTTGGCACGTTTTGTGAGAGCCTCCGAATCGCTGATTGCTGGAGATCCGAAAGCCGTTGACACCCAGGTTGGACCGCTGGCCTCGCAAGAACACTGGAAGAAGGTCCGCTCCTACGTCGAGGGGATCCCCGCCGAAGGGGGCACCATGCGCACGGGTGGTCAGGGCGAGGGGTGGCTCATCCACCCGACGGTCGTAACCGACCTGCCTGCAACCGCGCGCCTCTGCCGTGAAGAGATCTTCGGCCCCGTCGCGGTCGTCGCGCCGTTCGACACCGAGGCAGACGGCATTGCTGCAGCCAACGACACACCCTACGGGCTAAACGCGATGTTGTTCACCGAGAACCTCTCGCGTGCCCACCGCGTGGCAGCCGCGCTGAACGCGGGCACCGTGTGGGTGAATTGCTTTTTCATTCGTGACCTGCGGGCGCCGTTCGGCGGGGTGGGTGATTCCGGAATCGGCCGTGAGGGTGGCACATTCAGCCGCGAATTCTTCACCGAGCCGAAGGCGGTGGTGATGGCGATCAGTGACGGTGGCACCGCCTAGGACGTCGCTGATGTAGTGACCTGCAGCGGTGCCGGAATTGGCGGTCCGTGCTCGCGACTTATGACACGGGGGGCTTGAAGTTGAACGGTGCAAATCAGCCGATCTCGGGCACCCGCCGCACGATCCGAAACACCCCGTCATGGCCCCACCGTGCTCGGCCGGCAGACGGATACTGCCCGCAGACAACCGATCGCCGACCAGCAGCAGCACTTCATCAAATCGACCCAGCTGGTATCCGTCTAAGTGCCTTGCATGTGATCCTCGTCGCCCATCCGCGCCAAACCTGCTCCCGCCCAACGAAACTCAGTCACTAGAACGGAACCGTCCTAGGTCACCTCAGCGCAAACCGCGGTGCTTCTGCTCCAGTTCCGCCCACCGGCGGCCGGTCTCCTCACCGCCAGCGACCATGTCGGGCGGAGCATCGGTGTAAGGCGGCCGACTGGGCCCGCAGTCGATCAAGCCCGCTCCGCGGAACCGGCCACGCCCGACCGGAATGCTGTAATCCATGAAGCGCGACATGTCACCGCCGAACTGCGGGGCCAACGCCCAGTTCACCTGCTCGGAAATGCGATCCGCCTGTGCCCAGTCCTCGGACAGCACGGCGCGCGACAGCGCAGCCAACGGGGACGGTGCACAGGCCACGTTCCCCGACCAGCAAGCCGTGGCCCTAGCGGGAAAGCGCTTGGCAACGCGGACCCAGTCGCTGTCGAGGGGCAGCACGGCAACCTTGTCGCCGAAGGCCTCGATGTCGCCCTCCAGTGTCGGTCCGCCTGCGTGCTTGGTCGCCACGACCTCGGGCGCATCGGCAAGTTGCCGGTAGGCCTCGACGCTAATCTTTCCTTTGAACGCGGCGGGGTTGTCATAGATGACGACCGGTACCCCGGGCAACGCCTCGGTGATATCGCGATAGAAGCGCACGATGCCGGCGTCGTCGAGCGGCAGCCACATCGGACGACCTACGAACAGTCCGTCGGCGCCCACATCGATCGCTTCGCGACCTCGTGCGATGGTGTCGCGGGTGTTCAACGTCGTCACGCCGGCGAAGAAGGGCACCCGACCCCGGATCGTCTCGGCGACGCAGGACGAGAACTGAAGCCATTCTTGATGAGTCAGCGATGCGCACTCGCCGAAGGTTCCGGTGGACATCACGAGCTCGATCCCGGCCTCGACGACCTGCTCGACCATTTTCTCGGTCTCAGCGACATTGACGCTGTTCAGGCAGCGCCAGTCATCGGCGTCGCTGGTCGCAGGCGTCGGAACGATGCCCACGATCCCTCTGATGTCTGCACGGGTGATCGTCATGGTCATACCCTCTTATTCGCCGGGGATGCCAGATCGCCTGGCACCGCGGGATACGGCTGGGTACCGAACGAGTGACGCGGCTCCTCGCGGTACATTCCGAGCACCTCGAGCATGGGAGCGTCGGTTGCGGAGAAGAGCACGGCGTCGACCTCGGAGGACCGGTTCATGTGGGCGTGCCACATCCAGTTGGGCACTACAAACGAGTCGCCGGCAGACCATTGAATTTCCTCGTCACCGACAACTGTGGTGCCTTCGCCTTCGACGACGTAGTAGACCGCACTGGAAGTGTGGCGGTGGCGTTCGGTGCACAGACCCGGACGGAGCAGCTGTGCGAAGCAGTCGATAGTGGGCAGTGTCGGGCCCCCGCTGATCGGGTGGGCGTAGTGCAGGATGACGCCGTCGAACGGGCTTCCGCTACTGTGGCGATGCGTGTCCAAGGCGGCCCGAACCTCGCTCCACGCGTAACGGAACGGAATCCGTTCACCCTGTCGAGCTTCCCACGCGGGGCGTATGTGGGAGGCGCGACTGCTGGTGAAGGCAGCAGCGTCTTCGTGCAACGGCTGCGTGCGCCCACCGAACGGTTCGAAGAACATCTGCCGCAGGTAACCCATGAGCGGTACGTCGAGGATGTCGACCCAGACGCCGCGTTTGTCGCTTTCGTTGTGGTGATCGTGCCAGGAATAGGCCGGCGTGATGATCAGGTCACCGTCCTCCATCGCAAGTTTCTCTCCGTCGACCGCGGTGAACAGGTCGGGGCTACCGTCCACGACGAAGCGCAAGGCGTTGATGGAATGCCGGTGCGCCGGGGCGATCTCGCCAGGCAGGGTGATCTGCATACCCATCGCCAAGGTCTGCGTCGTGCCGTTGACGTCAGGAGCCGGGTTGATGAAAGTGAAGTTCCTGCGGGCAGTTTCGCCGGACACCGCCGTGCACATCTCGGTCAGGGCGCGATCCGCGAGTTCCCATGACCACCGGAACGGCACACCCGCCGGGACGGGACCGTCGGTGAGCTGGACCAGCTGCGCATCGTACTGCCACTGGCCACGGAGGTGCAGTTCGTCAAGCTTCCTGTCGAACTGTGCCAGATCTGAAGCGGGCTCCTGTGTAGTCGTCATAATCCCTTGTCCTCGTGAAGAAACCGTGGCTGTTAGAGACAGGTCGCGATCGACCGCGCCGCTGGTCAACCGAAGGGTCCCGGCGGCCTCGAGCGTCGATGCCTCGGGTCGGCGGGACCACTCCCGGTGATGATGACGCAGCGCTGACGCTAGCACCGGCCGCAGCCGTCCACAAGACACTTAGTATGGTTTGTGTCTAAACAGTACTTCTCGTACTACGCCTTTTATGCAGGCGGTAGCTTCTGGCAGGCCGTCGACCGGGGGATCGTGATCCGTTTCAAAAAGAAACGCCTAATGCTGTGGATCCCACCTCTTCCTCTGCAGGGCGGGAATACACTCTGCGAAGCGGGAAGACGAGGAGGACCCTGATGGCGGCGAACGGCGACATGCTTGCGCGTATCTTCGATGCGACCACTACGACGTTGGCACGCAGTGGCGCCAAAGCGCTTTCGATGACCGACGTCAGCGCTGAAGCGGGGATCCCCCGCGGAACGCTGTATCACTATTTCGGTAGGAAGCAGGACCTACTGTATGCGGTCGGCGTACGAGTCGTGAAGCTGTTCGAAGGGGCGGTAGTCAACGCCGTCGAAGAGCGGCCCGAACTCGACGTTCGTGTCCGGGCGGTCGTAGAGGCAATGATCGACGTCGGCCGGGCGCATCCGGAAATCATGCAGGTGATTGCCCTTGAACCGGGCTTCGGAGTGGACTTCTTGCAGCAGATCTTCCCGGAATTCGTCGGCGTGCTGGAAGAGCTACTGGCGCCGGCGCTGAGCTTGACCCTTGGCGTGCGGTCCATGGGTATGACCAGTGGTCAACTCTGTGAACTCATCCTTCGAATCGTAATGTCGGCGTACGTCTTTCCGACTCGCGATGTGGCCGACCTGCCGCGCGCGATCCTGGCAATGCCATATCTGGCCCGGTGGACTCCCGACCAGTACCTGGTTTGAAACCTGAGGCGACCCCAAGCGTCGCCACGTCACTCGCCCGCGTCGGCGCGGCGCACCGTGATGGCGCTGTCAGGACACGCCTCCGCACCTCGGCAAGCCTGCGCCTCGAGTTCAGTCGGCACGCTCTCAGGTGCCACCGCGTATCCGGCGTCATCGATCGAGTAGACGTCGGGACCTTCGGCGGCACACAGGGTGTAGCCGCAGCACTTCGACCGGTCGACAGTGATCAGAAGGGGTAGCTGGCTGTCTGCCATGATGATCGGCTCCTCCGGTGGGCTGGGACGTGAAAACTACCCGAGGCAATTTCCAGCATTAGACATACTATACAGATGGTGTCTTAATCGCATATTGTCTCTCACGTGCGAGTGCGCGATCGCCATAGGAGCGCGGGCCAGCTGACCCGAAACAGCCTGCCACGGAATTGAATTCAGTGTCATCCGCCCCGGACCGCTACGTACGGGTCTGGGTGCTTTCCCTGTGGAGTGACCGCTGTGTGCGGCGTCGGCGCAGAAGGCAACCCAGTCAGCATGGCGGTGACCTCGTTCGTCTCGCTGTCGCTGGATCCGCCGTGGGGTGGCAGTCTGCCTGCCGAGCGCGTCCTTCTCCGGAGGATGCCTGCGTTCGGTATCGGGCACGGGCGACCGCTTCAGCGACATCGACCGGGAGCCTACGGGCGATGGGGTCGCGTTCGTGCCAGGTGCCTGGGGTGTGGGTGGAATGGAGGGTGTTCGATGAGGTTGCGGGCGGCGACCAACACCATCGCCGCGTTGAAGATTCATCGGCTGCACCTCAAGCCCGGCATTGCCCCACAGGTGTTACGCGGCAGCGAATTTCGTCGGCTCGAGGTGGCCGTGAGCACCAAGGTCGCGTCGGGCCCACTCGGACGGTCCGATCAGATCACCGGTGCGCGTCGGCTCCCGTGCGAAGGAACTTCAGCCAAGACCTTGACCACACGGTGACGATGAACACATAATACAAGTAATGTTCAAATAGGACTTTTCATTCAAGTAGGCCGACGCGAGAACAAGCAGGCTGGCGAAGCCCTAACCATGGTCAATTGGAGGACCCCACATGACAGCCCTCGAGGCCGAGACCACCACCGTGCTGGACGCCGTTCGGGCGCTCGTTCCCGAGATCGCCCAGCGCGCGGATGAGATCGAGGCGGCCAAGCTGATCCCAGCCGATTTAATCCAACGGCTCACGGATGCAGGGGCTTTCAGGATGTTTGTGCCTCGCCAGTACGGCGGCGAAGAGATGACCCTCCTCGAGGCCATGGCTGTCATCGAAGAGGTCGCGAAGGCCGACGCCTCGGCCGGGTGGACCGTGATGATTGGTGCTGACTTCGCGCCGGTATTCGGCCGTTTTCCCCAGAACGTCCTCGACGGAGAAATTTATCCAGAAGGACCCGACACCATGGCCCGCGGGGCGTTCGCGCCCAAGGGTGTGGCGATCCGCACCGACGGTGGCTATCTCGTCAACGGTCAGTGGCCCCTCGCCAGCGGTAGTTATGAGCACCAGTGGATGATGGGCAGCTGCATCGTGCTGCAGCAGGGCGCGCCGGTCATGACCGACGCGGGTGTGCCCGAGATGGTGCTCGCGATGGTGCCTGCAGAGCAGGCTGATTTCGTTCAGACATGGGATTCTGTTGGATTGCGCGGGACGAGCAGCAATGACTTTGTGCTCAAGGATGTATTCGTTCCCGATGAGCATGTCGGTAACTTCTTCGGACCGGCCACCGTCGACACCACGCTGTTCCGGTTGCCTATCCGCTTGGCGCTCGGCCCGACCCATGTCGCGGTGGTCGTGGGAATCGCCGAGGGTGCTCTGAGCGACCTTCGTCAGTTGGCCAAGACGAAACGACCCGCGTTCAACCCCACGATGCGACTGGCTGAAGACCCCGTATTCCAGTACCGGCTAGGGCAACTCGACGTCCGGTTGGGTTCGGTTCGTGCGCTGGCCGAGAAAGAGGTCCGGCTGATGTGGGACGCAGCGTCGGCAGGCGAACCCATCTCGCCGCTGCAGGCCACCCGCCAGCGCGCAATGGTGGCACGGGCCCACACCGAGTGTGTCGAGATCGTCAACGAGGCGTTCGGACTTGCAGGCAGCACCGCCATGTACAACAAGTCGATTTTGCAGCGACGCCTTCGCGACGTGCGGACGGCGGCGCAACACGCCGCCGCCAGTGGAGAGATCTACACGATCGTCGGGGCGCTGCTCGCGGGAGAGGACGTCCCGCCGGCCGCCTTGGCCTAGCGGTGGGACATCCGACACGATGACAACAGACGCGATGACGCCGCAGGACGTGACGCTCCACTGGGAGCTCAGCCGCCTGAACAACGCTTTCGTCTACTTTATGGACAATGGTGAATTCGATTCAATGATCCGGCTTTTCACCTCTGACGCGGTGTTTGACCGGGCCGGAATCGTCCATCACGGCCATGAGGAGATGCGTCAGGGGATGCGTGATCGGCCGAAGGTGACCACTCGTCACTTGTTGACGAACTTTTATTTGACCAAGGCCGACGACGACTCCGCGGAGGCGGTGGTCTGCGCCATGGTTTATCACGGTCCGCTCGCGAATGACGGGGAACCGGTGGTCTACGCCACTGACAACGGACGAGTCATCGAGTTTCACGACACGTACGCCAAAACCCCGGAGGGATGGCGCATCTCGTCACGGATCGCGCGCCCGATCTTCACTCCCGAGGTATGGCCGTGACCGGCAGGACAACGGAAGCGAGTCCCATGGCTGAGAACCAGCATGATGTGTTGGCCACCGTCGAACGGTTCGTCGCCGCGCTGACGACTGGCGATGCCGCCAATCTCGACGCGCTGTTCACGGACGACGCGGTGATTTGGCACAACTACGACCAGGTCGAACAGCCGGCCAGGCAGGCGCTTGCCGCATTGGCCGGGCTGGCGGCACTTGCGCCCCGGTATGAGATTGCAGGTCGCGACTTGGTCGGCGACGCCTGCGTTCAACGCCACGCGGTCCACCTCACGCTGCCCGGAGGCCAGCAGGCCTCCATCCCCGCCATCCAGCGAATCTCCGTGGTGCACGGTCAAATTCGGCGGATCGACGAATACATGGATTCGGCCCAAATGGCGGCCGCAATGCAAGCATTACAAGCCAGCCCGCAGACCCCGGTGTGACCGGACCTATATCCCAACCACGAGAAGGACGCTCCCGATGCCCGCAATCACAGACAAGTTCACCGGTGAACCTGTCCTGAAGCTCCAGCGCCTGGGTCACGGCACCCTCGAGACCATGGATCTGGCCAGGGCGCGTCGCTTCTATGAGGAAGTGCTGGGCTTGGAGGTGATTCAGCCGAGCAGCAGGTCGATGATGATCCGGCTGGGAACCAACCACGCCTACGCCGTGGTGGAGACCGGCAAGGCGAGCACGATGACCATGCTGGCACACAACGGGCTCGACGTCGGCAGCGTGGAAGAGGTCTACGCCGCGCACGAAAAGCTGCTCGAGATCAAAGACCAGTGGGGAATCAAGCAGATCACCGAGCCCCGTCACATGCACGGCGACACGTCCTTTTACTTCACCGATCCCGATGGCAACTGGTGGGAGATCGTGGCGGTCCGCGAGAATGGCTACGCTGCAGACTTCGCCGATCGGGACCGGGATCTCACCGGTCTGCACGAGTTCGACGGCGAGACGGGAAACGTGAACTTCAGCCACACCCACGATCCCGACTTCCGCGGACGGGTCCGTCAGGTCATCGAAGCCAAAGCCGCACCCGAGAGCACCGCATAATGGGCCGGTTGGACGGTAAGGTCGCCGTCGTCACGGGCGCCGGCAAGGGAATCGGCTGCGGTATCGCTCGCCGGTTCGCCCGCGAAGGCGCCAAAGTCGTGGTCGCCGAACTGGATTCGGATGCGGGCAAGCAGGTGGTCGGGGACCTCGTTGAGCTCGGTGGCCAAGGGTTGTTCGTGCAGACCGATGTGTCCCGAAAGACCGATATCGAGGGCGCCATCGCTGCCGCCCAGGAGTCCTTCGGCGGCTTGGACATTCTGGTGAACAACGCCATCGCTCTGACGCCGGACGTCCCTTTGGAGTACAAGACGGACGAAATGCTCGAGCAGACGATGAAAGTCGGGCTCTGGAGCGTCTGGTGGGGCATGCAGACCGCGTTCCCACTGTTGAAGGACCGCGGCGGAGGCCGCATCATCAACTTCTATTCGATCGACGCGGACGACGGCCACTGGGTGCACGCTGATTACAACACCGCGAAGGGTGGCGTGCAGGCGCTGACACGGACCGCCGGGTTCCAATGGGCCCGGCACAACATCTGTGTCAACGCCATCGCTCCGATAGCCGCATCGGCCGCATTCGAAAAGATGGTGGCCGACAACCCAGAACTGGGTGCGGCGATTCCAACGATGATTCCGATGGGACGCATGGGTGATCCGGAAGAGGACATCGCCCCGGTGGTGGCTTTCCTGGCCAGCGACGAAGCCCGCTTCATCACCGGGGCCACGATCCCGGTTGACGGCGGCCTGCACGTGCCTCGGGTGAACACCAAACCACCGGATCCCTCGGTGTTCGACTCTGCGCCGGCCAGTGGGCAATAACTAAGGAATAGGAGCAAAAATGACTATAGATGAGGTGAAACACGCTCCGACCGGACCTGTTCTTTCGGACGGGACCCCGCTGTCGGAGCTGATCGACAAAGACTTCCGGGAGGTATCGCTTCGGGTTCTGACCGACCCCGAGCTTTACCAACTGGAGCTGAAACAGCTGTTTGCCAAGGCGTGGACGGTCGTGGCGCACGAGGACGAAGTCCCAAATGTCGACGACTACGTACTTCGGTATGTCGGCGAAGATCAGGTGATCGTCAGCCGGGCGGCGGATAACACCTTCACGGTGGCGCTCAACGTGTGCGCACACCGGGCTGCCAAGGTGTGCCGGTTCGAGGCCGGCAACGCCAAGACATTCCAATGTGCCTACCACGGTTGGGTTTACAAGTCCGACGGCAGCTTCGTCGGCGCACCCATCGCTCGGGAGGACATGCACGGGCTGTTGCGGCCCAAGTCTGAGCTTGGTCTGACCAAGGGTCGGGCAGAGACCTACTGCGGCATGATCTTCGTCACCTTCGACGAGAACGCCCCGACCCTGCGCGAGTACCTCGGCCCGATGACCTGGTACTGGGACCTGATGTTCGACCGCACGCCCGGTGGTATGACGGTGCTCGGCCACCCGCAGCGGTTCATCATCAAGGCGAACTGGAAGAGCGCCGCCGAGCAGTTCGCCGGAGACATCTTCCACACGCTGTCGCTGCACCGTTCGATGCAGGAACTGCAACTGCTCTCCACCGAGGGCGAGTCACAGGAGCCGGCAATGGCCGGCGTCAGCGCCAGCCACAAAGGCCATTTCGTGCGGTGCTTCGATCTGACCAACGAGCACTACGTCAATGCCCTCAAGGGCAAAAATCTTGCGGACATGTCGCCGCTGGAGCGGCTGCACCTGGTTCCCCCGCCGGGGATGTCACCGGAGATGGTAAAGGGGCTGCCAGATCGATTCGACGATGGGCAACTGAAGATCCTTGCGGGGTACACCCCGCAGGTCGGTCAGCTGTGGCCGAATACGGCTGCGCTTTGCATGCCGTTCCAATTCCCCGACGGCACCCCGTCGGCCTTCCTCAGCTGGCGGGTCTGGGTACCCAGGGGACCGGAACACTTCGAGCTGTTCCATTGGAGTTTGGTCGAACGCGACGCGCCTGAGGAGCTCCGCGACACCGTGAACCTGATGACGGCGGCCACCTTTGGTATCAGCGGTTTCGTCGAGGCCGACGACACCGACACGTGGCCCATGCAGACTTATGCCTCCAAGGGTGCGCTTGGAGCCCAGCAGAAGCTGCGTTACCAGGCGATCACCGGCGAAAACAAGCCCAGTGATTGGCCGGGTCCGGCGCAGGTCTATGCCGGGTTCCCGAAGGATGACACGCAGTGGAATTTCTGGCTGCGCTACAGCGAGTTCATGGAAGGGAGAGCGTGGTGACCACGGAAGCAACTCGAGAACGGGTGGTGCCCGCCGCACGGGCAACAATGGGGACCGTCGACTACCCGACGCCTAAGGGCAAGCGGATCAAGGTCACCGACCCGCGGCACCTTGAGATCGTCGCGTGGCTGGAAGACGAGTCGACCCTTCTCGACGAGGACGACCTGACCGGCTGGCTGGCGCTGCTCGCGCCCGACATCATCTACCGGGCACCGGTGCGGACCACCCGCGATCACCGGACCAAGGGGGTGTTCGAGGCGGAGATGTACCACTTCAACGAGAACATCATGACCCTGATGTTGAAGCTGATGCGATTGACCCAGACCGACAGCGCCTGGTCGGAGAATCCGCTGTCCCGGACGCAGCGGATCGTGCACAAGGTGCGGTCATACGAGACCGAAAAGGCAGGCGAATACGAGGTCTTCAGCTCCATCGTGCTCATCCGGTCGCGCTATGACGAGCCGGCACTGGAGTTCCTGCCGGCCCGCCGGGTCGACACCATCCGGACGGGTGACGAGTGGAAGCTCGCAGCGCGGACGGTCTATTTCGAGCAGGCCACGCTGGGGGTGCAGAACCTGGCCGTCTATTTGTAGTCCGTTACCCGTATCCGGTCCTCAGTAAAGCTGACTACCTATCGAGATGTTGGCTGAGTGTCTACCTGCATGGCCGGCACTCTGACGTCAAAGGTGTGAATTGTCTTCTGCAACAGACGAGATGCCCGGTTATTTGCCTGGCATTTGGGCAATCGATCCAGCGCGGTCCGGTCTCACCTTCTCGGTCGGCCACCTCGGGGTGCACACCGTGCGTGGGACGCTCAGCGTGTCAGGCCGGATCGTCATGGCCGAAGATCCGCTCGATTCGGCGGTTGACGCGACGATCGACCTCGGCTCGGTCAACACCGGAAGCAAGGGCCGGGACGAGGCGATCCGGTCGGCGCACCTACTCGACGTATCCAGCCGGCCCACGGCGACCTACCGGTCCCAGCGGCTGGATCTCGCCGAACCTCCCGGTGAATTCCTGCTACATGGAGATCTGGAATTGCTGGGTGTCACGCGGGAAGTACCGATGCGGATCCGGCTGCAGCGCTCCACCTCTGGTGGTTCGCACCAGCCGGTCATCACCGCGGCGGGCGAGTTCACCCGCCGCGACTTCGGGTTGATATATCAGGCCCGGCCGCGCTTCCTCGATCGCGCGATCTCGTCGAGTGTGGGCGTTAAGGTACGGCTCGAGGCGGCGTCAGCCGCCGCGACCGAAGGGATAGGACGCTGAAAATCGCAAGGATTCATCGAGGGGGCGCCGACGTCTGGGGTCTGGTGGACGTCGATGCCGGTACCGTGCAGCCGATTCGGGGTGGTATCGAGGAGTGGGGTTCGGCGGCTGCCGATGGTGCGGCGCATTTCGAGAAGGTCGGTCCTCCGTTAGCGATGACCGACGTTCGCTGGCGACCACCAATCACCCCTACGTCTACGATCATCGGGGTCGGTATGAACTACTGGTCGCACCTGGAGAAGCTGGGTGTCACCGAGCGTCCGAAGACCACCTTGGGGTTCCTCAAACCCCAAGTGGCGATCATCGGCCACGGAGACGTCCTGGCGAATCCTTCGATCACGGAGCAACTGGACTTCGAGGTCGAACTTGTTGCGGTGATGGCGAAGTCGATGAGTCACCTCGGCGAGCAGCCAACCAGCGCGGTGCTCGGCTACACAGTCGGCAACGATGTCAGTGCCCGTGACGCGGCCACGCCTCTGAGTGGTGGGCTGGACCTGTTTTCCATCAAGGCACTCGGAGGGGCGACGCCGGTGGGGCCGTGGATCACCACCAGGGACGAGTTCGGCGGGTCAGGCCAGATTGATGTCGCCATATCGTTACGCGTCAATGGTGAACTGCGCCAGCATGACCGCACCGGCAAGATGATCTTCAGCATCGACGAATGCCTTGAGTACATCATCGAAAGGATGCCGCTCACCGCCGGTGATATCGTGTTTACTGGCACGACCGACGGGGTGGGGTTCGAGGACGGCCGATTCCTTGGTGAGGGCGACGTGGTTGAGGCGGAAGTCGAAGGAGTCGGCGTACTGCGCAACGTCGTTGGCGCCAGATTAGGTTGAGATCTCAGCCCACGGCTCGTCGCTGTGAACGGAAGCGCGACTTTCTGGGTTTGAGTCCACCTGACTCACCGAGCACGACGAGAATGTCGCGGAACCTCCGATAGTCGCGCGAAGGCATGAAGTAGTGCGAAAACGCCATCCGCACGATTAAGTCCGCAATCTCATTCAGTTCGGCCGATCCATTGAGTACGGCAGGGCTGTCGACCAGTGCAGGCTCCAACGCATCGCTCAGAACACCGGAGAGCTGAGGCGCAACCCGCTTGATATAGTCCACAACGAATCCCGGTTCAAGTTCTCCGATCTGCATTGTGGCAGGGTTCTCCAACCAAAATCGCAGCATGACGTCAATGACGATCAGCAAGCGGTCAGCTGGCCGCGGGTTCGCCTCGATCGCGGCGTCGAGGACCGCCTGCAGTCGCGTGACGAAATGGTCGCCCAACGACCGAAGGAGTTCGTCCTTATTCTTGAAATACCGGTATAGCGTCCCGGTAGATACGCCGGCTTCGTGCGCGATATCGCTCATTGCTAGCTTCTTGGGGCCTTGCCGAGCAATCGCCTTCAGGGCACCGTCGAAGATACGGGCCTCGGTACCTGCCCTGGACGCCAAGGAAAAAGCCTTTCAGGAATGAGGCAGCTGCCGCTGCCGACCAACATTTAAACGATTATATCGCAGCTCGATTATTTGAAGCGGGTGTCACGGGCCAGGCCGTGAGCACCTCGCGCAGCCAGCGCAGCTCGATCAGGCCGAAGGCCGGCCGGCGGCGCTAGCCGTTGGACTGCGGACCAGCACCTGCACCCGCCACACGACGTCGCCGGCATAAGCGTTGCTGCCGGTGGAATGGGTCCAGTCTCGTTCCAGATAACGGTGTAGTGACGGAACAAGCGCGCGATAGCAAGGTTATCTTGCGCGCCAATGGTTTCACACACCGTTCAGGGTCGGCTCGGCGGCCCGCGCGGTCCCCGTCGAGGTGACTGAGGAGGAGCCCGAACCGGCAACTGATCCAGCGGAGTTCGAACCTCATCGCGGCGTTGCAGTGCTAAGCGCAGCTCAAAGCCCACCAGCTCGGGCAGGCCACCAAGCGGGGCTGGTGGGCCGCAATCCGCGGCCTCTCGCGGACGACCGGGGAACCGGCACAGTGCTCGCCCCGGCGGCGTCCCCGGTAGTTACAGCCTCTATGGCTCGCCGCTTGTCCTCGGCCCCGCGCATGCAGTCAATTACGGTCGAGTCCAACGCGCCTTGGCCAAAACCTGTTGTACACACCGAGATTCACCGCGGAGCACCCAGTTCCTGGCCGCCGTATGATGGCGGGACATATGCGCCCGTACCGCAAAGCCGCAGTCGGTGGCCAGCCGCGCAAAGCACCGCTATGTGCACGATATGTGATCGGCGCACCCAGCGGTTCTCGTGGTAGAGGGCGACGAACACCATGTCGCAGTCGGCGTCACCGAGGATGTCCATACGTTCGATCTGGTAGTCCGCGTACCTCGATAGCACCGCTTGGGTTGCCGGTACGGTGCGGGGAAACCGCGATTTCGCCAACGCGCCACTGGAATTGGGCCGGTGCGGCACATCTACCTGGGCGTCCAGCACCGCACAATCCCCACCGCGCGGATTGGGAGGCAGTTCCAGAATCGGGTCGGCGAAATCCGAGCGTCTCCCCAATCCGTCGCCCCCTCACGCAGACAACCGGTCGGTGACGGCCTGCTCGAAAACCCCAGTCCTGGCGCAGAACCGCCAGACTGATCTAGGACCACTCCACCCCCTGATGGATGCTTGACAAAGTTTTGTTATGAAAATAAAGTTCTGCTACCAGACTCTACGAATCGGGGAGGGTTCTCGTGGTCCCAAGCTCACTGCAGAGGCTGCCGATCGGCGGCATGAAGACGGTGCCGTCGGCCCCAAACATTTCAGCTTCTCGGCTTTGGTAGACCGCCATGTTCTGAGCGTGGCGGTGGGAATCAGGTTGGTAGGCGGTTTGCGGGTGGGGATGAGTCGGCTGCCGAACAGTCACCTTGGGGGCCCTGCGGTCATCTTCAAGCACCGGCTGCCTACGACAAGTACGGCAAGTTGAACCTTGTGGATGTCATTGGAATGCGAGGGGACGGACGAGATCCGCTGTGGCCGCCCATCGGTACAGGTATCACCATGGCGTGTGATGTGAACGGAGGCCGGTGTTGATCTCGCCGAATACCTTCGCCAAACCGGTTCGCTCCGTGGGAGACTTTTTTGCCCTGGCGCTTGACACATTGTTGCAGATACCGCGGCGCCCGTTTGCTGGGCGCGAATTCCTTTTGCAAAGCTGGTTCGTTGCCAGGGTATCAATAGCGCCGACGATGATGTTGTCAATTCCTTTCACCGTGCTCACGGTGTTCACAATAAATATTCTGTTGATCGAGTTCGGTGCTGGAGACTTTTCTGGCAGCGGCGCGGCACTGGCCACGGTCACGCAGATTGGCCCGCTTGTCACGGTGCTGGTGGTTGCCGGTGCCGGCGCAACAGCGATGTGCGCCGACCTGGGTGCACGCACTATTCGTGAGGAACTCGACGCGCTGCGCGTGCTCGGCATTAACCCGATCGGATCGTTGGTAGTGCCCCGCGTGCTCGCGGCCACCTTCGTCTCGTTGCTGTTATCCGGCGTGGTAATCGTAACCGGCCTCGTTGGTGGGTTCGAGTTCTCCGTCTTTGTCCAGCACGTTACGCCCGGGTCCTTCGCCGCAGGATTGACGTTGCTCACCGGCGCGCGGGAGTTGGTCATCGCGCTAGTCAAGGCTGGGCTGTTCGGTCTGACCGCCAGTCTCATCGCGTGCTACAAGGGCATCTCGGTGGGCAGGGGGGCGGCCGCCGTCGGTAATGCGGTGAACGAAACGGTGGTCTTTTCCTTTATGTCGTTATTCTTCATCGACGTCGTCGTGACCGCGGTGGGCGTGAAGGCGACATCATGAGTAGCCGCACGATTGCCAGCCAGCTATTTCCGCGATTGAGCTACACACTGGATGGCTGGGTTGCGGGCTGGCGGCGCATCGGCGCGCAAGCGCGTTTTTACGCGAGAACTCTGGGCGCGATCCGGGACGCCTTGTCCTCCTATAAGCACGAGACTTTGCGCATGATCGCCGAGATGGGCTTAGGCGCCGGCGCGCTGGCGGTCATTGGCGGCACCGTGGGAATCGTTGGCTTTCTGACACTATCGGGGGGCTCCCTCGTCACGATTCAGGGCTACAGCTCATTGAGCGGTATTGGTGTGGAGGCGTTGACTGGTTTCGTTTCCGCCTACGTTAACGGCCGTATCGTCACGCCGCTAACCGCGGTAATCGGCCTGTCCGCCACCATCGGGGCCGGCACCACCGCGCAACTGGGTGCAATGCGGATTAACGAGGAAATCGACGCCCTCGAGGTGATGGGCATCCGCTCGATTGCTTATTTGGTTTCCACCCGGGTAATTGCGGGCGTGGTAGTAGTGATCCCGTTGTATTGCATAGGGCTCTGGATGTCCTTCTATGCTGCCCGGTTCGCCACAACCTCCGTGTACGGGCAACCGACGGGCGTCTACGACCACTATTTTTCGACATTTCTACAGCCCACCGACATCATCTGGTCGCTTCTGCAGGCAGTCCTGATGGGCCTCGTGGTGATGCTGGTGCATACCTACTACGGCTATACCGCTTCCGGTGGGCCCGCCGGGGTGGGCGAAGCCGTGGGTAGAGCGGTGCGTAGCTCAATGGTCTCCGCGGTATTAGTAATTTTATTCTCCTCGCTTGCCATTTACGGCAAGACCGGCAATTTCCACTTCTCGGGTGGATAGCCCTGATTATGCCCAACATCGTTAAGGGATAGCGCAATGAAACCTTCGTCTTCAGCAGACGATGCTCACCTGGGGCGCTGGGCGACCATCTCTTGCGGAGTCATCGTTGCGCTGATCACCTTAGCGACCGCATTGTTCAATGGGACATTCCGTTCCTTCGTTCCGCTGACATTGACCTCTGATCGCTCCGGCCTTGTCATGGAGCCCGGCGGCAAGGTGATGCTACGTGGCGTACAAGTAGGCCGCGTCGCCTCGGTAACCGGCGGGACCGAACCAGTCAGTCTGCAGTTAGAGATCGACCCCGATCAGGTCAGAAATATTCCGGCAAATATCGAAGCCCAGATCAAAGCCTCAACGTTGTTTGGCTCCAAGTACGTCGATCTGGTCTACCCCGAGAATCCCAGCACCAAGCACATAGCCGCAGGCGCGCTCCTGCGATCCCGCAATGTCAGCACCGAGGTCAACACCGTTTTCCAGAACCTCGCCTTAGTGCTCAAACAAATCGACCCCGCCAAGCTCAACGCGACTCTGACCGCGTGGGCAATCGGTCTGCGCGGTGAGGGCCAGACCATCGGGCAGGCCATCACCGACGCCAATCAGGTGCTGCTGGCGCTGAATCCGCGCATGGGCACTGTGCAGCAAGACCTCCGATCGCTGAGCGGTTTCAGCGACGCCTACAGCGCCGCCGGACAAGACATCCTGAGGACGCTCGCGGCCGTGAGTACCACGAGCGCGACCGTCACAAGCCATACATCGGCACTCGACGCCTTGCTGCTGAATGCGATTGGTCTGTCGCAGTCCGGTACCGATCTAATCGCGCCCAACCAGAGCAACTTCGTCCGTGGAATCAACCTGCTTGAACCAACGACAAACCTACTGATGAAATACAACCCCGAGTACACCTGCATGCTTCTCGGCGCCACCTGGTATGTAGACAACGGTGGCCGGGACGCGCTGGGTGGTTCCAATGGTTACTCGATGATTGTGGATGCCGCCTTGCTGCTCGGCGACGACCCATACAAGTACCCGCAAAACCTGCCAATTGTGGCCGCAAAAGGCGGACCCGGCGGCAAGCCGAGTTGCGGGTCACTGCCCGACCCCAGCAAAAACTATCCGGTCCGTCAACTAATTACAGACACTGGTTGGGGTACCGGACTCGACATCCGGCCGAACCCCGGCATCGGCCATCCCTGCTATGCGGACTACCTGCCGGTGACGCGCGCCGTGCCGCAGCCGCCCAGCATTCGCGAGTGCATCCCGGGTCCGGCACCGGGGCCGATCCCGTACTCCGGCGCTCCACCGTACGGTGCAGCGCAATACGGACCGGACGGGACACCGCTCAACCCACCGCCACCCGGGCCGCAACACAGTCCGTCCGACACGTCGGGAACACATCCATGAGAGACAACCTGGGAAGCGCCGTCTGGCGGCTCGCCATCTTCGCAACGGTCTGTCTGCTAAGCCTCTTTGCGCTCTTCGCGGTGTTCGCGCAGCTGCGATTCCAGAAGGACAAGACCTATCATGCCGAGTTCACCAACGTGGCCGGCTTGAAAAGCGGCGACTTCGTGCGCATCGCCGGCGTCGAGGTCGGCAAGGTCAAAAACATTTCAATCGAGCAAAACGCGTTCGCAGTGGTCGAGTTCTCCGCCGACGAGTCGGTCGTGCTGACCCAGGGCACCAAAGCGGTGATCCGTTGGAGCAATCTAGTCGGCGACCGGTTCCTGGCTCTCGAGGAGGGTGCCGGCGACGTCAAACCACTCAAACCGGGGCAGACTATCCCGCTGGCGAGGACCGCCCCGGCGCTGGATCTCGACGCGCTGATTGGGGGCTTCCACCCGTTGTTCGAGGCGCTAGACCCCGCACAAGTCAATGCGCTTACCGGCCAGTTGATCTCGACTTTCCAGGGTCAGGGCGCGACTGTCAGCTCATTTCTGGCGCAGACTGCCACGCTGACGAGCACCCTTGCCGACCGCGACGAGCTGATCGGGCACGTGATCGCCAATCTCAACACCGTGCTGGCCTCCCTCGGCGATCAGCACGACCAGTTCGCTAAGGCGGTCGATTCGTTGCAAGAGCTCATGAAGGGGCTCGCGGCCCGCAAATCAGACATCAGTAACGGCGTGGCCCACATCAACGCAGCATCTGGTTCGATCGCCGACCTGCTTCGACAGGCTCGCCCGGCCCTGCAGAACACCATCCATCAGGCTGACCGAGTCAGCGGGATCGTCCTCGCTGATCACGATTATTTCGACGACCTCCTCAACACACTCCCCGACGCCTATCAGGCGTTGGACAGGCAGGGGCTCTATGGCGACTACTTCTCCTTCTATCTGTGCGATCTGCTGCTCAAGGTCAACGGGAAAGGCGGCCAACCCGTCTACATCAAGCTGGCTGGCCAGTCTTCGGGAAGGTGCACGCCGAAATGAAATCCTTCGCCGAACGTAACTCCTTCGTCGTTGGTATCGTCGGCTGCGCCGTGACGGCTGCGGCGGTGCTGGCGGCAACCGAGTACGACAAGCTGCCGTTCTTCTCCGGCGGCGGCCAGTATGCGGCCTACCTTGCCGAGGCCGGCGGCCTCAAGACAGGGGCCGCCGTACAAGTCTTCGGTGCCCGGGTGGGTCAGGTGTCGCGCATCGACCTTGACGGACCCCGGGTGCTGGTGAAATTCACCGTTGCGAAAAACATCCGGCTTGGAGACCGCACCGAGGCAGCGGTCAAGACCAAAAGCGTCCTGGGCACCAAGGTCTTTGAGGTCACCCCCCGCGGGGACGGCCGGCTGTCTGAACCGATTCCCCTCAATCGGACAACGCCGGCCTATCAATTACCTGACGCGCTTGGTGATTTGGCAGACACGATCAGCGGCTTGAACACCAATCAGTTATCCGGTTCGATGGCAACGCTGGCGCAGACATTCTCCGACACCCCGCCGGATCTCAAGGCAGCAGTTCAGGGCGTCGCCCGGCTCTCACAAACCCTCGACATGCGGGACGGGCAGCTGCGCAACTTACTGGCCAACACCAACAAAGTCACGGGCGTGCTGGCCGACCGCGCCGCCCAGATAGCCAGTTTGATCGCCAACACCAACGCCTTGCTGATCGAGCTAAAGAACCAGAGCAGCGCACTGGATTCGATCTCCTACAACGTCTCAGCACTGTCAAAGCAGCTGTCTGAGTTCATCGCGGAGAACCACGCCCAGTTGCGCCCGGCGCTGGACAAGCTCAACGGCGTGCTGACGATTGTCGACAATCGCAAAGATCGGGTGCAGAAGTCGATTCGAATGCTTAACGCCTACGTGATGTCGTTGGGTGAGGCGGTCGCCTCGGGCCCATTCTTCAAAGGCTATGTGGTCAACCTGCTTCCGGGACAGTTCGTGCAACCATTCATCGACGCCGCATTCTCCGATCTTGGTCTGGACCCCAGCGTCTTGCTGCCTTCGCAGCGCACCGAGCCGCCGCTGGGCCAGCCGGGGACGCCTCCTCTGCCGGTTCCGTATCCGCGCACCGGCCAGGGCGGGGATCCCAAACTGACGCTGCCCGATGCGATCACGGGCAAACCTGGCGACCCTCGCTACCCCTACCGGCCGCCGTTGCCCCAGCCTCCCCCTGGGGGGCCGCCGCCCGGCCCGCCGGCTGGTTATGAGCCCGCGCCCGATCGTCCTTCTGCGCCGGTCCCGCGACCGTCCAGCGGAGGGCCAACAGGCGGACCATCGCCCGTGCCCGTCGGGCCGCCCGGGGAGGCAGGACGGTGAGGGCACCGCGCAAGGCTAAGACGGGCCTGGCCGTCGTCCTGAGTCTGTTGCTCATCGGCGGCCTTATGACCGTTCAGCGCGCGTCTGATCAGATCGACCGGACGAACATCATCGGGTACTTCGCTAACAGCAACGGTGTGTTTGCCGGCGACGAGGTGCTGATCCTGGGTGTACCGGTAGGGAAAATAGCGAAAATCGAACCGCAACCCCAACGGGTGAAGATAACTTTCTGGTACGACCGCAAATACAAGGTGCCCGCGAACGTCAAGGCCGTGATCGTGTCCCCGGCGCTGGTTACTTCGCGGGCTATTCAGCTCACGCCTGCCTACGCGGCGGGGCCGGCCCTGCGCAACAACGCGGTGATTCCGGAGGAACGCACCGCCGTCCCCGTTGAATGGGACGACTTGCGCACACAGCTCGACAAGCTCACGCAGACGCTGCAGCCGACTCAACCAGGCGGCGTCGCTCCGCTGGGATCGTTAATCAATACAGCCGCGGACAACCTGCGCGGCCAGGGCACCGACATCCGCGACACGGTGATCAAATTATCGCAAGCCTTCTCGGTACTCGGGGACCACAGCAGCGACATTTTCGGCACCGTAAAGAGCTTGGCGACAATCGTCTCGGCCCTTCAAAGCAGTTCGGATTCGATGAGCCAGCTGAATCGGAACCTGGCATTTGTGACCGGATTGCTTGCTAATGATCCCGATGAAGTAGCCGCGGCGATCAGGGACCTCGATACCGCCGCCGGCGACGTCCAGCGTTTCGTGGCAGAAAACCGCGCGGCCATCGGCGTTACGTCAGACAAACTGGCATCTCTTTCCGGGACGGTCACCGACAGCCTCGACGACATCAAGCAGACCCTGCACGTCCTGCCGACAGCACTGGCGAACTACACCAACATTTGGCAGCCCACGCAAGGGGCGATAACCGGTGCGCTGGCGGTCAACAACTTCGCCGATCCAATCTCCTTTCTGTGCGGAGCCGTACAGGCGGCGTCGCGGCTGAATAGTCAGCAGGCCGCGAAGCTATGCGTGCAGTACTTGGCCCCGATCGTGAAGAACCGTCAGTACAATTTTCCCCCGCTGGGGGAGAACCTGTTCGTCGGCGAAAGCGCTCGTCCGAACGAGGTTACGTACAGCGAGGACCGCTTGCGTCCGGACTACGTGCCGCCAAGTCCGGATGCCCCGGAAACCACGGCGGCTCCGGCCGGGCAACCAGCGCCGGCCCACACCGCCCCGCCCTCGCCCGCCGAGGTGGTGGCAACCACCAACCCCGCCCAGGGGCTTTCCGGCATGATGGTCCCCCCAGAAGGGGGATCATGAGACGGTCCCGCTGGGTGGGCGTCACCGCAGGCCTGCTGGTGGCGCTCGCCGGCAGCCTATTATCGGGCTGCGGCTGGCGAGGCCTGAACTCCATCCTATTACCCGGCACTGCAGGCGGCGGCCCTGGCTCCTACGAGGTGAAGGCGCAAATGCCGGACGTCGTCAATGTCCAGCCGAACTCCCGCGTCCAGGTAGGCGACGTGACGGTCGGCACTGTCACTAACGTTGAACGTGAGGGCTGGCATGCACTGCTCACCATGCGGCTCGACGGCAACGTCAAACTCCCCGCCAACGCCACCGCCAAGATCGGTCAGACCAGCCTCCTCGGCTCGCTGGAGGTCGAACTCGCAGCGCCCACCAATGTCCCGGCCGAAGGCAGGCTGCGAAACGGGTCCCTAATTCCGCTCTCGGCCGCGGGCGAATACCCGACGACCGAGCAGACGCTGGCTGCATTGTCGCTAGTCCTCAACGGTGGGGGCCTGGGCCAGGTTCAAGACATCACCAAGACGTTAAGCACGGCGTTTGCGGGACGTGAGAAGGATCTGAAGAACCTGATCCAACAACTGGACCAGTTCATCGGTCATCTCAACGAGCAAACCGACGACATCATCAAAGCCACCGACAGCGTAAATAACCTCGCGGGACAGTTCGCCGAACAGAAACCCGTCGTTGACCGATTGCTAAGCACCCTTCCCGACGCGCTGGCGGTGCTCAAAGACGAGCGGGCAAAACTGGCCGACGCGGCCGACCAGCTGGGCAAGTTCAGCGCGCTGGCCGCCGACTCCGTCAATCAGACCAAAGATGCGCTCGTCCAGGAGTTGAAGGACCTCGGCCCGGTACTCGAATCGCTGGCTAACGCGGGTCCCTCCCTCACCCGCTCGCTGAGCTTTTTTACGGTGTTTCCATGGGTTAAAGAGCCGCTCACCAACTGGCTCCGGGGTGACTATGCCAACCTCACACTCATTGTTGACCTGACGCTGAGCCGGATTGATTCGGCGCTATTTACCGGCACCCGATTTGAGGGGAACTTGACCGAACTGGAATTGCAGTGGGGTCGCACCATTGGACAGCAGCCCAGTCCGTACACCAAGGGCAACCCACTCATCATTCCCTATCACCTGGATCAAGGACCGTAACATGCGTTTGGGCCTTCAAATCTGGATAAAGCTGAGCATTTTTGCTGCGGTGTCGGGCATCGCCGCCGCGGTGACAGTCTTCGGCTACATCAAGGTCGAGAACTTGATACCCGGTCTTGGGCAGTACAAGGTGACCGTCCAACTCTCACAAGCTGGGGGTCTATATAAGAGGGCGAACGTCACCTACCGCGGCACCTACGTCGGCCGGGTCAAGGACGTACGGATAACCCCCACCGGCGTCGACGCCGTGCTCCTCCTCAAATCAGGGCTCGACATCCCCTCCGATCTCGACGCGCAAGTCCACAGCCAATCGTCCGTCGGCGAACAATACGTTTCACTGCTGCCGCGCAACGGCAATTCCCGGCCACTGCGTGACGGTGACGTGATACCGGAGAACCACACGTCGGTGCCCCCGGACATCAACACACTGCTCAATGCGACCAACCGAGCCTTGGAGGCGATCCCGCGCGACAACCTGAAAACGGTGATCGACGAGAGCTACACCGCCGTCGGTGGACTCGGCCCGGAACTTTCCCGCATCGTCAAAGGATCCACCGCCCTGGCCACGGACGCGAGGAAAAACGTGGACTCTCTCACCGCCTTGATCGACCAATCACAGCCGGTGCTCGACTCACAGGCCGGCACCTCGCCCTCGATCCTGGCATGGTCAAAGCATCTCGCCACCATCACCGACCAGCTGCAAGGCCATGACGCAGCCGTCGCCGGTGTACTCGAAAAGGGCGGCCCGGCCGCCAACGAAGTACGTCAACTTTTCGACCGGCTGCGGCCCACCCTACCGATCATGCTCGCCAACTTGGTCAGCATCGGTCAGGTGGCCGTCACCTACCGGAACGACATCGAGCAGTTGTTAGTACTGCTGCCCCAGGCGACCGCGGTTCAGGCCGGCGGCGACGTACCCAATATGGGCACCAAACAGGCTTACCGGGGCTATTATCTCGACTTCAATCTGAACCTGAACCTGCCCCCACTATGTACCACCGGCTTCCTGCCGGCTCAGCAGCACCGAGTGCCCGAAGTAGATTACCCGGATCGCCCGGCAGGTGACCTGTATTGCCGGGCCCCCCAGGACTCGCCCTTGGCCGTGCGCGGCGTGCGCAATGTGCCCTGCGAGACGGTTCCGGGTAAACGCGCACCCACGGTCAAGATGTGTGAAAGCAACGAACATTATGTGCCGCTTAACGACGGCTTCAACTGGAAAGGTGACCCGAACGCCACCCTATCGGGCCAAGGCATCCCGCAGCTGCCACCCGGCTCACCGCCAGCGGTTGCGGGCCCGCCCGCCTCGGCGCCGCCGCCGATCGCCGCCGCCCAGTACGACCCGGCCACCGGCACCTACATCGGGCCCGACGGGCATCAATACACGCAATCCGATCTAGCCCAAACCGCGCCCAAGGATAAGACATGGCAAACAATGCTGATGCCGCCGGGCAGCTGACGAATATGACGCGCAGAACCACGACGACGGACGGAGCACGGTATGCGTGAGGCGGTTGACTTCCACGCGTCCCCGGGCGGCGACGTCGTCGACGCGGATGGGGACACCATCGAGTCTGATATAGACCCCACGGAGAACGCATCTACACCACGCTCCGCAGAATCGGTGTTCCACCTGCGGCCGACAATTCGCGTCTGTCTGACTATCGTCGTTGCCTTGTCTGTGTTGGTTGGATGGTTGGGATTTCGCAGCTACCAGACGCATCAGGCGCAGATCCAGCGAAACCAATTTCTGCAAGTGGCCAGGCAGGGCGCGCTGAACCTAACTACGATCGACTGGCGGCATGCTGACACCGATGTACAGCGCATCCTGGATGGGGCGACAGGACAGTTACACGACGATTTCGCCAAACGGTCGAAGCCGTTTATCGAGGTCGTCAAGCAAGCCAAAGCCATCACGGTCGGTACCATCAGCTCGGCAGGGCTGGAGTCGGAGACGGCCGACACCGCCCAGGTGCTGGTGGCCATGACTGTGCAAACGTCAGACGCCGCTGCGTCTGATCAGGCGCCACGAGCATGGCGAATGCGGATCTTCGTGCAGAAGACCGACGGTCAGGTCAAAGTCTCCAACGTCGAGTTCGTGCCATGAAGTTTCCGAAGTTGCTCCGCCGCGCGGACGATCACACCAATGTCGCCTCATCGGAGGAAGCGCCTGCCACGCCGGGCCCGACGGCGATCGCCGGGGACAAGCCGGACACCGATGTTGCGACTACCGAGGTCGACGAGTCAGGCGACCGTCAAAGTTCGACACCTGCGAAGCATCACATCCGCTGGGCGCGGGCGATCGTGTACGCACTACTGCCCGGCCTCGCGCTGTCGCTGGCCGTGGCCGCAGGCTTCCTGAAGTGGCAGGGCGGCTCCGCGCGCACCGCTCAGTTGGCCGCCACGGAATCCGTGCGTACCGCCACCGAAAGCACCATCGCTCTGCTGTCGTATCGGGCCGACAGCGTGGAAAAGGACCTCGAGGCCGCCCGGAGCAGACTCACCGGCAAGTTCCTTAACGCCTACACGTCACTGACCCACGACGTAGTCATCCCGGGAGCCAAGCAGAAGCACATCTCTGCGTCGGCCACGGTGCCGGCCGCAGCGCCGATAGAGGCGACCGGCAGCCATGCCGTCGTTTTGCTGTTCGTAAACCAGACCGTCACCATCGGCCAAGATTCGCCGACCAACAGCGCCTCCAGCGTCCGAGTCACGCTCGACAAAGTCGACGGTCGGTGGCTGATCGCTGAGTTCGATCCCATCTGAGCCCACGGTGATGCTGCACCAATCGTTTTCCTGCGGATCCGCCACCAATATGAGAATCTCATTAGTCGCGCTGGGCTCCCGAGCGAGGCTCCGTCAGGCCGCGGCGCGAGTCGCGAGCCAGTGGGTGCAGGAGTCGCTGCGCCAGATCGGCTTCGCTATGTAGTGGGCCCAGGGGGCGAGGCACTCTACATCGACCGTCATGATTTTCCGACCGGACGAATTTGGGAGCGAGGGGCGTCGGAGTCAGCGCAAACTACCGATAGTCTGACTCGGCCTCGGAGATAAGCGCCCGGGTCATTTACCCCCCTCGGGCCAAACTCGTTGATACGCAGTGTGTTAGGCCCCGGCTGACACCGACACGACGCGTAATGTCCTAAAGCGCTGTCACAGCGACACTTTCGTGTCACCCAACGTGTCATCTTAACAATTGGAATCCTTCGGCGGGCACGATTTAGCGAAATCGTTGTCCCGGCGGCCGTTGCGATACGAAACCAAGCCAGGTCGCGCATTGAAATTCAACACAACCCTCTGGTTTTAGGATCCGCCACGAAGATGAGAACAATATGTCCGCCATTTCCATGAGAATTCTAGAGACCTGCATGTCAGGGCATCGCCGTCCGCCACGCAGCTTGAGAACCTACAGCCGTCGACATCGATTTCCCGGCCGGCCGGGCGCTCGACAGCCAGAACTAAATGCCCGACCCGGGGTTGAGGATGCCCTGCGGATCCAGCGCCTGCTTGATGCGCCGGTTCAGGTCCATCACCTCGGGCCCGAGATAGCCGGCCAGCCAGGGCCGCTTCAACCGGCCCACCCCGTGCTCGCCGGTGATCGTGCCGCCGAGACCGACGGCCAGGTCCATGATCTCGCCGAATGCCAGGTGGGCGCGTTCGGTCATGTCGGCATCGGCGGGGTCGTAGACGATCAACGGGTGGGTGTTGCCGTCGCCGGCGTGGGCGATCACCGAGATCATCAGGTCGCGCTCGGCGGCGATGCCGGCGATCCCGGTGACCAGCCGGCCCAGCGCCGGAAGCGGCACGCCGACGTCCTCGAGCAACAGCGATCCCTTGGCTTCGACGGCCGGGATGCAAAACCGCCGCGCGACGACGAACGCCTCGCCCTCGTCGGGATCGTCGGTCGAAAATACCTCCGTCGCAGCGTTTTCCGCGAAGACCTTGGCCATGATCTCGGCGTCCTCGCTGCCGGCGCGGCCGCGCTCGTCGGACCCGGCCACCAGCATGGCCGCCGCCCCGCGGTCCAGGTCCATGCGCAGGGTGTCCTCGACGGCGTTGATCGCCACCGAGTCCATGAACTCCAGCATCGAGGGGCGAAGCCGGGCGGTGACCCCGAGCACCGCGTCGACCGCGTCCTGCACCGAGGCGAAGGTGGCGACGACGACGCTGGACGCGTTCTGCTTGGGTACCAGCCGCAGCGTCACCTCCGTGACGACGCCCAGCGTGCCTTCGCTGCCGACGAAGAGTTTGGTCAGCGACAGGCCCGCGACGTCCTTGAGCCGCGGCCCGCCCAGCCGGACCGCGGTCCCGTCGGCCAGCACCACTTGCATGCCCAGCACATAGTCGGTGGTGACGCCGTACTTCACGCAGCACAGCCCCCCGGCGTTGGTGGCGATGTTGCCGCCGATGCTGCAGATCTCGAACGAGGACGGATCCGGCGGATACCACAGGCCGTGTTCGGCGGCGGCCTTTTTCACCTCGGCGTTGAACAGCCCGGGCTGGCATACGGCGGTCCGCGTCACCGGGTCGACCGAGATGTCGCGCATCTTCTCGGTCGAGAGCACGATGCAGTTGTCCAGGGCGGTCGCCCCGCCGGACAGGCCGCTCCCGGCGCCCCGGGGCACGACGGGCACCCTGTTAGCGGTGGCCCAGCGCAGCACGGTCTGCACCTCTTCGGTGCGCCGCGGTCGCACCACGGCCAGCGGTTTGCCGGCCGACGGGTCGAACGCGCGGTCCTGGCGATAGCCCTCGGTCACGGTGGGATCGGTGACGACCATCCCGTCGGGCAGGTCGGCGATCAGGCTGGCCAGGGCGTCAGAGCTCACGGCCCGATAGTAAGCCGCGTGTCGCGGCCCCGGACGGCGCCCGGGTCTGCACGATGTGGCCACTGAATGCAGGATGTTCATGTGCTCGACCACCCGCGTACCGGCCAGCCGTTCGACTCTCCGGTTGGCGCGGGCACCGGATGGCCGGGTGACCCGGCCACGCCGCAGACCCCGGTGGCGGCCGATGCCGCTCGGGTCGTCGCCCTCGCGGAACAGGCCACCTCGATCCCCGAGCTCGACGCCCTGGTCAGCGTGTGCCGGGCCTGTCCGCGGCTGGTCGACTGGCGCGAGGAGGTGGCGAGGGTCAAACGGCGGGCCTTCGCCGACCAACCGTATTGGGGCCGGCCCGTACCCAGCTGGGGAGCGGCGCGGCCGCGGCTGCTCATCGTCGGGCTGGCGCCCGCCGCCCACGGCGCCAACCGCACCGGCCGGATGTTCACCGGCGACCGCTCGGGCGACCAGTTGTACGCGGCGCTGTACCGGGCCGGCCTGGTGAACCAACCGACCAGCGTCGACGCCGCGGATGGGTTGCGGACCAACCAGATTCGCATCGTCGCGCCGGTGCGGTGTGCGCCTCCGGCCAACGCCCCGACCCCCGCCGAGCGGGACACCTGCTGGCCCTGGCTGCAGGCCGAATGGCAGCTGGTGGCCGACCACGTCCGCGTGGTCGTGGCCCTCGGCGGATTCGGCTGGCAGATCGCGCTGCGACTGCCGGGCACCTCCGGTAGAGCAGCGAGACCCAAGCCCCGGTTCGGCCACGGCGCCGTTGCCGACCTCGCCCCCGGGGTGCGGTTGCTCGGCTGCTACCACCCGAGCCAGCAAAACATGTTCACCGGTAGGTTGACACCGGCAATGCTCGACGACATCTTCCGCGACGCGAAAGAACTGGCAGGGATCAAGTGAGCGAGATTCTCGTTTCCGGCGCCAGCGTGGCGGGCACGGCGGCCGCGTTTTGGCTTGGGCGGCACGGCCATTCGGTGACCGTGGTGGAGCGCCATACCGGGCCGCGGCCGGGCGGCCAGGCGATCGACGTTCGCGGCCCGGCGCTGACCGTGCTCGACCGCATGGGGCTGCTGGCCGCCGCCGAGAAGCGCAAGACGCAAATCCGCGGCTCCTCCGTGGTCGACCGTGACGGCAATGAACTGTCGCGCGACACCGAATCGACACCCACCGGCGGGCGCATCGACAGCCCCGACATCGAACTGCTGCGCGACGACTTGGTCGAATTGCTTTACGGCGCAAGCCAATGGACGACCGATTACCTATTCGACGACACCATCACCGCGTTGGAGGCCGATGGTGCGGCCGTTCGCGTCACCTTCGAGCGTGCCGCACCACGGGAATTCGACCTCGTCGTCGGCGCCGACGGATTGCATTCCAACGTGCGGCGATTGGTGTTCGGGCCGGAGGAGGATTTCATCGAACGGCTGGGCACGCACGCGGCGATCTTCACCGTGCCCAATTTCTTGGACCTGGACCACTGGCAGATGTGGCACTACGGCGACTCCACCATGGCGGGGATCTACAGCGCGCGTCACAACGCCGAGGCCCGGGCCATGTTGGGTTTCATGGACCCGGAGCTGCGGATCGACTACCGCGACACCGAAGCCCAGTTCGCCGAGCTGGAGCGGCGGATGGCCGGGGAAGGATGGGTTCGCCCCCAACTGCTGGAGTACATGCGGACCGCACCGGACTTCTACTTCGACGAGATGTCGCAGATCAAGATGGACCGCTGGTCGCACGGCCGCGTGGTACTGGTCGGGGACGCCGGGTACTGCTGCTCGCCGCTGTCGGGACAGGGCACCAGCGTCGCGCTGCTGGGCGCCTACGTCCTCGCCGGCGAGCTTAAGTCCGCCACCTCGGACGGGACCGCCGACCACGAGCGCGGATTCGCCAACTACCACCGCGAATTCGCCGACTACGTGCAGCGCAATCAATGGCTGGTCGTGGACAACATTCCCGGCGGCGCACCGATACCGCAGGAGGTGTTCGACCGCATCGTCTCCTCGATCACCCTCAAGGACTACTAGGGCCGGGGTTCGGGAACGTTTGCCGGCCCGCGCACGTTGACGCCATCGTGCGTCTTTCCGTCCTTGATCTCATCCCGGTGCGCACCGACCAGACGACCGGCGACGCCCTGGCGGCCACCGTGCAGCTGGCGCAGGCCGCGGATCGGTTGGGTTTTACCCGCTACTGGGTCGCCGAGCACCACAACATGCCTTCCGTCGGTGCCACCAGCCCGCCGGTGGTCCTCGCCTATCTGGCACCACAGACCTCGCAGCTACGGCTCGGCTCGGGTGGGGTGATGCTGCCCAACCACGCGCCGCTCGCGGTGGCCGAACAGTTCGCGCTGCTGGAAGCGGCCGCCCCCGGACGCATCGACCTCGGCATCGGCCGGGCGCCGGGATCCGACCCCGTGACCTCCTACGCGCTGCGGGGCGGGCAGGACGGCCGGGACATCGAGAACTTCCCCGAATACCTCGACGACGTGGCGGCGCTGATGAGCGCGCGCGGCGTGCGGGTTCCGCTGCGCTCGGGCGACTACACGCTCAAGGCCACCCCGGCCGCCGCGACCGAACCGCGGCTGTGGCTGCTGGGTTCGTCGATGTATTCGGCGCATTTGGCCGCCGCCAAGGGGCTGCCGTACGTGTTCGCACATCACTTCTCCGGCAAGGGAACCGAAGAGGCGCTCGAGGTGTACCGCGCCCGATTCACGCCCAGCGCGTTTGCCGCCGAGCCGCGGACGTTTCTGACGGTCAACGCCGCGGTGGCCGAAACCCAGCAGGAGGCAACGGCGTTGATGCTGCCCAACCTGCAGATGATGGCCAGGCTGCGGACCGGGCAGCCACTCGGGCCGGTGCCGCTGGTGGAGGAGGCGGCGGTGGCCGAGTTGACCGGACAGCAGCAGGCGATCGTCGACAGTGGTCTGCGACGCGCCGTCCTGGGGACGCCGGCGGAGGCCGCCGAGCAGATCCGCGCGCTCGCCGAACACTTCGGCGTCGACGAGGTGATGGTGAACCCGGTGGCCTCGGCCCGCCGCGGCACCGACCCGGACACCGCACCGGCGCGCGTCGCGACGCTGGAGCTGTTGGCCAAAGAGCTGTTCTGAGTCCCGCTCACGCCCGCCGGTGGGACTGGCTGGTGTGGGGTTCGGGTGTGTGGTTGGCGATCCAGTTGCGCAACTCGTCCGGCGGCAACGGCGCGGTGTGCACGTAACCCTGGGTGATCATGCAGCCGTACCGGTGCAGCGCGTCCAGGGTGCCCTTGTTCTCGACACCCTCGGCGACGAGGTCGGCGCCCAGGTTGTGGGCGAGCGCCACCGTGGACCGCACGATCGCGACCGATCGTGCGTCGTGATCCAGGCGGGTTACGAAAATCCGGTCGAGTTTGAGCTCGTCGACCGAAACCTCTTGCAGCCGGGCCAATGACGACCAGCCGGTGCCGTAGTCGTCGAGCGATATGCGAATTCCCAAGCGTTGCAAGGCGGCGACGGTGTTGCGGGATCGCGCGGAATCCACCAGCGCGCTCTCGGTGATCTCGAGGATGAGCGCGTCCGCGGGCAGGTCATAATTCGCGAGCAGCCGCTCGACGGTGCCGACGAGCTCGATGTCGAGCAGGTTGGTCGTCGACAGGTTCACCGCGACGGTGAGCGTGATGCCCTGCTCACGCCAGCACCGGACCTGTTTCAGCGCCATGCTCAGGGTGCGGTTGGAGATCTTGCGCATCAGTCCGGCGCGCTCGGCGACGGGCAAGACCTCTTCCGGCAGCAGCGTTCCGCGGGTGGGGTGCTGCCAGCGCAGCACCGCCTCGACGCTGTGAACGCTGCCGTCGCGCCCGTCGATCTTGGGCTGGTAGTGCAATTTCAGTTCGTCGGTGTCGAACAGTGCCGTACGCAGGTCCTCGATGAGGTTGGGGTCGTTGTTCCGATAAACCTCGAAGGACGAGTCGTAGACCGCGATCTTGCTGCGGGCGGATTCGGCGTGCGCCATCGCGGTTTCGGCGCGGCCCAGCAGCTCTTGCGGGTGGTCGCAGTGGTCGGGACACAGCGCGATGGCGATGCGGCCTTCGACCTGCACGGTGATCGGATCCAACGCGATCGGCTCACTCAACGCTTCCAGCAGCCGGCCCGCCTGAGCGCTGGCGGCGGTCAGGTTGGCCCCGTCCGCGAGCAGCACGGCGAATTGGTCATCACCGACCCGCGCCAGCATGTCGTCGCGACGGACGCTGCCGGACAAGCGGTTTGCGATGTGGCACAGCAACTCATCGCCGAAGTGGCGGCCGATCGAGTCGGTGATCTCGTGAAAATCGCTCAGGCTCAACAGCAACAGAGCCCGCCGCGCGCGCGCTCTGCCCGGAATCGACGTCGGCCCCGGCGCCGTGGTGGGCAACGCGGTGAGGGCGCTGGCCAGCGAGTGCCGGTTGGGCAGCGCGGTCAACTCGTCGGTCATGGCGTGCTTGGCGTTCGTGTGCAACAGGCTCACGTCCCGGAAGGTGAGCGAGAATCGCGCGGTCGCCACGACCAGGCTCAACGCCGCCAGGGTGGCGGCCGGCCGCGAATGATGAGCCAGGACGATGACTCCCAGCGCGACAACCGATGTCGTCACCGGGGTGACATACGGGCTGAATCGGTGTCTGGGCACTGGCGCCGTCGGCGACGAGGGGGACCAGCTGGCCATCGCGATGAGCAACGACGACGCCGGCCAGCAGGCATCCAGCAAGGTGCCGACCCGATAGGAGCCCGCCGTCGTCTGGAACAGGTACGCTACGTCCGCCACCGCAAACACGACCAGTCCGGTCATCAGCAGCGCCCAGCGAAAGTCATTGCGCCAACCGAGTATTGGCAGCATGCCGGCGGCCAGGGCCAGGAGCACCAGGTCAATCCAGGGGTAGACCAATCCCATCCACACCGTCGCGGGCGTGCGTGACGTCGCCGCCCGCATGGGGCCCTCCGTCACGGCCGCGGCCACCGCCGCCAGCGTCAGGGCGCACACCAGCGAGTCGAGCTGAATCGGGATCGGCAACCGCTTGAACCGTGCCCGCATGAGCAGCAGCAGCCCGGCGTACACCAGCGGGTAGTACGCCAGGTACACCGGGTCGGCCACCGACGGGGAGCGACCGTTGGGCACAAACAACGCGTAGACGATGTCGCCCGCGGCCGAGAACGCCATCCCGGCGGCGATCAGTGACCACGCCAACCGGTCCGCCGAGACGCGGTACGCGCGAAGGACAACCAGACCGGCGGCCAACACGGTCAGCGCCGAATACAGCGTCGTGGCGGAGAACATGCCGTGTCCCGCGTCCGGATGCGCGACGCTGGACGCGGCGAAGGCGATCACGCCGACCGCCAGCACCGCGAAGCCCACCCGGATACCCCTCGGTGGCCGAGGGGCATCGTCCCCGACATCGCCGGAGGGCGAGTTCGTGGTCGGTGTCGCGAGGTCGGAAACGGGCGGTGACGCCTGCGGCGTCGCGACACCGCCGCCGCCATCGACCGGCGGCGCCACGTCGGATTCCCCGGAATCGGGAGACGCCGGGAACGCGTACGGCAACGGCAGGTCGGGCATGAAGCTGCGGATGCATTGCCCGCCTTCGCGTTTGGCGGCGTACATGGCGAGGTCGGCGTGCCTCAGCAGCTGGTCGACCGTGCAGGCCGATGCGCCGGTGCACACCGTGAATCCGATGCTGGGCCGGACCATGATCGGAATGCCGTCGATCAGGATGGCCCCGGTGAACGCGTCGAGGATCCGGTGCGCGGCCGCCTGCGATTCTTGGACGGAAGCCTCGATGACCGCCGCGAATTCGTCGCCGCCGAGCCGGGCGATGGTCCCGCTTTCCCCCAACGCCGCGGTGAGCCGCCCGGCCACCCTGACCAAAAGCTCGTCGCCGGCCGGATGGCCCAGGGCGTCGTTGACCGACTTGAAGTTGTCGAGGTCCAGGCACAGCACCGCGATGGGCATGCCGTTGGGATGCCGGCGCGCGACGGCCTGTTCCAGGCGCTGCAGGAACAGGGCGCGATTGGCCAGACCGGTCAGGTTGTCGCGAAACGCCTCGCGCGCGACCTCCGACAACAAATTCTGGTTGTCGACCAGGACGACGAATTGCCGGGCCAGCACGGCGGCCACCAGGATGCCCAGCGCGGCGAGCATGGGGTCGTGTATCGAATGGCCCGCCGCGTGCGCCCAGCCCGCCGCGGCGGCGAGGATCAGCGGCAAGTAGGGCAGCCACAGCCGGGCCCGGAACTCGGTCTCATCCGGCGGCGCGGGCGCGGGACGCTCGTGCGCGGCGGCCAGGGCCGCGAGCGCCAATAACGCCAGGCCCGCGACTCGGACCAGGTCGCCGACCCCGCCCGTGTGATAGCTGGCGATGCCGGTATAGAAGACCAGCGCCATGTCGGCGATGCAGATGGTCGCGACGCCAGCGGCGAGCAGGCTGCGGCTCGGCCGGTCGCCGGGACGAGCCCGGGAAAGCATCAGGATCGCCGTCGTCACCTGGACGATGTCGGCGAAGACCTCCGCCGAGGTCACCAGCCGCGCGCCGGAATGCTCCTGCAGCTGCGCTTCGACCACGAACACCCAGGCGATGACGAACAGCGACGTCGCCACGATGAGACCGTCGAGCAGCAGACGCCGGGGGCTCTTGCGAGACAATTGGGACAGCAGCACCAACGACGTCATCGCGCCGACCGGCCACAGCAGAAGGACGAACTCGGTTGCCGCAGGGTGGGTGGCGTGATCGAATTCCGGGCGCACGTCGTAGAACGCCCAGATGACCTCACCGGCCGCCCAGCCGAGCAGGGCCGTCACCAGCGCCAGCCATCCGTATCGTTGCCGCCGGGGCTTGAAGCGGGCCGCGCGCGCGGCGTATGCCGCCGCGATGGCAAGGCACATCGCGATGACGAACCCGTTGATGGGGTGCGTCCCGTACGGGCCGCGCCATCCCCAGAACGACGACAGCACGATCAGCACGCCGGCTACGCCGTACACGGAGACGAGGACCCACCCGGCGGGTGCCGGCACCCCCGACCGCCGCCACGGATTCACCGCCCGCCGTTTCGTCACGCTTGAGCTCCCCTGTTGTGTGGTGAAGAAACAACAGCATCACCACGAGTTACAGGGCATTAAACCGCTGCAGACGCGCGCTAAGTGTGGCTTTTGCCAGGTTGGTGCCGTTTCCGGTGCCGCCGAAGGACGGCCGCCACGGGCCTAATCCGGTTGACTTGCGTCGATACGGGCCAGTGCGTTGCGCAGAATCTGGCCGGTGGCGTCGCGGTCGGGGTCGCGGCGCAGCAGCATTCCTTTGGCCACCGACAGCTTGTCGCCGTTGCGGCGCGGCAAGACGTGCAGGTGGACGTGGAACACCGTCTGGAAGGCGGCGCTGCCGTCGTTGATGGCGATGTTGGTCGCGTCGGCCAATTCCGTCGTGCGCGCGGCCCGGGCGATGCGTTGGCCCAGGGTGACCATTCCGGCCAGCGTCTCCGGCGTGGTGTCGGTGAGGTCGACGCTGTGCCGCTTGGGCAGCACCAGCGTGTGGCCACGAGTGAACGGGCGGATGTCGAGGATCGCCAGGTAGTCGTCGTCTTCGTAGATCCGGATGGCCGGAGCTTCCCCGGCGACGACCGCACAGAACACGCAGGACATGTCGCCCACGGTACTTGTTGCCGCGCCGCGGCCCCGCCGACGCCAGCCCGGGCCCGGCCCAATTGCGGGGTTACGCTGCCGCAGTGAACGACGATCTCGCCTTCGCCGGCGCGGCGGCGCAAGCACGCATGCTGGCCGACGGTGAACTGACCGCACCGGAGCTGCTCGAGGTCTACCTGGAGCGGATCGCGCAGCTCGACAGCCAGCTGCGGTGCTACCGCGTGGTGCTCGCTGACAAAGCTCGCTACGAGGCCGCCGTGGCGCAGGACCGCCTGGACGCGGGCGAACGGCTGCCCCTGCTCGGCGTGCCGGTCGCGATCAAGGACGACGTCGATGTCGCCGGGGAGGTGACGACCTTCGGCAGCGGCGGGCACCGGCCCGCGGTGAGCTCCGACGCGGAGGTGGTGCGCCGGCTGCGCGCCGCGGGCGCCGTCATCGTCGGCAAGACCAATGTGCCCGAGCTGATGATGCTGCCGTACACCGAGTCGCTGACCTTCGGAGCTACCCGCAATCCCTGGGATCCCAGGCGCACGCCGGGCGGCAGCAGCGGCGGCAGCGCCGCCGCGGTCGCGGCCGGGCTGGCCCCGCTGGCGTTGGGCTCCGACGGGGGCGGGTCGATCCGCATCCCGGCGACCTGGTGCGGCGTGTTCGGCCTGAAGCCGCAACGCGACCGGGTATCGCTGGAACCCCACGACGACGCCTGGTACGGGCTGAGCGTCAACGGCCCGATCGCCCGCACGGTGATCGACGCTGCCGTGTTCCTGGACGCGACCTCGACGGTGCCCGGGCCCGAGGGCGAGTTCGTGACCGCGGCGACCCGCAGCCCCGGGCGGCTACGAATTGCGTTGAGCACCAAGGTCCCAACCCCGCTGCCGGTTCGGGTCGGCAAGCGGGAGTTGGCCGCGGTCGACGAGGCCGGCGCGTTGCTTCGCGACCTCGGGCATGACGTCATTACGGCCGACCCGGAATATCCGGCCTCGGCGATCCTCACCAACTACCTGCCCCGCTACCTGCGCGGCATCTGCGACGACGCCGACGCCCTGGCCCATCCGGAACGCCTGGAACCGCGCACCCGCAACATGGCCCGCTTGGGGTCTTTCTTCTCGGACCGCCGGATGGAGTCCCTGCGGGCGGCCGAGGGGGCCGTGGTGTCGCGGATCCAGGCGATCTTCGACGATGTCGACGTCGTCGTCACGCCGGGAACGGCGACGGGCCCATCCCGTATCGGCGCCTACCAACGGCGCGGCGCCGTGTCGACCCTGCTGAGGGTGGGGCAATACGTTCCCTACCAACAGGTCTGGAACCTGACCGGACAGCCCGCCGCGGTGGTTCCCTGGGACCTCGACGCAGACGGGATGCCGATGTCGGTCCAACTCGTCGGCCGGCCTTATGACGAAGCGACGCTGTTGTCGCTGTCGGCGCAGATCGAAGCCGCTCGACCGTGGGCCCTTCGCCGGCCGCCGGTGTCATGAGAGCGGACGGGCCTCCGCAACCACTGCCCAAGCCGCGAGCTTGGCGCCCGGCGGCGCCGCGCTCGCGATCGGCTTGATCTACGCGCGCCGACCCGCTTCGCCCGGCGGCGCCGCGCTCGCGATCGGCGCCCACGCCGCGAGCTTGGCGCCCGGCCGCATCACGTGGGCCGGGCTGGTCGACGGCAGCCGGTGGCACTGGATCTCGTCGGGCGACACCACCCGCCGGCGGTAGAGCTCGGCGGCCTTGGCGCCGTTGAAGTACACCGCCGTGATGGCGGGGTAGTCGGCGAAGAACGCGCCAAAATCGTTGACCGTCAGGCTGGTTGGATCGATGGCCGAGTCGGAACTGCCGCGGCGGCGGCACGTGTGAAGAACATCCCAAAGCGCAATTCCGTGGGATTGCAGTCCCGCCAGGCGCCTGTCGTAGGGCGCGGCGGCGTCGAAGCCGAAAAGCTCACCGGTGATCGACCAGAACGCGTTGCGTGGATTGGCGTAGTACTGGTCCGCCACCAGTGATTGCGCACTGGGAAACGACCCCAGAATCAGCGTCCTGGCGCGCTCGTCGACGACCGGCGGGAATCCCCGCAGCAACGGTGTGCTCATCACCTCACATCATGCCGCGCCCGCGTTGTACGTTGGCGACGTGCACGACGGGGACGACCACACCATCGACGACCTGCTCGAAGGGCTCGAGGGAACCGCGCGCACGGAACGGGCCGAACTGGTGCGGTGGCTCTTCGAGCAGGGCATCACCGCCGAGGAGATCCGGGCGACCAACCCGCCTCTGTTGCTGGCCACCCGCCACATCATCGGCGACGACGGCACGTACGTGTCGACGCGGGAGATCAGCGAGACCCACGGCATCGACCTGGGACTGCTGCAGCGTGTGCAACGCGCCATCGGTCTGGTCCGCGTCGACGACCCCGACGCGGCCGTTCACATGCGCGCCGACGGCGAGGCCGCCGCCTTCACCCAGCGGTTCGTCGAGCTGGGCCTGGACCCCGAGCACGTGATTCTCGTGGTCCGGGTGCTCGCCGAAGGTCTGTCGCGGACCGCCGAGGTCATGCGGTACTCGGCGCTTTCGGCGATCATGCGCCCGGGCGCCAGCGAGCTCGAAATCGCCCAAGCCTCAAAGGCTTTGGTGACCAAAATCGCGCCCATGCTGGGCCCGATGATCCAGCACATGCTGTTCATGCAGCTGCGCCACATGATGGAGACCGAAGCGGTCAACGCCGCCGAGCGCGCCGCTGGCAAGCCGCTGCCGGGCGCGCGCCAAATCAGCGTCGCCTTCGCCGACCTGGTCGGCTTCACCCGGATCGGTGAGGCGGTCACGCCCGAAGAGCTGGGGCATCTGGCCAACCGGCTGGCCATCCTCGCCCGCGACATGACCGTTCCTCCGGTGCGTTTCATCAAGACCATCGGCGACGCGGTGATGTTCGTCTGCCCCGAGCCGCAACCGTTGCTCGACGTCGTCCTGAAACTGGTCGAAGCCGTCGACTCTGACAACGACTTCCCTCGGCTGCGGGCGGGCGTGGCCTCCGGCATGGCGGTGAGCCGTGCCGGCGATTGGTTCGGCAGTCCGGTCAACGTGGCGAGCCGTGTCACGAGCGTGGCGCGCCCGGGCACGGTCCTGGCGGCGGATTCGGTGTGGGAGGTCATCGGGGAGCGCGGTGAGTTTTCGGCATCGTTCGCGGGCTCCCGCCACCTCAAGGGCATCAAGGGCGAGGTCAAACTGTTCCGCATCCGGCGCGGCGATGCCGAGGACTGACGGCCGCCGGCCGCGGTGACATCAATATGGGCAGGCCCGGTGCGACTCCAGGGGGCGTCTGACTCCGTCTTACGCGTGTCCTACGCGGCCGGATTCCTACCCCGTGTTCCGGCGCTTCGAATTGGTCGCTTCCCGGGCCTGCTTCGCTACCCAAAATACGCCGCACAACAGCCCGGATCAACGGGTTTTCAGGCGTGGAGATGTGTTCGGCGACCGGCCCGTCTTTCGCCCCCGGCGAACGCTGTTCCGTTATACGTGCAACGGTGTAATCATGTAATCATGAAAGCGCATCACACCCATGGGCGGCGGTACGGTCGCCCCGGAGGCTGGCAGCAAGCCCAGCAACCCGACGCCGGCGACGCCGCGGAATGGTTCGCCGGACGCCTTCCCGAGAAGTGGTTCGACGGCGACCCCACGGTGATCGTCGACCGCGAAGAGATCACCGTCATGGGACGGCTCCCGGACACGGCGAGCGCCGAGAGCGGGGAGAGTGAGGCCCGCGCGGCGGGACGGGCGTCGCGATTCCGCGAGGAGACGCGATCCGAGAGAATGCACATCGCCGACGAAGCCCAGGATCGCTACGGACGCAAGGTTTCCTGGGGGGTCGAGGTCGGCTCGGAGCGAATCCTGTTCACCCACATCGCAGTACCTGTGATGACCCGGCTGAAGCAGCCCGAACGCCAGGTGCTCGACACGTTGGTGGATGCCGGCGTCGCGCGGTCGCGCGCCGACGCCCTGGCGTGGTCGGTGAAGCTGGTCGGCGAACATGCCGAGGAATGGCTGGCCAAATTGCGCGACGCGATGACGGCGGTCGACGACCTGCGTGCGCAGGGTCCCGATCTGCAGTCGTAGCAATGCCGTGACGCCCTAACGGCGTTGGCGCGTAACCGTCCGGCTACTCGTCGGCGATTCTGGCGGCGATCTTGTCCGCGATCTGGGCGCCCTGGTCGCTGATGTGATACCCGCACGCGTTGATGTCGACGATCACGTTGTTGGCCACGGTCAGTGCGCGCTGGCACTCCCAACCGTCGGCGCCTTCCTGGGTGTCCATCAGCGTGATCTTCGGCGGGCTCCCTTGAACCTGAGCGAACGTCCACCGATAGGTCTTGCTCTTGTTCGTGACCGTGACCGTCTTGCCGGCGCAGCCCTTCCACTTCTCCGCAGAGTTCTCCAGGAAGCTCTTGGCCTTGTCGGCGGACGGAAACAGCACCACCGCTTGGTTCACCCAGTGGTCGTAGTTGTCGCCCGGCTCCGAGGACACCAGTCCACTCACCGAGGTGTAACCGGTGCCCGCATATACCGGGTCTTGGGTCGTGTAGAGCGCGCCCTGGCAGTCGGGCGTCGACACCGTCACCGCCGAATGGTCCGTCGACGTAATGGGTTTGCCCGGCTGCATCGTCGACGAGCCCATCACGGTGTTGATATCGGACGGGCCGAGCAGCAGGGCGCTGAGACGGTCGGCCTCCAGCGGCGCGGGGGGTGGCGGTTCGGGATCGGGCCGCGTGACCAGCCAGATGCCCAACCCGCTCCCGAGGAGAACGAACACCACGGCGACGGCCGCGACGATGAGCCAGACGTTGCGGCGGGGCCTGGGCGGGGGCTGACCCCACGGCGTCGCATTGGCGAACTGCGGCGGCGGGCCGCCCCAATTGGCGCTGGCGCCTTGGTAATACGGCGCCGCGGACGGCGACGGCGGCGGGGTGTTGAACGCGGGCTGGTACGGCCGGGGAGGCGGCGCGGTGCTCAGCCGGGGATCGGGGTTGACGGCCGTGGGCAGTGCGGCTTCCTGGCTGCGGCGCAAGATGGTGGCGGCGCGGTCTTGATCGGGGTGGCTCAGCGCCTGCTTGGCGGCCAGCGCGAGGTCGCCCGCGCTCGCGTAGCGGTCCTCGGGCCTTTTGGCCATGCCGCGGGCGATCACCGCATCGAAGGCCTTGGGGATGTCCGGGCGCCGCTGACTGGGCGCGGGTATGGGGTCCATCATGTGGGCGGAGACCAGCATGCCGGCGCTGTCGGCCCGGTAGGGCGGCGCCCCGGTCAGGCACTCGAACAACACGCACGCCAACGCGTAGATGTCGGCGCGGTAGGTGACCTCGGCGTCGGAAAACCGTTCGGGCGCCATGTATTTCCAGGTGCCGACCGCGGTGCCCAGTTGGGTGAGTTTCTCGTCGGTGGTGGCGCTGGCGATGCCGAAGTCGACGAGGTAGGCGAAGTCGTCCGCGGTGACCAGGATGTTTTGCGGTTTGACGTCGCGGTGCATGACGCCGGCGGCGTGGGCGGCATCGAGCGCGGAGGCGATCTGGGTGATGACGGCGACCGCGCGTGGCGGGGTCAGCGGGCCGAAGCGTTTCAGCACGCTGTCCAGGTCGGTGCCCTCGACCAAGCGCATCTCCAAAAAGATCTGGCCGTCGATTTCGCCGTAGTCGTGCACGGGCACCACATGGGGTTCCTGCAAACGTCCGGCGGTGCGGGCCTCGCGTTTCATCCGCTCGCGGAAGACGGGGTCTCTGCTGAAGCTTTCGGAGAGAAGTTTGACCGCCACGGTCCACTCTTTGACGGTGTGTTCGGCCTCGTAGACCTCACCCATCCCACCGCGGCCCAGCAGCCGTTTCAGGTGGTAGGGGCCGAACATCGACCCCGCCCGTGAGGCCTGCTCGTCGCTCATTGCTCATCCTTCCAACCCGACCCCCGGCCCGCCGTCCCGTGGCAACGTTGCGGACGCACGCCCGATCGTCGACCCGTGACCGAGCAATCATGACGGTAAGCGCCCACCCGTCGCGCCGCATGATAACGCCGACAATCGGCGGGCCAGCATTTCGTGGCCGCGACGCCGGCCGCGGTTGTCATGCGCGGGTCATGGCGTAGTAGGCGCCGCGCCGGGCCAGCAGCTCGGCGTGGTTGCCTTGTTCGACGATCCGGCCCCCCTCGATCACCAGGATCCGATCGGCGTCGCGGATCGTCGAAAGACGATGCGCGATAATGAAACTCGTCCGATCCCGGCGCAGATCGCACATGGCGCGCTGGATAAGGGCCTCGGTGCGGGTATCGACCGAGCTGGTCGCCTCATCCAGGATCAGCAGCTGCGGGCGGGCAAGGAACGCGCGCGCGATGGTGATCAGTTGCTTTTCGCCGGCGCTGATGTTGGCGCCGTCGCCGCTGACCCGGGTTTGGTAGCCGTCCGGCAGCGACCGCACGAACGGGTCGACGTGGGCTGCCTCGGCTGCCGCCACCACCTCGCCGTCGCCGGCCTCGGGGCGCCCGTAGGCGATGTTCTGCGCGATCGTCCCGTCAAAGAGCCAGGTGTCCTGCAGCACCATGCCGATCCGCGACCGCAGCGAATGCCGGTCCAACGTGGCGATGTCCACCCCGTCGAGGAGGATCTGGCCGGAATCGACCTCATAGAACCGCATCAACAGGTTCACCAGCGTGGTCTTGCCCGCCCCGGTCGGTCCCACGATCGCCACCGTGCTACCCGGTTCGGCAACCAGCGACAGGTCGTCGATCACCGGGACGCCCGGCCGGTAGGCGAAGCTGACATGCGCGAATTCCACGCGGCCGGTCCAGCGTGGGGCGCCATCGGCAGGCGGGGGCGCCGCGGGCTGGGGATCCGGGGATTCTTCCGGTTCGTCGAGCAGGGCGAAGACGCGTTCGGCGCTGGCCACCCCCGACTGCAGGGTGTTGTACATCCCGGCCAGTTGGCTCAGGGGCGAATTGAATTGCCGCACATACTGAATGAACGCCTGGATGTCGCCCAGGGTGATGTGCCCGGTGGCCACCCGCAGGCCACCCACCACGGCGACGGCCACGTAGCCGACGTTGCCGATGAACGTGGTCGCGGGTGCCACCAGCCCGGAGAAGAACTGGGCGCCGAAACTGGACCGGTAGACGTCGCCGTTGAGGGCCCGAAACTGCTCGCGGGCCGCGGCCTGGTGGCCGAACGTCTTGACCACCGTGAATCCGCTGTAGGTCTCCTCGATGTGGGCGTTGAGGCGCCCGATGCTCGCCCATTGGGCGAGGAACAGCCGCTGGGAACGCCGCGCGATCGCCCGTGTCGCCAGCAGCGACAGCGGCACCGTCAGCACGGTGATCCCCACCAGCAGCGGCGAAATGGACAGCATCATCGCCAACACCGCCACCACTGTCAGGACCGAAGTCAGCAGCTGGCTGATCGTCATCGACAGGGACGACTGGACGTTGTCGATGTCGTTGGTGACCCGGCTGAGCAGCTCGCCGCGCTGGCGCCCGTCGAAGTACGACAACGGCAACCGGTGGATCTTGTCCTCGACGTCGGAACGCAGCGCCACCATGGTGCGCTGCACGGTGAGGTTGAGCAGCCGGGCCTGCGCCCAAATCAGCACCGAGGAAACGAGATAGAGGGCCAGCGCCAGCGTCAGTGTCCGCGCGACCGCCCCGAAATCCACGCCGTGGCCCGGCACCACGTTCATTCCGGACAGCAGATCGGCGAAGGTGTTCTCGCCCCGGCCGCGAGCGGCCGAGACGGCCTGTGCCTTGCTGATGCCGGCGGGAAGCTGCCGCCCGATGACGCCGTTGAACAACAGATCGGTGGCATGGCCGAGGATCCGCGGGACGATCACGCCGATCACCGTGCCCGCGAGGCCCAGCGTGATCACCGCGATGCTCAGTCTGCGTTGCGGCGCAAGTCGTTTCACCAACCGGGCGGCCGAACCCCAGAAATCGCGGGATCGCCCGGCCGGCGGCGGGGCCACGCCCCGGGTCGCGGTGCTGGTCGACGAGGTCATTGCGCGCCCCCGACGTGGCCTGACGGCAAGGCGCCCACGGCTTGTGAGTCGGCGAATTCCGCGTAGGTGGCGCTGTCGGCGAGCAGCGACTCATGCGTGCCGGCGCCGACCAGCCTTCCGCCGTCGATGACGATCACCTGGTCGGCCTGGGCGGCGGTCGAAACCCGTTGGGTGACAACGATGACGGTGGCTTCCTTCGATATCTGCTTGAGGGCGGCGCGCACCCGCGCGTCGGTGTGCACGTCGAGGGCGCCGAAGGAGTCGTCGAACAGATAGACGGCGGGGCGGCGGATGACCGCCCGGGCGATGGCGAGTCGTTGCCGCTGCCCGCCGGAAAAGTTGATGCCGCCCTGGGCCACCCGCATCTGCAGCCCGTCTGGGTGCGCGCGCACGAACCCGTCGGCGTCGGCCACCCGCAACGCTTCCCACATCTCGTCGCCGGTGATGTCGTGCCCCGGGGCGGCGCCGTAACGCAGGTTGTCGGCGATCGTTCCGGAAAAGAGGTAGCCGCGCTGGGGGACCAGACCGATCGCCGACCACAGCAGCTCGGTGTGGTAATCGCGGACGTCGATGTCGTCGACCAGGACGGTTCCGCCGGTCACGTCGTAGAGCCGGCACATCAAGGAGATCAGTGTCGACTTTCCCGATCCCGTGCTGCCGACGATCGCGGTGGTGGTCCCGGGCCGGGCGATGAACGAAATGTCTTGTAGCACTGGGCGATCGGCGCCGGGATAGGTGAATGTTGCGCCGTCCAGGCGGACCACACCGGTGATTTTGCCCGGGGGAGACGCCGGGCCGGGCGGGTCGGTGACGGCGGGACGGGTGGTGAGCACCTCGGTGATCCGTTCGGCGCACACCGACGCCCGCGGCAACACCACCAGCGTCATCGTCGCCATCAGCACGGCCATCAGGATCTGCGTGAAGTACGCCAGGAAGGCGGTCAACGAGCCGACCTGCATCTGGCCGCGATCGATGCGCTGCCCCCCGAACCAGATCAGCGCGACGCTGGACACGTTGATGGTCAGCGTGGTCACCGGCAGCATCAGCGCCTGCCAGTTGCCCGCGGTCAATGCGGTGTTCGACAGCGCGGCGTTGGCGCGCGCGAAGCGGTCGCGCTCGAAACCTTCCCGGGCGAACGCGCGGACCACCCGCACGCCGGCCAGCTGGTCGCGCATCACGCGGTTGATGCCGTCGATCAGGCCCTGCATCCTGCGGAACAGCGGCAGCATGTGCGACATCACCCAGTAGTTGGCCACCGCCATGACCGGCACGCTGACCAGCAACAGCCACGTCAGCGCCGCCTCCTGGCGCAGGGCCATGACGATTCCGCCGAGGCACATGATCGGGGCGGTCACCAGCACGGTGGCCGTGATCTGGACCAGGTACTGGATTTGCCGCACGTCGTTGGTGCTGCGCGTCAGCAAGGTCGGCGCGCCGAATCGGGCGCTCTCGCGCTCGGAAAAGGTGAGGACGTGTTCGAACACCGCCGCGCGCAGGTCGCGGCCGAAGCCCATCCCGGTCCGGGAGCCGAAATAGACCGCGCCGACCGAGCACAACACCTGCAAGCCGGTGGCCCCGAGCATCACGATGCCCAGCCGGACGATCGCGGCGGTGTCGCCCTTGGCGACGCCCTCGTCGATGATGGCCGCGTTGACGGTCGGCAGGTACAGCGACGCGAGGTTGCTGATCAGCTGCAGCACCATCAGCATTGCGACCAGCCGGCGGTACGGCTGGATGTACTGGCGCAGCAGTGCCAGGAGCATGGGGTAACTGTCGCACACCGGCGGCCCGGGCGTCCCCGCCAACCGGCGACGGTCAACGCGCGCACGGCACTCGCCGGCGACATTGAAATACCTGCTCAGGCGCGTCGGTGGTTGACCCGCTGGGCTGCCGCTACAGTGCATCGTGTGGACGAGCAGCGGGCGGAACGGAAGCAGGGTAGCGGTGCGGCGTAGCGCGAGGGCGCTGGCTCTTGTGGCGTCAGCATTGACGATCCTGATTCCCGCCGTTGCCGCCTGCTCCGATTCCGGCGGCAACAAACCCGGGGCGACGGCGTCTTCGACGCCGCAGAAGGGGCAAGGCAACCACGGGCCGATGTTCCCGCAGTGCGGCGGCATCAGCGACCAGACGGTGGCCGAGCTGACCCGGGTGACAGGGTTGATCAACACCGCCCGCAACTCCGTCGGCTGCCAATGGCTCGCCGGGGGCGGCATCCTCGGGCCGCACTTCTCCTTCTCCTGGTATCGCGGCAGCCCGATCGGACGCGAACGCAAGACCGAGGAGCTCTCACGTGCCAGCGTCGACGACATCAACATCAACGGCCACGGCGGTTTCATCGCCGTCGGCAACGAGCCCAACCTGGGTGACTCGCTGTGCGAAGTAGGCATTCAGTTTCAGGACGACTTCATCGAGTGGTCGATCAGTTTCAGTCAGAAGCCGTTCCCGCCGCCGTGCGATATCGCGAAAGAGCTGGCTCGTCAGTCGATTGCGAACTCGAAATGAGGGCCCCGATGCGCGCTGCCGCCGTGGTTTTGCTGGCCGCGCTGCTGGTGCTGACCGGCTGCTCCAGGTCGATCGGCGGCAACGCGGTCAAGGCGGGCGGCAACGTGCCCCGCAACAACAACTCCCAGCAGCAGTACCCGAACCTGCTCAAGGAATGTGAGGTGTTGACCAGCGACATCCTGGCCAAGACCGTGGGGGCCGACCCGCTCGACATTCAGAGCACGTTCGTCGGCGCGATCTGCCGGTGGCAGGCGGCCAACCCGGCCGGCCTGATCGACATCACCCGGTTCTGGTTCGAGCAGGGCAGCCTGAGCAACGAGCGCAAGGTCGCGGAGTTCTTGAAGTACAAGATCGAGTCGCGGCCCATCGCCGGGATCGACTCGATCGTGATGCGTCCCGACGACGCCAACGGCGCGTGCGGCGTGGCCAGCGACGCGGCCGGGGTGGTCGGTTGGTGGGTCAACCCGCAGGCGCCGGGAATCGATGCGTGCGGGCAGGCCATCAAGCTGATGGAACTGACGCTGGCCACCAACTCCTAGCCGGAGGTTGCGCCACCACGCCGAACGTCGACTTGTTGTCGTCGATTTCGCGTTTTGAGCCCAACAAGTCGACGTTCGGCGAAGCGGTGTGCTCAGCGCGGAACGACGAAGTCGATCAGCGACGCACCCCCGAGTTCCAGTTCCTTCCACGCGCACGGCACCGCGAGGACCGCGATCGCCGACGTCGGGAACTTGGCCGAAATGCGTTCGGCCGCAGCGGCGTCGGTGCCGCCGGCGCGGCCCAGCCCCAGCGCAAGCGCCGACATCGTCGGCTCGTGTCCGATGACGAGCAGCGTGCCGATGCCGTCGTCCACCGTGTTGATCTCGTCGATCAGCGTGCCCGGGGTGCTGGCGTAGAGGCGTTCGCTGTATCGCACCGGCGCAGCGATGCGGGTGTTCCGCAGTGTCTCGCGGGTCCTGGTCGCCGTGGAACACAGCACCCCGTCGACGGGGGGCACGTGGGCGCGCAGCCAGTCGCCGGCGAGCCCGGCTTGCCTGACGCCGCGGGGCGCCAACGGCCGGTCGTGGTCGGCGACCCCGGCCGGGTAGTCGGACTTCGCATGCCGCATCAACAGCAGGGTGCGCTCGGCAGTCACGAAGGATCAGATTAACCAGTGTGGCACCCGGCCGGCCACGCCCGCTGCGCCGGAATTTGCGCAGTGCCAAGACCTGCCGATCGAGGTCCCGCGTCTTGTCGGTGCGCAGACCTAAACTCGCGATGCCCCGGTAAACACGCAGTTCGAAAGGGGGTCGCCCGCATGCGATTCCTGCACACCGCCGACTGGCAACTGGGCATGACCCGGCACTTCCTCGCCGGCGACGCCCAGCCACGCTACTCGGCGGCCCGCCGCGACGCGGTTGCCGGTCTGGGGGCGCTCGCCGCGGAGGTGGGCGCCGAGTTCGTCGTCGTGTCGGGCGACGTCTTCGAGCACAACCAGCTCCCACCGACGGTCATCGGACAGTCCCTGGAAGCCATGCGCGCCATCGGAATTCCGGTGTATCTGCTTCCGGGCAACCACGACCCCCTGGACGCCTCCTCGGTGTACACCAGCGCGCTGTTCGCCGCCGAGCGCCCCGACAACGTCGTCGTGCTCGACCGTGCCGGCGTGCATCAGGTGCGCCCCGGCCTGGAGATCGTCGCCGCGCCGTGGCGGTCGAAGGTGCCGACCACCGACCTGGTCGCCGACGTCCTCGACGGCCTGCCCGCGGCCGCGGGCACCCGAATCCTCGTCGCGCACGGCGGGGTCGACGTCCTGGACCCCGACAAGGACAAGCCCTCGCTGATCCGGCTCGCCACGCTCGACGACGCGCTGTCCCGCGGCGCGGTGCACTATGTGGCGCTGGGGGACAAGCACTCTCTGACCCAGGTCGGCGACAGCGGCCGGGTCTGGTATTCCGGATCGCCGGAAGTCACCAACTTCGATGACGTGGAATCCGACCCGGGCCACGTCCTGGTCGTGGACGTCGACGAAACCGACCCGCGGGGCGCGGTCTCGGTGACCGCACGAGACGTCGGACGCTGGCGCTTCGTCACGCTGCACCGGCAGGTCGACACGAGCCGCGACATCGCCGACCTCGACGTGAACCTGGACCTGATGACCGACAAGGACCGAACCGTGGTGCGCCTGGCGCTCACCGGCTCGTTGACGGTCACCGACCGCGCCGCCCTGGACGCCTGCCTGGACAAATACGCGCGGTTGTTCGCCTGGCTGGGCCTGTGGGAACGGCACACCGACCTGGCGGTGATCCCCGCCGACGGCGAGTTCAGCGATCTCGGGATCGGGGGATTCGCCGCCGCGGCGGTCGAGGAACTGGTGGCGACGGCGCGCGAGGAGGATTCCGCCACCGCCGTCGACGCCCAGGCGGCGCTGGCGCTGCTGCTGCGCCTCGCCGATCGGGGCGCGGCGTGAAGCTGCACCGGTTGATCCTGACGAACTATCGCGGCATCTCGCACCGGGAGATCGAATTCCCCGACCACGGCGTCGTGGTGGTGTGCGGCGCCAACGAGATCGGCAAGTCGTCGATGATCGAGGCGCTGGACCTGCTCCTGGAGTCCCGGGATCGGTCGACGAAGAAGGAAGTCAAGCAGGTCAAACCCACCCACAGCGACGTGGGCTCCGAGGTCTCCGCCGAAATCAGTTGCGGCCCCTACCGTTTCGTCTATCGCAAGCGGTTTCACAAGAAGTGCGAGACGGAGCTGACGATCATCACGCCGTGCCGCGAACAGCTGACCGGCGACGAAGCCCACGAACGGGTGCGGGCGATGCTGGCCGAGACGGTGGACAGCGACCTCTGGCATGCCCAGCGTGTGCTGCAGTCGGCGTCGACCGCCGCGGTGGACCTGTCCGGGTGCGACGCGCTGTCACGCGCGCTCGATGTGGCCGCCGGTGACAGCGGCGGGCTCTGTGGCACCGAGCCGTTGCTGATCGAGCGGATCGACACCGAATACGCGCGGTACTTCACCCCGACCGGGCGTCCGACGGGGCAGTGGGCCGCCGCGATCGCCCGGCTCGCCGATGCCGAGGCCGCGGTCGCCGAGTGCGCGGCCGCCGTCGCCGAGGTCGACGACCGGGTCGCTCGCCACGCCGTTTTGACCGAGCAGGTGGCCGACTTCTCCCAGCGGCGCATCGCCGCCGGCCCGCGCGTGACGGCCGCCCGGGAAGCCGCCGACCGGATCGCCGAGCTCACCGCGCAGCAGCGCGAAGCCCAATTGGTGGCCGCCGCCGCGGCGGCCACCAGCGCCGCGGCGACCGCCGCCCACACCGGCCGTTTACAGCTGCTCGCCGAAATCGACGCCCGCGCCGCCGCTGTCGCCGAAACGGAGGCCCAGGCGCACCAAGCCGCGTCCGCGCACGCGTCGGCCCGCGCCGAGGCCGAGGCGTGCGACGCCACGCTCCAGCGGGCCACGCAGGTCCTGGCCGACCTGCAGTGCCGGGTCGACGCCGCGCGCCGCCGCGTCGACCGGCTCGCCGACCTCGAGGAGGCCGACCGGTTGAGCACCCGGCTGGCCAAGGTCGACGCCATCGAGCGGGATCGTGAGCGAATCTGCGCCGAGCTCAGCACGATCGCCGTCACCGAGGAACTGCTGCGACGAATCGAGGACGCCTGCGCCGCGGTCGATCGCATCGGGGACCAGTTGGCGTCGACGTCGGCGGCGATCGAATTCACCGCCGCCGCGGACATTCACCTGGTGGTCGGCGGTGAGCGAATCTCGTTGTCGGCGGGGCAGAGCTGGTCGATCACCGCCGCCGGGTCCACCGTGGTCGAGGTGTCCGACGTCCTGACCGCCCGGGTCACCCCTGGCGCGACCACGCTGGATATCCACACGAAACATGCTGCGGCACAACAAGAAATGGCGGCGGCGCTGGCCGCCGCCGAGGTGGCCGATCTCGCCGCTGCGCGCTCGGCCGACCAGCGGCGCCGCGAGCTGGTGAGCGCCCGCGATCAGCTCGGCGCCACGCTGGCCGGTCTGTGCGGCGACGAGCAGATCGACGAGATGCGCTCGCGCCTGGCGCAGCTGCGGGCCCAGCACCCGGCCGAGCCGGCGCCCGGTGCCACGGACATCGGCGCCGCCCGCGCCGAACTCGACGCGGCCCAGCAGGGTCACGCGGCGGCGTCGACCGACTGCGAGGCTCACCGCCAGGCCGCCACCACCGCCGCCGCGGCGCTGGCCGAGTTATCCACCCGGGCAACCGTTCTGCAGAACACGTTGGAAGCCCAGCGGGCCGAGCTGCAGGCGACCGCGGGCCGACTGGCCGCCGAGCGCGCCTCGGTCAGCGACGAGGAACTCGCGGCGTCGGCGGACTCGGCGTTGCGGGCCGCGCAGGCCGCGGACCAACGAGTCGGCGAGCTCGCCGCCGCCTTGGCCGCCGCGTCCCCCGATGCCGTTGCCGCCGAATTGGCCGAGGCCACAAAGGAAGCCGAGTCGCTGCGGGAGCGCTACGAAGAAGCCGCCCGCGCGTTGCGTGAGATCACCATCGAACTCTCGGTGTTCGGCAGTGAGGGGCGCCAGGGCAAGCTGGACGCCGCGGAAACGGAGCGCGAGCACGCCGCCACGGAGCACAGTCAGATCGGCGCGCGGGCCCGGGCAGCGAAACTGCTGCGCTCGGTCATGACGCGTCACCGCGACACCACGCGCAGACGCTACGTCGAGCCTTATCGCGCGGAGCTGCAGCGGCTCGGACGTCCCGTGTTCGGGCCGAGTTTCGAGGTCGACATCGACAGCGACCTGTGCATCCGTAGCCGCACGCTCAACGGCATCACGGTGCCCTATGAATCGTTGTCGGGCGGCGCCAAGGAGCAACTGGGCATCCTGGCCCGGCTGGCCGGTGCCGCCCTGGTCGCCAAGGAGGACGCCGTGCCGGTGGTCGTCGACGACGCCCTGGGCTTCACCGACCCCGACCGGCTGGCCAAAATGGGTCAGTTGTTCGACAGCGTCGGCACTCACGGGCAGGTGATCGTGCTCACCTGCAGTCCCGACCGTTACGACGGTGTGCGGGGCGCGCATCGCATCGACCTCACCGCCTGAGGGCCGCTGACCTCAGCCGATACCGCCGGGTGTGACGACTCGGCGCGTGCCGGGATGCGCTGCCTGCAGAATGGGGCCATGGCGGTCCGACACGAATGACGATGAACGCGAAGCGGAGCCGGGTGCAGCAGAAGCTGGCGGAATTGCCCGGCGTGCGCGCCGTGCGCCGGCCAATCTCGCCGCACAGCGCCGACGAGTTCGATCTGTACTACGTGCGCACGGGCCGCAAGTCCCGCCACCCGCTGGTCATCATCCCCGGCGGGCCGGGCGTGGCGTCGGTGCAGATGTACAAGGGACTGCGCAGACGCGCGGCGGCGGCCGGTCTCGACGTCATCATGATCGAACACCGCGGGGTGGGGATGTCGCGCCACGACGATTCGGGTGCCGACCTGCCCCCGCAGTCCATGACCGTGAATCAGGTCGTCGACGACGTGGCGGCGGTGCTCGACGACGCCCACGCCGACTCGGCCGACATCTATGGCGCGTCCTACGGCACCTATATCGCGGCCGGAGTGGGTGTGCGCCATCCCGACCGCGTGCACGCGATGGTGCTCGATTCGCCGCTGCTGTCGCGGCACGACATCGTCATCGTGCGCCGGGCGATTCGCCGGCTGCTGCTCCGGGGCGACAGCCCCGAAACCGCCGCCTTGGCACCGAAAATGCGCAAACTGGTCGACGCCGGCGTCATGACCCCGGCGGCGACACACGTCGTCGCGACCATTTACGGCTACGGCGGCGCCGACCTGCTCGAGCGTCAACTCGATCTGTTACTGCAGCGCCGGAAACTCTTGTGGTGGACGCTATCCCGGTTCACCACCCTGAGCAATCTGCCGTTCCGCTACGAGGAAGATCTGGTGAGCCGCATCGCGTTCCGCGAGCTGGACTACGCCGCCGAACCCGACGGCCTGCCGCTGGACCCTGCAGTGGCCGAAAGCGAAGCGCGCACGCAGCGAGTGACTTTCGAGGACGAGCCCTATGACCTGCCCACGGAAATGCCGAACTTCAACTGGCCCACCGCGGTGATTTCCGGCGGCCGTGACCTCATCACCCCGCCGGCGGTGGCCGAGCGCGTCGCGTCGCTGCTGCCCGATGCCGTGCTCTTGAGCCTGCCGAGCATGGCGCACAGCGCGCTGGATTTCCGCGAGCCCGTCGCGCTCGCCGCCGCCGAGGCGGTGGGGCGCGGCGACCTGAAAGGGCTTGCCGCCCAAGCGTCGGCGCTGGACGCGCTGCCGCCGCGCCCCGAGGTGCGGCTGCTGTGGAAGTTGATCGAAACGGCGGCCGCCGCCGAAGGCGCGCTGCCGGTCCCCACGCGGCTGTTGCGCCGGCTCAGCTGCGCGTGAATCCGATTGCGGTGTAGTCCAGGTCGCCGAGGCCGGCCGCGCCGAAGTTGGCCAGCGTGCTGCGCACCGCGACGTCCCCGGGCGACTGGGTGAGCGGCAGGCTGAACCCCTCCGCCCAGATCAGCCGGTCGAGGTCGTTGGCCAGCGCCCGCGCCCTGTCGGGGTCGAGTTCTTCCAGGGTCCGCTCGATGGCGGCGTCGATCTGCGGGCTGCCGATCTTGCCGAAGTTGCTTTCCCCGTCGGACTTGTAGATCTGGGTCAACGATGAGAGCGGGAAAGCGTCCCCGAGCCAACCGAATTGGGCGAGGTCGAAGTCTCCGACGTTGATGTAGTTGGTGAAAAAGCCGCTGCCCGCGCGGGCGACAAGCTCGAGCTTGACGCCGATTTGGGCGAGGCTGTGCTGGGTGATCTGGGCGAACTGTCGGCTGCCCTGGGCGTCGTAGAACAGGTCACGAATGACCAGCGGGCGACCGTCCTTCTCCCGGAACTGGCCGACCTGCTTCCAGCCCAGGGCGTCGAGCTCGCGCTTGGCCGCGGCCGGGTCGTAGGGAACCACGGCGCTGTTGTCCTGGTAGCCCTTCTGGCCCGCGACGTAGATGTGATTGCCCAGCGCCACCGGGTCGCTGGTGAGGCCGTACTGGACGACCTTGGCGATGGTCTGGCGGTCGATGCCCTTGGACACCGCGACCCGCAACGCCTTGTCGGCCAGGATCGACCCCGGGGCGCCGTTGAAGGTGATGTGCGACCAGGCCGGGGCGGGGGCGCGCCGGATGGTGATTCCCTTGGTGCGCTGCGCGATGGTCAGTTGATCGATGGTGCCGACCCCGGTGGCGTCGATCGTGTTGTTCTGCAGGGCCGGCAGCCGCGCGGCGTCGTCGAGCACCAAGTAGGTGATGTTGTCCAGGCGCGGTCGCGGGCCCCACCATTTCGGGTTGCGGCTCAACACGATCCGCTGGGTCGTCCGATCCAACGAGGTGGCGATGAATGGGCCGGCCGACGGGCCCGGCCCGTCCAGCTGGCCCTTGTTGAACGCCTCGGGGGTAGCCGTCATGCTCTTGGGCAGCAGCATCCCGTTGCCGGCGAACATGCCGCGCCACTCGGCGTACGGCTTGGCGAAGGTCATGACGGCCTGCCGGTCGTCGACGCCGCGGGTCACCGAGGCGACGCGCTCGGCGCCGCTGGGCCCGGCGATCTCGAAATTCTTGTCGGCGCCACTCAGCGCGTGGACCTGGCTGGCGATGTCCTCCCAGGTGATCGGGGTGCCGTCCGACCACACCGCCTTGGGGTTGATCGTGTAGGTCACCACTTGCGGTGCGGTTCCGGTCAGTTCGATGCTGGTGAAGTAGTTGGTGTCGACCGTCGTCGAGCCGTCCGGCCCGATGACGAAGGCTCGCGGCAAGGTGGCCTTCATCATCGCGGCGACCTCGGCGGAATTGCCGTCGATGTGCAAAATGTTGAAGTTCGGTGGGAAGGCGGTGAGCGCGAGTCGCAGGTCACCGCCGTCTCGCAGGGTGGCCGGATCGCGCGGGTTGATGTCGCTGGACGTCCCGATCCGCGCGTTTTGCCCCGTTTCCGGAATCAGGTTGATGGCCGGCGAGCAGCCCGACAGCGCCAGCGCCACCGCGAAAAGCGCTGCCGCCAACCGGATGCCGACGCTAGCCACGTGCGCCCGGATCGGGTCGCGGCACCGCGTCCAGCAGCTGCCGGGTGTATTCGTGTTGCGGGTTGTCGAAGACCTGCCGGCTGTCGCCCCGCTCGACGACCGTTCCGGAACGCATCACGACCACCTCATGGGCGAGGTGCTTGATCACCGAAAGATCGTGGGAGACGAACAGATAGGACAAGCCGAAGAGCGCTTGCAGGTCGAGCAGCAGGTTGATGATCCCGGCCTGGATGGAGACGTCGAGCGCGGAGACGGGTTCGTCGAGCGCCAGGATCTTCGGTTGCAGCGCCAGCGCACGGGCGATGCCGATGCGCTGCTTCTGCCCACCGGAGAACTCGGCGGGGTAGCGGATCGCGTCGGCGCGGCGCAGGCCCACGATCTCGAGCAGCTCGGCGACGCGCGCGTTGGTGCGGCCCTTGTCGAACCCGTTGGCGCGCAGCGGTTCGGCGAGAAGCTCGAACACCGGCAGTCGCGGGTCCAGCGAGGCGACCGGGTCTTGGAACACGACCTGAATGTCGCGTCGCAGCGACCGCCTGCTCGCCGGGCTCAGCGTCGTGACATCGGTGCCCAGCACTTCGATCGATCCCGATTGGGGCCCGGTGAGTTCCAGGATCTCGTGCAACGTGGTCGATTTCCCCGAACCGGACTCGCCGACGATGCCGAGGGTACGGCCCTGCCGCAGCTCGAAACTGACGCCGTCGACCGCGCGCACCCCGCCGGCGCGGCGGCGCAGCACGCCCTTGGTCAGCCGGTAGGTCTTGGTCAGGTCACGCACCCGGACGACGACCGACGAGTCATCGGGTCTCACCGACTGTGCCGTGGTGCTGACGCCGTAGATGTCCGCGGCGCTGCGGCCGCCCACCTGATCGGTGCGGATGCAGGCCGCCCGATGGTCGGCACCGACGGGAAGCAGTTCCGGCTCCTCGAGCCGACATTCGTCGATGGCCAGCGGGCAGCGCGGGGCGAACGGACAGCCGGGATCCAGACCGGCCAACGACGGCGGTGCGCCGGGGATCGGCACCAACCGGGTGCCCTGTGCGGCGTTCAGCCGCGGAACCGAGCCCAACAGCCCGACGGTGTAGGGCATGCGGCGGTCCCGGTAAAGGTCGTGCACCTCGGCGGATTCGACGACCCGCCCCGCGTACATCACCAGCGCCCGGTCGGCGAACTCGGCGACCACACCGAGGTCGTGCGTGATGATCAGCACCCCGGCCCCGGTGACGTCGCGGGCGGTTTTGAGGACCTCGAGGATCTGCGCCTGCACGGTGACATCGAGTGCGGTGGTGGGCTCGTCGCAGATCAACAAGTCGGGGTCGTTGGCGATCGCGATCGCGATGACGACCCGTTGCCGTTCACCGCCGGAGAGCTCGTGCGGAAACGCGCGGGCGCGTCGCTCCGGCTGGGCGATGCCCACCAATTCGAGCAGTTCGACCGCGCGATGACGGGCCGCCCGCCGTCCCACCCGCGGCTGGTGGATCTCGATCGCCTCGGCGATCTGGTCGCCGACGGTGTACACCGGTGTCAGCGCCGACATCGGATCCTGGAACACCATGCCGACCGTCTTGCCGCGGAACCGCGACATCGCGTCGTCGTCCAGGCCCAGCAGCTCGGTGTCGTGCAGCCGGACCGAGCCGCGCACCCGCGCGTACTCGGGCAACAGGCCCACGACCGCCATCGCCGAAACGGACTTGCCCGAACCGGATTCGCCGACCATGGCGACGACTTCGCCCGGTTCGACGCGGTAGCTGACGCCGCGGACCGCGGTCACCGGATCGCCGCCGGTCGCGAAGGTCACGGCCAGGTCGGTCACCTCGAGCAGGGGGCTCATCGCGCACCGCCCCGCACCGGGGTGCTGCCCGGGTCGAGCGCGTCCCGCAGGCCGTCGCCGGTCAGGTTGGCGCACACCAGGATCAGCACCAGCACCCCGGCGGGAAAGAGGAACACCCACGGGAACGTGGTCGCCGACAGGGTGCCATTGGCGATCAAGGTGCCCAGCGACACATCCGGTGGCTGGATGCCGAAACCCAGGAAGCTCAAGCCGGTTTCGGCCAGGATGGCCGAGGCGACGTTGAGCGCCGCGTCGATGATCAGGATGGACGCCACGTTGGGCACCACATGCCCGACGATGATGCGGCGGCTGGATACGCCCATATACCGTGCGGCACGGATGAATTCGCGCTCGCGCAAACTCATGGTCATGCCCCGCACCATGCGGGAACTGACCATCCAGCCGAATCCCGCCAGCAGCAGAACGAGCATCACGATGTTCGCCGAGTCCTTGGTGCGCGGCGTCACGATGGCGATGAGGATGAAGCTGGGCACCACCAACAGCAGGTCGACCAGCCACATCAGCACACGGTCGCGCCAACCGCCGAAATAGCCCGAGACCGAACCGACGGTGGCGGCGATGCCGGTGGAGATGACCGCCACGCACACACCGATCAGCATCGACTTCTGCATCCCCCGCAGGATCTGCGCCAGCAGGTCTTGTCCCAGCGCGTTGGTGCCCAGCCAGTGGCGCGCGCTGGGCGGCTGCAGCAGCGCGGTGAAATCGAGGTCCTCGTAGGAATAGGGAAGCACCGCGGGCAGGCTGTAACAGCCCACGAACAGCAGCACCAACAAGATCAGCGACGCCACCGCGAACCGATTGCGCGCAAACCTGCGTAGCACCAGCGTGCGGCGCGAGGTGAAGTCCGCCACGTCGTGACTCGAAAACCCGTGGGCGCCATCGATATCCGCCGCGGAGGTCCATGAACGCCCCGCCGCCTCATCGCTTCGCTCTGCATCGTCGGCGGCGCGGGTCATGACACCCTGACCCTCGGGTCGAGAGCCGCGTAAAACACGTCGGAGAGCAGCCCGGCCAGCAACACCACCGCGCCGGAGAACACGGTGATGGCCGCGACGATGTTGGTGTCTTGCGTCGCGATGCCCTGCACCAGCCATTCGCCCATGCCGTGCCAGCCGAAGATCTTCTCCACGAAGACCGCTCCGGTGACCAGCCCGGCCACCCCGTAGGCGAACAGGGTGGCCAACGGGATCAGCGCGGTGCGCAACCCGTGCTTGACCAACGCGCGCCGGCGGGTCAGCCCCTTGGCCCGCGCGGTGCGGATGAAGTCCTGGCCCAGGACGTCGAGCATCGCGTTGCGCTGATAGCGGCTGTATCCCGCCGCGGCCGCCAGCGCCAGGGTCAATGACGGCAACACCAAATGCCGCAACCGGTCGAAGAAGTGCGCGCCGGCCCCGCCGGACACCCCCGGCGATGTCTCCCCGGTGTAGTCGAAAATCTGCAGGCCCACGGCCCAGTTCACCCGCAGCGCGGCCAGGATCAGTAGGTTGGCGATGACGAACGTGGGGGTGCTCAACACCAGCAGGGCCACCATGGTGACGACGCGATCGCTGAGCCGATACTGCCGAATCGCGCCCCACGCCCCGGCCGCGATGCCCGCGACGGTGCCCACCAGCGACCCGATGACCAGCAGGCGCAGCGTCACTCCGACGCGGCGCCACAGTGACTCTCCGACGGGCTGCCCGGTGACGGTCTTGCCGAAGTCACCGCGGACGGCGTGTGAAGCCCAGTGCGCGTAGCGGATCGGGATCGCCTCGTCGAGACCGAGCGCGTGGGCCTTGGCGTCGATGACGGCTTGTGGTGGTCGCGGGTTGCGCTGTAACAGGCTGTCCAGCGGTTTGAAGGCCACCGACGTCAGGCAGAACGTCAGAAACGATGCCAGCGCCAGCAGCACGACGTAGTTGAGCAAGCGGCGGGCGAGAAACCGGGTCATACCCGTCCGCACAGCACGCGTCGCATTGGGACAGGTTATCGAGCCGGCGGCACGGCGTCGCGCGTGCAGCGCCGGGCGCGTTCGGTGAGCTTCAGATCTGCTTGATTCTCATGCGTGAATCGCGTGTGATCGGTTGTTAACATCCACCGCGGTACCGAGCCGTGCGGCGATTGCGGCACGCCTCAGACCGCGACACTGTCGAGGAGGCTTGCGTGACGGTTACCGATGACTTGCTGGGCAACAACGCCGAATATGCGAAGACCTTCAACGGGCCGCTGCCGATGCCGCCGGGCAAGCATGTGGCGGTCGTCGCGTGCATGGATGCGCGGCTCGACGTGTACCGCCTCCTCGGCCTCAACGAGGGGGAGGCCCACGTCATCCGCAACGCCGGAGGGGTCGTCACCGACGACGTCATCCGCTCGCTGGCCATCAGCCAACGACTACTGGGGACGCGAGAGATCATCCTGATTCACCACACCGATTGCGGGATGCTCACGTTCACCGACGACGACTTCAAGCGCACCATCCAGGAGGAGACCGGGGTCAAACCGCCGTGGGCGGCCGAGGCGTTCCCGGATGTCGCCGAGGACGTCCGGCAGTCGCTGCGGCGCATCGAGGGCAGTCCGTTCGTCACCAAGCACGTCTCCGCGCGTGGCTTCTTCTTCGACGTCGCCACCGGCAAGCTCAACGAGGTCACGCTCTAGAAGCGCGCGCCGAGCGTGTAGCCACGGCGAAAAATCGGCCCGATCCCCGCCATCAGTGCACGTTCGGTGGCCCTTCAGCCGACCTTGTAGGTCGCCAAGGCCTTGGCCACCAGCGTGCCCCCCGAGTCGACGATCTCGGCCTCGCAATTGACCAGCGATCGGCCGCGTCGCAGCACCCGGCCGATGCCGATCACGTCGGTGGCCCGAGCCGGGGCCATGTAGTCCAGCGCCATCGACACCGTCACGCCGCGCAGTTCCGGCGGGGCTGGGACGCCGCACCACGCCGCCGCCATGACGGTGAGGTCGGCGAGGGTGGCGATGGCCCCACCGTGAACCATGTCGCCGAGCGTCACGTTGGACGGGTCCCAGGGCAGCCGCAGCCGCACCTCGTCCTCCTCGAGCCGGTCGGCGACGATGCCCAGCTTGACGACGAACGGGGACTGGGGGAGGAACTGCGCGATCACGTCGCGGCCGCTCGGCGCGGGCGGGCGAGAAGGTCCGGAGTGAGAAGTCATTCGTCCATGTTTTCGCACCCCAGGTTGACAGGTCCAGCGCCAGCTGGTCTCATATATCGCTAAGATGCCAAATATGGTCAGTTCTGCCAGGTTTTAGCGAGCGAAGGAAGCTATGACCAGTGATCTGAAGACGGCCCCCGCCGTCGGACAGTACGAATTGAGCCACCTGCGCTCGCTGGAGGCAGAGGCAATCCACATCATTCGGGAGGTGGCCGCCGAGTTCGAGCGGCCGGTGCTGCTGTTCTCGGGCGGCAAGGACTCCATCGTCATGCTGCATCTGGCGCTGCGGGCGTTCCGTCCGGGCCGATTGCCGTTCCCGGTGATGCACGTCGACACCGGACACAACTTCGACGAGGTGATCGCGACCCGCGACGAGCTGGTCAACGAGCACGGAGTGCGCTTGGTCGTCGCCTCGGTCCAGGAAGACATCGACGCCGGGCGGGTGGTCGAGCCACGCCAGGGGCGCAACCCCATCCAGACCGTGACCCTGCTTCGCGCCATCCGGGAGAACAAGTTCGACGCGGCGTTCGGCGGGGCGCGCCGCGACGAGGAGAAGGCCCGCGCCAAGGAGCGTGTGTTCAGCTTCCGCGACGAGTTCGGTCAATGGGATCCGAAGGCGCAGCGGCCCGAGCTGTGGAACCTGTACAACGGCCGGCATCACAAGGGCGAGCACATCCGGGTCTTCCCGCTGTCCAACTGGACCGAGTTCGACATCTGGTCCTACATCGGCGCCGAGAACATCGCCCTTCCGTCGATCTATTACGCGCACCGGCGCAAGGTCTTTCGCCGTGACGGCATGTTGTTGGCGGTCGATAAGAACATGCAGCCCAACGCCGACGAGCCGGTGTTCGAGGCGACGGTGCGATTCCGCACCGTCGGGGATGTCACGTGCACCGGATGCGTGGAATCGCAAGCTGCCACCGTCGACGAGGTCATCGCCGAGACCGCGGTGTCCCGGCTCACCGAACGCGGGGCGACCAGGGCCGACGACCGGATCTCGGAGGCCGGCATGGAAGACCGCAAACGACAGGGATACTTCTGATGGCCACCTTGCTGAGGCTCGCAACGGCGGGTTCCGTCGACGACGGCAAGTCCACCCTGATCGGCCGCCTACTGTATGACTCCAAGGCCGTCATGGAGGACCAGTGGGCCGCGGTGGAGCAGACGTCCAAGGACCGCGGCCACGACTACACCGACCTGGCGCTGGTGACCGACGGCTTGCGGGCCGAACGCGAGCAGGGCATCACGATCGACGTCGCCTACCGCTACTTCGCCACTCCCAAGCGCAAATTCATCATCGCCGACACCCCCGGCCACATCCAGTACACCCGCAACATGGTGACCGGGGCGTCGACCGCCCAGCTCGTGATCGTGCTCGTCGACGCGCGGCACGGCCTCTTGGAGCAGTCACGCCGCCACGCCTTCCTGGCGTCCCTGCTGGGCATCCAGCACATCGTGCTCGCGGTCAACAAGATGGACCTGATCGGTTGGGACAAAGAGAAATTCGAGGCGATCCGCGACGAGTTCCACGCCTTCGCCGCTCGGTTGGACGTGCACGACGTGGCCACCATCCCGATCTCCGCGCTGCACGGCGACAACGTGGTGACGAAGTCGGACCAGACGCCGTGGTATGAAGGGCCGGCCTTGTTGTCGCACCTCGAAGAGGTGTACATCGCCGGTGATCGCAACATGGTCGACGTGCGGTTCCCGGTGCAGTACGTCATCCGGCCGCACACCCGCGAACATCAAGACCACCGCAGCTACGCCGGCACCGTCGCCAGCGGCGTCATGCGCGCCGGGGACGAGGTCGTGGTGCTGCCCGTCGGCAAGCACACCCGCATCACCGCGATCGAGGGCCCGAATGGTCCGGTGGAAGAAGCGTTCCCGCCGATGGCCGTGTCCGTCACCCTCGCCGACGAGATCGACATCTCGCGGGGAGATCTGATCGCCCGCACCCACAACCAGCCCCGGGTCGCGCAGGAGTTCGACGCGACGGTGTGCTGGATGGCCGACGGCGCGGCGCTCGAGCCCGGCCGCGATTACGTCATCAAGCACACCACCCGCACCACGCACGCCAAGGTGACCGCGCTCGACTACCGCCTCGACGTCAACACGCTGCACCGCGACAAGTCCGCGACGGCGTTGAAGCTCAACGAGCTTGGCCGCATTTCGCTGCGCACCCAGGTTCCGCTGCTCCTCGACGAGTACACCCGGAACCCGAGCACCGGGTCGTTCATCCTCATCGACCCGCACACCAACGGTACCGTGGCCGCCGGCATGGTGTTGCGCGACGCGTCGGCGCAGGCGGCGAGCCCAAACACGGTGCGGCACAAGCCCTCGGCGATCGCGCAGGCTCGCCCCCGCGGCAAGACGGTGTGGTTCACCGGTCTGTCCGGCTCCGGCAAGTCGTCGGTGGCCATGCTGGTCGAGCAAAAGCTGCTCGAAAAGGGGTCTCTGGCTTACGTTCTCGATGGGGACAACCTGCGGCACGGTTTGAACGCCGACCTGGGCTTTTCCATGGCCGACCGCGCCGAGAACCTGCGCCGGCTCGCGCATGTGGCGGCGCTGCTCGCCGACTGCGGCAACGTCGTGCTGGTGCCGGCGATCAGCCCGCTGGCCGAACAACGCGAATTGGCCCGCAAGGTGCACGCCGACGCCGGGTTCGAGTTCATCGAGGTCTTCTGCGACACCCCCATCGACGAATGCGAAAAGCGTGACCCCAAGGGGCTGTACGCGAAGGCGCGCGCCGGTGAGATCACCCAGTTCACCGGGATCGACAGTCCGTATCAGCCGCCGGCGAATCCCGATCTGCGGCTCACCCCGGACGGCACCATCGAGGAGCAGGCGCAGCGGGTCCTCGACCTGCTCGAATCGCGCGGGTAGCACGCCGGTGCCGCCCGGCTGCGCCGAAATGTCCGCACCGGATGGCACAATCCTGAGAGTGCGCATGTCAGCGAAGGCGGAGTACGCCGTGCGGGCGATGATCCAGCTCGCCACGGTGTCCGACGGGACGCTGGTGAAGACCGACGACTTGGCCCAGGCCCAGGGCATCCCGCCGCAATTTCTCGTCGACATCCTGACCAACCTGCGCACCGACCGGCTCGTGCGCAGCCATCGTGGCCGTGAGGGCGGCTACGAATTGGCCCGCTCCGGCAGCGACATCAGCATCGCCGACGTCCTGCGCTGCATCGATGGGCCACTGGCCAGCGTCCGCGACATCGGACTCGGGGACCTGCCGTATTCGGGACCGACCGCCGCGCTCACCGACGTCTGGCGGGCGCTGCGCGCCAGCATGCGGTCCGTGCTGGAACAAACCACCCTGGCCGACGTCGCGACCGGCGGCCTGCCCAAGCATGTGGCGCAACTGGCCGACGACTATCGGAAACAGGAGAGCCAGCGGCACGGCTCGGCGCGCACCGGCGACTAGGCAACGTGCACAACGGCTCAGCCGCCCGACCCGTAGGGGCGGGTGAGGATCTCCATGGCATGACCGGAGGGGTCGGTGAAATACACCCCGCGTCCGCCGTCATTGTGGTTGATCTCGCCGGGACGCGTGGCGCCCGGATCGGCCCAGTGCTGCATGCCACGAGCCCGGATCTTGTCGTAGATCGTGTCGAACTCCTGCTCGGACACCAAGAAGGCGTAGTGCTGACGCGGGATGTCCGCGCCGTCGGGGGCATCCGCGTAGTCCAGGGTGGCACCGTGCTCTAGTTCGACAACCATGAAGTGGCCGAACGGCTTTGGGCTGGGCAGCCCGAACAGCTCGGTGAGAAACTCGGCGGATTCTCGTTTGTCGCGCGACGCGACGATGGTGTGGTTGAAACTGATGCTCATAGTTCTGTCCAGTCAACCACCGCACGCCCCGCGCGACAACGCGCTACTTCGGCGCGGTCAGCTCCAGGGCGATGTTGTCGGGGTCGCGGAACTCCAGTATGTAAGACGGCCCGATGTCCTTGATCGGCTCGTGAGCCAGGCCGAGGTCATCGAGATGCGCTGCCGCCGAATCCAATTCGTCCCTAGTGGTGAGCCGGAACGCGATGTGGTCCAGCCCGACGCGATTCTCGTCGAAGCGGCCCGCGGCGACGGGCCGCAGCCCGAGCAGCGTGCCGCCGAGGTCGTAGATGACACCGCCGAACAAAAAGCTCAACTGATTGCGGGTGGCTTCGTCGGCGTTGTCGGGGACCTCCAGCAACACCGGCCAGCCGAACACGCTCTCGTAGAACTGCCGGGATCGCTCGATATCGGTCACGGTCAGCCGGACATGCGCGATGGAAGTGCTGGTGAAGTCCATTCGGTCCATGGTTCCACTGATGGGTCGCATGTTAAACATGCCAGAATCGCCGTCGTGCAGATAGCGATGACGATGCCGGTGATGGAACCGGATCTGGATGCGACGGTGCTCGAGACCTGGGCGCGCACCATTGACGACGGGCCGTTCTCGTCACTGTGCTGGGGTGAGCGCATCGCGTTCGACAATCCGGACAACCTGACGCTGCTGGGCGCGCTGGCCGCCTGGACCGATCGGGTGCGGCTGCTGACGACGGTGATCGTGCCGCAACTGCACGACCCGGTCATGCTCGCCAAGGGTCTGGCGACCGGCGACATGCTCAGCGGCGGCCGGTTGACCGTCGGCATCGGCGTGGGCGGCCGGCACGAGGATTACCACGCCGTCGGCGCCGACCCCGCCACACAGACCATGCGCGGCATGGCCGAACGGGTGGCGGTGATGAAGCGCGTCTGGGCGGGGGAGAAGACCACCGACTCGGTGCGGCCCGTCGGTCCGGCGCCGGTGCAGCCCGGCGGTCCACCGCTGTTCGTCGGCAGTATCGGTCCGAAGACCATCCGCAGCGCCGCGGCGTGGGCCGACGGGCTGGCGGGCACCACCCTGGACCTCGACGTCGCCAAGCAGAACGAGCTGTTCGACGTCACGCGAGACGCCTGGGCGCGGGCCGGCAAGCCCAAACCCCACCTCATCACCTCGTTTTGGTTCGCTTTCGGGTCCCCCGAGGAGTCCCGCGCCCAGGTGCACCGCCATCTACGTCGCTACATGAACTGGATACCGGCCGAATACGTCGACGCCATGGCGCCGATGACCGGGTGGGCCGGCAGCGAAGACGAGCTGCTGGACGTGCTGCGCCGGTTCGAGGAGATCGGCACCGACGAGGTTCAGCTCATCCCGACGAGCTCGGATGTCGATCAGCTGCGCCGCGCCGCGGAGGTCGCCGGGCGGCTGTAGTCCTGCTCGGGCCGAGCGGCGGCACGGGGTGAATTGCCGCATCGGCGCCGCGGGGTTTTCATTAGCGACATGACGCAGCAGGAGTTGCCCGCCCCGCTGGCCGAAATGACCGGGCTGATGGCGCAGTGCGCGAACAACGGCGATTTCGCCGGGGCCGCGCTGCAGGCGAACGAGCTGGTGACCCTGTGCCGGGCAACGCTGGGGGAGCGCGATCCCAACGTCCTCGAGCTCAAGGTGGCGCTGGCCACCGTGCAGCTGCGGGCGGGCGAGGACGCCGCCGTCTACGCCGACCTAAAGGAGTTGATACCCGATCTCGTCGAGGTGCTCGGTCGCGATCACCTGAGCACCTTGACCGCGCGCCACCTGCTGGCCGGTCGCCAACAAGCGCCGGTGTCGTCGCTGTCCGAATGGTCGCAGCTCGTCACCGACGAACAGCGGATTCTGGGGCCCGACCACGAGAGCACGCTGATGGCCCGCGAGAGGGTCGCCGAGAAGCGTTGGGAGACCGGTGATTTCGCCGGGGCTATGACCGAGGGCCAACATGTGCTCGCCGCACGGCGCCGGGTGCTCGGCGACGACCACGCCGACACCCTCGGGACGCGGTTGATGCTGGCGATCTGGCGAGGGCGGGCCGGTGACATCCCCGGGGCGATCACCGAACTCGAGTGGCTGATCGGCGAGCTGCGCGACAAGCTGGGCAGCGACCACGTTCATCTGCTCATGGCGCGGCACATGTTCACGCTGTGGGCCCCGAAACGGGCCGGCGTGACGGACGGGGTCACCGCATGGGAGGCGCTGGTCGAGGAGGAAGCCCGCGTCCTCGGCGATGAGCATCCGGTGACAATCGCGGCCCGCCAGGAATTGGCCGGCTGGTGTGCCCGGCACCGCGCCCGCGCGGGCGAACCCGACACCCCCGTGGACTGGTCCGCCTCCTGACCTGGATGTGCCGGCGTCAGGTCGCCGCTTTGTCCGCCGGGCGCTCGTCGTCGACGGCAGGCTCCTGCGGTGGCTGCCCCTTGCGCAGCGTCTCCAGCAGCTCCCGGTACGGCCCGACCAGGTAGACCGTGTCGCCGCCGCGAAGCCAGGCGTCGCGGCGCGGGTGTAGCTCGACCGGGGCGTCCCGACGGGTGATGGCGATGACCCGGGTCTGGGTGGACATTTCGAACATCCGCAGCCCGTCGAGTTCGCTGCCGGCCGCCACGTGCATAGCGCCGACCATGAAGGATCGCTGCCCGACCGAGAACGTGCCCAGCACCTGCAAACCCATCGCCGCACCGATGAACCACGGGGCGGCCAGGTCGACCGTCGACCGGACGTTCTCGAACCCGAACCGCTTGGCCACCGCGTCGCCGAGGGTGCGGTCGTAGATGCGCAGCACGATCGGCACGTCGGGCCGGTTGACCTCGGGCATCACCCGGGGACCCAGCATCTCGCGCAGCACGATGCCGATCTCGATGTTGACCATGTCGTCCTGAGTCAGCACGGCCACGGCCCGGGCGCGGTCGACGCGGGCCGACTCCAGCGTCTGGCGCAGCGTGGCGTCCCCGAAGATCACCGGCACGTCGAGTTCGGCCGCGGTCGACAGGAACCGGTTGTTCTCGTCGCGTTCGATCACCGCGACGTCGTATCCGGCCGCGGTCAGATCGCCGACGACGCGGCTGCCGAAGGAGCCCAGCCCCACCACGATGATGTGGTCGCGCAGGTGGCGCGCCCGCCGAACACCGGCCGATTGCAGGACGCGGCGCGACAACAGCAAGTCCGCCACGAAGGCGACGAGCAGCGCGGTGGTGGTCACGCCGGCGAACATCAGGCCGACGGCGAAGATGCGTAGCCACGCGGATTGTTGGGCGAAGGTGAATTCGCCGTATCCCACGGTGGTGATGGTCTCCGCGGTGAAATACATTGCGTCAAGCCAGGACAGGCGCGGCTTCGTGTAGGAGAAGTGCACGACGATCGTCGACGCGAGCAGCAGGGTGAGCGCGAGCAGCATGGCGGGGAAGAGCAGGGGGTTGACGTCGTCGCGCATTGCGCGTGCGGCGTCCGAGGCCCGCCGCACCCACGAGCGGCGCGAGCGCGTCGCCGTCGGCCGGGGCGTTTTGATGCCGCGGGCGGCCAGTTCGTCGGCGCTGCCGATCATGGCGGTCCAATCACCGGCGCGCACCCGATGGTCGCGGCCCGGACAGGGCACCACCTCGCCGGGGGTAGCGGCGTCCTGGCCGTGGATCACGGCCACCGGTGCCAGGTCGCCGTAGATCTCTCGAAGGGTCGCGTCGCGTGGCGCCTCGGCGCCCGACACGACGAAGTCGATGCCGGCCGCCTCGACCGGGTGGGTGTTGCTCGCCAGGCACGCCTCGACGACCGACGGCGCCGCGAGGTCGGCGACATCGAGGATGGCCCCGGGGCCGTTGTCGGCGGCCACCGCTCCCCGCAGCACGTCGTTGCCCAACCGGGCGACCACGCGCAGATTCGGATTCGTTTTCCTTGCCAATAAAGCGTTTTCGAGATTCTTGGCGTCGTCACGCCCGGCGCAGACGATGGCGCTTGTTTGGGTGAGGTCCGCGTCGGTGAGGTCCTCGCTCGGCAGCTTGACGACGGTGGCGCCCGCGCGGTTCAGTTCCGTGGCGATCGTGGTCGCGAGCACGTCGTCGCCGCTGACGATGATGCCACCCATAAACCCCACCTTTGATGACATTGGCGCTCACGTGTTGCTATGACTATCGGGCACCGTGCCGGTTGACGCCAGTGCGACATGTGCTCAAGCGCGAATTGATTGGGCGGGCGGGCGGGCGGTGGGCCGCGGCCAAAGGCACTGCGATCGTGGGTGCGAATCCGAGTTAAGCCATCTGCCAACGGGATTGGCGACCGGGCTACAACACCTGGACGTCAGCCGGTGACCAGAAGGCGCGCATCGACGTGATTTTGGCGTCCGCGTCGAACAACATCGTCGAGATGGGGGAGATCCGGGTGCGGCTGTCACCGGCGTCGAGCGTGAGGTGCCACAAGAAGGCGGCTTCGCTGCCGGAGACCCGCAATTCGGCGAGTTCGGTGTCCTTCTTGGCGTCTTGGAATCCCGCATAGAACGCGCGGATGGCGTCATGCCCGCGGCGAATGTCGGCGCCGATCGGATCCTCGATGGTGGCATCGGCGGCGTAGAGGGTCACGATGTCGTCGGCGGTGCCCGTGGCGACGAGCGCGAGGTAGCGATTGACGGTCTCGGTGATGGCTTGCAGGGACGGCATGGATTCGGACGCTACTCCCTCGCCATGGCCACCTCTTCAGGAGCGGTGTGCACGGCAATACTGGCGGCGTGACGTTCATCGAATGCCTCGCGAGCCGCGAGATCTACCGGAATCCGTGGATGGTGCTGCGCGAGGATGACATCCGCCGCCCGGACGGCAGCACCGGCCTCTACGGCGTCGTCGACAAGCCGGGCTACGCGCTCGTGATGCCCTATGACGGGCGACGCTTCCGGTTGGTCGAGCAGTTTCGCTACCCCATCGGGGAGCGGCGTTGGGAGTTTCCCCAAGGCACCGCCCCGGACCTGGCCGACGCCGACCCGGCCGAGTTGGCCTCGCGTGAGCTGCGCGAGGAAACCGGATTGCGCGCAACGACGTTCGAGGCGCTCGGCGAGCTCGACGCGGCCCCGGGGATGACCAGTCAGCGCGGCTGGGTGTTTCTGGCCACGGGCATCATCGAGGGCGAAGCCGACCGCGAACACGAGGAACAGGACATGCGCAGCGCGTGGTTCGCCCGCGACGAGGTGGAGCGGATGATCCGCGAGGGCGTCATCGCCGACGCGCAGTCGATCGCCGCGTATGCCCTGTTCCTGTTGCGCTGAAAACCGTGATCGTGTCCTCGCCGAGATCACACCGCGTCATCGGACGCTCACCATTGACCGATGCGACCGAGGCTTCGGGTAGTTGCGGTCCTCGCAGCCGTGACTGCCTCGGTCGCCGGCGCCCCCGCCGTCTGCGCCCATGCGGTGTCGCCGTCGTGGAACGGCAAATACTCACTGGTGCGGTATGCGGCCGGCAAAACCGGCACCAGCGTCGCCGCGACGCAGGCCGAAGCCACGTTCAGCGCCGACTACGTCTTCACCACCGCATGCTCGTCGGGCCGGTGTGTGGCCACCGCCACCGACGGGCCTACGCCCAAGAATCCGACCCTGCCCCGGCCGTCGCGCTACACCTGGGACGGGGCGAAATGGGTGGAGCGCTTCGACTTTCAGTGGGATTGCTATATGGGCGAGGGCGTGCCGAAGGTGTGGGCGCCCGCGCGTTCGTGGGCCTTCTACACGCCGCAGGCGGACGGATCGCTGCGCGGTGTCTGGCACACCGACATCAACGGCGGCCCGTGCCGCGGAACGGTCGAAATGCCGGTGGCGGCGTTTGCCGCCGGGACGGCCTGACGAAGGCGACGCCGATCAGTCCGGCGCGCTGGTCATGGAGGCGATGTAATACACCTCGTGACCGGTCGGATAGCCGCCACCGTCGGTGGCGATGTGGACGTGGTCGTAATGGTTGGCGGTCTCCGAGCCCAGGTCGGCCGTCCAATTGCCGCCGCCGACGCCCGGGTAGATCTTCTGGCGCCAGATCACGTGATTGATGCCCCAGCGCTTCGCGTTCGCCAGCGCATAGCCGGCGATCTGGTTGCCGAGGTCGATGCCCTCGGGGGTGTGGAAGTTCGGGATCATCACGTCGATCGCCAACCCCTTGGGATGCCACGGCAGCGGGTCCTCCCGATACCCGTAGATCGTTTTGATCTGCGGAAACAGCACTCCGATCGCGCGGGCCGCCCAGATGGTCTTGACCTGTAGCCGATCCTCGGACGCGACGCCGCGGGGCAACGCGAGCTGAAATTGCTGGCCGGCGGACGGCGCGGGCGGTGCCAGCGCGGTGAGTGCCTCCACCTCGGCGGGACTCGCGGTGTGCGGTGGGCTGGGTGGCGGGGCCGCCGCCGCGGTGGCGCTGGTGGGGGTCGCCGCCGGCGTCTCGGCGCAACACCGCGGCTTGGTGCCCTGGGCGTGGATCATGGCGGCCGAGACGACGAGCGACGCCGCGACCGCCAGCCATCGGCCAGCGCCCTTGGCGAACACTCTCACGCCCACGGCCAGCAGCTTAATGTCGCCTGTGACCTGTGTGGCGGTGTTTTCAGAAGACGGGCGTGCGACGCGTCGTTCGAGCGAATGTGACCGTCTGGCCTACAGCAGAAGTGGGTAAACAACGCACTAGCGCGCGGCGCTGAAGTTCGAGAGCGAGTCACCGGTCGAAAGGCGGCAGCACATGGTTCGTCACGAGGGGGGCCGATGGGACGTCGGAATCAAGGCCGCCGCGGTCTACGTCGAGCGCATCTCGGACAGCGACGAGCGCCTCTTCGAGGATTCGTTGGCCGCCGAGGAGGCGCGCGACCTGGCGGGGCTGCTGACGAAGTATGCGGACAAGCTCGACGAGGCGACGTATTCCGATAAGGCCAAGGAGTCCGGCGAGGGCGAGGAGTCTGCCAAGGCCGAGGAGTCCGACGAGTCCGACGAGTCCGAAAAGGCGGAGAAGTCAGAGGACTCCGACGGGCCAGAGGACTCCGACGAGTCGGACAAGTCGTCGGATTAAGCGCAAAAGCACCATCTGACCTGCGGTAACACCGGTGCCCCCGGCAGGATTCGAACCTGCGGCCTTCTGCTCCGGAGGCAGACGCTCTATCCCCTGAGCTACGGGGGCGCTACAACTTTGTTGTTGCACCATTGGGCTCCGACAGACTAGCGCATCCAGGCGGCCGCCCCGCCACCGCAACGGATTCGGGGCGCGGGCATGCGAGCCAATAGGATGGACGCTCGTGACCCCCGCTGACCTCGCTGAGCTGCTCAAAAACACCGCCGCCGCGGTGCTGGCCGAGCGCGGGCTGGACGCTGCCATGCTGCCGGCGACGGTGACCGTCGAGCGGCCCCGCAATCCCGAGCACGGCGACTACGCCAGCAACCTGGCGATGCAGCTGGGCAAAAAGGTCGGTGCCAACCCCCGCGAGCTCGCCGGATGGCTCGCCGAGGCACTCGCGCAGGCCGACGGCGTCGCGTCGGCGGAGGTGGCCGGACCGGGCTTCATCAACCTGCGGCTCGAGGCGTCGGCGCAGGCGGTCGTGGTCAACAACGTCATCGACGGCGGCGCTCGCTACGGCCATTCCGACGCGCTGGCCGGTCACCACATCAACCTGGAGTTCGTCTCGGCCAACCCGACCGGGCCGATCCACATCGGCGGAACCCGCTGGGCCGCGGTCGGCGACGCGCTGGGCCGGCTGCTGTCCACCCAGGGCGCCGACGTGGTGCGCGAATACTATTTCAACGACCACGGCGCCCAGATCGACCGCTTCGCCAGCTCGCTGATCGCCGCGGCCAAGGGCGAACCCACCCCGGAAGACGGCTACGCGGGCGCCTACATCAACGACATCGCCGCCCAGATCGTGCAGAAGGCCCCCGACGCGCTGAGCCTGCCCGCCCCCGAGATGCACGAGACCTTCCGCGCCATCGGCGTCGACCTGATGTTCACCCACATCAAGGAGTCGTTGCACGAATTCGGCACCGACTTCGACGTCTACACCCACGAAGACGCGATGCACACCAGCGGCCGGGTCGACGAGGCCCTCGCCAAGCTGCGCGAGACTGGCAACATCTACGAGAAGGACGGCGCAACATGGTTGCGCGCCAGTGCCTTTGGTGATGACAAGGATCGCGTCGTGATCAAGAGCGACGGGAAGCCGGCCTACATCGCCGGGGACATCGCCTACTACCTGGACAAGCGGCAACGCGGCTTCGACCTGTGCATCTACATGCTCGGCGCCGACCACCACGGGTACATCGCCCGCCTCAAGGCGGTCGCCGCCGCCCTCGGCGAGGACCCGGCCACCGTCGAGGTGCTCATCGGCCAGATGGTCAACTTGGTCCGCGACGGCCAGCCGGTCCGGATGAGCAAGCGCGCCGGAACCGTGCTCACCCTCGACGACCTCGTCGAGGCGATCGGCGTCGACGCCGCCCGCTACAGCCTGATCCGGTCCTCGGTGGACACCCCGATCGACATCGACCTCGCGCTGTGGTCGTCGGCGTCCAACGAAAACCCGGTCTATTACGTGCAATACGCGCACGCCCGGCTCTCGGCGCTGGCCCGCAACGCCGCCGAACTCGGTCTCATCCCCGACACCGGGAACCTCGGGCTGCTCGACCACGACAAGGAGGGGACGCTGTTGCGCACCCTCGGCGAATTCCCGCGGGTGCTCACGACGGCGTCGTCGCTGCGCGAACCGCACCGGATCTGCCGCTACCTGGAAGATCTCGCCGGCGACTACCACCGGTTCTACGACTCCTGCCGGGTGCTGCCGCAGGGCGACGAGCAGCCCACCGTCCTGCACACCGCGCGCCTGGCGCTGTGCCAGGCGACCCGCCAGGTGATCGCCAACGGCTTGGCGATACTCGGCGTCACTGCCCCGGAGCGAATGTGAACGTTCATCCCGCCGGTCCTCGGCACGCCGAAGAGACCCGCCACGCCGACAGCCCGCCGCGGCCGCAATCCGCCGAGGAGCTGCTGCTGTTGGCGCCAAACGTGTGGCCCCGCAACACGACTCGCGATGAAGGCGGAGTCGCCAGCATCGCGGGGGTTGCGGTGACCGACCTCGCCCAGGAGTACGGCACCCCGCTGTTCGTCGTCGACGAGGACGATTTCCGGTCCCGCTGCCGCGAGATCGCGTCGGCGTTCGGTGGGGGCAAGAACGTGCACTATGCCGCGAAAGCCTTTCTGTGCAGCGAGATCGCGCGCTGGATCGACGAGGAAGGCCTGTCGCTCGACGTGTGCACCGGCGGCGAGCTCGCCGTTGCGCTGCACGCCAACTTCCCGCCCGAGCGCATCACCTTCCACGGCAACAACAAGTCGGTCGCGGAATTGACCGCGGCGGTCAAAGCCGGTGTCGGCCACGTCGTTTTGGACTCGATGACCGAGATCGAGCGTCTGAATACCATTGCGGGCGAGGCGGGTATCGTCCAGGACGTCTTCGTCCGTCTCACCGTCGGCGTCGAAGCGCACACCCATGAGTTCATCTCGACCGCACACGAGGACCAGAAGTTCGGACTGTCCGTGGCCAGCGGCGCGGCGTTGGCCGCCGTCGGCCGGGTATTCGAAGCCGAACACCTGCGGGTGGTCGGTCTGCACAGCCACATCGGTTCGCAGATCTTCGACGTCGCCGGCTTCGAACTCGCCGCGCGCCGTGTCCTCGGCCTGCTGCACGAGGCCGTCGAGCAGTTCGGCGTCGACAAGACCGCGCAGATCTCGACCGTGGATCTCGGTGGCGGACTTGGTATCTCGTATCTGGCCGCGGACGACCCGCCGCCGATGGGCGAACTGGCCGCCAAGCTGAGCGCGATCGTGAAGAACGAGTCGGAGGCTGTCGGGCTGCCGACACCGCGGCTGGTCGTCGAGCCCGGACGAGCCATCGCCGGACCGGGCACCATCACCCTCTACGAGGTGGGTACCGTCAAGGACGTGGACGTCAGTGCCACGGCACACCGGCGCTACGTCAGCGTCGACGGCGGCATGAGCGACAACATCCGCACCGCCCTGTATGACGCCCAATACGACGCCAGGCTGGTCTCTCGGCTTAGCGATGCACCCGCCGAGCTGGCGCGCGTCGTCGGAAAGCATTGCGAGAGCGGCGATATCGTCGTGCGCGACACGTGGGTGCCCGGCGACCTGCATTCCGGCGACCTGATCGGGGTGGCCGCCACCGGCGCCTACTGCTATTCGTTGTCGAGTCGGTACAACATGGTCTGCCGTCCCGCCGTCGTCGCGGTGCGTGACGGGCGCGCGCGCCTGCTCCTGCGCCGCGAGACGGTCGACGATCTGCTGAGTCTGGAAGTGAGGTGAACTGGTGCCGCGTGAGGAAAAGCCGGTCGGTGTAGCGGTACTCGGGTTGGGCAACGTCGGCAGCGAAGTCGTCCGAATCATCAAGGAAAGCGCCGATGACCTCGCGGCCCGCGTCGGCGCGCCCCTGGTGCTGCGCGGCGTCGGAGTGCGCCGCGTCGCCGACGACCGTGGCGTTCCCGCCGAGCTGCTCACCGACGACATCGAAGGGCTCGCCGCGCGCGACGACGTCGACATCGTCGTGGAGCTCATGGGACCGGTCGAGCCGTCCCGCAAGGCCATCCTGTGCGCCCTCGAACACGGCAAATCGGTCGTCACGGCGAACAAGGCGCTGCTGTCCATCTCCACCGGAGAGCTGGCGCAGGCGGCCGAAAGCGCGCATGTCGACCTGTATTTCGAGGCGGCGGTCGCGGGGGCCATTCCCGTCATCCGGCCGCTCACCCAGTCGCTTGCGGGTGACACGGTGTTGCGGGTCGCGGGCATCGTCAACGGCACCACGAACTACATCCTGTCCGCGATGGACAGCACCGGCGCCGACTACGACACCGCCCTCGCCGAGGCCAGCGCGCTCGGCTACGCCGAGGCCGACCCCACCGCCGACGTCGAGGGCTACGACGCCGCCGCCAAGGCCGCGATCCTGGCGTCCATCGCGTTCCACACCCGGGTGACCGCCGACGACGTCTATCGCGAGGGCATCACCAAGGTCACGCCGGCCGACTTCGAGTCCGCCCGTGCGCTGGGCTGCACCATCAAGCTGCTGTCCATCTGCGAGCGCATCACGGACGGCGATGGCCAGGAACGGGTCTCGGCCCGCGTCTATCCGGCGCTGGTGCCGCTGTCGCATCCGCTGGCCACGGTCAACGGGGCGTTCAACGCGGTCGTGGTCGAGGCCAAGGCCGCCGGAAGGCTGATGTTCTACGGCCAGGGCGCCGGTGGCGCGCCGACCGCGTCCGCCGTGGCCGGGGACCTGGTGATGGCCGCGCGCAACCGGGTGCTGGGCAGCCGCGGGCCGCGGGAATCCAAGTACGCCCAACTCCCCGTGGCCCCAATGGGTTTGATCTCCACGCGCTACTACGTCAGCATGAACGTGGCGGACAAGCCCGGCGTGTTGTCCTCGGTGGCAGCCGAATTCGCCAAGCGCGAGGTCAGCATCGCCGAGGTGCGGCAGGAGGGCGTCGCGGACGAGGGCGGACGACGGGTGGGGGCCCGGATCGTCGTGGTCACCCACCGCGCCACGGACGCCGCGCTGTCCGAAACCGTCGACGCGCTCGCCGACCTCGATGCCGTGCAGAGCGTGACGAGCGTGCTGCGACTGGAAGGGACCACCCTATGAGCGCGCCGCGCACCGCCGTCCACCAACCCTGGCCCGGGCTCATCGAGGCCTACCGGGACCGGTTGCCGGTGGGCGACGACTGGACCCCGGTCACCCTGCTCGAGGGCGGCACCCCGCTGATCGCGGCGACCCGCCTGTCGGAAAAGACCGGCTGCACAGTCCATCTCAAGGTCGAGGGCCTCAATCCCACCGGCTCCTTCAAAGACCGGGGGATGACGATGGCGGTCACCGATGCGGTGGCGCGCGGCCAACAGGCCGTGTTGTGCGCCTCGACCGGCAACACCTCGGCGTCGGCGGCGGCCTATGCCGCCCGCGCCGGGATCACCTGCGCGGTGCTGATCCCGCAGGGCAAGATCGCGATGGGCAAGCTGGCGCAGGCGGTGATGCACGGCGCCAAGATCATCCAGATCGACGGCAACTTCGACGACTGCCTGGAACTGGCCCGAAAGATGGCCGCCGACTTCCCGACGATCTCCTTGGTCAACTCGGTCAACCCGGTGCGCATCGAGGGCCAGAAGACGGCCGCGTTCGAGATCGTCGACGCGCTCGGCGCAGCGCCGGACGTGCACGCCCTTCCGGTCGGCAACGCGGGCAACATCACCGCGTACTGGAAGGGATACACCGAGTATCACCACGAGGGCCTGATCGAAAAGCTGCCGCGGATGCTGGGCACCCAGGCGGCCGGCGCGGCCCCCCTGGTGAACGGTGCGCCGGTCAAGAACCCGGAAACGATTGCGACCGCGATCCGCATCGGCGCGCCCGCGTCGTGGACGGCCGCGGTCGACGCGCAGCGCCAATCCAACGGCCGCTTCCTGGCGGCCACCGACGAGGAGATCCTGGCCGCCTACCACCTGGTGGCCGAGTCCGAAGGTGTCTTCGTCGAACCCGCCTCGGCGGCCAGCATCGCGGGTCTGCTTAAGGCCGTCGACGACGGCTGGGTGGCCCGCGGGTCGACGGTCGTGTGCACGGTGACGGGCAACGGGCTCAAGGATCCCGACACGGCACTACGGGATATGCCCACCGTGACCGCGCTGCCGGTTGATCCGGTCCTGGTGGTCGAAAAACTGGGGCTGGCGTAGTGCGGTCACCGAGCGCGAGGCCTATGGACGAATTCCAGGCGGGCCACGTACATAGCGCCCACACTCGGCGGTCACGTTGGTGACCTCGATGCTGCCCGCCGGGCTGGTGGCCACCGCCGTGGTTTCGGCCTCCAGCGCAAACCTGGGGCCGGGCTTCGACAGCATCGGTCTGGCGTTGAGTCTGTGCGACGAAATCACCGTGGAGACAACTTCCTCCGGCTTGGTCGTCACGGTGGAGGGGGAAGGCGCCGGCCAACTGCCGGTGGACGCCGACCATCTGGTGGTGCGCGCCCTCGAGCGCGGCCTGCAAGCTGTCGGGGTCCGCGCCCCCGGGCTGGTGGTGCGGTGCCGCAACGCCATCCCGCATTCCCGCGGCCTGGGCTCGTCCGCGGCGGCGGTGGTGGGCGGGCTTGCGGCCGCGAACGGCCTTGTCGCGCAGACGGATTGGCAGACGCTCGACGACACCCAGCTGATTCAATTGTCCTCGGACTTCGAGGGTCATCCCGACAACGCGGCGGCGGCCGTGCTGGGCGGTGCGGTCGTGTCGTGGGTCGACCGCAGCGGTGATCACCCGCGGTACGCGGCGGTGCCGCTGCGGCTTCACCCCGACATCCACCTGTACTGCGCCGTTCCCGAGGAACGCTCCCTGACGGCCGAGACCCGCGTGCTGCTGCCGGCGCAGGTCAGCCATGACGACGCACGCTTCAACGTCAGCCGCACCGCGTTGCTGGTGGTCGCGCTGACCGAACGCCCGGACCTGCTCATGGCGGCCACCGAAGATGTGCTCCACCAGCCGCAGCGCGCACCGGCCATGCCCGCCTCGGCGGAATATTTGCGGCTGCTGCGGCGTCATAACGTGGCAGCGACGCTGTCCGGGGCTGGTCCATCGGTGATCGCGATGACCACGGCGGCGGGGTTGCCCCCGGAGGCGGTGGAGTACGCCGCCACAAGCGGATTTGCCCTCATCAAGATGGCTGCCGGCGAACGAGTTCGCTGGAGTCCGGGAGTCACCGTCGCGGGTTGATCAACAGCGTGGCCGGAGGGTTTGCTTGCTTCCAGCAGGGATGGGGGCTATCCTCGGAGCCGTCCAGCAATCGCAGCATCTGCATCTGCATCCATACTGCCTTGCCGCTAGGACAACACCAATTCTTCTTGTGGACGAGGTTCGCCGTTTACTCCGCCGATCCAGGCGATCACCGTTGCAGAGTCGATGATTGGGCGCACTCGGCAATTTGGCTGAATGCAACGAACCCCCCGTATGACGTGATCATTGGGGGAAGAAAGGAACTCCGTGACTGATACGGACCTGTTCACGGCTGGCGAAAACACTGACGCCAATCAACTGTCTAATGCCGTGACCACTCACACTCCCGACGCGAAGACGAGCGCTTCGTCCGGCGCCCTGTCCACCATGGTGCTGCCCGAGCTACGCGCGCTGGCTAACCAGGTCGGCGTCAAAGGGACGTCGGGTATGCGTAAGAACGAACTGATCGCCGCGATCAAAGAAGTCAGGGGACAGGCCAACGGCGTGCCCGCCAACGGCACGAAGTCCACTGAGGACAGCGGCAAGCCGGACACCAAAGACGACGACACCAAAGACACCAAGGACGACAACGGCGCTGACGCACCGGCGGCCAAGGAAGGCCAGAACGGCGCAGCCCCCACCGAGGCGCCCCGCCGCGAACGACGCGGCGCTTCCCGCGACGCGGGATCGACCGACCGCGCCAACGAGGATGCCGATCGCGAGCGCACCGGCGGCCGAGATGGCGGCGCCACCGGCGAGACCGACGGCCGCGAAGGCAAGCAGGACAAAGACAACCAGAACGAGAACCGCGGCCAGGGTGGCGGGAGCGAGGATCAACAGGGCTCCGGCGGCCAGCAGGGCCGTGGCGGGTCGAACCAGCAGGACGACGACGGCGAAGGACGCGGCGGCCGGCGGGGACGCCGCTTCCGCGACCGCCGGCGCCGGGGCGAGCGCTCCGGAGAGGGCGGCGACGCCGAACTGCGCGAGGACGACGTCGTCCAGCCGGTAGCCGGCATTCTTGACGTCCTCGACAATTACGCGTTCGTGCGCACCTCCGGCTACCTGGCCGGGCCCCATGACGTTTACGTGTCGATGAACATGGTGCGCAAGAACGGCCTGCGCCGCGGTGACGCCGTCACCGGCGCGGTGCGCGTGCCGAAGGAAGGCGAGCAGCCCAACCAGCGGCAGAAGTTCAACCCGCTGGTCCGCCTGGACAGCGTCAACGGCGGCTCGGTCGAGGACGCCAAGAAGCGCCCCGATTTCTCCAAGCTGACGCCGCTGTATCCCAACCAGCGTCTTCGCCTGGAAACCACGCCCGACCGGCTGACCACGCGGGTCATCGACCTGATCATGCCGATCGGGAAGGGCCAGCGTGCGCTGATCGTGTCGCCGCCCAAGGCGGGTAAGACGACGATCCTGCAGGACATCGCCAACGCGATCACCAAGAACAACCCGGAATGCCACCTCATGGTCGTGCTCGTCGACGAGCGGCCCGAGGAGGTCACCGACATGCAGCGTTCGGTCAAGGGTGAGGTCATCTCCTCGACCTTCGACCGGCCGCCGTCCGATCACACCCAGGCCGCCGAGCTGGCCATCGAGCGGGCCAAGCGGCTCGTCGAGCAGGGCAAGGACGTCGTCGTGCTGCTGGACTCGATCACACGCCTCGGGCGCGCCTACAACAACGCCTCGCCGGCGTCGGGCCGCATCCTGTCCGGTGGTGTCGACTCCACCGCGCTGTACCCGCCCAAGCGCTTCCTGGGCGCCGCGCGCAACATCGAGGAGGGCGGCTCGCTGACCATCATCGCCACCGCGATGGTCGAGACGGGGTCCACCGGTGACACGGTCATCTTCGAGGAGTTCAAGGGCACCGGTAACGCCGAGCTCAAGCTGGACCGCAAGATCTCCGAACGCCGGGTCTTCCCGGCGGTCGACGTGAACCCCTCCGGCACCCGTAAGGACGAACTGCTGCTGTCGCCGGACGAGTTCGGCATCGTGCACAAGCTGCGCCGCGTGCTGTCGGGCCTGGATTCCCACCAGGCCATCGACCTGCTGATGTCGCAGCTGCGCAAGACGAAGACCAACTACGAGTTCCTGGTCCAGGTGTCCAAGACGACGCCCGGGATGGACAACGACTAGGGGGACCGTCGCTCACCGCGACACTTAAACCACGCACAAGACACACCGGGCGCCAGCGCCGTGATTCAAGTTCGCGGCGACCGCCCCGGGAATGGCGAAGCCCATCCCGCTGTTTTGGGGCATGACGGTTGACCCGGCATAATCGGACGCTGAAACGATCGAAGAGGACACCATGAAAGCTGACATTCACCCCGCCTACGCGGAGACCACCGTGCTCTGCGGATGCGGCAACACCTTCCAGACGCGCAGCACCAAAGAGGGTGGCCACATCACCGTCGAGGTCTGCTCGCAGTGCCACCCCTTCTACACCGGCAAGCAGAAGATCCTGGACAGCGGTGGCCGGGTCGCCCGCTTCGAGAAGCGCTACGGCAAGCGCAAGGCCGGAGCCGCTGCCGACAAATAGCTCGGTTACCGACGCCCGAACTGTGCGTGCAGTCGCACAGGCCGGGCGTCGGTTTGCGTTTGCGGCAGTGACGGGCGACAACGGGGCAGGAGGTGTGGCATGACGAAGCCGGTACAGACCATTGACGTGCTGCTGGCCGAGCACGCCGACCTCGAGCGACGGCTGGCCGACCCCGAACTGCACAGCAACCCCGACGAGGCCCGCAAGGCCGGACGGCGCTTCGCGCGGCTGGCCCCGATCGTCGGCACCTACCGCAAGCTGATGGCCGCCCGTGACGACCTCGAGGCCGCGCGCGAACTGGCCGCCGACGACGATTCCTTCGCCGCCGAGGCGAGCGATCTGGAATCCCGGGTGGCCGAGTTGGACACCCAGCTCACCGACATGCTGGCCCCGCGCGACCCGCACGACGCCGACGACATCGTGCTCGAGGTCAAATCCGGTGAGGGCGGGGAAGAGTCGGCGCTGTTCGCCGCCGACCTGGCCCGGATGTACATTCGCTACGCCGAGCGGCACGGCTGGACCGTCACCGTGCTGGACGAAACCACCTCGGACCTCGGCGGTTACAAGGACGCGACGCTGTCCATCGCCAGCAAGGGTGATTCGGCCGACGGGGTCTGGTCGCGGATGAAGTTCGAGGGCGGGGTGCACCGGGTTCAACGCGTCCCAGTGACGGAATCCCAAGGCCGCGTTCACACTTCGGCGGCGGGTGTGCTCGTGTATCCCGAACCCGAAGAAATCGGCGAGGTGCAGATCGACGAGTCGGATCTGCGCATCGACGTCTACCGTTCGTCGGGCAAGGGCGGCCAGGGTGTCAACACCACCGACTCCGCGGTGCGGATCACGCACTTGCCCACCGGAATCGTGGTCACCTGTCAAAACGAGCGCTCGCAGCTACAGAACAAGGCGCGGGCGCTGCAGGTTCTGGCGGCGCGCCTGCAGTCCTTGGCCGAAGAACAGGCGCTGGCGGACGCGTCGGCGGACCGGGCCAGTCAGATCCGCACGGTGGACCGCAGCGAGCGCATCCGCACCTACAACTTCCCGGAGAACCGGATCGCCGACCACCGCATCAACTTCAAGTCGCACAATCTCGATCAAGTGCTCGACGGCGACCTGGATCCGTTGTTCGATGCCCTGGCCGCGGCCGACAAGCAAAGTCGGCTGCAACAAGCATGACGTCCCAGCGACGACGCGGAGCGAAGCGATGAGGAGCGGGACACGCCAGCTCAGCCTGCGGCGCGCGATCGACGATGCGACGGCCACCCTCGCCGAAGCGGGAATCGATTCCGCGCGTTGGGATGCCGAGCAGCTGGCCGCGCACCTGGCGGGCATCGACCGCGGTCGCCTGGCGTTGCTCGAATCGCCCGGCGAGGACTTTCTCGGACGGTACCGCGACGCGGTGGCCGTTCGTTCGCGACGCGTGCCGCTGCAGCATCTGCTGGGGACGGCGGCATTCGGTCCCGTGCAGCTGCGCGTCGGTCCCGGCGTGTTCATACCCCGCCCCGAAACCGAGGCCCTGCTGGAATGGGCCCGCGCGCAACGACTTGCGCCACGGCCGGTCATCGTCGACCTGTGCACCGGGTCCGGCGCTTTGGCGGTGGCGCTGGCCCACCAGCGGGCCGAACTGGGGCAGGAAGCACGAATCGTCGCTCTCGACAACTCCGACGCCGCCCTCGAGTACGCGCGCGGTAACGCTGAGGGCACGGCCATCGAGATCGTGCGGGCCGACGTCACCGAACCCGGCGTGCTTCCGCAACTGGACGGAAGAGTCGACTTGATCGTGGCCAACCCGCCCTATGTTCCCGACGGCGCCGTGCTGGACCCTGAAGTCGCCCAACATGATCCCTACCAGGCGGTGTTCGGCGGGCCGGACGGTCTGGCGGTGATTGCTCCGATAGTGCGCCTCGCCGGCCGTTGGCTGCGTCCCGGGGGGCTGATCGGCATCGAGCATGACGACACCACTTCGCGCGAGACCGTGGAATTGTTCGTTCGCACCGGGCTTTTCGAGGACGTCCAGGCGCGTCAGGACCTGACCGGCCGGCCGCGGTTCGTGACGGCGAGGAGGAGTGGCGCCGATGACGCGCGTCGCGACGATGCAGAGCGCAGCGATGAGGAGGAGTGGCGCCAATGACCGACGTCTTTGACTGCGCCGATCCCGAGCAGCGCGCGCTCGGAATCGCCGCGGCGGCAGGAGCTCTCAAGGGCGGGCGGCTCGTGGTCATGCCGACCGACACGGTGTACGGCATCGGTGCCGACGCGTTCAACAGCGCCGCGGTCTCGGCGCTGCTCTCGGCGAAGGGGCGTGGGCGCGACATGCCGGTGGGCGTGCTGGTCGGCTCCTGGCACACCATCGAGGGGCTCGTCTACACCATGCCGGACGGCGCCCGCGACCTGATCCGCGCGTTCTGGCCGGGTGCGCTCAGCCTGGTGGTCACGCAGGCGCCGTCGTTGCAGTGGGACCTCGGCGATGCCCGCGGCACCGTGATGCTGCGGATGCCGCTGCACCCGGTCGCCATCGAACTCCTGCGTGAAGTGGGACCGCTGGCGGTCTCGAGCGCCAACATCTCCGGCCGTACGGCCGCCGTGGACGCCGGTGAGGCGCGAGATCAACTCGGCGATCTCGTCGACGTCTACCTGGAAGCGGGTCCGTCCGAGCAGGGCGCCGCCTCCACGATCGTGGACCTGACCGGACCCACGCCACGCATCCTGCGGCTGGGCCCGGTCAGCGCGGAGCGCATCGCCGAAGTCCTCGGTGTCGATCCTGAGGGCCTGACCGCCGAGGCCTGACTGGAGCGGTTGTCGCGAGCTCCCAGGTTTGTGCACTACGGTCTCGTTGGTGTCCAGCGACATGACCAACCTTGCCGGTGGTTTGCTCGCCCTTTCTGACCGCGGCGCCGGTGTTCCGCTACGCGAGCTGGCGCTGGTGGGACTCACCGCGGCGATCATCACCTATTTCGCCACCGGACCGGTCCGCGTGCTGGCGACCCGGCTGGGCGCCGTCGCCTATCCGCGGGAGCGCGACGTACATGTCACACCCACCCCGCGCATGGGCGGGCTGGCGATGTTTCTCGGCGTCGTCACCGCGGTGTTCCTGGCCTCCCAGCTTCCCGCGCTCACCCGCGGGTTCGTCTACTCCACGGGCATGCCAGCGGTCCTGGTGGCCGGCGCGGTCATCATGGGGATCGGGCTGATCGACGACCGGTGGGGCCTGGACGCCCTGACCAAGTTCGCCGGCCAGATCACCGCGGCCAGCGTGCTGGTCACCATGGGTGTGGCCTGGAGCGTCCTGTACATCCCCATGGGCGGGGTCGGCACCATCGTGCTCGACCAGGCGTCGTCGATCCTGCTGACGCTGGCGCTCACCGTATCGGTGGTCAACGCGATGAACTTCGTCGACGGGCTCGACGGTCTGGCCGCCGGGCTGGGCCTGATCACCGCGTTGGCGATCTGCATGTTCTCGGTCGGGCTGCTCCGCGACCACGGCGGCGACGTCCTCTTCTATCCGCCGGCGGTGATCTCGGTGGTGCTCGCGGGGGCGTGTCTGGGCTTTCTGCCGCACAACTTTCATCGCGCCAAGATCTTCATGGGCGACTCCGGCTCGATGCTGATCGGCTTGATGCTGGCCGCCGCCTCCACGACGGCGGCCGGCCCCGTTTCGCAAAACGCCTACGGCGCCCGCGACGTGTTCGCCCTGCTGTCACCGTTCCTGCTGGTCGCGGCCGTCATCTTCGTGCCGATGCTCGATTTGCTGCTGGCGATCGTGCGCCGCACCCGCGCGGGCCGCAGCGCGTTCAGCCCCGACAAGATGCATCTGCATCACCGGTTGCTGCAGATCGGCCATTCCCACCGCCGCGTGGTGTTGCTGATTTATCTGTGGGTCGGCATCGTCGCGTTCGGCGCGGCGAGCACGATCTTTTTCCGCCCCCGCGACACCGCCGCGGTGATGCTGGGCGCCATCGTGGTCGCCGGCGTCGCGACGGCGATCCCGCTCTTGCGCCGGGGCGACGACTACTACGACGAGGGGTAGTAGTAGGGGCGTGTTGTGTGGTACGGTCCAGGTAGAACCCCAAAAAGCCGCACAGGCGACCGGCCCCTCGGAGGCTCATCCGATCGGGCTGGTTCAAGACCGGCCTCGGGAGATACCCCTTGGGTGATTCAACTGTGACGTGCGATACGCTCGGCGGACCACCGATCAGTCGGTCGAGGGGTTCCCGTTTCACCAACCTGGGATTGAGGTGCTGCAGTGACGACACCAGCGCAGGACGCGCCGTTGGTGTTTCCCTCTGTTGCTTTCCGTCCGGTTCGGCTCTTCGCGATCAGCATTGCCATCACGGCGGTGGCGGTGCTCGCAGCCGGGCTATCCGGTCACCTGATGGTTGGCGTCTTCTTCGGGATCGGGCTGCTGCTGGGTTTGCTCAATGCGGTACTGGTGCGTCGCTCCGTTGAGTCGATCACCGCGAAAGATCACCCGCTGAAAAGGTCGATGGCCGTCAACTCGGCGTCTCGGCTGGCCATCATCACCGTCATCGGGCTGATCATCGCCTACGTCTTCCGGCCCGCCGGCCTGGGCGTGGTGTTCGGATTGGCGCTTTTCCAGATCCTCTTGGTGGCATCGACGGCGCTGCCGGTGTGGAAGAAGCTGCGCGCCGGCGACTGGGTGGAATCCGCGGACGGTGCCGGAGGCGGCGTCAACGCAGGATCGGAAGGTACGGAAGGAAGGAACACCACCGATGCCTGAGACGACGTTCCTGGCCGAAGGTGCGATCGAGGTCGGCGAACACAACCACGCCACCTGGCTCGGCATGACCGTCAACACCGACACCATCATGTCGACGGGGATCGCCGCGCTGATCGTGCTCGCGCTGGCCTTCTTCCTGCGGGCGAAGATCACCTCGACCGGTGTCCCCAGCGGTGTTCAGTTGTTCTGGGAAGCCATCACGGTCCAGATGCGCGACCAGATCGAGAGCGCGGTCGGCATGCGGATCGCGCCGTTCGTGTTGCCGCTGGCCGTCACCATCTTTGTGTTCATCCTGATCTCCAACTGGCTGTCGGTGCTCCCGCTGCAGTACACCGACGCCTCCGGGCACACCACCGAGCTGCTGAAGTCGGCGGCGGCGGACATCAATTACGTTCTGGCGCTGGCCCTTTTCGTCTTTGTCTGCTACCACGTGGCCGGCATCTGGCGCCGCGGCGTCGTCGGACACCCCCTCGCCGTGCTCAAGGGCCACGTGGCGTTCCTGGCGCCGATCAACGTCGTCGAGGAGCTGGCCAAGCCAATCTCGTTGTCGCTGCGACTTTTCGGCAACATCTTCGCCGGCGGCATCCTGGTCGCGCTGATCGCGCTGTTCCCGCCGTACATCATGTGGGCGCCCAACGCGATCTGGAAGGCCTTCGACCTGTTCGTCGGGGCGATCCAGGCCTTCATCTTCTCGATCCTGACCATCCTGTACTTCAGTCAAGCCATGGAGATCGAGGATCACCATGACTAAAGCCACCATGAATTGTTTTGTCCCACGCACCATTACAGAGGCCTGGTAGACCCCTACCAGATATCAAGGAGGATAAGAATGGCTCTGGACCCCCAAGTCGCTGCCGCTGCACTCATCGGCGGTGGACTCATCATGGGCGGCGGCGCGATCGGTGCCGGTATCGGTGACGGTATCGCCGGTAACGCGCTGGTTTCCGGGATCGCCCGGCAGCCCGAGGCGCAAGGTCGGCTGTTCACGCCGTTCTTCATCACCGTCGGTCTGGTTGAGGCGGCCTACTTCATCAACCTGGCCTTCATGGCGCTGTTCGTCTTCGCAACACCCGTCGGCACCTAGTTCGCTGTGATGGGTGACGCGAGCCTGAGCGTTCTGGCGTCCGGCCAGGTGGTGGCAGAGGGAGGCAACAACTTCCTCGTTCCCAACGGCACCTTCTTCTTCGTGCTGGCCATCTTCCTGATCGTGCTGGCCGTCATCGGCACGTTCGTCGTGCCGCCGGTCATGAAGGTGTTGCGCGAGCGCGACGCCATGGTTGCCAAGACGGCCGCCGACACCAAGAAGGCGGCCGAGCAGTTCGAGGCCGCCCAGGCCGATTACGAAGAAGCCATGACCGAAGCCCGAGTGCAGGCGTCGTCGTTACGCGACAACGCGCGCGCCGAGGGCCGTAAGGTCGTGGAAGAGGCGCGGGCCCGGGCCGAGCAAGAGGTGTCCTCGACGTTGCAGCTGGCCGCCCAGCAACTGAAGCGGGAAAGGGACGCCGTGGAACTGGATCTGCGTGCCAACGTGGCGTCCATGGCGGCGACGTTGGCCAGTCGCATCCTCGGCGTCGACGTCGCCCCCGCTGCAGCGACCACATCCGCAACCAAGACATCCGGACGGTAATTACGTATGTCGACTTTCATCGGCCAGTTGGTGGGCTTTGCGGCCATCGTGTTCCTGGTGGTGCGTTATGTCGTGCCGCCGGTGCGTCGGTTGATGGCCGCGCGGCAGGCCACGGTGCGCCAGCAATTGAAGGACGCGGCCGCGGCGAGCGATCGGTTGACCGAGTCGACCACCGCCCACAGCAAGGCCGTGGAGGACGCCAAGGCAGAGTCGAAACGCGTTGTCGAAGAGGCGGAGTCGGACTCCAAGCGCATCACCGAGCAGTTGTCAGCCCAGGCCGGTGTCGAGGCGGAACGCATCAAGTCGCAGGGCGGCCGCCAGGTCGACCTGCTACGTACCCAGCTGAGTCGTCAGCTGCGCCTGGAACTCGGTCACGAAGCGGTGCGCCAGGCCGGCGAGCTGGTGCGTAACTTCGTCGCCGACTCCGCACAGCGATCGGCCACCGTGGATCGATTCCTCGACGACCTCGACGCGATGGCGCCCGCATCGGCGGATGTCCAGTATCCGCTGATGACCAAGATGCGCTCGTCGAGCCGTGTCGCGCTGACCAACCTCTCGGAGTGGTTCAGCACCATCACCAAAGACCTTGACAACAAGGGACTTTCCACCCTGTCCGGCGAACTCGTCTCCGTGGCGCAGATGCTGGACCGCGAAATCGTTGTCACCCGGTACCTCACCGTGCCCGCCGAGGACGCGGAACCCAGGACCCGGTTGATCGAGCGGTTGCTCGCCGGCCAGGTCGGCGACGCTACCCTCGACGTTCTGCGCTCGGCCGTATCGGAGCGCTGGTCGGCCAGTTCCGACCTCATCGACGCCCTCGAGCATGTCTCGCGGCAGGCGCTGCTCGAAGTCGCCGAACGTGAGGACAAGGTCGACGAGATCGAGGAACAACTGTTCCGGTTCTCGCGCATCCTGGATGCGCAACCACGACTGGCGATCTTGTTGGGCGACTACGCCGTTCCGGTGGAAGGCCGAGTTGCGTTGCTGCGCAAGGTGCTCGACAGCGCGAGCACCAAGGTTCATCCGATCGCGGCCGCGCTGCTGACCCAGACGGTCGAGTTGCTCAGGGGCCAGCCGGCCGAGGAGGCCATCCAGTTCCTCGCAGAGGTTGCGGTGGCGCGCCGCGGCGAAGTCGTCGCGCAGGTCAGCGCCGCGGCCGACCTGAGCGACGCCCAGCGCACCCGCCTGACCGAGGTGCTCAGCCGCATCTATGGTCACCCGGTGGCGGTGCAGCTGCAGATCGACAGCGAACTGCTGGGCGGGCTGCTCATCTCGGTGGCCGATGAAGTGATCGACGGAACGCTCGCGTCCCGTCTGACCGCGGCCGAGGCGCAGTTGCCCGACTGACCACCCCAGACCAACCACAAATCCATCCCGACGCACGCGTTACGAAGATCAAGTAGGAAGACGAAAAGCCATGGCCGAGTTGACAATCTCCGCTGGTGACATTCAGAGCGCCATCGAGGAGTACGTAGGCTCTTTCACCTCCGACACCGCCCGCGAAGAGGTCGGTACCGTCGTCGACGCCGGTGACGGCATCGCCCACGTCGAAGGCCTGCCGTCCGTGATGACCCAGGAACTTCTCGAGTTCCCCGGCGGCGTGCTCGGCGTCGCGCTCAACCTCGACGAGCACAACGTCGGCGCGGTGATCCTGGGTGACTTCGAGAAGATCGAAGAGGGCCAGCAGGTCAAGCGCACCGGCGAGGTCCTCTCGGTCCCCGTCGGCGACGCGTTCCTGGGCCGCGTGGTCAACCCGCTGGGCCAGCCGATCGACGGTCAGGGCGACATCGAAACCGACGTCCGGCGAGCCCTGGAGATCCAGGCGCCCTCGGTGGTTCAGCGGCAAAGCGTGAAAGAGCCCCTGCAGACGGGGATCAAGGCCATCGACGCGATGACGCCGATCGGCCGCGGCCAGCGCCAGCTGATCATCGGCGACCGCAAGACCGGCAAGACCGCCGTCTGCGTCGACACCATCCTCAACCAACGGCAGAACTGGGAGTCCGGCGACGAGCGCAAGCAGGTGCGCTGCGTCTACGTGGCCATCGGCCAGAAAGGCACCACGATCGCCTCGGTCCGGCGCGCGCTCGAAGAGGGTGGTGCGATGGACTACACCACCATCGTCGCGGCGCCGGCGTCCGACTCGGCCGGGTTCAAATGGCTTGCGCCCTACACCGGTTCGGCGATCGCCCAGCACTGGATGTACGACGGCAAGCACGTGCTGATCGTCTTCGACGACCTGAGTAAGCAGGCCGAGGCATACCGCGCGATCTCGCTGCTGCTGCGCCGCCCGCCCGGCCGCGAGGCCTACCCGGGCGACGTCTTCTACCTGCACTCAAGGCTTTTGGAGCGTTGCGCCAAGCTGTCCGACGAACTCGGTGGCGGCTCGCTGACCGGCCTGCCGATCATCGAGACCAAGGCCAACGACATTTCGGCCTACATCCCCACCAACGTCATCTCGATCACCGACGGGCAGTGCTTCCTCGAGTCCGACCTGTTCAACCAGGGTGTGCGGCCGGCCATCAACGTCGGTGTCTCGGTGTCCCGCGTGGGCGGCGCCGCCCAGATCAAGGCGATGAAGGAAGTGGCGGGCTCGCTGCGTTTGGACCTGTCGCAATTCCGCGAATTGGAATCGTTCGCGGCCTTCGCCTCCGACCTCGACGCGACGTCGAAGGCCCAGCTGGATCGTGGCGCGCGGCTGGTGGAGTTGCTCAAGCAGCCCCAGTACCAGCCCATGCCCGTCGAGGAGCAGGTGATTTCGATCTTCCTCGGCACCGGTGGCCACCTGGACTCGGTGCCCGTTGAGGACGTCCGGCGCTTCGAAACCGAATTGCTGGACCACATCCGGGCCTCCGAAGAGAAACTCCTGTCGGGGATCCGCGACACCCAGAAGCTCTCCGACGAGGCGGCCGAAGAACTCGAGAAGGTCATCAACAACTTCAAGAAGGGCTTCGCCGCCACCGGTGGTGGATCGGTGGTGCCCGACGAGCACGTCGAGGCGCTCGATGAGGGCGAGCTCGAAAAGGAATCGGTGAAGGTCACCAAGCCTGCGCCCAAGAAGAAGGCAAAGAAGTAGCAACCTATGGCTGCCACACTTCGTGAATTGCGCGGACGCATCCGCTCGGCCGGATCGATCAAAAAGATCACCAAGGCCCAGGAGCTGATCGCGACGTCGCGGATCGGTCGCGCTCAGGCGCGGCTGGACGCCGCCAGGCCTTACGCCTTCCAGATCACCGCGATGCTCACCACGCTGGCCGCCGAGGCCGCCCTCGACCACCCGTTGCTCGTCGAGCGGCCCGAACCGAAGCGGGCGGGCGTGCTGGTGGTGACGTCGGACCGAGGTCTGTGCGGTGCCTACAACGCGAGCATCTTCCGCCGCGCCGAGGAGCTCTTCTCCTTGCTGCGGGAACAAGGCAAGACGCCGGTGCTGTACGCCGTCGGCCGTAAAGCGCTGAATTACTACAAGTTCCGCAACTGGGACATCAGCGGCTCCTGGACCGGCTTCTCCGAGCAGCCGCAGTACGAGAACGCCGCCGAGATCGGCGAGACGTTGGTCAACGCGTTCATGCTGGGCACCGGCGACGAGGACGAAGGCCAGTCCGACGTCGAGGGCGTCGACGAGTTGCACATCGTCTACAGCGAGTTCAAGTCGATGTTGTCGCAGGCGGCGGTCGCACACCGGATCGCCCCCATGGTGGTCGAATATGTCGAGGAACCGCCCGAAGTGCGAACGTTGTATTCGTTCGAGCCGGATGCGACAACGCTTTTCGAGTCGCTGTTGCCGCGGTACCTGACCACCCGTGTTTACGAGGCGCTGCTCGAATCGGCGGCATCGGAGCTGGCCTCGCGCCAACGCGCGATGAAGTCGGCCACCGACAACGCAGACGACCTCATCAAGGCCCTGACGCTGATGGCGAACCGCGAGCGGCAGGCCCAGATCACCCAGGAGATTAGCGAAATCGTCGGTGGCGCAAACGCGCTCGCTGACGCCCGCTAGGTAGCACCACTAGGAAGCGAAAAAAATTATGCCTGCTACGACAGCAACCGACGAGAAGTCCACGAAGTCGGCCAAGAGCGACACCAGCGGCCGGGTGGTACGGGTCACCGGGCCCGTCGTCGACGTCGAGTTCCCCCGCGGTTCCGTGCCGGAACTGTTCAACGCGCTCAACGCGGAGATCACGTTCGAGGAACTGGCGAAGACCCTCACGCTCGAGGTCGCCCAGCACCTCGGGGACAACCTGGTGCGCACCATCTCGCTGCAGCCCACCGACGGCCTGGTGCGTGGGGTCGAGGTGACCGACACGGGTCGTTCCATCTCGGTGCCCGTCGGCCAGGAGGTCAAGGGCCACGTCTTCAACGCCCTGGGGCACTGCCTCGACAAGCCGGGCTACGGAGAAGACCTCGAGCACTGGTCGATTCACCGCAAGCCGCCGCCGTTCGAAGAGCTCGAGCCTCGCACCGAGATGCTCGAAACCGGCCTCAAGGTCGTCGACCTGCTCACCCCGTACGTGCGTGGTGGCAAGATCGCGCTGTTCGGTGGTGCGGGTGTCGGCAAGACGGTGCTCATCCAGGAGATGATCAACCGCATCGCCCGTAACTTCGGTGGTACGTCGGTGTTCGCCGGGGTGGGGGAGCGCACCCGCGAGGGCAACGACCTCTGGGTCGAACTGCAAGAGGCCGACGTGCTCAAGGACACCGCGCTGGTGTTCGGTCAGATGGACGAGCCGCCCGGTACCCGTATGCGAGTGGCGCTTTCCGCGCTGACCATGGCCGAGTGGTTCCGTGACGAGGCCGGCCAGGACGTGTTGTTGTTCATCGACAACATCTTCCGGTTCACCCAGGCCGGTTCGGAGGTGTCGACGCTGCTCGGTCGTATGCCCTCGGCGGTCGGCTACCAGCCCACGCTGGCCGACGAGATGGGCGAACTGCAGGAGCGCATCACCTCGACGCGAGGCAAGTCGATTACGTCCATGCAGGCGGTCTACGTGCCCGCCGACGACTACACCGACCCGGCGCCGGCGACGACCTTCGCGCACCTGGATGCCACCACCGAGCTGTCGCGGTCGGTGTTCTCCAAGGGCATCTTCCCCGCGGTGGACCCGCTGGCCTCGAGCTCGACCATCCTCGACCCGAGCGTCGTCGGTGACGAGCACTACCGCGTGGCCCAGGAAGTCATCCGAATCCTGCAGCGGTACAAGGACCTTCAGGACATCATCGCGATCCTCGGTATCGACGAGCTGTCCGAAGAGGACAAGCAGCTGGTGCAGCGGGCGCGGCGCATCGAGCGGTTCCTGTCGCAGAACATGATGGCGGCCGAGCAGTTCACCGGTCAGCCGGGTTCGACGGTTCCGCTGAAGGAGACCATCGAGGCGTTCGACCGCGTGACCAAGGGCGAGTTCGACCACGTGCCCGAGCAGGCCTTCTTCTTGATCGGTGGTCTGGACGACCTGGCCAAGAAGGCAGAGAGCCTTGGCGCCAAGCTCTAACTTGCACCCGGGCCGAAACGGGCTCGCACGCTATCGAAGGGGTCTGTGGCATGGCCGAATTGAACGTTGAGATCGTCGCCGTCGACCGAAAGATCTGGTCGGGTGCGGCAACGTTTCTGTTCACCCGCACCACCGTCGGTGAGATCGGCATCATGCCGCGGCACATCCCGCTGGTAGCGCAATTGGTCGACGACGCAATGGTGCGCGTCGAACGAGAGGGCGACGACGATCTCCGGGTCGCGGTGGATGGCGGATTCTTGTCGGTCACCGAGGAGACGGTGACCATCCTGGCCGAATCCGCCGAGTTCGAGTCGGAGATCGACGAGAGCGCCGCGAGAGAGGCTTCTGAGTCGGACGATCCGCGTATCGCCGCCAGGGGGCGCGCCAGATTGCGCGCCGTCGGCGCGATCGACTAAGCGCCGATGAGCGCGCCCATGACCGCCATGGTCGTGCTCGTCGTCGTGCTGGCGGCCGCCGTCGTTGCGTTGAGTTATCGGCTGTGGAAGCTGCGCCAGGGCGGCACGGCGGGGATCATGCGCGACGTTCCCGCGGTGGGCGGTCACGGCTGGCGGCATGGTGTAATCCGTTACCGCGGCGGCGAAGCCGCGTTCTACCGGCTCTCCAGCCTGCGACTGTGGCCGGACCGGCGGCTGAGCCGGCGAGGCGTTGAGATCGTGGCCCGGCGCGCGCCACGTGGCGACGAATTCGACATCATGACCGACGAGATCGTCGTCATCGAACTGCGCGACACGACCCAGGACCGCAGGTCTGGCTACGAGATCGCCTTCGACAAGGGTGCGCTGACCGCGTTCCTGTCGTGGCTGGAGTCGCGCCCGTCGCCGCGTTCCCGCCGGCGCAGCATCTAGCCCGCATCACCGAACGCCCTGCGGTGCCGGTTAACTCGTGGGGGCTTGCCCGCCGCCCGGCTTCCACAGCACATCGCCGTCCGGGTTGGCCACGCGCGACAGGATGAAGAGCAGATCCGACAGGCGGTTCAGGTATTTCGCGGGCAGGATGTTGACCTGCTGCGGGGCGGCGTCGACCGCCGCCCACGCCGAGCGCTCGGCTCGGCGCACCACGGTGCGCGCCACGTGCAAGTACGCCGACAACGGCGAACCGCCCGGCAGCACAAAGGAATTCAGCTTGGGCAACGACTCGTTATATGTGTCACACCACTTTTCGAGCCGGTCGATGTAGGGCTGGGTGACCCGCAAGGGCGGGTACTCGGGGTTTTCCACCACCGGGGTGGACAGGTCCGCGCCGGCGTCGAAGAGGTCATTTTGGATCTGGCGTAACACGGCCTTGAGCTCGCCGTCGGGGTGACCGACGGCGACGGCGACGCCGATCGCCGAGTTGGCCTCATCGCAGTCGGCGTAGGCCACCAGGCGGGGGTCGGTTTTCGGGACCCGGGAGAAGTCACTCAATCCCGTGGTGCCGTCGTCGCCGGTCCGCGTGTAGATGCGGGTCAGGTGCACTGCCATGAGCAAAACGGTACTGCGGCGCGTGTAGGGGCCAAGACTTGGCTCGTTGGCATACGGGCTCGCTGGCAAGCCGGCCGACTGACAAGCCGATACCGCTTCACTAGACTGACCCGGGTGGCTGAGCGATTCGTGGTGACCGGCGGCAACCGGTTGTCCGGCGAAGTCGCGGTGGGGGGCGCAAAGAACAGCGTGCTCAAGCTGATGGCCGCGGCGTTGTTGGCCGAAGGCACCAGCACCATCACCAATTGCCCCGACATCCTCGACGTGCCGCTGATGGCCGAGGTGCTGCGCGGCCTCGGGGCAACCGTCGAACTCGACGGTGACGTCGCCCGGATCACCTCGCCCGACGAGCCGAAATACGATGCCGACTTCGCGGCGGTGCGCCAGTTCCGGGCTTCGGTGTGCGTACTGGGCCCACTGGTCGGTCGGTGTAAGCGGGCCCGCGTCGCCCTTCCCGGCGGAGACGCGATCGGCTCGCGGCCGCTGGACATGCACCAGGCCGGCCTGCGCCAGCTGGGCGCGCAATGCAACATCGAACACGGATGCGTCGTGGCGCAGGCTGATACGTTGCGCGGCGCGGAGATTCAGTTGGAGTTTCCGTCGGTGGGCGCCACCGAGAACATCCTGATGGCCGCGGTCGTGGCCGAAGGCGTGACCACGATCCACAACGCCGCGCGCGAACCCGACGTCGTCGACCTCTGCACGATGTTGAACCAGATGGGCGCGCAGGTCGAAGGCGCCGGTTCGCCGACGATGACCATCACCGGCGTCCCGCGGCTGCACCCGACCGAACACCGCGTCATCGGGGATCGCATCGTCGCCGCCACGTGGGGCATCGCCGCCGCGATGACCCGCGGAGACATCTCGGTCACCGGTGTCGACCCGGCGCACCTGCAGGTGGTGCTGCACAAGCTGCACGACGCCGGCGCCACCGTCACCCAAACGGAAAGCAGCTTCCGGGTGGCCCAGTACGAGCGCCCGAAGGCCGTCAATGTCGCGACCCTGCCGTTTCCCGGGTTTCCCACCGACCTGCAGCCCATGGCGATCGCGCTGGCGTCGATCGCCGATGGCACGTCGATGATCACCGAGAACGTATTCGAGGCGCGCTTTCGTTTCGTCGAGGAAATGATCCGGCTGGGCGCCGACGCCCGCACCGACGGGCACCATGCCGTCGTGCGTGGGCTGCCGCAATTGTCGAGCGCGCCGGTGTGGTGTTCGGACATCCGGGCCGGCGCCGGCCTGGTGTTGGCGGGGCTCGTCGCCGACGGCGACACCGAGGTTCACGACGTCTTCCACATCGATCGCGGCTACCCGTTGTTCGTGGAAAACCTGGCGATTTTGGGAGCGGAGATCGAGCGGGTAGAGTAACCAAAGTCAGTGCCCCACAAGCGCGATCACCGACGCGAAGGTGGACGAGAGCGGGGCCTTGACTCCCTCGCTGGATTGGTACTAGCCTGGCACGGCTGCTCCCGACTCGGTCTCTGGAAGACCAAAACTGGGAGTTGACTCCACTGCCGGACTTGTATTAAGCTGGCAGGGTTGCCCCAAAACGGGCGAAACAAGTGTTGTTTGAGAACTCAATAGTGTGTTTGGTCTTTTTATTTGTTGTTGTTTTTTTGGCCATACCTAGCACTCCCCGTGTGTGGGTATGGCAATTTTTGATGCCAGTTATTTGGTGTCTTGTCAGGTATCTCTGATTTGAAATTCACCTCGTTCATCGAGGAGTTTTTGTTTGGAGAGTTTGATCCTGGCTCAGGACGAACGCTGGCGGCGTGCTTAACACATGCAAGTCGAACGGAAAGGCCCCTTCGGGGGTACTCGAGTGGCGAACGGGTGAGTAACACGTGGGCAATCTGCCCTGCACTTCGGGATAAGCCTGGGAAACTGGGTCTAATACCGGATAGGACCTTTAGGCGCATGTCTTTAGGTGGAAAGCTTTTGCGGTGTGGGATGGGCCCGCGGCCTATCAGCTTGTTGGTGGGGTGATGGCCTACCAAGGCGACGACGGGTAGCCGGCCTGAGAGGGTGTCCGGCCACACTGGGACTGAGATACGGCCCAGACTCCTACGGGAGGCAGCAGTGGGGAATATTGCACAATGGGCGCAAGCCTGATGCAGCGACGCCGCGTGGGGGATGACGGCCTTCGGGTTGTAAACCTCTTTCACCATCGACGAAGGTCCGGGTTTTCTCGGATTGACGGTAGGTGGAGAAGAAGCACCGGCCAACTACGTGCCAGCAGCCGCGGTAATACGTAGGGTGCGAGCGTTGTCCGGAATTACTGGGCGTAAAGAGCTCGTAGGTGGTTTGTCGCGTTGTTCGTGAAATCTCACGGCTTAACTGTGAGCGTGCGGGCGATACGGGCAGACTAGAGTACTGCAGGGGAGACTGGAATTCCTGGTGTAGCGGTGGAATGCGCAGATATCAGGAGGAACACCGGTGGCGAAGGCGGGTCTCTGGGCAGTAACTGACGCTGAGGAGCGAAAGCGTGGGGAGCGAACAGGATTAGATACCCTGGTAGTCCACGCCGTAAACGGTGGGTACTAGGTGTGGGTTTCCTTCCTTGGGATCCGTGCCGTAGCTAACGCATTAAGTACCCCGCCTGGGGAGTACGGCCGCAAGGCTAAAACTCAAAGGAATTGACGGGGGCCCGCACAAGCGGCGGAGCATGTGGATTAATTCGATGCAACGCGAAGAACCTTACCTGGGTTTGACATGCACAGGACGCGTCTAGAGATAGGCGTTCCCTTGTGGCCTGTGTGCAGGTGGTGCATGGCTGTCGTCAGCTCGTGTCGTGAGATGTTGGGTTAAGTCCCGCAACGAGCGCAACCCTTGTCTCATGTTGCCAGCGGGTAATGCCGGGGACTCGTGAGAGACTGCCGGGGTCAACTCGGAGGAAGGTGGGGATGACGTCAAGTCATCATGCCCCTTATGTCCAGGGCTTCACACATGCTACAATGGCCGGTACAAAGGGCTGCGATGCCGCAAGGTTAAGCGAATCCTTTTAAAGCCGGTCTCAGTTCGGATTGGGGTCTGCAACTCGACCCCATGAAGTCGGAGTCGCTAGTAATCGCAGATCAGCAACGCTGCGGTGAATACGTTCCCGGGCCTTGTACACACCGCCCGTCACGTCATGAAAGTCGGTAACACCCGAAGCCAGTGGCCTAACCCTTGGGAGGGAGCTGTCGAAGGTGGGATCGGCGATTGGGACGAAGTCGTAACAAGGTAGCCGTACCGGAAGGTGCGGCTGGATCACCTCCTTTCTAAGGAGCACCACGAAAAGCACTCCAATTGGTGGGGTGCGAGCCGTGAGGGGTTCCCGTCTGTAGTGGACGGGGGCCGGGTGCACAACAGCAAATGATTGCCAGACACACTATTGGGCCCTGAGACAACACTCGGTCGATCCGTGTGGAGTCCCTCCATCTTGGTGGTGGGGTGTGGTGTTTGAGTATTGGATAGTGGTTGCGAGCATCTAGATGAGCGCATAGTCCTTAGGGCTGATGCGTTCGTCGAAATGTGTAATTTCTTCTTTGGTTTTTGTGTGTAAGTAAGTGTTTAAGGGCGCATGGTGGATGCCTTGGCATCGAGAGCCGATGAAGGACGTGGGAGGCTGCGATATGCCTCGGGGAGCTGTCAACCGAGCATTGATCCGAGGATTTCCGAATGGGGAAACCCAGCACGAGTGATGTCGTGTTACCCGCATCTGAATATATAGGGTGCGGGAGGGAACGCGGGGAAGTGAAACATCTCAGTACCCGTAGGAGAAGAAAACAATTGTGATTCCGTAAGTAGTGGCGAGCGAACGCGGAACAGGCTAAACCGCACGCATGTGATACCGGGTAGGGGTTGTGTGTGCGGGGTTGTGGGAGGATACATCTCAGCTCTACCTGGCTGAGGGGTAGTCAGAAAGTGTCGTGGTTAGCGGAAGTGGCCTGGGATGGTCTGCCGTAGACGGTGAGAGCCCGGTACGCGAAAACCCGTCACCTACCTTGTATCAATTCCCGAGTAGCAGCGGGCCCGTGGAATCTGCTGTGAATCTGCCGGGACCACCCGGTAAGCCTAAATACTTCTCGATGACCGATAGCGGATTAGTACCGTGAGGGAATGGTGAAAAGTACCCCGGGAGGGGAGTGAAATAGTACCTGAAACCGTGTGCCTACAATCCGTCAGAGCCTCCTTGTGGGGTGATGGCGTGCCTTTTGAAGAATGAGCCTGCGAGTCAGGGACACGTCGCGAGGTTAACCCGTGCGGGGTAGCCGCAGCGAAAGCGAGTCTGAATAGGGCGCATCCCCTTTGGGGTGTAGTGGCGTGTTCTGGACCCGAAGCGGAGTGATCTACCCATGGCCAGGGTGAAGCGCGGGTAAGACCGCGTGGAGGCCCGAACCCACTTAGGTTGAAGACTGAGGGGATGAGCTGTGGGTAGGGGTGAAAGGCCAATCAAACTCCGTGATAGCTGGTTCTCCCCGAAATGCATTTAGGTGCAGCGTTGCGTGGTTCACCACGGAGGTAGAGCTACTGGATGGCCGATGGGCCCTACTAGGTTACTGACGTCAGCCAAACTCCGAATGCCGTGGTGTAAAGCGTGGCAGTGAGACGGCGGGGGATAAGCTCCGTACGTCGAAAGGGAAACAGCCCAGATCGCCGGCTAAGGCCCCTAAGCGTGTGCTAAGTGGAAAAGGATGTGTAGTCGCAGAGACAACCAGGAGGTTGGCTTAGAAGCAGCCACCCTTGAAAGAGTGCGTAATAGCTCACTGGTCAAGTGATTATGCGCCGATAATGTAGCGGGGCTCAAGCACACCGCCGAAGCCGCGGCACATTCGCGTTTACGTGGATGTGGGTAGGGGAGCGTCCCTCATTCAGCGAAGCCTCCGGGTGACCGGTGGTGGAGGGTGGGGGAGTGAGAATGCAGGCATGAGTAGCGATAAGGCAAGTGAGAACCTTGCCCGCCGTAAGACCAAGGGTTCCTGGGCCAGGCCAGTCCGCCCAGGGTGAGTCGGGACCTAAGGCGAGGCCGACAGGCGTAGTCGATGGACAACGGGTTGATATTCCCGTACCCGTGTATGGGCGTCCCTGATGAATCAGCGGTACTAACCACCCAAAACCGGATCGACCATTCCCCTTCGGGGGCATGGAGTTTCGGGGCTGCGTGGGACCTTCGCTGGTAGTAGTCAAGCAATGGGGTGACGCAGGAAGGTAGCCGTACCAGTCAGTGGTAATACTGGGGCAAGCCTGTAGGGAGAGCGATAGGCAAATCCGTCGCTCATTAATCCTGAGAGGTGATGCATAGCCGATTGAGGTGAATTCGGTGATCCTCTGCTGCCAAGAAAAGCCTCTAGCGAGCACATACACGGCCCGTACCCCAAACCAACACAGGTGGTCAGGTAGAGAATACCAAGGCGTACGAGATAACTATGGTTAAGGAACTCGGCAAAATGCCCCCGTAACTTCGGGAGAAGGGGGGCCGGAATACCGTGAACACCCTTGCGGTGGGAGCGGGATCCGGCCGCAGAAACCAGTGGGTAGCGACTGTTTACTAAAAACACAGGTCCGTGCGAAGTCGCAAGACGATGTATACGGACTGACGCCTGCCCGGTGCTGGAAGGTTAAGAGGACCCGTTAACCGTAAGGTGAAGCGGAGAATTTAAGCCCCAGTAAACGGCGGTGGTAACTATAACCATCCTAAGGTAGCGAAATTCCTTGTCGGGTAAGTTCCGACCTGCACGAATGGCGTAACGACTTCCCAACTGTCTCAACCATAGACTCGGCGAAATTGCACTACGAGTAAAGATGCTCGTTACGCGCGGCAGGACGAAAAGACCCCGGGACCTTCACTACAACTTGGTATTGGTGTTCGGTACGGTTTGTGTAGGATAGGTGGGAGACTGTGAAATACAGACGCCAGTTTGTATGGAGTCGTTGTTGAAATACCACTCTGATCGTATTGGACACCTAACGTCGAACCCTTATCGGGTTCACGGACAGTGCCTGGCGGGTAGTTTAACTGGGGCGGTTGCCTCCTAAAATGTAACGGAGGCGCCCAAAGGTTCCCTCAACCTGGACGGCAATCAGGTGACGAGTGTAAGTGCACAAGGGAGCTTGACTGCGAGACTTACAAGTCAAGCAGGGACGAAAGTCGGGACTAGTGATCCGGCACCCCCGAGTGGAAGGGGTGTCGCTCAACGGATAAAAGGTACCCCGGGGATAACAGGCTGATCTTCCCCAAGAGTCCATATCGACGGGATGGTTTGGCACCTCGATGTCGGCTCGTCGCATCCTGGGGCTGGAGCAGGTCCCAAGGGTTGGGCTGTTCGCCCATTAAAGCGGCACGCGAGCTGGGTTTAGAACGTCGTGAGACAGTTCGGTCTCTATCCGCCGCGCGCGTCAGAAACTTGAGGAAACCTGTCCCTAGTACGAGAGGACCGGGACGGACGAACCTCTGGTATACCAGTTGTTCCACCAGGAGCACGGCTGGATAGCCACGTTCGGACAGGATAACCGCTGAAAGCATCTAAGCGGGAAACCTTCTCCAAGATCAGGTTTCTCACCCTTTTAGAGGGATAAGGCCCCCCGCAGACCACGGGTTCGATAGGCCAGACCTGGAAGCTCAGCAATGAGTGCAGGGAACTGGCACTAACCGGCCGAAAACTTACCAACACACAATCGCAACCACAGTCCATTTCGGCGGCATTTTGCCGCTGGAAGCTTGAACACCGCACCCCCCACCAAACAAATTTAAATAGAGTTACGGCGGCCACAGCGACAGGGAAACGCCCGGTCCCATTCCGAACCCGGAAGCTAAGCCTGTCAGCGCCGATGATACTGCCCATACGGGTGGAAAAGTAGGACACCGCCGAACATACACAAAAACACCCCCGGCAACGGGGGTGTTTTTGCATTCGTAGCCAAAACCACTGGCGCACAGGGATTTACACCGGCATGCGGGATCGCAGCGTCCCGTGTCCGTAAGCCGGCGACGCGGTACGCGCGGTCGACGGGCCACGGTGGAGCCGGGGGTGCAGCGCCCTCCGCGATGCCAACGGCGGTGCGCTGAGCCGGATCTCGACCCGATTGCTCGGGACGTTGTTGCTCGGCTAGCCGGCAAACGGCGGGCGGGCCATCACCGTCGGGCGGATCCCGTAGCGCGGGCCGGCGCCGGTCGAACCCCCGCCGACACCCGCCAGCGGCATACCGCCCAACAGGTTTCCGGGTCCCGATGTCTCGGGAGTGGTGATGAAGCGGCTGACCGGAATCGACGAGGCTCCGGAGGCGACCGCCGGGCCCGCCGCGGAGGTCCAGGCGGGGGGCACGGAGAGGCCGCCGACCGGCGCCGCAGAAGCCAAAGTCGCCGATATGGCGCCGCCGCCACCGGTCAGCCCGCGCAGCGATGCGCCCACGGCGGGCAGGCTCGCGGCGGCCTTCGCTCCCTCACTGGCGGCCTTGGCTGCGGGAGCCAAACCCTTTGAGAGCGATAGGAAGTGGGTCGACATCCCGGTAACGCGATACATCATCGCGAGGGTGTTCTGGGCAGGGCTGGCGTATTCGGCCCACATGTCGAACACGGGGTTCTGTTCCAGCACGTCGGTGATCGGCGGCAGTTCCGTGTTCGCCGCCGCGGGCGACGACAGTGCCTGCAGTGTGGGCGGTACCGAGGACAGCAACTGTGACTGTGCCGACTCCGCCCCGGCCGAGGTGCCGGCCGCCTGAGCGACCGAGGCCGCCTGCATGGCCTCGCCGGCCGGATTGGTGGTCTCCGCCGGCCGGGTGAACGGTGTCACCTGGGTGACCGGCGCGGCCTGACCCGCGTAGCCGTACATCGCCGTAGCGTCTTGCGCCCACATTTCGGCGTATTGCGTCTCGAGCTGAACGATCAGCGGCGTGTTTTGGCCCAGGACATTGGTCGACACCGCCTGTACGAGTTGGGCGCGGTTGGCTTCGATCAGCGGTGGGGGCACCGTGGCGGCAAACGCCGCTTCGTAGGCGCCCGCCGCGGCCCTGGCCGAAACGGCGGCCTGTTCGGCCTGCATGGCGGTGGTGCGCATCCACGCCACATAGGGTTTGGCGGCCTCGGCCATCTGGGCCGAGGCCGGGCCCATCCACTCTTCGCTCACCAGTTGCGTGATGATCCTGTCGTAGTCGTTGGCCGCGGAATCCAACTCCGCGGCCAACAGATTCCAGGCCCACGCCGCGGCCATCATCGAGGCCGAGCCCGGGCCGGAATACATGCGCTCCGAATGGATCTCCGGGGGTAACGCTCCGAAATCCAGCACGTCGCACCCGCCTCAGCTGGACGCGGCGGCGTTGATGGCTTCGGTTGCCGCATATGAGCCGGCGCCGAAGTGCAGCATTCTCACGAAGCTGTCGTGAATCACCGTGGCCTGGGCGCAGACGGTCTGATACATCTGGGCGTGCGTGGCGAACTGCGCGGCAACCAGCACGGAGACCTCATCGGTTGCCGCGGGAACCACGCCCATCGTCGGCGCCGATGCCGCTGCATTCTGTGCGGCCAGCGCCGAGCCGATGGCAGCCAAGTTCTGGGCTGCGGCGGTTAACGCTTCGGGCTGGGTGGTCACGAACGACACGGTGATTCTCTCCTCGCTGGTTCCGATTCAACGGTGCTGAACGGCCGCTGAAAGCCGCTCCACCGCGAGGTTAAGGGCTGCGCGCCCAATAGTGTATTGCTAAAGACAAGTGTTCATCTTCAGCTAGATTCAGTTCATATCTGTGAACTCATATGTACATATATGTTCTTACGATCACATATGTGTACAAACGTCCACTCATAAGAGATGACCGCCGTGCCCGAGGATCGGCATCGCGTTCGTGATTCGACGGCCGACGCCGGCGGCTGCGCTGGACGGTACCCGCGCACAAGTATCTGACCACAGTTTCGGGGGGCGTCGGCGCGCGTGCGACAGCCGTCGCCGACAAGACGAGGGGACCACTTAGTGGATTACGGGGCGCTTCCGCCGGAGGTCAACTCCGGGCGGATGTACGTCGGTGCGGGTTCGGGGCCGATGCTGGCGGCCGCCGCAGCCTGGGACGGGTTGGCCATCGAGCTGTACACCACCGCGGCCTCCTACGGTTCGTTGATCGCCGAACTCACCGGCGCGTGGCTGGGTCCGGCGTCGGCGACGATGGCCGCCGCCTCGGCCCCCTACGTGGCGTGGCTCACCGCGACCGCCGCACACGCCGAACAGACGGCGGTCCAGGCGAAGGCCGCCGCGGGGGCCTACGAGGCGGCGTTCGCGATGACGGTTCCGCCACCGGTGATCGCGGCCAACCGCGCCCAGTTGATGATGCTGATCGCGACGAATTTCTTCGGCCAGAACCTGCCCGCGATCGCGGCCACCGAGGCCCACTACGCCGAGATGTGGGCCCAGGACGCGGCCGCGATGTATGGCTACGCCGCGGCGTCGGCCGGCGCCTCGGCGTTGCCCCCGTTCGACCAGCCGCCCTCCACCACCAACCCGGCGGGGGAGGGCGGTCAAGCGGCCGCGGTCGCCCATGCCGCCGACACGGCGGCCGAAACAAGCACGCAACCCGGTGCCTCCACCTCGGGGTTAGCAAACCCAACGTTGGTCTCCAGCGCAGTGGTGGAAGGCTCGTCAGGGGCATCCGAATCGTCGGCATCGGAGTCCTGGAAAAAGTTGACCTCGTTGTATACCAACCACCTTGGTATGGCCTACAACCACGCGGGCGACTGGGAGCACATGATGAAGATCTGGGAAGGCGTGATGCCGGCCGCCGGTGACGGCCAAGCCGCGACGGCCGCGGCCACCTTGCGCGGTGTGGGAGGAACGCTCGGCGGTGGCCCGGTGTCCTCGGGTGGGTCCTCGCCCGTGTCGGCGGGTCTGGGCAGGGCGGCCACGGTGGGTCACTTGTCGGTGCCGCAGAGTTGGGCCGCCGCGGCTCCGGCGGCAAGCGCGGACACAGCCGCGCCGGCGGTCAGCACCGTCGGCGCCGGCGCCGAAGCCAAGGGAAGCGGGTTGCTCCGCGGCATCCCGCTGTCGGGCACGGGCCGGGGAGCCGGGGGCAAGATCGTCGGGCAGCGTTACGGGTTCCGCCCGATGGTGGTAGCCCGGCACGTGGTGGGCGGATAAACGCTCAGGTCGCCGAAGGCGCCGGATGGCCTACTTGCCGGACGTGAACCAGGCCACCTTGGCCTGCCACGATCGCGCGGATCCGTAGGCGAAGCCGATGGCGCTCAGGCAGGCGCACAACCAGACGGGCAAGGCGATGTCCGTGCCCGCCCAGGCGGTGCCGATTTGAATCACGCTCGCCGCCACCCCGAATCCCGCCGAGATCAGGTAGAGGTCGACGGTCGTCGTTGAGCGGGGATCCGTCCGCAGGATCAGCAGCACTCGCCCGGCGTAGGAGAGCAGGTAGATCATCAGGGCGCCCAGGACCAGCCAGTAAGCCAGCAGCCAGAAGTCGGCGGGGGCCGCGAAGAAGTCGAGGTGATGGCCCTCGTCGGCGATGACGAACAGAACCACCAGCAGCGGAACCGCGATGCGTAGCGGGCGCGTGACGTGCTTGCGCAACAGCTCGCTCTCGTGGGCTTCGTCGACCAGGCGGATGAGCCCATGGCGGATGATCGCCGTCACCGCGAAGATCCAGCAGATGTGTCCGAGCAGGTGTTGCACGTTCCACAGCCCGAAGACGCGGTGTAGCGGGGGTCCGAGCGCGGCCGCGGCCCAGTGCGACATCAGCAGCACCGCGCAGCCATGCAGTGCGATGTTGCGGGTGGCGCCGGCCTCCCATCGGGAGCGCCAGGTGTAACGCCGGATCCACAGGCTGCACAGAAGGGCGGCCAAGGTGACGACGATGAGTGCGGTTTTGATCATCCAAACGGTCCGGCAGTGCCGCTCAGACGGGCGGACTGTTGGGATCGGGGCGAAGGTCGCGCAGCCTGGGCGGGCCGGTCTGGGACTCCAGGTACTCGGTGACCGAGTCGGGGTCGATCAGACCGTAGCGGACCTGCAGGTCGACCGGGTTCAACCCCAAATACTTGGCCGCCCTGATCAGGTTGTCGGCGGTGATCAGCCTGCCCTCGCGAGCCGCCTTGTAGTACGCGGACTTGCGGTAGCCGAACGCTTCGTAGACCTCAGTGGCCGCCAGGGGTCTACCGACCAGATACGGCAGCACCACCGCCGGATCCTTCGCACTGTCGTCCACAAATATGGACGATAGCGTCGTACGACGGACCTCGCAAAAGAAACGCGACCACCGCCGGCGGTCAGTCGAACAGCGTTGCGCAACTGTGGGTCTTTTCCAGATCCAGCAGGGCGCGCTTGCGCTGCAGGCCGCCGCCGTAGCCGGTGAGGCTGCCGTTCGAGCCGATCACCCGGTGGCAGGGCACCACGATCGCGATCGGATTGTGCCCGTTGGCCAATCCCACGGCGCGCGCGGACCCCGGAGCGCCGATCTGCTCGGCGATCCATCCGTATGACCTCGTCTCCCCATAGGGAATCGTCAGCAACGCCTTCCATACGCGCCGCTGGAACTCGGAGCCGTGCAGGTCGAACTCGAAATCGAAGTCGGTGCGCTCGCCGGCGAAATAGGCGGCCAGCTGCTCGACGGCGGCGCCGAACGCCCGCGGGTTCGGCGACCAGCCGGCGCGGCTCGGCTCATAGGTCTGGTCGACCATCCGTAGGTTCGTCAATACGGAGCCGCGACCGGCCAGGGTCAGCAATCCGATGGGGCTGTCGATGGTGCGGTACTCGATCATGCGACCTCCTGTGGCGGCCAATGGTTTACCGGATGCTCGAGAGTGGTCCAAAGATATTGGGTGGCATAGGAACGCCAGGGGCGCCAACGGGCGCCGCGTTCCACGAGGGAGCGTTCGTCGGACGGCAATCCCAGCTGTTTGGCGGCCAGGCGCAGCCCGAGGTCGCTGGCGGGGAAGGCGTCGGGGTCGCCAAGGCCGCGCATCGCGATCACTTCCGCGGTCCAGGGGCCCACCCCGGGCAGCGCGAGCAACTGTCTGCGGGCACTGTCCCAGTCGCATCCGGTGTCCAGCACGATGCTGCCGTCGGCGAGGCCGGCAACCAATGCGCTGAGCGTGCGGCGGCGGGCCTTGGGCACCGCCAGATGGACGGGATCGATCTCGGCGAGCTCCTCGACCGAGGGGAAGGTGTGGGTCAACGTTCCCTCGGCGTCGTTGACCGGCCGTCCGTACGCGGCGACCAGCCGCCCGGCATGGGTGCTCGCGGCCCTGGTCGACACCTGCTGCCCGAGCACTGCGCGCACCGCGAGTTCGGCTTCGTCGACGGTGCGCGGAATGCGCTGCCCGGGCGCCTTGGCCACGACGGGTCGCAGTCCGGCGTCCGCGCCCAGCGCTTCGTCGACCGCCTCCGGGTCCGCGTCGAGGTCCAGCAGCCGCCGGCAGCGGGCGATCGCCGTGGTCAGATCGCGGAAATCGTCGAGCACGAGGACGCAACGGACATGGTCGACGGCGGGCGTCAGGTTCACGATGGCGTTGCCGAACGGAAGGCGCAAGCTGCGTCGGTACCCGCCATCGCGGACCTCCTCGCAACCGGGAACGGCGCCGGCCGCGAGATGGCCGAAGACGCCCTCGTAGGCGAAGGGTGTGCGCACCGGGAGCCGAAGGCACACGGTGCCAGGCGAATTGGCCTCGGACGCGGTACGGGCGGCCGCGCGCCGGCGCAGGGCGCTCGGTGTGCCTTCGAACACCGATCGCACGGTGTCGTTGAACTGACGGATGCTGGAAAAGCCCGCGGCGAATGCGACGTCGCCGAACGGCAGGTCCGTCGTCTCGATCAACACGCGGGCGGTCTGGGCGCGCTGCGCCCGGGCCAGTGCCAGCGGGCCGGCGCCGACCTCGGCCTGCAGGAGCCGTTCGAGCTGGCGAGTGGTGTAACCGAGGTGGGCGGCCAGACCACCCACACCGTCGCGGTCCACGGTGCCGTCGGCGATCAGCCGCATCGTGCGCGCCACCACGTCACCGCGCACGTTCCATTCGGGGGAACCCGGAGAGGCATCGGGACGGCACCGTTTGCAGGCCCGAAAGCCGGCCCGCTGGGCGGCCGCCGCGGTGGGGTAGAACCGCACGTTGCGGGCGAACGGCGGCCGCACCGGGCAGCTGGGCCGGCAGTAGATCCGGGTGGTCAGCACCGCGGTGACGAACCAGCCGTCGAACCGGGCGTCCTTGGACTGGACGGCGCGGTAGCAGCGGTCGAAATCGTCGTGCACGCTTCCAGACTTACACCCGGGCACCGACAAAACTAGCGGGAAAGCGACATCGTGGTGGGCGGGCACGCATCGGTGTCGGTCGGCCTCACGTCGGAGCGGCTTTCTTGTCGATTCGAGGTACTTCCCGCACGCGATGGTATTTACTGTGACCCAACTCGCCGGCTCTGACGGCGTGACCCGACGGGGTGAGTGAGTTCGGGGAAAGGCGAACCGATGAAGCGGCTGGCGACGTGGTGGGGGCAGGACGACCACTTCGATTGGCTGACAGGTTATTTGCAAGCGCACGGGCTGAGCACCAACACCCGCAGGGTGTTGGCTGTCGTGGCGTCCTCGTTGGTGCTGGTGCCCGTCAATGTGTACTGGGGCCCCGAGCCGTTGTATCCCCATGTGGCGCTGACGGTTTCGGTCGTGTCCGCCGTGATCGGACTGGGCATGGCGGTGCTGTGGTTGAGCGGATGGCCCACCCGGCGCCAGTCGATCTTCTACATCATGACCGGCTGCGTATCCATTGGCGGCGGCTGTCTGTGGCAGCCCCAGCCGCTCGTCGGGCTGATGTCCTGCTCGGCGCTCTCGGTGACCGGCGGCTACATCGCGTTCTTCCACACCACCAGGCTCATGGCGCTGAACCTCGGCGTGGCCAGCGCGATCGGGGCCTGGCAGGCGGTGCGTCTGGCCGCCGAGGGGCAAGCAGTGTTGGCCTTCACCGGCTACTTCCTGGTTCTGGAACTCAACGTGGTCGTTCCGCTCGCCATCCAGGTCGTGGTGCGCGCCCTGTGGGTTGATCTCTCGCGTGCCAACCGCGATCCGCTGACCGGCCTGCTGAACCGGCGAGCCTGCGACAGGGAGATAGTCGGCCGGATGCTCGCGGGCGCGCATCACATGTTCTTGGCGGTGGCCATGGTCGATCTGGACCGCTTCAAAGAGCTCAACGACACCCGCGGGCACGCGGCCGGCGATGAGGCGCTCATCGAGGTGGCCGGCACCCTGACGACCGCCTGCGGAGAGACCGCGATCGTCGGCCGCGTCGGCGGGGAGGAGTTCCTGGTCGCCGACATCGTCACCGCGGACCAGCTGCCAGAGTGGGGCCGACAGCTCTGTGACGCGATAGCCGCGATGAACGCATCGGTGACCGCCAGCGTCGGGATCGCCACCCTCGCGTTGCGCAGCGTCGTCTCGGACTATGCCGAGCACGCGTTCCACCAATTGGTCGCCCAGGCCGACACCGCGATGTATGAAGCCAAACGGTGCGGCGGCAACCAGAGTCGCCACCGCCAGGTGGCGGTCTGAGCCCGCCGAACACCTACTGAGCGGATGAAGGGGCGTCGACGAGCGACGCCAAACGGGTGGGGCGCTCGTGCCCGCGCAGGGTGACCGTTTCGCCCAATGACCAACGGGCCCGCTCGTCTTCGCTTGCGCCCTCGATGGCGTCGGCCGTCGCGAGCAGACGGTTGGTGTGTGACTTGGCGAGCTCGCACAGCCGCGCCGCCTCGTTGACCGGCTCCCCGATGACGGTGTATTCGAATCGTTCTTTGGCGCCGACATTTCCGGCGACGACCTGGCCCGCGGCCACGCCGATCCCGGCCTCGAGGTCGGACATCTCGTCCGCCAGGCGCTCGGCGATACACCGCGCGGCGGCCAGCGCCGCATCTTCGGGACTGTCCAGGCGGTTGGGCGCGCCGAAGATGGCCAGCGTCGCGTCGCCTTCGAATTTGTTGACCAGCCCGCAGTAGCGGTCGACCTCCTCGACGACGATCGCGAAGAAACGGTTCAGCACCGCAACGACTTCAGCCGGCGGCTGGCTCGTCACCAGCTGCGTCGACCCCACGATGTCGATGAAGACGACCGCGACGTGGCGTTCTTCGCCGCCCAGCTTCGGCCGTTCGCGTTCCGCGGCCAGCGCCACCTCACGCCCGACGTGGCGGCCGAAGAGGTCGCGGACGCGTTCCCGCTCCCGCAGGCCGTCGACCATCGTGTTGAAGCCGCGTTGCAGCTCACCGAGTTCGGTACCGTCGAACACCACGAGGTCCCCCCGCAGATCGCCGCGCTCGACGCGCGCCAGCGCCGCACGGACCACCCGCACCGGTGTCGCGGTGAGCCAGGCCAGGATCCACATCAGGACGCACCCGAAGATCAACGGAGCCATCGACACGATCAACACGGCCACCGCGAACTGCGTCTGGGTCAGATTGCGCAGCACGAGCTCGAACAGAGCGAGCATCATGATCCCGATGACGGGCACGGCCGAACCGAGGAACCAGACGACCATCGTGCGGCCCATGATGCCCGCCGCGAACCGTCGTGGCGGTGGACCGGCCTCGAGCGCCTGGGCGGCGACGGGCCGCAGCGCGAACTCCGCGAGCAGGTAACTAGCGGTGGCGACCACCACCCCGCCAAAGCTCACGACGAGCAGGAATCGCGGAATGAAGAGCGTGTTGACCATGCCGTACAGCGTCGTCAGCAGTATCGTCCCGACGCCCCACAAGACGAGGTCGACGAGGGCGATGCGCCACGGCGCGACAAAGGTGTTGCGCTCGTCCTCTGGAGTCGGCTCGCGCTCTTCGATCGCCCAGCGCAGGGCGATCACGGTCCGGCGGGTGATCCAGTACGTGCCCCACGCCGAGGCCGCCACGATGTAGGCCGGGGAGGCACCGAACGTGATCCACGCCGGCGCGTCGTCGAACACGCTCGGCACCGGGATGGCGACCGTCACCAAAAACAGCGCGACGGCGATGCCGATCAGGTTCGCGCCCAGCACCAGCACCGTCATGATGATCTGGATGCGCACCCGGCGGCGGCCCTGGCTTTCCGACACCCGACCGAGCAGCAGGGAGCCGTACGCCGGCGTCTCTGGCAGACGGCCGCTCTGACGGGTGACGCGCTCGAGCACCCGGCCTATTCGTTGTGCCAAGGACGTGTTGGCCGACATGGTGGCGTCAGCCTAATTTGTCGGCCACGCTCTAAGGTGAGTCGGGTGCGTCTAGTGATCGCTCAATGCACCGTGGACTACGTCGGCCGGCTCACCGCGCACCTGCCCTCCGCGCGCAGGCTGTTGCTGTTCAAGGCCGACGGATCGGTCAGTGTGCACGCCGACGACCGCGCCTACAAACCGCTGAATTGGATGAGCCCGCCGTGCTGGCTGAGCGAGCAGGCCGGTGACCCCCCGGTGTGGGTTGTCGAAAACAAGGCGGGCGAACAACTGCGCATCACCGTCGAGGAGATCGAACACGACTCCAGCCACGATCTCGGCGTGGACCCGGGGCTGGTCAAGGACGGCGTCGAAGCGCACCTGCAGGCGCTGCTCGCCGAGCACGTCCAGCTGCTCGGCGAGGGGTACACGCTGGTGCGTCGCGAGTACATGACCGCCATCGGCCCCGTCGATCTGCTGTGCCGCGACGAACGCGGCGGCTCGGTGGCGGTGGAGATCAAGCGGCGCGGCGAGATCGACGGCGTCGAGCAGCTCACCCGCTACCTCGAGCTGCTCAACCGGGACAGCCTGCTGGCGCCGGTGCAAGGGGTCTTCGCGGCGCAGCAGATCAAGCCGCAGGCGCGCACCCTGGCCGTCGATCGCGGGATCCGTTGTGTGACATTGGATTACGACAAGATGCGGGGCATGGACAACGACGAGTACCGGCTGTTCTGAAGCCCGTCACTAGACTGATCGCATGCCTCGGCGCCGCCCACCGCCACGCAGGCAGCGGCCGTCGGCGCCGCTGCTGCGCCGAGTGGAGGTCGGGCCCGACGGACACGAGTACGAGGTCCGTCCCGTTGCAGCGGCCCGAGCGGTCAAGACCTATCGCTGCCCGGGCTGTGATCACGAAATCCGCTCCGGCTCAGCTCATTTGGTGGTGTGGCCGATCGATTCGGTGTCCGGGACAGGCGCGGGTCACGTCGAGGACCGCCGGCATTGGCACACGCCGTGCTGGGCGCACCGCGCCACCCGCGGTCCCACCAGGAAGTGGTCTTGACTACCGGCTTTCAGGCGGCCGGTTCGACGAGCTCGATCAGCACTCCGCCGCCGTCCTTGGGGTGGATGAAGTTGATCCGGGAGTTTGCCGTGCCGCGCCGGGGCGCGTCGTAGATCAACCGCACGCCTTGCTCGCGGAGCCGCTCGACCATGGCGTCGAGGTCGCTGACCCGAACGGCCATCTGCTGAATGCCCGGCCCGCGCTTGTCGAGGAACTTCGCGATCGTCGAGGACTCGTCGATCGGGGCCATCAACTGGATCTGCGCGGTGCCCGCCGGGGCGCCCCGCACCGCCAGCATGGCTTCGCGGATTCCCTGCTCCTCGTTGACTTCCTCGTGCACCAGGATCATGCCGAGGTGGTCGTGGTACCAGTCGATGGCGGCGTCCAGGTCGGCGACTGCGATGCCGACGTGATCGATCGCCGTCACCAGTGAGGTGGCCAGGATCTGACGGGCGTCAACTTGATCGGTCGTCATCACATAACGGTAACCTGGCGGCAAAGATTGCGCTTCTCCGGGAGTCCGAATCGGCCGTCGGGGGAGCGCCCAGCAGGCCTTAGGAGAGAGTCATGACGACGTCGGTGATCGTTGCTGGAGCGCGCACACCCATCGGCAAGCTGATGGGTTCGCTGAAGGATTTCTCGGGCAGCGATCTGGGCGCCATCGCGATCGCCGGCGCGCTGGAGAAGGCCTTCCCAAATGTTCAAGAGCCGGGTTCGTTGGTCGACTACGTGATCATGGGCCAGGTGTTGACGGCCGGGGCGGGCCAGATGCCCGCACGCCAGGCGGCCGTGGCCGCCGGCATCGGCTGGGACGTTCCGGCGCTGACCATCAACAAGATGTGCCTGTCCGGAATCGACTCCATCGCGCTGGCCGACCAGCTCATTCGCGCCGGGGAGTTCGACGTGGTGGTCGCCGGCGGCCAGGAGTCCATGTCCAAGGCGCCGCACCTGCTGATGGACAGCCGCTCGGGCTACAAGTACGGCGACGTCACGGTCCTCGACCACATGGCCTACGACGGCCTGCATGACGTGTTCACCGACCAGCCCATGGGCGCGCTCACCGAACAGCGCAACGACGTCGACAAGTTCACCCGCCAGGAGCAGGACGAGTTCGCTGCCGGGTCGCATCAGAAGGCGGCCGCGGCGTGGAAGGACGGCGTCTTCACCGACGAGGTGGTGCCGGTCAACATCCCGCAACGCAAGGGTGATCCGCTGCAGTTCACCGAGGACGAAGGCATCCGCGCCAACACCACGGCCGAGTCGCTGGCCGGCCTCAAGCCGGCGTTTCGCCGCGATGGCACCATCACCGCCGGTTCGGCCTCCCAGATCTCCGATGGCGCCGCCGCGGTGGTGGTGATGAGCAAGGCCAAAGCGCAGGAGCTGGGGCTGAGCTGGCTGGCCGAGATCGGCGCGCACGGGGTGGTGGCCGGTCCGGACTCCACCCTGCAGTCGCAGCCCGCCAACGCGATCAAGAAGGCCATCAGCCGCGAGGGCATCTCCGTCGACCAGCTCGATGTCGTGGAGATCAACGAGGCGTTTGCCGCGGTCGCGCTGGCCTCGACCCGCGAACTCGGCGTGAATCCCGACATCGTCAACGTCAACGGCGGCGCGATCGCGGTCGGGCATCCCATCGGCATGTCGGGAGCGCGCATCACGCTGCATGCGGCCCTGGAATTGGCGCGGCGGGGGTCCGGATACGCCGTCGCGGCGCTCTGCGGGGCCGGAGGGCAGGGCGACGCCCTGGTTCTGCGGGCGGGTTAGCCAGGGATCGCCGCTCCCCGCGACGTTGCTGGCGCCGTGCGGCGGCAAGAATTTTGTGATCTTCGTCATACGGGCCGATCACGCCCCTTTTTGAGGGGATTTTCGGCCCCGTCCCGGCCGTGCCCGAGCGGCGCCGCCACCGGGTGGATCGGTAGCCCGCGCGCATGACAAACTTGACGGCGTGACGCGTCCGCGACCTTCCATCGGCCCCGCGCTGACCGGTGCTGTCGATCTGTCCGGTCTCAAGCAGCGCGCCCAGTCGCCCGGCGCCGCTCCGGGAGGGCCCACGTCCCCGACCCCCGAGGGGGGTGGCATCACCGCGGTCACCGAGGCCAACTTCGAGGCCGAGGTTCTGCTGCGGTCCGAGGAAGTGCCGGTCGTCGTGCTGCTGTGGTCGCCGCGCAGCGACGCGTGCGTCCAGCTTCTCGACACGCTGTCCGGGCTGTCCGGCCAGGACAACGGCAAGTGGTCGCTGACCTCCGTCAATGTCGATGTCGCGCCCAGGGTCGCCCAGATCTTCGGCGTCGACGCCGTCCCCACCGTGGTGGCCTTGGCGGCCGGGCAGCCGATCTCGAGTTTCCAAGGCGTGCAGCCGGCCGAGCAACTGCGCGGCTGGCTGGACCAAATCCTCTCCGCGACCGCCGGGAAGCTTAGGGGCGCAACGGGTTCCGCGGAACCCGACGTCGTCGACCCCGAGCTGGCCGCGGCGCGCCAGCAGCTGGAGGACGGTGACTTCGAGGCCGCCAAGGCGTCCTATCAGTCGATCCTGGATGCCAACCCGGCCAGCGCGGAGGCCAAGGGCGCGATCCGCCAGATCGAGTTCCTGACGCGCGCGACCGCCCAGCGCCCGGACGCCGTCGCGGTCGCCGACGCGGCGCCGACCGACATCGAAGCCGCCCTCGCGGCCGCCGACGTGCAGATCCTCAACCAAGAGGTCGCCGCCGCGTTCGAGCGACTGATCGCCTTGGTGCGCAGCACATCCGGCGATGATCGCGCGTTGGTGCGCACCCGCCTGGTGGAGCTGTTCGAACTGTTCGACCCGGCCGATCCCGAGGTCGTCGTCGGGCGACGAAACCTCGCCAACGCGCTGTACTGACGCGAAATCGGCTCACGAACGTCGAGTTGTTGGCGCCAACAGCGCCGAAATCGCGCAACTAGTCCACGTTCGGCGATGGGGTTAAGGGCCCCTACTCCGGTTCCAGCCACAGCGCCGACGTGGGCGGCAACACCAGCACCGCCGAGGCCGGGCGCCCGTGCCATGGGTCCTCGGTGGCATCGACACCGCCCATGTTCCCGACCCCCGAACCGTTGTAGACGGTGGCGTCGGTGTTGAGCACCTCGCGCCATCGGCCCGCCGACGGCAGGCCCAGCCGGTAGCCGCCGTGCTCGGCACCGGCGAAATTGAACACGCACGCCATCACCGAGCCGTCCTTGCCGTAACGCAGGAAGCTCAAGACGTTGTTGCCCGAGTCGTTGGCGTCGATCCAGGAGTAGCCGTCGGGCACGGTGTCTTGGCTCCACAGCGCCGGGTGGCTGCGGTAGATGTTGTTGATGTCGCGCACCATGCGCAGGACGCCGTTGGAGAATCCCTGCTCGTCGAGCTGCCACCAATCCAGACCGCGCTCTTCGGACCACTCGGCGCGCTGGCCGAATTCCTGGCCCATGAACAGCAATTGCTTGCCCGGGTGCGCCCACTGGTAGGCGAGCAGGCTGCGCAGGCCGGCGGCCTTGACGTGATTGTTGCCCGGCATGCGTCCCCACAGCGTTCCCTTGCCGTGGACCACCTCGTCATGGCTGATCGGCAGCACGTAGTTCTCGCTGAACGCATAAAGCATCGAGAACGTCATCTCGTGGTGGTGATAGCTCCGATAGATCGGATCGCGGCTGATGTAGTCGAGCGTGTCATGCATCCAGCCCATGTTCCACTTCATTGAAAAGCCCAGGCCGCCAAGGTTTGTCGGCCGGGTGACCCCGGGCCAGGAGGTCGACTCCTCGGCGATGGTGACGATGCCCGGGGCGCTCTTGTGCGCCGTGGCGTTCATCTCCTGCAGGAACTGGACCGCCTCCAAGTTCTCCCGCCCGCCGTAGATGTTCGGCGTCCAGCCGCCTTCGGGGCGGGAGTAATCCAAGTACAGCATCGACGCGACCGCGTCCACACGTAGTCCATCGATGTGAAATTCCTCGAGCCAGAACAAGGCGTTGGCCACCAGGAAGTTGCGTACCTCACGGCGACCGAAGTCGAAAACGTAGGTGCCCCAGTCGAGTTGCTCACCGCGTTGCGGGTCGGAATGTTCGTAAAGCGGGGTGCCGTCGAAGCGGGCCAGCGCCCACGCGTCCTTCGGGAAGTGTGCCGGCACCCAGTCCACCAGCACGCCGATACCGGCCTGGTGCAGGGCGTCGACCAGGGCCCGGAATTCGTCCGGGGTGCCGAACCGGGACGTCGGGGCGTAGTACGACGTCACCTGGTATCCCCAGGATCCGGCGAAGGGATGTTCGGCGACCGGGAGCAGCTCGACGTGGGTGAATCCGTGCTCCACAACGTAATCCGTCAGCTCGCGGGCCAACTGGCGGTAGTTGAGCCCGGGTCGCCATGAACCCAGGTGAACCTCGTAGGTGCTCATCGGCTCGAACACCGGGTTGCGCCCGGCGCGTTGCGTCATCCAGTCCGCGTCTTCCCAGGTGTACTTGCTGCGCGTCACCCGGGAGGCCGTGTGCGGCGGCACCTCGGTGGCGAAGGCCATGGGGTCGGCGCGTTCGGTGACCACTCCGTCGGCGCCATGAACGCGAAACTTGTACAGCCCCTCCAGCGGGAAGCCGGGCCAGAACAGCTCCCACACGCCCGAGGAGCCCAACACCCGCATCGGGGCGTCGTTGCCGGTCCAGCCGTTGAACTCGCCGATCAGGCTGACGCCCTTGGCGTTGGGCGCCCACACCGCGAACGACACCCCGGTGACCACGCCGTCGGCCGTCGTGAACGAGCGAGGATGCGCGCCAAGGACTTCCCAGAGGCGCTCGTGGCGCCCTTCGGCGAACAGATGAAGGTCGACCTCGCCGAGGGTGGGCAGGAAACGGTAGGCGTCGGCGACGACGTAGGGGTCGGCGCCCTCGTAGGTGATCTGGAGCCGATAGTCGATCAGGTTGGTGAACGGCAGCGCCACGGCGAACAGCCCGGACTCGACGTGCTGCATCGGGAATCGGTCGTCGCCGACGATCGCGACGACCTCGACCGCGTGGGGCCGGTACGCCCGAATGACGGTGTGGTCGCCGTATTCGTGGGCCCCCAGCACGCCGTGCGGGTTGTGGTGCGTGCCGGCGACCAGGCGCGACAGGTCGGCGGGGTCGGGCGCCAGGTGCGTCCGAGCGAGTTGGTCGGCTTGGCTCATGTCCCTTTCGCCTCCGGTCCGTTTCATGTCTGGTGTCAATGCCTGCGCAGCAGCGTCATTCGAGCGTCATGCGGTACGCGCGGCATGTTGATGATGTGCGCGACCGCCTGCCCGGGATCGATGCGAACGTAATTGGCTTGTCCCCATTGGAATTCCTGGCCGGTGATCTCGTCGCGCACCCAAAAGCGCTCGTAGGGCTCCATACCCAGTGCGGCCATATCCAAAAACAGGGTCGCTTCCTCGGGGCCGAAGGCGTTGAGCGTCACCACCACCAACACGCAGTCGCCGGTGGCCGGGTCGAACTTGCTGTAGGCGAGCAGCGCGTCGTTGTCGACGCTGTGGAAATGGATGGTGCGCAGCTGCTCGAGGGCCGGGTGGAGTCGGCGAATCGCGTTGAGCTGCGTGATGAATGGCTCAAGCGAGCGTCCCTCGGCGAGCGCACCCGCGAAATCGCGAGGCCGCAACTCGTACTTCTCGGAGTCCAGGTACTCCTCGCTGCCTTCGCGCACCGCGCGATGCTCGAACAGCTCGTATCCCGAATACACGCCCCAGGCCGGTCCCATCGTCGCGGCCAGCACCGCACGGATGGCGAACATCCCGGGCCCGTTGTGCTGCAAGATGGCGTGCAGGATGTCGGGGGTGTTGACGAACAGGTTGGGCCGGCGAAAGTCGGCCAAAGCGGCGATCTCGTTACCGAATTCGGTCAGCTCCCACTTCGCCGTGCGCCAGGTGAAGTAGCTGTACGACTGCGTGAAGCCCAGTTTGGCCAGCCCGTACTGGCGGGCCGGCGGCGTGAAGGCCTCGGAGAGAAACAGCACGTCGGGGTCGATGGCCTTGACCGCGGCGATCAACCACGCCCAGAAGTCCGGCGGCTTGGTGTGCGGGTTGTCGACGCGAAAGACCTTGACGCCGTGGTCCATCCAGTGCCGGACCACGCGCAGCACCTCGTCGTAGAGGCCGGCCGGGTCGTTGTCGAAGTTGATCGGATAGATGTCCTGGTACTTCTTGGGCGGGTTCTCCGCGTAGGCGATGGTGCCGTCGGGCAATTCGGTGAACCAGTTGCGGTGGTTACGCGCCCAGGGATGGTCCGGCGCGCATTGCAGCGCCAGGTCCAGCGCCACCTCCATGCCCAATTCGCGTGTCGCGGCGACGAACGCGTCGAAGTCCTCGATGGTGCCCAAATCCGGGTGGACGGCGTCATGGCCTCCCTCATCGCTGCCGATCGCCCAGGGAGAACCCACATCTGTCGGAGCGGCGGTGGGGGAGTTGTTGCGCCCCTTGCGATGTATCTTGCCGATCGGATGGATCGGCGGCAGGTAGACGACGTCGAACCCCATCGCCGCGATGCGCCCGAGCGCGGCGGTTGCGGTGGCGAATGTGCCGTGCACGGGGTTGCCGTCGGCGTCCCATCCGCCGGTCGAGCGGGGAAACATCTCATACCAGGAGCCGAACCGGGCCAACGGCCGGTCCACCCAGACGCTGTACTGCTCGCCGCGCGTGACGAAGTCGCGAAGCGGGTGCTCCGCCAGGATTTCCTCGATCTCCGGCCCGAGCGCCAGCGCCGTTCGGGTGACCGGGTCCCCGGGGGTGCGCAGCGCCGCGGCGGCGGCCAGCAGCGGTTCGCGCCGGGCGCGCGGCACCTCACTCGCGGCGCGTTCGAACAACCCGGCGCCTACCAGAAGATCGTTGGACAGTTCCTTCTCGCCCTGACCGGCGTCCAGTTTGGCGACCAGCCCGTGCCGCCAGGTGTGGATCGGATCGCCCCACCCCTCGACGCGGAAGGTCCACAGCCCCACCTGGTCGGGGGTGAACTGGCCGTGGAACACATAGGGTTCCAGACCCATCGTCATCGGCAGCGCCAGCGGCTTGACCTTTTGCTGGTCGACCTTGCCGTCGCGATCGGTCACCGGCTTTGCCGCAGCCTGAACCGCTTTGACCCGCCGGGTCTCGGTGACTTGCGGATAGCCCGGCCCGAGGTAGCGCACGACCAGGGTTGCGGCCACCGCTTCGTGGCCTTCCCGCCACACCGCGGCGCTGACCGGCACGACCTCGCCGACCACGGCTTTCGCGGGAAACGCGCCACAGGAAACGACCGGCTGGACGTTATCGATCTCGACACGACCGGGCACCACCACTCCGTTCCGATTTTCCCGCTTCCTCCGCGCCCCGCGCCGCGGGCCGCATCGTCACCGGGAGCGATCCAGATTGTGTGCGGCCAGTCCGGGGTGTGCTCCGCGCGGAACGCCGCTCGTCGGGAAACTTCCTGTCGTGGGGAACTTTCTGTGCGGGGAAGCATCGTTGCGACCCCGATAACTAACCGATACCCACCCTAGTCTTCGGTCACACCCCGCCACGGAAAGCGAACGAAAAGCGGTCTTTCGCGCCGCCGTGCGCGGGCCGGAATCCTCAGTAAGGTAGGGACGCGTGAAAGCCCTCCGCCGGTTTACCGTCCGTGCTCACCTTCCCGAGCGTTTGACCGCGCTGGACCAGCTCTCGACCAACTTGCGATGGTCATGGGACACGCCGACCCAGGACCTTTTCGCGAGCATCGACCCGGACCTGTGGCAGCGATGCGGCTGCGATCCGGTGGCGTTGCTGGGGGCGGTCAAGCCGGCGCGACTCGACGAATTGGCGATCGACGAGACCTTCCTTCGCCGGCTCGACGAGCTGACCGCCGAATTGAACGATTACCTCAACCGCCCGCTGTGGTACCAGCAACAGCAGGACCACGGCGCCGAGATGCCGGCCGCCATCGCCTACTTCTCGATGGAGTTCGGCATCGCCGAGGTGCTGCCCAACTACTCCGGCGGCTTGGGCATCCTCGCCGGTGACCACCTGAAGTCCGCATCCGATCTGGGCGTGCCGTTGGTCGCGGTGGGGCTCTACTACCGGTCCGGCTACTTCCGGCAGTCGCTGACCGCCGACGGGTGGCAGCACGAGAACTACCCGTCGCTGGACCCGCAGGGGCTGCCGTTGCGGTTGCTGACCGATGCCACCGGCGACCCCGCCCTGGTTGAGCTGATGCTGCCGGACTCCGCGCAGCTGCACGCCCGGATCTGGGTCGCGCAGGTGGGCAGGGTCCCGCTGCTCCTGCTCGATTCCGACGTCCCCGAGAACGAGCACGATCTGCGGGGTGTCACCGACCGCCTGTACGGCGGCGATCAGGAACACCGGATGAGGCAGGAGATCCTGGCCGGCATCGGCGGCGTGCGGGCGATCCGCGCCTACACCGCCATCCACGGCCTGCCCGCGCCGGAGGTGTTCCACATGAACGAGGGGCACGCCGGGTTCCTGGGCGCGGAGCGCATTCGCGAGCTGATGACGGGCGCGGCGTTGGACTTCGACACCGCGCTGGCGGTCGTGCGCTCGAGCACCGTGTTCACCACCCACACCCCGGTGCCCGCGGGCATCGACCGTTTCCCCATCGACATGGTGCGGCTGTACTTCGACGACCATCTGGCCGACGAATCGGCATCCGGCGGCGACGGCACGGCGGCCGACGCGACGAGCGCGCCGGTGTTGCTGCCGGGGGTGCCGACGGCGCGCATCCTGGCGCTCGGCGCCGAGGACGACCCGACGAAATTCAACATGGCGCACATGGGTCTGCGCCTGGCCCAGCGGGCCAACGGGGTCTCGTCGCTGCACGGCCGGGTGAGCCGGGCGATGTTCAACGAGCTGTGGCCCGGATTCGACCCCGGGGAGGTGCCGATCGGGTCGATCACCAACGGGGTGCACGCGCGCACCTGGGCGGCGCCGCAGTGGCTGCAGCTGGGCTACGAGCTGGCCGGGTCGGATTCGTTCAGCGATCCGGGCGTGTGGTTGCGCCTGCAGCAGGTCGATGCGGGTCACCTGTGGTGGATTCGTTCGCAATTGAGGTCCCTGCTGGTCGACGACGTGCGGCGCCGGCTGCGGCGGTCGTGGTTGGAACGCGGCGCCTCGGACGCCGAATTGGGTTGGATAGCAACAGCTTTCGATCCGGAAGTGCTGACCATCGGGTTCGCCCGGCGGGTGCCGACGTACAAGCGGTTGACGCTGATGCTGCACGATCCGGATCGGCTGGAGCAGCTGCTGCTGGACAGCGAACGGCCGATCCAGCTGATCGTCGCCGGTAAGTCGCACCCGGCGGACGACGGCGGCAAGGCCTTGATCCAGCAGGTGGTGCGATTTGCCGACCGGCCGCAGGTGCGCCACCGCATCGCGTTCTTGCCCGACTACGACATGTCCATGGCCCGGCTGCTCTATTGGGGCTGCGACGTCTGGTTGAACAACCCGCTGCGCCCGTTGGAGGCCTGCGGCACCTCGGGAATGAAGAGCGCACTCAACGGCGGGCTGAACCTGTCCATCCGCGATGGCTGGTGGGATGAATGGTACGACGGCGAAAACGGTTGGGAGATACCGTCTGCCGACGGCGTGGCCGACGCGGAGCGCCGCGACGACCTGGAATCCAGCGCGCTGTATCGGCTGCTGGAAGAAGCCGTGGCACCGAAGTTCTACGAGCGTGACCAGCACGGGGTACCGCCGCGCTGGATCGAAATGGTGCGCCACACCCTGCAGACGCTCGGCCCGAAGGTCCTGGCTTCCCGCATGGTGCGCGACTACGTCGAGCAGTACTACACGCCCGCGGCGCAATCGCTGCGCAAGACGCTCGCGCCCGCCGACGGCGGCGGCGAGTTCGGCGCCGCCCGCGAGCTGGCCGCCTATCGCCGGCGCGCCTACGAGGCCTGGCCGAAGATCGTGATCACCGACGTCGACAGCACCGGCCTGCCGGACAGCCCGGTGCTCGGCTCGAAGCTCACCCTGACCGCCACCGTGCAGCTGGCCGGGCTGGCGCCCGACGAGGTCACGGTCCAGGCGGTGGTCGGCCGCGTCGACGCCGGCGATGCGCTGCTGGAGCCGATTACCGTCGAGATGTCGTACACCGGCACCGCCGAGGGCGGCAACCAGGTGTTCTCGACGACCACGCCGCTGCCGCTGGCGGGATCGGTGGGATACACCGTGCGCGTGCTGCCCCGCCATCCGATGCTGGCCGCCAGCAACGAGCTCGGTCTGGTCACCCTGGCCCGGTAGCCGGAACGCTCAGGCGGACAGGCCTTCTTGCGAGTCCTCCGCTGTCCGCAGCCGCTGCAGCGCCTCACGCACCTGCGCCCCGTTGGTGGTCTGCCAGAACGGCGGCAGCGAGGCCCGCAGGTAGCCGCCGTAGCCGGCGGTGACCATGCGCGAGTCGAGCACCGCGACCACCCCGCGGTCGGTCACGCGGCGCAACAGCCGGCCGGAGCCCTGCGCCAGCAGCAGCGCCGCGTGGCTGGCCGCGACGGCCATGAAGCCGTTGCCGCCGCGCGCGGCGACCGCCCGCTGGCGCGCCCCCAGCAGGGGGTCGTCGGGGCGGGGGAACGGGATGCGGTCGATCAGCACCAGCGACAGCGACGGCCCGGGCACATCGACGCCCTGCCACAGCGACAGGGTGCCGAACAGCGAGGTCTGCGGGTCGGCGCTGAACTGCTCGACCAGCGCCGACGTGCTGTCGTCGCCCTGGCACAACACCGGTGTCGACAGCCGTTCGCGCATGGCCTCGGCGGCCGCGCGGGCCGCCCGCATCGACGAGAACAGGCCCAGGGTGCGCCCGTCGGCGGCGGTGATGAGCTCGGCGATCTCGGCCAGCTGCTCGGCCGAGCCGACGCCGTCGCGCCCGGGCGGCGGCAGGTGCGCGGCCACGTACAGGATGCCGGCCTTGGCGTGCTGAAACGGCGAGCCGACGTCGAGGCCGCGCCAGCGTGCGTCGCCGCCGTCGTCGCTCGTGGGAGCGGTCAGGCCCCACGCCGCGGCCATGGCGTCGAAGGAGCCGCCGATCGTCAGCGTCGCCGACGTCAACACCACGGTCGAACGCGAGAACACGCGTTGGCGCAGTAGCCCGGCGACCGAGAGCGGGGCCACCCGCAACACCGGGCGCGGTGCACCCCGGTTCTCCTCGTGTTCCAGCCACACCACGTCGGTGCGGTCGGGGATGGCCGGCCCGAACGAGGCGAGCACCCGCGACGCCGTCTCCGAAATCTCGCTGAGCGCGGCGACCGCTTCGGCGCGGGCCGCCGCCGCCTTGGCGTCGTTCGTGGTGTCGATCGCCGAACGCGCCGCGGTGGCGACGTCGCGCAGCGCGGTCAGGTACGTCGCCAGGTCCTCGTCGAGGCGGTCGATGCGCCCCGGCGTGCCGTCGTGGATCGCCGCCGCGAAGTTGGCGGTCGTCGCGTCGAGGCGCTGGACCAGTTCCGGGCTCACCAACCGGCTGATCCGCCGCGAGGCGACCCCGAGCGCGGCCGACGTCAACTCCGCGGTGGCCACGGACGTCACCCGGTCCACCAACTCGTGCGCCTCGTCGACCACCAGCAGCGCGTGCTCGGGCAGCACCGCGGATTCGGCGACCGCGTCGATGGCCAGCAGCGCGTGGTTGGTGACCACGACGTCGGCACGGCCGGCCAGGCCCCTGGCCCGCTCGGAGAAGCACTCGGTGCCGAACGGGCAGCGGGCCACCCCGAGGCATTCCCGCGCGGAAACGCTGACCTGAGACCAGGACCGGTCGGGCACGCCCGGCTTCAAATCGTCGCGGTCACCGGATTCGGTGGTCGACGCCCACTCGGTGAGCCGTTGCACGTCGCGGCCCAGGGCGCTGACCGCCATGGGGTTGAAGAGTTCCTCTTGCGGCCGCCCGTCGACGTCGTCACCGTCGGCCGCCCCGCCGTTGTGGATCTTGTTGAGACACAGATAGTTTCGTCGGCCTTTGAGCAGCGCGAACTGCGGGCGGCGCGGCAGCGCGTCGGCCAGCGCATCGATGAGCCGGGGCAGATCGCGATCGACGAGCTGGCGTTGCAGCGCGATGGTGGCCGTCGACACGACGACGGGGGAGTCGTCGTCCAGGGCGTGCACGATCGCGGGCACCAGATAGGCGAGCGACTTGCCGGTGCCGGTGCCGGCCTGTACGACGAGGTGTTCGTCGGTGGCGAAGGCCCGCGCCACCGCGTCGGCCATCTCCTGTTGGCCGCTGCGTTCACTGCCGCCGAGCGCGGCCACGGCGGTGGCCAGCAGCTCGTGCACGGACACGTCGGACGTGGTCACTCCCTTGCTCAGGCGCGGATCTGCGTCGTCGTGACCGCGGGTTCGCCGTGCGACAGGTTCAGCCCCTCCCACGGCAGACTGCGCAGCCCGGAAGCTACCAGCTCGCGCGCCGCGGCGAGGTTCGGTTTGGACACCAGCTCCCCGCCGCGGACCAGCGGGACGGTCAACACCCGGGCCGGTTCATCGACGTCGGGCTGACGACCGGCTGGGTACAGGATCTCCTCGGTGATGGTGCCGGAGCTGCGCGCGGTGCGCAGTGCCTCTTTGTGTCCGCCGTGGGATTCCTTGTGGCTGCTGCGCTTCTGCACCGGCAGGCCGTCCACTTCGACGAGCTTGTACACCATGTTCGCGGTGGGTGCGCCCGAGCCGGTCACCAGCGACGTGCCGACGCCGTAACTGTCCACCGGCTCGGCTGCCAATGCGGCGATGGAGAACTCGTCGAGGTCACCGGAGACCACGATGCGGGTCCCGGTGGCGCCCAGGTCGTCGAGCTGCTGGCGCACCTGGCGGGCCAGCACGCCCAGCTCGCCGGAGTCGATGCGCACGGCACCGAGCCCGGTGCCGGCGGCGGCCACCGCGTTGGCCACGCCGGCCGTCACGTCGTAGGTGTCCACCAGCAGGGTGGTGTCGACGCCGAGCGCCTCGACCTGCGCCCGAAAGGCCGCCAATTCGGTCGACTCCGCGGGGGTGTCGGCGCGCGCGTGCAGCATGGTGAACGCGTGCGCGGAGGTGCCCTCGGCCGGTATTCCGTAGCAGCGCTGAGCCTCCAGATTGGAGGACGCGGCGAAGCCGGCGATGTAGGCGGCGCGGGCCGCGGCGACCGCCGCCTGTTCGTGGGTTCGCCGTGACCCCATCTCGATCAGCGGTCGTCCCCTGGCCGCACTCACCATCCGCGCGGCGGCCGACGCGACCGCGGTGTCGTGATTGAAAATCGACAGCGCCAGCGTTTCGAGCACCACGCACTCGGCGAACGTCCCGCTCACCGACAGCACCGGGGATCCGGGGAAGTACAGCTCACCCTCGGCGTAGCCGTCGATATCGCCGCCGAACCGAAAATCGCGCAAGTACCGCAACGTATCTGGATCGAGGAATTGCCCGAGCGACCGGCAGGCCTCGTCATCGAAGGTGAACTGCGGCAGCGCCTCGAGCAGCCGGCCGGTTCCGGCGACCACGCCGTAACGGCGTCCCTCGGGAAGACGGCGCGCAAAAAGCTCGAAGGTGGTGCGGCGATTGGCGCTGCCGTCCCGCAGCGCCGCCGCCAGCATCGTCAACTCGTACTTGTCGGTCAGCAGCCCGGTGACGACCGAGTCGTTCATTCCATAACGGTATCGGCTGCCCCGCGGGCTCGGAAACGTCGTGCATCCCTCGGTATCGTGTAGGCCATGGTTGTTATGTCAGCGCCCACTAAGCCGGGCACTACAGGACAACGCGAGTCCGCGCCGGTCGAGGTCACGGCGAGTCCCTGGGTCACGATCGTCTGGGATGACCCGGTCAACTTGATGACGTACGTGACATACGTGTTCCAGAAGTTGTTCGGCTACAGCGAGCCGCATGCCACCAAACTGATGCTGCAGGTGCACAACGAAGGAAAGGCCGTGGTGTCCGCCGGTAGCCGGGAGTCCATGGAAGCCGATGTGTCCAAGCTGCACGCCGCCGGTTTGTGGGCGACGCTGCAGCAGGACCGCTGACGATCGAGGCGCTGGCGATTCCCTGTGCGCAAATGGAAGCGCGTCGAGACCGCGGACGGTCCCCGTTTCCGGTCGGCCCTGGCGTCCCATGAGGCGGCACTGCTGAAGAACCTCGCCACCGCGATGATCGGTTTACTCGACGAGCGTGAATCCTCTTCGCCGGCAGACGAACTCGAAGAAATCACCGGCATCAAGACCGGCAACGCCGAACCGCCCAAAGACCCCACCCTGCGCCGGCTGCTGCCGGACTTCTACCGAAACGACGACCAGGACACCGCGCCTGCAGATTCCGCGGACAGCCTGAACGCCGCGCTGCGCAGCCTGCACGAGCCGGGCATCGTCGACGCCAAACGCGTTGCGGCACAGCGGTTGCTGAGCACGGTCCCCGAGGACGGCGGCCGGTTCGAGCTGAGCGAGGAAGACGCGAACTGTTGGATCGGGGCGGTCAACGACATCCGGCTGACGTTGGGCGTCATGCTCGAGGTCGGACCCGAGGGCCCCGAGCGGCTGCCGGCCGATCATCCGCTGGCCGTGCACTTCGACGTCTACCAGTGGCTGACGGTCCTGCAGGAGTACCTGGTGTTGGTGCTGATGGGGTCCCGGTGACCGCGTTGGGCGCGATCACCGACGTCGGAGGGATCCGCGTCGGCCACTACCAGCGATTGGACCCCGACGCCTCGTTGGGCGCGGGCTGGGCCTGCGGCGTCACCGTGGTGCTCCCGCCCCCGGGGACCGTCGGTGCGGTCGATTGCCGCGGCGGGGCGCCCGGAACCCGCGAGACCGATCTGCTCGACCCCGCCAACACGGTGCGGTTCGTGGACGCGGTGCTGCTCGCCGGGGGCAGCGCCTACGGCCTAGCGGCCGCCGACGGCGTCATGCGCTGGCTGGAAGAACAGGAACGCGGCGTGGCGATAGCTGGGGGCGTGGTGCCCATCGTGCCGGCAGCGGTGATCTTCGATCTGCCGGTCGGCGGCTGGCAGTGCCGCCCGACGGACGAGTTTGGCTACCTGGCCTGCGCCGCCGCCGTGCAAGAAGGTGCGGCGATGGGCGTGGGCAACGTCGGCGCCGGGGTGGGGGCCCGGGCCGGGGCGCTCAAGGGCGGCGTCGGGACCGCCTCGACGGCGCTGCCGAGCGGTGTGACCGTCGGCGCGCTGGCCGTGGTGAACGCCGCGGGCGAGGTCGCCGACCGGGCGACCGGGTTGCCGTGGATGGCCGACTTGGCCCACGAGTTCGGACTCTCTCCGCCGCCGCCCGAGCAGATCGGCGCCTTCGCCCGGCTGCCGTCCCCGTCGGACCCGCTGGAGGAACCGCTCAACACCGTCATCGCGGTGGTGGCCACCGACGCCGCCCTGAGTCCGGCGGCGTGCCGTCGGGTGGCCATCTCGGCCCACGACGGCCTGGCCCGCAGCATCCGGCCGGCCCACACGCCGGTCGACGGGGACGCGGTGTTCGTCCTGGCCACCGGGGCGGTCGAGGTCGAGCCCCCGTCGCCCAGTTCAAAGCCGGTGCCGGCCGCGTTCTCCCCCGAGACGCGGCTGGTCACCGAGGTCGGCATCGCGGCGGCCGATTGCCTGGCGCGAGCGGTGCTGGGCGGGGTGCTGGCCGCCGACTCGATCGCCGGGATCCCGAGCTACCGCGACGTGCTGCCCGGCGCACTCGGCCGATGAGGAATCCGCCCGCCGCGCCGGTAGCCTGGACGATGCCGGAAACGCGCTGGAAGGGCAGCTATGGGTAAGACCGCTCCGAGGGCACCCGCCGCCCAGGAGAAGAAGCGGTCCACGCCGATGGTGGGCGCCGCGACGATCCTCACCTTCGTCGTGTTGCTCTACTTCGTCGAGCTGATCGACCAGATGACCCGGCATTCGCTCGACGCCAACGGCATCCGGCCCCTAGAGCTCGACGGCCTGTGGGGCATCGTCTTCTCCCCGCTCTTGCACGCGAGCTGGGAACACCTGATGGCCAACACGGTGCCGCTGCTCGTGCTGGGTTTCCTCATGACGCTGGCGGGGCTGTCCCGGTTCGTGTGGGCGACCGCAATCGTGTGGATCCTCGGTGGTTTGGGCACCTGGCTCATCGGCGACGTCGGCAGCAGCTGCGGCCCCACCGACCACATCGGGGCTTCCGGCCTGATTTTCGGCTGGCTGGCCTTCTTGCTGGTGTTCGGGATATTCGTGCGCCGGGTGTCCAACATCGTCATCGGGCTGGTCGTGATGTTCGCCTACGGCGGCGTCCTGCTCGGCGCCATGCCGGTGCTCGGACTCTGCGGGGGCGTGTCCTGGCAAGCGCATCTGTGCGGGGCGGTCGCCGGTGTCGTGGCCGCCTATTGGTTGTCCGCCCCGGAACGCAAGGCCCGGTCGAAAAGGACGGCCGGCACCGCGTCGCCGCGCTGGAAGACATGAGCGAACCACTGGCGCCCGTCGGGGTCTTCGACTCCGGCGTCGGAGGGCTCACCGTCGCGCGGGCGATCATCGATCAGCTGCCCGACGAGGACATCATCTACGTCGGCGACACCGGCCACGGGCCCTACGGCCCGCTGACGATCCCCGACGTTCGGGCGCACGCGTTGGCCATCGGCGACGACCTCGTGGGCCGCGGCGTCAAGGCGTTGGTCATCGCCTGCAACACGGCATCCGCGGCCTGCCTGCGCGACGCCCGCGAACGCTACGACGTGCCCGTCGTCGAGGTGATCCTGCCCGCGGTGCGCCGCGCGGTCGCGACCACCCGCAACGGACGGATTGGCGTCATCGGCACCCAGGCGACCATCAACTCGCATGCCTATCAGGACGCGTTCGCGGCCGCCCGCGACACCGAGATCACCGCGGTGGCCTGCCCGCGGTTCGTCGACTTCGTCGAGCGCGGCGTGACCAGCGGGCGTCAGGTGCTCGGGTTGGCCGAGGGCTACCTGGAGCCGCTGCAGCGCGCGCAGGTGGACACGCTGGTGCTCGGATGCACGCACTACCCGTTGTTGTCGGGACTCATTCAACTGGCCATGGGTGAGCACGTGACGCTGGTGTCCAGCGCGGAGGAGACCGCCAAAGAGGTGCTGCGGGTGCTCACCGAGCGAGACCTGCTTCGCCCGCATGATGCGCCGCCCGCGACTCGCGTCTTCGAAGCCACCGGCGACCCCGACGCATTCACCAGACTGGCGGCGCGATTCCTCGGTCCCGCCGTGTCCGGAGTTCAGCCCGTTCATCAGGTGCGCGTTGATTGACGACCGGGCGAGATTCTCGTCACACCAAAGCGGCCATGTTTTCGTCATGGCCCTGTCGGGCATGGCACAGTAGTGTCCGTGCGAATAACCGTGCTCGGCTGCTCGGGCAGCGTGGTGGGTCCGGATTCGCCTGCGTCGGGTTATCTGCTCCGGGCACCGGACACTCCGCCATTGGTCATCGACTTCGGCGGGGGTGTTCTCGGCGCACTGCAGCGCTATGCCGACCCCGGTTCCGTGCACGTGCTGTTGTCGCACTTACACGCCGACCACTGCTTGGATTTGCCCGGACTGTTTGTATGGCGGCGCTATCACCCGACGCGCCCGCTCGGCAAGGCGTTGCTGTACGGCCCCGGCGACACCTGGTCGCGGCTGGGCGCGGCGTCCTCACCCTACGGCGGCGAGATCGACGACTGCTCGGACATCTTCGACGTTCGTCACTGGGTCGACGGCGAGCCGGTGACGATCGGTGAGCTGACGGTGACGCCGCGGGTGGTGGCCCACCCGACCGAGTCCTACGGCTTGCGGATCACCGATTCCTCCGGCGCGTCGTTTGTCTACAGCGGTGACACCGGTGTCTGCGATCAGCTCGTCGAGCTGGCCCGCGGCGCCGACGTTTTTCTCTGCGAGGCGTCTTGGACGCATTCGGCGGACCGGCCGCCCGCGCTGCATCTGTCGGGGACCGAGGCTGGCCGGGCCGCGGCCGAGGCCGGCGTTCACGAATTGCTGCTGACGCACATCCCGCCGTGGACCTCGCGGGAGGACGTGATCAGCGAGGCCAAGGCCGAGTTCGATGGTCCCGTGCATGCGGTGGTGTGCGGTGAGACGTTCGATATCCGCCGCTCCGAGAGGGTCTGACACTCCACGTTAGGGTTGCGTCGTGACGAGACGAGAAGACGGCCGCCTTGACGACGAGCTTCGGCCCGTCGTCATCACCCGCGGTTTCACTGACCACCCCGCCGGTTCGGTGCTGATCGAATTCGGCCACACCAAGGTCATGTGCACCGCCAGCGTGACCGAGGGTGTGCCGCGCTGGCGCAAGGGTTCGGGTCTGGGGTGGCTGACGGCGGAGTACGCGATGTTGCCGTCGGCGACCCACACGCGCTCCGACCGCGAATCGGTGAAGGGGCGGCTGTCGGGGCGCACCCAGGAGATCAGCCGGCTGATCGGACGCTCGCTGCGGGCATGCATCGACCTGGCGGCGTTGGGGGAGAACACAATTGCCGTCGATTGTGACGTGTTGCAGGCCGACGGGGGAACCCGCACCGCGGCCATCACGGGCGCATTCGTGGCGCTCGCCGATGCGGTGACGTATCTCGGGGCGGCGGGCAAGCTGTCGGATCCGCGCCCGTTGTCGTGCGCCATCGCGGCGGTCAGCGTCGGAGTGGTCGACGGCAGGGTCCGGGTGGACCTGCCCTATGAGGAGGACGCCCGCGCCGAGGTGGACATGAACGTCGTCGCCACCGACACCGGCACCCTCGTCGAGGTTCAGGGAACCGGTGAGGGCGCGACCTTCCCGCGTTCGACGCTGGACAAGCTGCTCGACGTGGCGCTGGCCGCCTGCGACAAGTTGTTCGCCGCCCAGCGCGAGGCGTTGGCGCAGCCATACCCCGGTGAGCTCCCCGAGGGGGCTCCGGCGCCGAAGGCGTTCGGCAGCTGACCGTGCCTGATGGTGACGACCCGCCGCGCTTGCACTCGTCACGCTTGCTGGTCGCCAGCCGCAACCCGAAGAAGCTGGCCGAGCTGCGCCGGGTGCTCGACGCCGCCGGCCTGACGGGCTTGACGTTGGTGTCGCTCGACGACGTCGCCCCGTTCGAGGAAGCGCCGGAGACGGGCGCGACCTTCGAGGAGAACGCGTTGGCCAAGGCGCGCGACGCGTTCACCGCGAGCGGGTTGCCAAGCGTGGCAGACGATTCCGGACTAGAGGTGGCCGCGCTCAACGGCATGCCGGGGGTGCTGTCGGCGCGCTGGTCGGGCAGCCACGGCGACGACGCCGGCAACACCGCCTTGTTGCTGGCGCAAATGCGCGACGTGCCCGACGAACGGCGCGGCGCGGCGTTCGTGTCCGCCTGCGCGCTGGTGTCGGGGGCGGGCGAGGTCGTCGTCCGGGGCGAATGGCCCGGCAGCATCGCCCGGGAACCGCGCGGCCATGGCGGTTTCGGGTATGACCCCGTGTTCGTGCCCAACGGGTACGAGCGCACGGCGGCCGAGCTCAGCCCGAGCGAGAAGGACGCGGTCTCGCATCGCGGTCGCGCGCTGCAACTGCTGTTGCCGTCGCTTGAAACGCTGGCCCGGTCCGGGGGCTGAATCCCCGGCGCGAGGCATTGGCAACATTCGTCACACCAGTCGCGGCGCGGGGTGATAGGCGAAATGCCCACCTCCTAGCGACAACCCGTCGTGCGCGCGCGTTGTCGCTAGGAGGTGGGCATTGCGGGTCCCGTCCCCGGCAGGGACGGGTGTGGCGGATGTGGCTTACAAGCCGAATCGGGCTTTGACGTCCCGGGTTTGGAAGTGCTCGACGATGATCCCCAACAGCGGGATCGTCCCCGACAACAGCACACCGACCGTCTTGCCGATCGGCCAGCGCACCTTGATCGCCAGGTTGAACGCGGTCAACACGTAGATGAAATACACCCAGCCGTGGACCACTTCGATCCACCGGATCTCGTGGTCGAACGCCAGGTGCGAGACGATCTCGTAGCACAGCGCGATGAGCCACAGACCCGTCGTCCAGGCCATGATCCGGTAGCCGAGCAAGGCGGTGCGGATCTTGTCGACGGGCACGGCGGGCACTGCCCCGCCCGGGGTCTCCGGTGTGGTCATGCGGTTGTCCTCTTTTGTTTTTCGGCGTCCTGCGCGGCCAGCTCGGCCAAGTATTTGTTGTACTCCCGCAGCGCCGGGTCATCGGGTGCCTGCGGCGGGGGCGTGGGCCGGTCGGGCAGCAGACCGGCGGGGATCTCCGTCACGGCCTCGGTGCTGCGCGGCGGGGGTGGTTCCTCTTCGTAGCGCACGAATTTGCGGTAGGCGTACACGCAGAACCACGCGAACAGCGGCCACTGCAACGCATAGCCGAGGTTCTGAAACGAGCCGGAGACCGATTGGAACCTGGTCCACTGCCACCAGCCCAGGGCCAGGCAGCCGCACGCCGCGATGATCACCAAAGCGATCAGCGCGGGTCTGCGACGGTGTGTAGTGGACACCCCTTGACCGTACCGCGCGTCAATGCGCGCCCGTCGCGGGCAAGTTGGACATATCGCAGGCGATACGATTGCCGGGCGCGCGGGCGTGGCGAAATTGGCAGACGCGATGGTTTTAGGTGCCATTGCTCGAAAGAGCTTGAGGGTTCGAGTCCCTCCGCCCGCACTGGTCAACATTCGAAATGAAATCTTCAGCGGGCTAAGCGTCAAACCCGTCCTGGGGGGTACATCGAACTCACAGGACACAAGGGAGACGCCATGCCCACCGGACGCGAGCCGGCACCACCCGGCGAAAACGCTTTCACCGCAGAAGATGTCGAACTCGCCGAACGCAGAGTGGCCATGGCGCGCGAGCGCGCGGCTCGCGCGGGGCTGTCCGCGGCACGAAGCTTCGAGGAATCCGCGATCCAGCATGAGCGAGTCGCCAAAAGCCAAGACTGGGTCGTCCGACAAGGGGTGCCGCACCGCGACGTGCACCGCGAATCCGCGCTCAAGCACCGCGAAGCCGCGGCCGAGGACCGCAAGCTGGCCGAGCTCAAGCGCAGGGAATCCGAGGCGGACCTGGCGGCCGGCGCCGCCACGGACTGACGCGTTCTCAGTCCTCTACGAAGCGGGCGCGAACCTCCGGAGGCGGCAGCGGACAGCTGTCGTACTTGCCGAAGACCCGATAGCGGATGGCGGCGAACCTGTCGTAGAGCCAGTCGCGCACGGGGGTCGGAACGAGACGGGCGACCGCGAGCGCTTTCCACGGCCCGCCGAGATAATCCGCGACGCGCAACGCGGCGGCTGAGCGGACGGCCACGCGTTCCGAGGGCTGTCCGGGGTCGTCGACGAACACCACCGAGTCGACGTTGCCGATCTCGGGGTGCCGCTCGATGATCGCTTTGGCGAAGACGCTCTGCAGGGCCGCAAAGCGCAGCGGACCTGCGGGGTCGAAGCGAAGGATCGTGCGCACCGCCCGATTGCACACCCCGCAGACACCGTCGTACAGCAGGACCGGGGCTGCCGACTCACCGCTCATGTCTCCCAGGTTACTGACGCCGCGGAAGGTGGGCGGGCCCCAAGGTTGACCTATGGTAAGGCAACCCTTAGTTTGTGGGGGTAACGTACCAAGTCGTGACCGGGTGGCCGGTGATCCGCGGCAGGGTGCCGCCCGCGCGGGATCGTGGCAGGTGTCGAATTCACAGTTTGTGCGGCCCTCGCCGGCCGCACCGATCCGTGGCCTCGTGGCGGTGATCCCGCCGGATCGTCAGCTCCGCGCCGGCGCGGAGCGCCGCGAGAAAGGACCGCTAATGGCACGCGGATTCCAAGGTGTGATGTTGCGCAGCTTCGGCGCGCGCGATCACACCGCGACGGTCATCGAAACCGTCCGGATCGCACCGCACTTCGTGCGCGTGCGCATGACGTCGCCCACGCTGTTCGAAGACGTGGACGCCGAACCGGCCGCATGGCTGCGGTTCTGGTTCCCCGATCCGGACGGATCGAAGACCGAGTTTCAGCGCGCCTACACGATTTCGGAAGCCGACGTCGCGGCCGGACGCTTCGCGGTCGACATCGTGCTGCACGAGCCGGCCGGTCCGGCGTCGCAGTGGGCGCGCACCGTGCAGCCCGGCGCCACCATCGCTGTCATGGCGCTGATGGGTTCGTCGCGGTTCGATATGCCCGACGAGCAGCCGGCCGGGTATCTGCTCATCGGCGATTCGGCGTCCATTCCGGGGATGAACGGGATCATCGGCGTCGTCCCGGACGACGTCCCGATCGAGATGTACCTCGAACAGCACGACGACAACGACACGCTGATCCCGATCGCACAGCATCCGCGGCTGCGGCTGCACTGGGTCGCCCGCCGCGACGAGAAATCGCTTGCGGCGGCGATCGAGAGCCGAGATTGGTCCGACTGGTATGCGTGGGCGACGCCGGAGGCCACGACGCTCAAGCAGGTGCGGACCCGGCTGCGCGACGAGTTCGGCTTTCCGAAATCCGAGGTGCACGCCCAGGCGTACTGGAGTGCCGGGCGCGCGATGGGCACCCGCCGCGGTGACGAGCCCGAGGGCTCCGAAAGCGTGGCGCCCACCGTCGCCCCGGAAGAGGTTGCGGCGCAACTGGAGTCGGCTCGGCAGGTTCCCGAGACGGCGCCCGCCCCGGTGTCGCGCGGAAACTGGCGCGCCCAGGCCGCGGGCCGATTGCTCGCGCCGTTGCGCTCGGCGCTGATCCTGTCGGGCCTGTTGCAGGCGGTCATCACGCTGGTGCAGCTGGCGCCGTTCGTGCTGCTGGTCGAACTCGCCCGCCTCCTGGTGTCCGGGGCGCCCGCGTCCCGGCTGTGGAACGTCGGCATCGCCGCGGTGTCGTTGCTGGGCCTGGGGGCGTTGCTGGGCGCGGCCCTCACCCTCTGGCTCCACGTCGTCGACGCGCGATTCGCCCGCGATTTGCGTACGGGATTGTTGCGCAAGCTGTCTCGGCTGCCGCTGGGTTGGTTCACCGCGCGCGGATCGGGTTCCATCAAGCAACTGCTCCAGGACGACACGCTGTCCCTGCACTACCTGGTCACCCATGCCATCCCGGACGCGGTGGCCGCGGCCGTCGCGCCGGTGGCGGTGCTCGTCTATCTGTTCGTGGTCGACTGGCGGGTGGCGCTGGTGTTGTTCGCGCCCGTCCTGGTCTACCTGGTGCTGACCTCGTCCCTGACGATTCAATCGGGCCCGCGCATCCCGCAGTCGCAGCGCTGGGCGGAGACGATGAGCGGCGAGGCCGGCGCCTACCTGGAGGGTCAGCCGGTGATCCGCGTCTTCGGTGGTGCCGCCGCATCGAGTTTCCGGCGCCGCCTGGACGAATACGTCGGCTTCCTGGTCGCCTGGCAGCGCCCACTGGCCGGCAAGAAGACCTTCATGGATCTGGTCACCCGGCCGTCGACCTTCCTGTGGCTCATCGCGACCACCGGCACCCTGCTGGTGGTCGGGGGGCGGATGGATCCGGTCAACCTGTTGCCATTCTTGTTGCTGGGAACCACCTTCGGCGCACGCCTGCTCGGGATCGCCTACGGCCTCGGCGGCATCCGCGCCGGCATGTTGGCCGCCCGGCGCCTGCAGAACACGCTCGACGAAGCCGAACTCGCCGTGCGCGATCACGGCCAAGCCCAGGGGGAGCCGACGAAGGCGGTGGTGTTCGACCACGTCAGTTTCGGCTACCGTCCGGGCGTTCCCGTGATCCACGACGTGTCGCTGACCCTGCGCCCCGGCACGGTCACCGCGCTGGTGGGGCCGTCGGGATCCGGCAAGTCGACGCTGGCCGCGTTGCTGGCACGGTTCCACGATGTCGATCAGGGCTCGATACGCGTTGGGGGACAAGATATCCGGTCGATGACCGCCGACGAGCTGTACGCCCAGGTCGGATTCGTGCTGCAGGAGACGCAGTTGGTGCACGGCACCGTGGCGGAAAACATCGCGCTGGCCGCTCCCGATGCCATCCCGGCGCAGATCGAACAGGCGGCGCGCGAGGCGCAGATCCACGACCGGATCATGCGGCTGCCGGACGGCTACGACACCATGCTGGGCGCCGGGAGCGGCCTGTCCGGCGGGGAGCGCCAGCGCCTCACCATCGCCCGCGCGATCCTGGCCGGCACCGGCGTTCTCATCCTCGACGAGGCCACCGCGTTCGCCGATCCGGAGTCGGAATACCTTGTGCAGCAAGCGCTCAACCGGTTGACACAGGACCGCACCGTGCTCGTGATCGCGCACCGGCTGCACACCATCACCCGGGCCCACCAGATCGTCGTGCTCGACCACGGCCGCGTCGTCGAGCGCGGCACCCACGACGAGTTGCTGGCCGCCGATGGCCGGTATCGGCGCCTGTGGGAGGGCGGCCAGCGCGATGAGGTGGCCGCCGGCGCGGCCGGGGAGGGTGCCCGATGATCCGCACGTGGTTGAGCCTGGTGCCGGCGGATCGGCGCACCCGGGTCGTCGCCTACACGGTGCTGGCGTTGATCTCCGTGGTGGTGCGGGCGGTGGCCACCGTGCTGCTGGTTCCCCTGGTGGGCGCGTTGTTCAGTGAGGCCCCACACCGCGCGATGGTGTGGCTGGGGTGGCTGACCGCCGCCACCGCGCTCGGCTGGGTGATCGACACCGCGACGGCGCGCATCGGCTTCAACTTGGGCTTCGCGGTGCTGGACCACAGCCAGCATGACGTGGCCGACCGACTGCCCGGTGTGCGGCTGGATTGGTTCACCGCCGAGCACACCGCGACGGCGCGGCAGGCGATCGCGGCGACGGGCCCCGAACTCGTCGGCCTCGTCGTCAACCTGCTCACGCCGTTGATCTCGGCCGTGCTGCTGCCGGCCGCCATCGCGGTCGTCCTGCTGCCGGTCTCCTGGCAACTCGGTCTGGCCGCGCTGGGCGGGCTGCCGCTGATGCTGGGCGCGCTGTGGGCGTCGGCGCGCCTGGCGCGTCGCGCCGATTCCACTGCGGCCGAGGCCAACAGCGCGCTCACCGAGCGGATCATCGAGTTCGCCCGGACCCAGCAGGCATTGCGCGCCGCGCGGCGCGTCGAACCGGCCAGGAGCATGGTCGGCGACGCGCTGGCCGCCCAACACGGCGCGACCATGCGGCTGCTCTCCATGCAGGTGCCGGGTCAGCTGCTGTTCAGCCTCGCCAGCCAGCTGGCCCTGATCCTGCTGGCCGGGGCGACCACCGCGCTGACGGTGAACGGAACGCTGTCGGTGGCCGAGGCCATCGCACTGATCGTCGTCATCGTGCGCTACCTCGAGCCGTTCACCACGATCAGCGAGCTGGCGCCGGCGCTGGAGAGCACCCGCGCCACGCTCGACAACATTCGCTCGGTGCTCACCGCGCCGCTGATGAACGCGGGCGCCGCGACGCTGCCGGGCGCCACGGCCCCGCGTATCGAGTTCGACGACGTGACGTTCGGGTACCCAGCTGTCGGTGGCGCCACCGACCTGGTGCTCGACGGGGTGAGCTTCTCGTTGGAGCCGGGAAGCACGACGGCGATCGTCGGACCGTCCGGGTCGGGCAAGAGCACCATCCTGGCGCTGATCGCCGGCTTGCACGAGCCCACGCGCGGCCGGGTGCTGATCGATGGTGTCGACGCGGCGACGCTGGACGCCGAAGCCCGGCGGGCGGCGAGCAGCGTCGTGTTCCAGCATCCCTACCTGTTCCACGGGTCCATCCGCGACAACGTTTTCGCCGGGGACCCCGGCGCCGACGACGACCGGTTCGCGCGCGCGGTGGCGCTCGCCCGCGTCGACGAGCTCGTCGCACGGCTGCCCGACGGCGCCGACAGCGTCGTCGGCGAGGCCGGTTCGGCGCTCTCGGGCGGTGAACGCCAGCGGGTCAGCATCGCCCGCGCGTTGCTCAAACCCGCGCCGATACTGCTGGTAGACGAGGCGACCAGCGCTCTGGACACCGAGAACGAGGCCGCCGTGGTCGACGCGCTGACCGCCGACCCGCAATCGCGCACCCAGGTGATCGTCGCGCATCGGTTGGCGAGCATCAGCCACGCCGACCGCGTCCTGTTTCTCGACAGCGGCCAGGTGGTCGAGGATGGCACGGTCGACGAATTACTCGCTGCGGGGGGTCGTTTCGACGAATTCTGGCGCCAGCAGCACGAGGCCGCCGAATGGCGCATTCTGGCCGATTAGATCACCGCTGTTGACCGCAACTCTTGCGGTATGCCTTACAGTTGGTCAGTCGGATCGAGCTGTCCGCGGGCAGGAGGCGTGCTGGGAATGAGTGCTGTGCTGTCGTCGATACCGCGTTACCCCGGCGACGTGACCCCGGCATGGCTGTCGGCCGCGCTCAGTGGCCGCGGCGCTCCCGTCGAGGTCGCCGAGGTGGACGTGGTCGCGATCGGCACGGGACAGACCGGGGCGACCTACCGGGTGAGCGCCCGCTACGCGACGGATCCCGGTGACCTTCCGCAGACCTTCGTGATCAAGCTGCCCGCCCAGGACGACACCGTGCGCGACCGGGTGGTGATCGGCTACCGCAGCGAATGCGCGTTCTACTCCTCGGTGGTGGACCGGGTGCAGGTGCCGACCCCGCGGTGCTTCTACTCCGAGATCACCGAGGACGCAATGGATTTCGCCCTGCTGCTCGCGGATCAGGCGCCGGCGGTGCAGGGCGATCAGCTCATCGGTTGCGGCGAAGCCGAAGGGCGCCTGGCGGTTAACGCCCTCGCCGGCCTGCACGCGCCGACCTGGTGCGATCCCGCCTGGCTCGATTTCCCCGGCATCGCGTTCGGGCGCCCGGATGAGGCCGGCGCTGCCGGCATGGGCGAAGTGGCGAAGATGAGCGCCGATATCACGCTGGAGAAGCTGGGCGATCGGATGAGCGCCGAAGACCGCGATACCTTCAGCGCGGCAATGGGTGTGATTACACCGTGGCTGCTGTCCGAGTACGACCGGTTCGCCCTGCTGCACGGCGACTACCGGCTGGACAATCTGCTGTTCGACCCGGACCGGACCCGGGTCAGCGTGGTCGACTGGCAGACGCTCGGGGTGGGCCTGCCGACCCGGGATCTCGCGTACTTCACCGCAACCAGCCTCAATTCGCAGCTGCGCGCTGCCATCGAGGAGGAGCTGGTCGCCGACTACCATCGCGCGCTGACGGCCGGCGGCGTCAGCGACTACGACCGCGAAACATGTTGGCGCGATTACCGGCTCGGGGTGCTGCAGGCGCCGCTGATCTCGGCGCTGGGGTTCGCGTTCGCCGCCGCCACCGAGCGTGGCGACGACATGGTGCTGGCCATGCTCAGCCGCGGCTGCCAGGCGATCCGCGAGCTGGGCACGCTGGAGCTAGTCGAGCACTGATCGGCGGGCGGCTTCCTGAGCCAGCTGCATCCGCGACGTGAGCCCGAGTTTCGCGTAGACGTGGGTCAGGTGCGTCTGCACGGTGCGCGGGGAAATGAAGAGGCGTTCGCCGATGTCCTTGTTGCCCAGTCCCTCGGCGACGAGGCGCACGACGTCGCGTTCGGTCGGGGTCAGCGAGTCCCAGCCCGTGGGCGGCCGCTTGCGTTCGCCTCGTCCGCGCCGGGCGTAGGCGATCGCCTCCTCGGTGGACAGCGCAGCGCCGGCGGCCCACGCGGCGTCGAACTCCTTGTCCGTCAAGGCGTTACGGGTCTGCTCCAATGACGCCTGGTAGTCCGCGTCGTACACCCGGAAGCGGACTATGCCGGTGCGCCGACGGACCGCATCCGACGCGCCGAAGAGCCGTGCCGCCTCCGGGTGGCTCCCGGCAAGGTGTGCCAACTGGGCGAGGCACTCCAGCAGGTCTGGAACGAATAGGTGCGCCCGCAATTCGACCGCACGGGTCAGCGCGTCGTGGGTGTCGCGTTCGGCCTGGCCCGGTTCGTTTTCCGCCAGCGCCACACGCGCACGGGTCGTCAGCGCCTGCACCATGAACCACCCTGCACCGGACGCGATGTCCTCCTCGGCGAAGCGACGCGCGGATGTCAGGTCGCCGCGGGCCAGCGCGACCTGCGCCCAGGGCTTCGCGGTGGTGGACGCAAGCGGCCAGTCCCCGAACCGCTCGCGTGCGGCGTCGCCGGCCTCGGTGGCCGCGTCGATATCGCCGCCGGCCAGCGCCGCGTAGGCCAGCGACGAGTACACCACGCCCTCCATATACCGGCCGATCTCGGCGGCGCCGTCGAGGGCGTCACCCGCGAGGGCGCGACCTTCGTCCGGCTGTCCGGTGTGCGCCGAAACGTGGGCCAGACGCTCGCGGGCGGACACCTGCCAGATCAGGGCGTGCGTCGCGTCGGCTTCGTTCATCAATTCGCGGAGTCGCGCCGCGGCGCCTGTGACGTCACCGAACACCCATTGCGCAGCGATCAGACACCAACGGCATCCGCGTGAGTAGCCTTGGTCGCCGATCGCGTCCGCGAGGTCGCGCCCCTCGGTCGCTGCCGCCACGGCGGCGGCGGGATCACCCGTGCCGACTGTCGCCGTCAGGGCCTTGCTGTAGAGGATCTGGGCCAGTCTCCACCGGTCACCTATGGCCCGTGCCAAGTCTTCCGCCTCCGACAAATACGGTCGGGCGAGTTCCGCGTTCCACGCGGCGAGGCGACCGCAAGCCGTGAGAGTCCGCACCAGCAACGCCGGATCGTCCAGCTCGCGCGCGATCGCCAGCGAACGCTGCGCTCGCGCAAGGCTTTCCGGGTCGCGCATGTTGTCCAGGAATGCCTTGTCGGCCAGCGCCCTCGCCATCGCTCGGGGCGACACCTCGGCGCCCTGACGCTCGGCGTCCGCTAGACCCGCGTCGAGCCAGTCCGATCCCTCCCTGAGGCCGCCCCGGGTGAGCCACAGCGGCTGCAGCGACGTCGCCAGTTGCAGCGCGCCGTTGGTGTCGGAGTTCTCCCGGCTCCACGCGAAAGCGGCACGCAGGTTGTCGATCTCGGCCTGCGCTCGATCGAGGAGGAGTTCGAGCCTTGCGTCGCCCGGCGCGTCGACGGCCGCCGCCAGATCAGCGTAGTGCTCGCGGTGCCGGTCCCGAATGGCGACGACCTCGGGGCATTCGCCGAGCTTTTCCTGCGCGTACTGGCGGATCGTCTCCAGCAGCCGGTATCGCATGGGGCCGCCGGCAGATTCGGCCGTCACCAGCGACTTGTCAATGAGCAGCGCGAGCACGTCCAGCACCTGGTGAGACGCCAAATCCTGGTCGCAGACCACCTTTCGGCAAGCGTCGAGGTCGAACCCGCCCATGAAAACCCCTAGCCGGCGGAACAGGATCCGCTCGGGCTCGGTCAACAGCGCGTGTGACCAGTCCACCGATGCGCGCAGCGTCTGCTGGCGGCGCACCGACGTCCGCGACCCGCCCGTCAGCAACCGGAACCGGTCCTGCAGGCCGGCCAGAATCTCGTGCGGCGACAGCGCGCGGACGCGTGCCGCCGCCAGCTCGATCGCCAGCGGCATGCCGTCGAGGCGACGGCAGATCTCGTATACCGCGGCCGCGTTGTCCTCGTCGACGGTGAAGCCGGGGCGCGCATTGCTCGCGCGATCGGCGAACAGCCGCGTGGCGTCGTCGTCGAACGACAGGGACGGCACCCGCCACGTCACCTCGCCGCTCACGCCGATCGGCTCGCGGCTCGTCGCCAGCACCGTCAGTCGCGGGCAACCCCCCAATAGCGCACCGGTAAGTCCCGCACTGGCGTCCAGCACGTGCTCGCAGTTGTCGAGCACCACGAGCATGTGCCGGTCGCCGACGAACTGCAGCAGGCTTTTCTCCGGGGATCGCCCCGGCTGATCCGGCAGCCCCAGCGCCCGGGCGGTGGTAATGGGCACCAGGTCGGCGTCGGCGAGGGGAGCCAGGTCCACGTACCAGATTCCGTCGGCGTAGTCGGCGGCGACCGAGGCCGCGATCTGCACCGCCAGCCGGGTCTTGCCCGCACCGCCGGCGCCCGTCAACGTCACGAACCTGTGCTGCGCGAGAAGACCTCGCACCTCGCGCATTTCGGCGTCGCGACCCACAAAGCTGGTCAGTTGTGCGGGAAGGCGCTGAGAGACAACGGATTCGCGGTGTCGAAGGGGCGGAAATTCGTTGCGGAGGTCGGGATGGCACAGCTGCACAACCCGCTCCGGCCGCGGCAAATCCCGCAGCGCGTGGATGCCGAGGTCGTTCAACCACGCCCCGTCGGCGAGCGTGTCGGCAACCAGATCGCCGGTGGTACCCGATAACACCGTTTGGCCGCCATGCGCGAGCTCGCGGAGTCGCGCCGTCCGGTTGATGGCCGGCCCCACGTAGTTGTTCTCGTCGCGCAACTGAACCTCGCCGGTGTGTACCCCGATCCGCAGCCGCAGCGGCGCCAGCGGCGCCCGTTGCAATGCGAGCGCGCACGCCACCGCGTCCGACGCGCGGCTGAAGGCTATGACGAAGCTGTCACCCTCACCCTGCTCGACCGGACGGATTCCGTGATGCGCCCCGACCAATCGGGCGAGTGTTTGGTCCAGCTTCGCGATCGCCGCGGTCATCTCCCGCGGCTGGGAGCCCCATAGCTGCGTCGAACCCTGGACGTCGGCCAGCAGCAGTGTCACGGTGCCGGTCGGCAGGGGCTCGTTCATGCCTTCGCCTACGCCCAGGTCGCTCCATTCCAAGGGTGGCGTGCCCGCCCGAGGATCGATTTTGCTCATGCTAGCCAGCATGGGCTGGCCGCATACGGCAAAACATCGGCGTATGCGCGTATATCTCCGCGCTTATAGGTCGCCGGTGAAGTCGGCGCTAAGCCAGCGGTCGGGCCGGATGGTGAACAGCACCTCCTCGACGCCCTCCATGCTGCGGACGAACGCGCGCCCGCCTTCCTCGCCGAGGTAGCGAATGGCGATTGCTTCCTGCAAGTCGGCCGGGGCAGGCTTCGTGGTTTCGACGACGCTGCCCTCGACCACCACGTACTGGTACGGCGGCTCCTCGCGCTGGACGACGAGCGTCACCACCCCGGCCCGCTCGATGAGCCGCGCCTTGCGGCTGGACGCGCCGGTCATGATCCGGACGTTGCCGCCCGGCGTGTAGTCGTACCAGATCGGGACGCTGGCCGGCGGCCGGCCGTCGGTGGCCGCGACGGACAGGACGCCGACGTGCTTGGCGGCCAGGAACTCTTGGCGTTCGGTCTCGGTGAAGGCTTTCATGTGGCCTGAAAGCGCGGACGTCGGCGATCTATTCCCGCCGCGCTGAGCTCAATACTGCGTCGAGCCCTGATCGACCGGGATCTGCGCGGCGGTGACCTTGCGGGACTCGTCGCTGGCCAGCCAGCACACGGTGTCGGCGATCTCCTCGGGTTCGGCGACCCAGTCGGGCAGGAACGGCGTGAGGACGTGCGACAGCTGCGGGTTGGTTTCCATCGTCTTGCCCACCGCCGTGACCATGTCGCCCGAACCCATCGGGGTGTTCACCGGACCGGGGTGGACGCTGTTGACCCGGATGGAATGCTTACCCAACTCGGCGGCGAAGGCGCGCGCCAGGCCGGTGACGGCGTGCTTGCTGGCGGTGTAGTGAATCATGAACGGCTGCATCTTCATACCGGCCGCGGAACTGATCAGGATGATGGAGCCGCCGCGGCCGCCCTCGATGATCTTGTCCGCCCCGGCCATCACGGTGTTCCACGTTCCGGTGACGTTGATGTCCATGACGTCGCGAAAGTCTTCCGGTGTGATGTCGTCCCATGCCTGCGGCGCCGCAACCCCGGCGTTGGCGACGATGATGTCCAACCGGCCCAGCGCGGCGACACCGTCCGCGACGACCCTTCGCAGTCCGTCGAAGTCACGCGTGTCCACCACCGACGCGATGATGCGACGGTTCGTTTCCTCGACCAGGCGAACGGTCTCGCTCAGGTCGTCCGGGCTCGCCGGGTCGTAGGGAACGCAGGACGGAAGCTTGCCGGCGATATCGACGGCGATGATGTCCGCGCCTTCGGAGGCCATGCGCACCGCGTGCGCCCGGCCCTGGCCGCGCGCCGCGCCGGTAATCAATGCCACTTTTCCGGCAAGCCTGCCTGCCATTAACGCTCCTTCGTTGTGATGGTCCGTGCCGCCGCCTTGACCAGATTCGATCCGATGATCAGGCGCTGAATCTCGCTGGTGCCCTCGTAGAGCCGCAGCAGGCGCACGTCGCGGTAAATGCGTTCGACCGCAACGCCTCGCATGTAGCCGCTGCCGCCGTGGATCTGCACCGCGAGATCTGCGACATTGCCGGCCATTTCGGTGCAGAACAGCTTGGCCGCCGACGGCGCGATCCTGCGGTCCTGATCGGTGACCCACAGCCGCGCGGCGTCCCGCACCAGCGCGCGGCCGGCCATCACGCCGGCCTGCTGGTCGGCGAGCATCGCCTGCACCAACTGGAAGCTTCCGATCTCCGCCCCGCCCTGCGTCGCCGTGGCGGCATACGCGACGGATTCGTCGAGCGCGCGTTGGGCGGCGCCCACGGCGAGCGCGGCGATGTGCACCCGGCCGCGGGCCAGTGAGGTCATGGCCGCGCGGTACCCGATGTCTTCGCTGCCGCCGATCAGTGCGGCGTCGTCCACCCGGACGTCGTCGAAGGCGACGTCGGCGGTCCACGCGCCTTCCTGGCCCATCTTGGCGTCCTTGGCGCCCACCTGCACGCCGGCGGCATCGGCCGGCACCAAAAAGACCGCGATCCCGGGTCCCTTGTCGTCGGCCGGCCGGGTGCGGGCGAACACCACGAAAAGGTTGGCGACGGGCGCGTTGGTTATGAAGCGCTTCTGCCCGGAGATCACCCAATTGTCGCCGTCGCGAACGGCTTTGGTGCGCAGGCCGGCGGGGTTGGATCCGGCGCCGGGTTCGGTCAGCGCGAAGGACGCGACGACGTCGCCGGACGCGATCGACTCCAACCAGCGCGATTTCTGTTCGTCGGTGCCGAACCCGACCAGAACCTGTCCGGCGATGCCGTTGTTGGTGCCGAACATCGACCGCAGTGCCAGCGACGTGTAGCCCAGCTCCATCGCCAACTCGACGTCTTGCATCAGGTTGAGGCCGAGGCCGCCCCACTCCTGGGGGATCGCGTAGCCGAACAGGCCCATCCGCTTGGCCTCGTCGCGCAGGTCGTCGGGGACACGATCCTCGTCGAGGATCTCCTGCTCGCGGGGGACCACCGCGCTGCGCACGAATTGCCTTGTCTGAGCCAGGATCTCGCGGAAGTCCTCGTCGGAGACCTCGGCGATTTCGGCGGTTGCCATCGGCTCCACGCTCCTCTCCCGATCCGGGGCACCCCGGTTCAGGGGAGGATCCTATATCAAATATGATATTTGCCTGATGGGTGCCCGATGGCGGCGATAACAGAGAAGGATGTGTGATCCAGGTGGCGTTGTTGGCAGGTCAGACCGCAGTAATCACCGGCGGAGCGCAAGGACTCGGTCTGGCCATCGCGGAGCGCTTCGTCGCCGAGGGGGCGCGGGTCGTGCTCGGTGACGTCAATCTCGAGGAGACCCAGGTGGTGGCCAAGCAGCTGGGCGGTGACGACGTCGCGATCGCGGTCCGCTGCGATGTCACGCAGTCCTCCGACGTCGAGACGCTGATCCAGACCGCGGTCGAGCGGTTCGGCGGCCTGGACATCATGGTCAACAACGCCGGGATCACCCGAGACGCGACGATGCGCAAGATGACCGAGGAGCAGTTCGATCAGGTCATCAACGTCCACCTGAAGGGAACCTGGAACGGCACCCGGCTGGCCGCCGCCATCATGCGGGAAAACAAGCGCGGCGCCATCATCAACATGTCCTCGGTGTCGGGGAAGGTCGGCATGGTCGGCCAGACCAACTACTCGGCGGCCAAGGCCGGCATCGTCGGCATGACCAAGGCGGCCGCCAAAGAGCTGGCGTATCTGGGCGTCCGGGTCAACGCGATCGCCCCCGGTTTGATCCGGTCGGCGATGACGGAGGCCATGCCGCAGCGCATTTGGGATTCGAAGGTGGCCGAGGTGCCGATGGGCCGGGCCGGCGAGCCCAGCGAAGTCGCCAGCGTGGCCCTGTTCCTGGCTTCCGACCTGTCGTCGTATATGACCGGCACCGTCATGGAAATCACCGGCGGCCGACACCTGTGAGCGGGGTCCGTGAAACCGTCATCTGTGAGCCGGTGCGGACGCCGATCGGCCGCTACGGCGGAATGTTCAAGGCGCTCAGCGCCGTCGACCTCGGTGTCACCGCCCTGAAGGGTCTGCTCGAGCGAACCGGGCTGGCGGCCGACGCCGTGCAAGACGTCATCCTCGGCCACTGCTATCCCAACAGCGATGCGCCGGCGATCGGGCGCGTGGTCGCGCTGGATTCCGGCCTGCCGGTGACGGTTCCGGGCATGCAGGTCGACCGGCGTTGCGGGTCGGGCCTGCAGGCGGTGATCCAGGCCTGCCTGCAGGTCGGCCATGGCGACCACGATCTCGTCGTTGCCGGCGGCTGCGAAAGCATGAGCAACGTCGCCTTCTATTCCACCGATATGCGCTGGGGCGGGGCTCGCGGCGGCGTGCGGGTGCACGACGGGCTGGCGCGGGGACGCACGACCGCCGGCGGAAGGCACTACCCGGTGCCGGGTGGAATGCTGGAGACGGCCGAGAATCTGCGCCGCCAGTACGGGATTTCACGCCAGGAACAAGACGAGCTGGCGGTGCGGTCGCATCAGCGCGCGGTGGCCGCGCAGAAGGACGGCGTCCTCGCCGAGGAGATCGTTCCGGTTGCCGTCCCCACCCGCAGCGGCGAGGAAGTCATCGACGCCGACGAACACCCGCGCGCGGACACGTCGGTGGAGTCGTTGAGCAAGCTCAAACCCGTTCTGCTGAAAGACGACCCGGAGGCGACGGTCACGGCCGGCAACTCCAGCGGGCAGAACGACGCGGCGTCCATGTGCGTGGTGACCACGCCGGAGAGGGCCGACGCGTACGGCCTGAAGCCGTTGGTGCGCCTGGTGTCGTGGGGGGTCGCGGGGGTGGCGCCCAACGTCATGGGCATCGGGCCGGTCCCCGCGACGGAGGTGGCGCTGTCCAAGGCGGGCCTGCAGCTCTCCGACATCGACCTCATCGAGCTCAACGAAGCCTTTGCCGCGCAAGCGCTCGCGGTGATGCGGGAATGGAATTTCGGTGCGGCCGACCATGAGCGGACCAATGTGCACGGTTCGGGAATCTCGCTGGGCCACCCGGTGGGGGCAACGGGCGGACGGATGCTGGCCACGCTGGCGCGCGAGCTCAATCGGCGGCAGGCGCGCTACGGGCTGGAGACCATGTGCATCGGCGGCGGGCAGGGGCTTGCCGCCGTCTTCGAACGGGTCGCATCGAGATGACCGACCCCGGGCTGCCTCTGGACGGCCTCACCGTTGTCGAGGTGTCCAGCTTCGTCGCCGCGCCGCTGTGCGGAATGACCCTGAATCAGCTTGGCGCAGAGGTGATCCGGGTCGACCCTATCGGTGGTGCGTCCGACGTGCAACGCTGGCCGCTGTCGGCGGACGGTACGTCGATCTATTGGACGGGCCTGAACAAGGGAAAGCGTTCGGCCACCATCGATCTGCGCTCCGAAGGCGGCCAGGCACTGGTCCAGCGCCTGATCGTCGAGGGTGACGGCATCGTCGTGACCAACGCCGCCGGGCTGTCCTGGCTGAGCCACGACGTCCTGGCGGCCAAGCGCCCCGACGTCATCCACGTCCAGTTACTCGGGCGCGGTGACGGTTCCACCGGCGTGGATTACACGGTCAACGCCGGCCTGGGCTATCCACTCGTCACGGGCCCGGCCGATCATGCCGGTCCGATCAATCACGTCCTGCCGGCCTGGGACGTGTGCTGCGGACTGTACGCCGCGCTGTCCGTCGTCACCGCCGTCCATCGCCGCGACAAGTCCGGGGCGGGGACGCGGATCAGCCTGGCGTTGGAGGACGTCGCGCTGGCCACCGCCGCCAACCTGGGCTTGCTCACCGAACCTCAGGTCAACGGGACGCAACGCGAACGGCTGGGCAACGCCATCTACGGCCAGTACGGGCAGGACTTCACCAGTCGCGACGGCGGCCGGTTCATGGTCGTCGCCCTGACCAAGCGGCACTTCCGCGATCTGGTCGAGGTCACCGGCACGCATGCCGCTGTGTCGGCGCTCGCCGAGGCGCTCGGGGTGGACTTCGGGTCCGAAGGCGACCGGTACCGGTACCAGGACGTGCTGTCCGGGTTGTTCGCCACCTGGTTCAACGATCACAGCGCCGACGAGGTCACCGCCGCGCTGTCGAATACCACGGTGCTGTTCGAACGCTACCGCACCTTCGCCGAGGTCGCGGCGGGACCGAAAGTCACTGACAATCCGCTGTTTTCGCGGTTGCGGCAACCCGGCCTCGGCGACTACTTCGCGCCGGGCCTACCGGCCGCGTTCGACGGGGTCCATCCCGCCAGCGCACCGGCGCCCGCCTTGGGACAAGACACCGCCGAGATCCTTCAGCGGTTGCTGGGGCTGACCACCGCCGACATCGAGCGCCTGACGGACGCCAAGACCATCGCGGGCTGAGCAGCCGGAAGGAAACACAGCATATGACCAAACTCGCCCAGACGCTCGGGCTGACCGAAGTCCAGACCGAAATCATCGCCACCGTCCGGCAATTCGTCGAAAAGGAAGTCATCCCCAACGCGGTTGAACTCGAACGCGCCGACACCTACCCGCAGGCCATCGTCGACCAGCTGCGCGACATGGGCCTGTTCGGGCTGATGATCCCCGAGGAGTACGGCGGCCTGGGGGAATCACTGCTGACCTACGCCCTATGCGTCGAAGAGCTTGCGCGCGGGTGGATGAGCGTGTCCGGGGTGCTCAACACCCATTTCATCGTGGCGTACATGCTGCGCCAGCACGGCACCGACGAGCAGAAGCAACGCTTCCTGCCGCGCATGGCGACCGGCGAGACGCGCGGCGCCTTCTCGATGTCGGAACCCGAGCTGGGCTCGGACGTCGCCGCGATCCGGACCCGGGCCCGACGCAACGACGACGGCACCTACACGATCGACGGCCAGAAAATGTGGCTGACCAACGGCGCCACCGCGACACTGGTGGCGACGCTGGTGCGCACCGACGAGGGCTCCGACAAGCCGCACCGCAACCTGACCGCCTTCCTGGTCGAGAAGCCGGTCGGCTTCGGCGAAGTCGTTCCGGGCCTGCGCATTCCGGGCAAGATCGACAAGCTGGGCTACAAGGGCATCGAAACCACCGAGATGATCTTCGACGGCTACCAGGCCGGCGCCGATGACGTCCTCGGCGGGGCCACGGGGCAGGGCTTTTTCCAGATGATGGACGGCATCGAGGTCGGCCGGGTCAACGTGTCGGCCCGCGCCTGCGGCGTCGGGCTTCGCGCTTTCGAGCTTGCGGTGCGCTACGCACAACAACGCGAGACATTCGGCAAGCCGATCGCCGAGCACCAGGCCATCGCGTTCCAGCTCGCCGAGATGGCGACCAAAGTCGAAGCCGCACACCTGATGATGGTGAACGCGGCGCGGCTGAAGGACTCGGGGGAACGCAACGACGTCGCCGCCGGAATGGCCAAGTACCTGTGCAGCGAGTACTGCGCCGAGGTCACCCAGCAGAGCTTCCGGATCCACGGCGGCTACGGCTATTCCAAGGAATACGAGATCGAGCGGCTGATGCGCGACGCGCCGTTCCTGCTGATCGGCGAGGGAACCAGCGAAATCCAGAAGAACATCATCAGCAAGCGACTGCTCGCCGAATATCGGATGTGAAACGATGAGCGTTCCGGATTTCGCTGCGCGGCCGCAACTTTCCGAGGACGTTGCGCGCTTGATCCGCAGCAGGATATTCGATGGCACCTACGCCGCCGACTCGTACGTCCGGCTGGATCAATTGGCAGCGGAGTTGGGCATCAGTGTCACGCCGGTGCGCGAGGCGCTGTTCGCGCTGCGCGCCGAGGGTTTGATCGCCCAACAGCCGCGCCGGGGTTTCGTGGTGCTGCCGGTCACCGGACGCGATGTCACCGACGTGGCGAACGTGCAGGCGCACGTCGGCGGCGAGCTGGCCGCGCGGGCCGCGCTCAACATCACCGACGATCAGCTACGCGAGCTCAAAGAGATCCAGGCGCAGTTGGAGAATGCTTATGCCGGTGACGAGCATGAGCACACCGTCGGCCTGAACCACGAATTTCACCGGGCCATCAACATCGCCGCCGATTCGCCCAAGCTGGCGCAGCTGATGTCGCAAATCACCCGCTACGCACCCGAATCGGTGTTTCCCGCCATCGAGGGCTGGCCCGAGCAGTCGATGAGGGACCATCGTCGGATCTTGTCCGCGCTGAAAAAGCGTGACGGCGAGCTGGCGCGCGCGGCGATGTCGGAGCATCTCGCCGCCGGCGCGGTCCCGTTGATCGACCACCTCATCGCGCGCGGGGTGGTGACCGGCGGGGACGGATCGCCCTAGCTGGTACCGTCGCCGCCATGGTGGCGAAAGGTGTGCCGATAACTCTGCGGCGGCACGCCGGCCACCCGGCGAAACTGCTCACGGAAATTCGTTGTCGACGCGAAACCCACTTGACGCGCGATCTTTTCGATGCTGTCGGAGGTTCTCTCCAACAGTTGCTGCGCGTGCCTGATCCGGACGTTGTTGACCCATTGCATCGGCGTCTGGCCCGTCTCGTGCTTGAACCGGCGATTGAGCGTCCGCTCGCTACTGGCCGCCCGGCGCGCAATGTCGCGCAACGCCAGCGGCCGGTGCGCGTTGTTCTCGATCCACACCAGTAACTCATCGAGTTCGGTGCTGGACATGCGGCGGTTTCGGATGATGAATTGCGCCTGGCCACCGCTGCGGTGCAGCGGGGTGACGGCCAGGCGGGCGGCATCGGCCGCCGCGGCCGACCCATAATCGCGGGCGACCAGGTGCAGGCACAGGTCAAGTCCCGCAGACGCTCCGGCCGAGGTGAGGATCTGGCCTTCGTCGATGTAGAGCGCGTCGGCGTCGACCCTTACGGCCGGGTAGGTCGCCGTCAGCAGTTCGGCCGCCAACCAGTGCGTGGTCGCCCGCTTGCCGTCCAGGATTCCCGCGGCGGCCAAGGTGAAGGCGCCGCTACAGATCGATGCGATCCGAATGCCCTTTTCGTACGCGGACTTCAGCGCGACGATCACGTCGTCGCGAACCGGTGCCGCGGCGTCGTTTCGGCCCGGCACCACGATGGTGTCGGCATCGCCGAGCTCAGCCAAGCCGTGGTCCGTCGCGATCCGGATCGGTCCCGCTGTAACGACGGGTTCGCAGCCACACACGCGCACTCGGTAGCCCGGCGCGCCGTCCTCGAAGAAGACCCGGCCGAACACCTCAATCGCAATGGCAAGGTCGAACGCGATGGCATCGGGCTCAACCAGAATCGCGACAGCATGCATGGGTTGGCAATATACCGGCGCAACGTGGCAATCCAGCCACTGTTCTCCGGTGCGGCGATGGGTGACCATAGCCGGGTGCATGCGCAAATCGTGTTGTACGACGGGTTCGACCCGTTCGACGTCATCGCTCCGTTCGAAGTCCTGGCCGCCGGTGCCGAGATGGTCGCGGGCGACCTAGCGGTGACGTTGGTGGCGGCCGAGGGGCCCCGCGCCGTGATCAGCGGTACCCGCGGGCTGGCGCTGGCCGCCACCGCCGCGATCGATCCGGCTGATCGCGGCTGGGTGATCGTGCCCGGTGCCAGCGGACCGACCGTCGGGGATCCCGACGACGGTGTCGACACCATCCCGGTGGTCTTGGCCCGGGCGGCCCAGACCGCGCTGACCCCGCTGTTACACAAGGCCGCTGCCAACCCGGAGGTGATTCTGGCCGGGGTGTGTGGCGGCTCGATCATCATGGCGATGTCCGGACTGATCGAAGGCCGCCACGCGGTCACGCATCATCTGGGGTTGGAGCTGCTCGAGGCCGCAGGTGTGCATCCGGTCGCGGCCCGTGTCGTCGACGATGGAGATCTGATTACGGCGGGAGGCGTGACGTCGGGCCTCGATCTCGCACTGCATCTGCTTGATCGTGGCTATGGTCCTCGAGTCGCGCACGCTGTCGAGCAACTCTTCGAATACGAACGGCGGGGCACGGTATGGCGACCGGTGGGCCGGGAACCGCTGGAGGTTTAGGGTGAGCATCCAGGGCGACTGGGACGTGACGATCAAGACCCCGATCGGCACGCTGGCAGTGCTGTACGCGTTCACCGAGTTGCGCGGTGGGCTGACGGGCACCGCGACGTACAGGGACGAAACGGTTGCGTTGCAAGACTTTACGAGCGAGTCGACCGAGGGTGGTACCCGGCTGCGGTGGCGACAGGGGGTGACCAAGCCGATGCGGCTGAATCTGGCCTTTGACGTGCTCGTCACGGGTGACGTTCTGAGCGGTCACTCGCGTGCCGGTCGGCTACCGAAGTCGGCGGTATCCGGAGCTCGTCGGTAGGCATCGCCTTCTCTTGTAGCAAAGCCCACTGCGGCATACGCTGCCATCAGGGTGGGCAACGAATGGAGAAGGAGATGGCTCCAGCGTCTCGTGCCGTGGCCGGATTCGTTGCGTGCGTGACAGCGATCGCATTCGCGGCGCCCGCACATGCCGACCTACTCGACCCGATTCCCGGCAACGGCGTGTTTGTCGTGGGGCCCGATATCGCGCCGGGGCTCTACCACACGGGCGGCTCGGGTTCGGCCTTCGGCGTGTGGATAAACAATGTGCCGACCCAGGACTCGATGTGTTCGTGGTTCACCTACAGCACGCCCGATGCGAACAAGGACCATGTGCTGCAGACGAATACCTCCATCGGTCCGATGTACGCGAACATCAATTCCGCGGTCAAGGCCTTCGAGTCGCAGAATTGTCAACCCTGGACGCGGGTCCCCTAGGGCTGATTCGCGTCGATCAACATCTGCCGCAGCCGGCGGACGTCGACCTTCCCGGTGCCGCCCCGTGGAACGTCGTCGCCGGAGTGCAGCAGCAGCCACACCGTGGGTACCTTGAAGGCGCTCAGCAACTTTCGCGCCGACGCATGAAGTTGGTCGCGGGTGAGCGCGTCGTCGCATACCACCGCCGCGCCGACCCGTTCGCCCGCGGCGCCGGGCACGCTGGTGACAAAGGCGTGGTCGACCCCGTCAATGGTGCGCAGCGCGCGCTCGACCTCGCTGGGGTAGACGGTCGCTCCGCTGACCTTGAACATGTCGTCGGATCGCCCGTGGTAGAACAGGAATCCCTGCTCGTCGAGGTGGCCGAGGTCACCGGTCGAATAGAAGCCGTCGGGGGTGAAGAGCTCTTCGCGCCGGCGCCCGCAGATGCCCCGCAGCGTGTGCGGTCCACGGATCTGGATCATGCCGGCGGTTCCCGTCGCGACGGGCATACCGCTTTCGGGGTCCACGATGCGGACTTCCATGCCGGGAAACGGCTTTCCGCAGCTGCCCCACGCCGTGGCGGGCATGTCCGTGTCGGCGGGGTAGCCGCAATACGGCCCGAATGCCTCGGTCATGCCGAACAGCGTCGCGCGCGCCCCGGGCCGAGCGCGCTGCTCGGGCGGCAACAGGGCTTCCAGGCTGCCGGGTCGCAGCGCCGAGAGATCCACGCCGACCGAGCCGGCGTGCCGCGCAAGCGCCTCGGCCTGATCGGGCCAGCCACGAAACAGGGTGACCCGTTCGCGCTCCAGCAGTCTCAGCGTGGTTTCGGGCCGGGGCAATTCTTCGGTCACCAGGGTGGCGCCGGCAAGCAGGACGGACAGGATTCCGCTGCCGAACCCGCCCACCCAGAAGAACGGCATCGGCAGATACAGGCGCGTTTCGCCGCTGATGCAGCGCGCGGCCAGCCCCGATTGCACGGCGCCCAGCGCATTGCCGTGGGAGTGCAGGACGCCCTTGGGTGATCCGCTGCTGCCCGAGGTGAACATGATGACCAGCGCGTCGGCGGGGGTGACCGTTTCGGTCATGGCATCGATGATCCGGCGGGCCCGGTCACTCGCGGGGGCGCTGTCGAGCTGATCGGTCGACCAAACCTGTTGCAACGCCGGAATTTCGGACTCGGGCACCGCCTTGAGGTCGTCGAGGTAGCGATGGCCGCGAAACTCTTCGACGCTCACCAGGAACTGGACGGCGGCGACCCGCAATTGCGCGACGAGTTCGCCGGCCTGCAGCAGCGTGCTCAGCGGCACCAGGACGGCGCCGATGCGTGTCAGGGCGACGGCGATCTGTACCCAGCGGGTGCCGTTGGGCATGATCAACCCGACCCGGGAGCCCTTGCCCACGCCCGCTTCCACAAACACGGCCGCCAGTTCCCTTGTGGTGGAGTCGAGTTCGCGGTAGCTGAGCCGCGAGGTGGGATCGATCACCATCGGTGTATCCGCGTCGTGCCGGGCCCGAAACCGCACCAGTTGGTCGATGGTGCTAGGCATCGAAAAGCTTTCTCAGCCGCCGCGTGTCGACCTTGCCGCTGGACAACAGCGGGACATCGGCGCGGGACAGGGAGACAAACCGTTTGGGAATCTTGTACGACGACAGCTCCGCCTTGAGCCGTTCCCGCACGGCCGACTCGTCGAAATCCGGCTGCACGACCACCGCCGCGACCAGCTCTCCCCGTTGGGTATCGGGCACGCCCACCACGTAAGCCTCGGCGCCGGTGACCCGGGTGATCGCCTGCTCGACCTCGGCCGCCGAGACGTTGGCGCCCGCCGTCTTGACCATCGCGCTGAGCCTGCCGACGAAGTAGACGAATCCGTCGTCGTCGGTGCGCACCAGATCGCCGGTGTGAAACCAGCCGTCGGCGTCGAAGCACTCCTCGCGAGAGCGCTTGTAGTAGCCCTGCATCACGTACGGTCCGCGGATGCAGAGTTCACCGACTCCGGAGGCGTCCTGATCGACGATCATCGTCTCGAAGCCGGGCGCGGGCTTGCCGAATGATCCCCGCCGCGTCTCGGGCTGGTCGGATTCGTCCTCGCTGATCAGGACGACGCTGCCGGCCTCGGTCATCCCGAGCATGTTGTGCCGCAGCTCCGGGTCGGCGGGGCGGGTGTCGGGGGCCATGATCGGGTAGAGGTTGCCGCGCCGCATCGACGACAGATCACGCTCGGCGTAGCTGGGGTGCTCGGCGAGGTGAGCGATGCCGGCCGCGAACCCGTTGGTCATGGTGGGTCGTTCGGCCTCCAACAGGTCGAGCGTGGCCCCGGCGTCGATGGCGTTGGAGCAGACCAGGGTTGATCCGGCCACCAGGGTGGCCAGCAGGCCGAACGCGAACCCGCCGATCCAGAAGAACGGCGAATTGCAGAACAGTTTGTCCGAAGCGGTCAGGCCGCGGATCGCGTTGAGGTTCCGCTGATGTCCGAGCAGTGCGCCATGCGTATGCACTACCCCTTTGGGGGCACTGGTTGACCCGGACGTGTAGACGATCGCCAGCGGATCGCAGTCGTAGACAACGTCTTCGCTCGCCCGCAGCAGCGCCACGTCGACGCTGCCGGCCAGCGCGCGCACCGCGTCGTGCGCAAACGCCACGTGGCGCAGCTGCGGCACCGCGGCGCAAAACAAGCGGTCGCCGAAATCGAGGTCGGCCCGCGGAATCACCTCGGACAGTCGCTGCACATAGTCGTGGGACCGAAAAGACCCGGCGCTCAGCAGGATTTGGACGTCGCTGTCGACCAGCTGCTCGCGCAGTTCCCGGGCGGTGACGAACGTGGAGAACGGGACTACCACGGCACCGATTCGCGCCGCCGCCAGCATGCCGACGACGAAGTCGCTTCCGTTCGGGTGCAGGAGGCCCACATGGGTTCCCTTACCGGCGCCGAGGGCCATCAGGCCGCGGGCGAGCTCCGCCGATCGGTGATCGGCTTCGGCGTATCCGATGCGGTCGCCGTCGCAGACCAGCAGCGGGTGATCCCCGCGCGCCCGGGCCTGCTGTCGCAACGTCGCGGCGACCGTCACAGGATCAGCGCGCATGGTTGCGCGGCGCCGCGAGCTCGCGGAAGTGTTCCTGGATCGCGCCGAGATCGGGTTTTCCCGACGGCGTTCGCGGAATGGCGTCGACGATCGCGATCTCGGTCGGAATCTCATAGCGCGCCAAGCGCTCTCGCAGATGCACCACCAGCGCGTCGGCGTCGGCCGCACCCGGCTCGCGCAGTTCGACCATGGCGACCGGCGTCTCTCCGAGCCGCTCGTCGGGCCGGGCGATGACCGCCGCGCCGGCCACCGCGGGGTGGCTCTCCAGCGCGGCGCGAACGTCGTCGGGCATCACCTTGAAGCCGCCGCGGATGATCGCCTGGTCGGCGCGGCCGACAATCCAGAGGAACCCGTCGGCGTCGATGCGTGCCATGTCCGTGGTTCGCATCCATTGCGCGGCCGGTCCCAGCTGGCCCGGCTTGACCTCCAGCAGGCCGACTTCGTCTGGGCCGAGCAGTGTTCCGTCGTCGGCTACCACCCTGAGCTGGGCGCCCGGATTGGCCCGTCCGACGCTGCCTCGTTTGGCTCGCCAGTACCGCTGATGGTCGGGAAGGGTCCAGCCCGCCACGCCGCCCCCGAACTCGGTTGCGGCATAGGAGGTCAGCACCGGGATGCCGTACTTATCGGTGAAGGCGTCGGCATCATCGGCCGACAGCGGCGCCGTGCCGCAGGTGACGGCCCGGACGCTGTCCAGGTCGGCCGGCGACACGTCCGAGTGCAAGACCGTGCGCAGGGCCGCCGGTACCAGCGATACGGCGCGGGGCCGGTGGGTGCGCACCGCGTCGACCCATGCGTTCAGCTCGAATCGCTCCAACAGCACGAACGGTCGGGCCTCGGCGATGCATTGCAGCACGCGGAATACCCCGCCGATGTGCACCAGCGGCGAGTTCACGATGGCGACGCCGCGCCGCAGCTCGGTGGGTGCCGGCGCGCGGTCGGGTTCGGAGCCCATCACGCTGCGCGCCAACATGTCGTAGGTCAGGTCGATTCGCTTGGGTGGACCCGTCGTGCCGCTGGTCAACATGCGCACCGCGACACCGGTCGACGGGCCTGGCTCGGCGCCGGGTTGCCCGGACACGTCGACGTCGTCGGCCGGTCCCGAGATCGCGACCGTCGGGATGCCCGGCGTCACCAGCGCCGTCAGATCGTCGCGCTCGCCGACGATCAATCCAAGCTGCAGCCTCGCGACATCGGCCTTGGTGCGCTCGTCGCCGCGCGACGGGTTGATGACCACAACGGTTCCGCCGCCCAGCAGCACACCCAGAAAGGCCGCCACGTGCCCCGGCCGGTTGCGCAGCAGCATCCCGACCTCGGCGCCGGCGCTCAGGCCGGCGATGCGCTGCGCCAGGGTGCCGACCTGCTCCCACGAGATCCATTGGCCGCCATACTCGATGGCGCGTGAGTCTGGTTCGAGGTCGAGCACATCGGCGATGCGTTGGATGAGCGGGTGACGCGGCATCAGCGGATCTTCGGTGTGCGTTTGGTGGCCCCGTCGCCGGGAATCTTCTGCGCGGCCAGTTCCGCGGTGCCGAGCGGGTTTCCCAGCCGGGTGTAGATGAGGCCCTGTTCCAGCGCGGCGCGATACGGCTTGTCCAGCGACTCCCAAATCGCTTTGACCGTGCCCTGAGTCGCCGTTGGCGGCTTGGCGGCGATGGTCGCCGCGATCTCGTGGGCGCGATCCCAGAGCTGGCCGGAAGCGACGACCTCGGAGACCAATCCGATGCGCAGCGCGGTGTCGGCGCTGACCCGCTCGTCGTTGCCCATCAGGGCGATGCGCAGCGTCTCGCCGAGGCCGACGCGGCGCATCAGGCCGATCGGCTCCAGCGCGCAAACCAGGCCGGCCGACACGTGGGAGTCGAAGAACGTGGCGTCTTCCGAGCAGATGACCACGTCGGATTCGTTGATGAAGTAGAACGCGCCGGCGGTGCACATCCCCTGGACCGCGCAGACCACCGGCTTCCACATTTTCTGCCATTTGGGACTCAGGGCTTCGCCGGGATCTTCGTGGTTCCAGATGTTTTCGGGCTGCCCATAGGGCGTCTTGATGTCCAGTCCCGCGCTGAACGCCCGGTCGCCGGCGGCGCGCAGCACCACCGCGTGCACGGACTCGTCGAGTTTGACCGTGTGCCAGGCGCGGGCCATCTCCTCACACATGGTGCGGTTGAACGCGTTCAGCTGCTCGGGCCGGTTCAGGGTGATGGTGGCGACGTGATCGGTGGCGTCGACCTCGAGCAGGATGGTTTCGAAACTCATCGGCTTGTTCACCGGCATTGCCAATTCGGCGTGCGCTTCTCGACGAAAGCCTTGGGCCCCTCGGCCGCGTCCTCGGTCCGCAGCACCCGCTCACGGAAGGTTTCGGCGAGTATCTCCGCCTCGTGCAGCGGCACATTCAGGCCCTTGAGGATCGCCAGGCGGGTGCCCCGGACGGCCAGGGGCGCATTGGAATTGACGATGTCGGCGATCTCGTGGGCCCGGTCCAGCAGGCGGTCGTGCTCGACGACCTCGCTGATCAGTCCCAGCTCATAGGCGCGCTCCGCGCTCATCCGCTCGTGCTTGCCCATCAGGGCCATCCGCAGGGCGATCGAGCGGGGCAGCACGCGGGATACCCGAACCAGTTCGCGGCCGGCCACCAGTCCGATGCTGACGTGCGGATCGAAAAAGGTTGCCTGCTCGGAGGCGATGACGATGTCTGTCGTGGTGACCCAATCCATACCGGCGCCACAACAGATTCCGTTCACCGCGGTCAGCACCGGCTTGGCCGTGGTGCGAAAGGGCGGCGTGCCCTCCTGCGGAGCCTCCCATTGGTCATACGTCGACAGGTACGGCCGCTCGTAGATCACCTTGCCGTCTTCGGGGATCTCCTTGACGTCGGCGCCGGTGCAGAACGCGCGGCCGGTGCCCGTGACGATGGTCAGCCAGACGTTGTCGTCGTTTTCGGCCTCGTCGTAGGCCGCCCGCAGTTCGGTGATCATGTGCGGGCTGAGCGCATTGAGGGCGTCCGGGCGATTGAGGGTGATCGTGGCGGTGTGCCCGTCGACCTCGTACTTGATGGTGTCGAACGAATCAGTGGGCATCGGTCATCCCTTCGCTTTGCAGTGAACGTCGAGTGTGGGGCGTATGGACGTATTCGAGGCAGTTCCCGTGCGTAGGTCCCGCGCTCGACGCCCGAGAGCTAGCGTCCACGAAAGTCCGGATCCCGCCGCCGCCGGAAGGCCTCCAAGCCCTCTTTGAAATCGCCTGTCCGGCAAGATAACTCCAGATTGAACAACTCCTGGTTCAGCGACTGGCCCAGCGTCGCATGCTGTCCGAAGTTCATGGCCTGCTTGGCCAGCCCGATCGCCGCCGTCGGACCGGAGGCCAGCCGGGCAACCAGCTCCTCGGCGGCGCGGTCGAGGTCGGGGCCGCTCACCGACTGGTGAATGAGCCCCCAGTCGGCCGCGTCGTCCCCGCTCACCTTCTCACCGAGCAGCAGCATCCGCCGGGCCCGCGCCAGGCCGACGAGCCGCGGCACCAGCCAGGTGGACCCCGAGTCCGGGCTGAAGCCGCGGTCGAGGAACGGCTCCCAGAACACCGCGTCGTCGGCGGCCACGGTGAAGTCAGCGGCCAAGGCGAGATTGCAACCGAATCCCACGGCCCATCCGCGCACGCTGCACACCACCGGCAGCTGAATGCCGGCGACGAGTTCGATCACGCGGTGAGCGGCATGGGGAACCCGGCGCACCAGATCACCGGTGCGGGGACGTTGGCCGCCGGGATCGTTGGCGGCCACCCAGTCGGAGCCGGCGCAGAAATCGTCTCCGGCCCCGCGGAGGTGTACGGCGCGCAGCGAGTCGTCGGACGCGGCAGCGGTCAGAGCTTCGACCAGAGTCCCGATCATCAACTGCGTCAACGAGTTACGCCGGGATGGGCGACCAAGCGTCACCCGTAACACTGCACCGTCTCGGTGCACTGTTACCGACCCCTCGGCTCCGGCCGCACCGGCCCCTTGACTCACCGTTGATCCGGCCTTTCTCCGCCGATACGGTTACCCATACAGTAGGCAATACGATTGATACGCTGTATAAGTTAGCAAGGATACGCTGCCTGCGAAACTACCCAGGTGAAAGAGAGAATCATGGCCCGCGCCGACGACGATGCAGAGCGTAAGCGATGAGGAGGAGTGGCGCCGATGGTCGCGCCGACGACGATGCAGAGCGTAAGCGATGAGGAGGAGTGGCGCCGATGGTCGCGCCGACGACGATGCAGAGCGTAAGCGATGAGGAGGAGTGGCGCCGATGGTCGCGCCGACGACGATGCAGAGCGTAAGCGATGAGGAGGAGTGGCGCCGATGGTCGCGCCGACGACAACGCCAGATTCGGCGAGGCGCCGCTTGACCAGACCGTGGCCGCCGCCGCCGCCATGCGCCGCCTGAGCTCGCTGCTGGTGTCGCTGGAACATCCGCACCCGGCGGTGGATGCCATGTTGGAGAAGTTCACCGAGTGGGAGCGCGAGTTGTCGGCCGCCGCGCCGGCGGACAACTCACCGCGCATCGGCGAACTGCCCGACGATCCCCGGCGCGTCTACCTCAATCACGCCACCGACATCGGCGCCTACAACCCGTGTTTCCCCGAGTACCGGTTCACCGAATTCGATGCCGAGAAGGCAACGGGAGGAGTCGAATTCCCGGTGATCTACGAAGGGCCACCGGGACTGGTGCACGGCGGATTCCTGGGCGTCTTCTTCGACTGCGTGATCCAGCACCACAATTGCGTCACCGGCCTTTCCGGCAAAACCCGGTCCTTGGCCGTGACGTTCCGCAGACCGACACCGGTGTTGACGGAGCTGCGATTCGACATCGCGCGCTCGGAAGGCGAACGGGGTATCACGTCGACCGCGCGACTGTGGCTCGACGACGAAGTGCTGTGTACGGGCGAGGTCAACACGTTGGCGTCACGGCCCGAGAAGCTTGCCGGATCGCGGTTCGGCAGGCGCCGAAAGGAGTCCGACAAATGACCGCTTCGAGCACCTCTGACGATCGCGTGCTCTTCGACATCGATCACGACCGGCGCATCGCGACGGTCACGCTGAACAATCCCGAACAGCGGAACTCCTATGACGCCAGCATGCGCGAGGCCGTCGCCCGTTGCCTGGACCGGGTGGCCGATGACGACGACCTCACGGTGGTGTTGTTGCGCGGAGCCGAGGGAGTCTTCTCCACCGGGGCCGACATGAACAATGCGTACGGCTGGTACGGCGACAAGGTCAAGGCGTCCGACGATGCGGCAGCCAAGCGTCGACCGAGTCAGCGTCGACGACTTGCCGTGGACCGCAAGTCTTTTGGCTTCTATCACAATTTCATGGGTTTTCCCAAGGTCACGGTGGGGGAGATCGCCGGCTACGCGCTGGGTGGCGGCTTCGAGATGGCCCTGATGACCGACATCTCCGTCATCGCGCGGGACACCAAGATCGGCATGCCGGCAACCCGCTTCCTGGGCCCCGCGCTGGGCAGCTTGCACATGTTCTTCCACCGGCTCGGCCCGGTGCTGGCGCGACGCCTGCTGTTGACCGGTGACATCATCGAGGCGGGCGCGATCGAACATCTCGGAATCTTCACGGACACCTGCGATCCCGGCGCGGTGACCGCCCGGGCGCGCTACTGGGCCGAGAAGGCGGCGAAGATGCCGGCCGACGGGGTCGTCATCGCCAAGGAGGCGTTCCGGCTTGTCGAGCAGAGCCAGGCGTATCAGGGTGAGGAGGTCGCCAGCTACCTGTTCCACGCCTTCGGCACCAACCTGCAATTCGGGCCGGGCGAATTCAACTTCGTCAAGACCCGCGCCCAGCACGGCGCCAGGGAGGCCTTCCGGCTACGCGACGAGCACTTCCACGTGCCCGAACCCGAGGCGTGACAAGCGGTTTCGGTTAGGTCAGCGATTCGCCGGCGCCTTGGACCGACCTCGCGCGGTCGACGACTTGCGCTGGCGGCTCGCCCCCGCCTTGCCTTTGGCTGCGTTGCTCTCGTCGATCAGCCTGCTGGCGTGATCGAGGATGCAGGTGAGGCCGTACTCGAAATTGGTCTCGTCCGGGGCGCCGATGCGGTGCCCGATTCGGGTGACTTGGGAAAGGAGCGGGGTCTTTTCGGGGTCGATGGCAACGGCGTCCTCGATGGCGCGGGGTCCGATATCCGACGACTGGTTTTTTTCGTACAGCCGTTGCAGCACCACTGATCCGCGGACGTGAACCGAAACCGCCGAATAGGTGTCGAACGCGTCCTCCGGGGACAAGCCGGCCTCGACCAGATTGGAAACTGCCTTTTCCATCTCCTGTGCGCCCATCCGTGCCGCTTTCGGAGACAGTGCCGCGCGAATCAGAATCAGGTCGCACAGAATTGGGTTGCCCATGAACGTCTTACGCATCAAGCGCGCGTGGTTGCGCAGGGTTTCCCGCCAGTCGCTGGCTTCGACATAGGGGGTGGCGAACACGTACTTGCTCAGGGCGCGGTCAGTCATCGCGTTGAGCAGGTCGTCCTTCTTGCGGAAGTACCAGTAGATGCTCGTCACACCCACGCCGAGATGTTTGCCGAGCAGCGGCATGCTCAGGTTGTCGATCGACACCTCCTCGGCGAGTTCGAATGCGCCGCTGATGATGTCGTCGGGATTGATGGACCCGCGTTCGCGTCGCTGACGCTTATCGGCGGTTGCCTGTTTTGCCACTACGGGCACCTCCATCAAAATCTGTTTCGTGCATGAGGTCTGCCGGCCGTGTTGCCGGTAAAATCGAATTTACCGGCTCTTCGGTACTGACCTGCGTATACGCTTTCGTGTCGTAATTTCCCTCTGCTACTGTAATACCTATCGTAGGCTTTTTGGTAAATCGGCTGGACAGGCGAAAATGGCCAGGTTAGAGCTGCGGGTCAAGCAATGGATCTAGGGCTGGCAAATGCCGCCGCGGTGGTGGTCGGCGGTAGCCGCGGCATGGGTTTGGCCACCGCGCGCTGCCTTGCCGACGAGGGGGCCCGGGTAGCGGTCGTCGGGCGCAGCCGTGACGCGCTGGATTCCGCGGTGACCGATCTCACGCAACGGGGTAGCCCGGACGCCCTCGGGCTCGTCGCCGACATCGGCGACGACGCCGCCGTCGGCACGGCTTTCGGTGAGCTTTCCCAGCGCTGGGGCGGCGAACTCAACGCTCTGGTCATCACGGTGGGGCCGGGCGCCGCGGGTACCTTCGAGGATTTGACCGACGACCAATGGCGTCAGTCGGTTGAAGACGGGGTGCTGGGCATGGTGCGCTGTGTGCGGGCGGCGCTACCGCTGCTGCGTAAGGCGCAGTGGGCGCGGATCGTGAACTTCTCGGCGCACTCGACTCAGCGACAAAGTGTCATGCTGCCCGCGTACACGGCGGCGAAATCGATGCTGACGAGCGTATCGAAGAACCTGTCCCTGCTGCTGGCCAAGGACGAGATCTTGGTCAACGTGGTATCGCCGGGCAGCATCGCATCGGAATCACTGGTCGGCTGGGCGAATTCGGTCGGCGTCGACGGCCATGATCCCTATGCCCTGATGGAGGCCATCGGCAAGCATTTCGGTCATCCCGCGCACATGCCACGGGCGGGCCTCCCCGAAGAAATCGGCCCGGTCGCAGCGTTTCTCGCCTCGCGCCGCAACTCCTACATGACCGGAGCCAACATCAACGTCGACGGCGGTTCGGACTTCACCTGACTTCCCTGACCGTGGGTCGAAGAAATCGATTGGCAGACAGAAGGAGTCGACTGTGGCTACGGCAGCAGAGGCACGCGCGTGGGCGCCCGGCGCATTGCGGGGGATCGGTGACTCCCTCTACACCCCGTTCTGCGGGACCGACGGCGACGACATCGACTGGGACGCCTACCGGACACTGGTGCGCTACTGCGTCGGTGATCTCGGGCACCCGATGTTGTGGTGCACCAGCGGCATTGCCGAATTCTGGTCGCTGACCCTCGACGAGCGGAAACGCCTGCTGGAGGTTGCGGTAGAGGAGGCGCGCAGCATCAATCCCGGTGTGGTGGTGCAGGCCTGCACGGCGGCGATGTCGGCGAAGGACTGTTTGGATCTGACCCTGCACGCCCAGGAAGCGGGCGCCGACATCGTCTACATCCAGACGCCGATGATGGAGGCCCACGGCGGCGAAGGCGTGCTCCGCTTTTTCCAATACGTGGCTGCGCGCACGAATATCGCTCTGGGCATGTTCAATTCGCCGTCCTCGGGCTACGTGTTGACGCCGGCCGAGAGCGCACGCATCTACCACGAGGTGCCCGCGGTGTGCGCCACCAAGGAGGGCGCCTTCCTGCCGGCGGCCAGCCGCATGCTTCATCAGCTGGCGCCCGGTCTGGCCGTGTGGGAATGCGACAAAACGGTGTACCGGGCGGGGTGGCTGCGCGACGGGATCGTGTGCCCGGCGCAGCTGGGTACCTCGGGCTACCTGTTCGAGACGCCCGAGCGGCGATTGTTCTCCGAGTATTGGGATTTGGTGCAGAGCGACAAGCTCGTCGAGGCCATGGACTACGCCCGCGAATCCGGGTTGGATCAGTTCGACCTCGACGTCGGGTCGTGGTGGACGTGCTATCCGGGGCGCGCGGAATACTTCACCCACTGGGGCGGCGCGTTCAAGTACGCCGCGTCGCTGCTGGGGTTGCCCATCGGCGCGTATCCACATTCCCGCCCGCCGCAGGCCGAATTACCCGCGGAGGCGAAGGCCCAGATCGAGCACGCCTACCAGCGCCTGGGTTTGATCCAAACGGTGTTGCAGTAGAAGGGATTACCACGCGAAGCGAGCCCGGTTAGGAACCGGGCCCGCTCGCTCAGACCGACCGTCTACTGCTGTTCGGCCCGCTCGCGCTGCTCGTACGCCTTGGCCTTGCCGCGGGCCTTATCGGCGGCGGCTTCCTTTTTCCCGGCGCTGCGCTGCGCATCCGCCTTGTCCTGTTGGGCCTTGCCCTCTTCGATCAGGTCGTTGTGGCCGATGATGATGCCGATGACCTGCTTGGTCCTCCCGAGGACGTCTTCCACGATGCCCCGGACGAGTTCGACCGGTCCGCTCTTGGTGTCAACCATTGCCTCTCCTTCCCCCATGTGATGATCGGCTCCTCTACGCGTTCCCGATCCCGGGGTCGACGCAAACATGGGTCAGCGTGTCGATCGCCACATCCCGTCGCCGCCCCTCGGCCTAGGGGGTGATCACGGCGCCAAGCGGACGCCCAAAATCGCTGTTTAGTCGCCGTTCACGGGGGTGTGGGCGCAGTTGTGGAATGCGGTACCGATAGGTATACAGTATGGGTACAAACTCGCCAGTTGGTCAGCTATGAGGGGACGGTCGTATGGGCGCCGCCGACCGTGTGGTCACCGATGAGGCGGTGCTGTATGAAACCACCGAAACCGGTGTTGCGGTCGTGACCTTCAACCGTCCCGAGCGCCTCAACGCCTGGGGCCCCGACATCTCGAGGGGCTTCTACGCAAGCATCGACCGCGCCGAAGCCGACCCCGCGGTGCGGGTGATCGTGTTGACCGGTGCCGGCAAGGGATTCTGCGCGGGCGCGGACCTGGGTGGCGCGGGATCCATCGACGAAAAACTCGGCGACGGCGACACCGACGTCACCAAGCTGGTCGGCGACCGCCACCCGCATTTCCTCACCGAGCTGCGCAAGCCGATCATCGCCGCGGTCAACGGCGCCTGCGTCGGGATCGGCCTGACGCACGCCCTGATGTGTGACGTCCGGTTCGCGGCCGCCGGAGCCAAATTCGCCACCGCGTTCACCCGGCGGGGCTTGATCGCCGAGTACGGCATCTCCTGGATCCTGCCGCGGCTCGCCGGCTGGGGCGCGGCGATGGACTTGCTGTTGAGCGGGCGCACGTTCTTCGCCGAGGAGGCCGCGCAACTCGGACTGGTCAAGGACGTCGTCGCGCCCGAACAACTGATGTCGCGCGCCCTGGCATACGCCGACGACATCGCGCGCAATTGTTCACCGGCGTCGCTGGCGGTCATCAAGCGGCAGGCCTACGGCGACGCGCTGCGCGATGTCGCCGATGTCAGCGCCCGCGCCGAAACACTCATGCACGAGTCGCTGCTGCGGCCCGACGTTGTCGAAGGCATCACCAGCTTCCTGGAGAAGCGGCCACCGCGGTTCCCGCCATTGGCCACCTAACCAGCCGGAAAGGAACATCATGACCCCCCTGAACTATCGAGCGATCGACGTCGACAATCACTACTACGAACCGTTGGATTCGTTTACCCGCCATTTGGACAAGCGGTTCAAACGGCGCGGTGTCCAGATCGTCAGCGACGGCAAACGCAGCTGGGCCTTGATGGGCGACCGCATCAACCACTTCATCCCGAACGTCACCTTCGACCCGATCATCGTGCCGGGCTGCCTCGACCTGTTGTTCCGCGGCGAGATCCCGGAAGGCGTCGACCCGGCCTCGTTGATGAAGGTCGAGCGGCTCGCCGAGCACCCGGAGTACCAGAACCGCGACGCCCGGATCGCGGTGATGGACACCCAGGACATCGAGACGGTGTTCATGCTGCCGACGTTCGCGTGCGGAGTTGAAGAGGCGCTCAAACACGACATCGAGGCGACGATGGCCTCGGTGCACGCATTCAACCTGTGGCTCGACGAGGACTGGGGCTTCGACCGTCCGGACCATCGCATCATCTCCGCCCCGATCATCTCGCTGGCCGATCCGGTCAAAGCCGTCGAAGAGGTCGAGTTCGTGTTGGCGCGCGGCGCCAAGCTGGTCCTGGTGCGGCCCGCGCCGGTGCCCGGGCTGGTCAAGCCGCGGTCGCTGGGCGATCCCAGCCACGATCCGGTGTGGGCCAGGCTGGCCGAAGCGGGAGTGCCGGTGGGATTCCACCTCTCCGACAGCGGTTACCTGGCGATCGCAGCGCTGTGGGGCGGGAAATCGACTTTCGAGGGCTTCGGCGCGAAGGATCCGCTGGATCAGGTGCTCCTGGACGACCGGGCCATTCACGACACCATGGCCTCGATGATCGTGCACGGCGTGTTCACCCGCCACCCGAAACTCAAGGCGGTCAGCATCGAAAACGGGTCCTACTTCGTGCATCGGCTGATCAAGCGCCTCAAGAAGGCGGCCAACACCCAGCCCCAGTATTTCCCCGAGGACCCGGTGGAGCAGCTGCGCAACAACGTGTGGATCGCCCCCTACTACGAGGACGATCTGCCGGAGCTGGCCGAGGTCATCGGCGTCGACAAGATCCTGTTCGGTTCCGACTGGCCGCACGGGGAAGGACTCGCATCGCCGGTGTCGTTCGCCGAGGAGCTGAAGGGCTTCAGCGAGTCCGATGTTCGAAAGATCATGCGAGACAACGCCCTAGACCTCCTAGGCGTCCAAGTCGGTTCGGCTGCTTGATTACCGGGGCGCGGTTACTTCCGTGAGCGAATGGACCATCGGCGCGGTGCTCGACGAGATCGCCGCCGTCATTGGCGACCGGACGATGACGGTGTGCGGCGACCGTCGCAGCACCTTCGCCGAGTCGGCGGACCGCACCCGCCGGCTGGCGAACTTCCTGGCGAGCAAGGGATTCGGCGCACACCGGGAGCGGGCGGAACTGCAGAACTGGGAATGCGGGCAGGACCGGGTCGCGCTGGTGATGCACAACGATCTGTACCCCGACATGGTCATCGGGTGCCTCAAGGCCCGGACCGTCCCGGTGAACATCAACTACTACTACACCCCGCGCGAGGTCGGTGAACTTCTCGATTACGTACAGCCCCGGGCGGTCATCTACCACCGGGCGCTGGGCGCCCAGTTCGCCGACGTCCTCGCCCGCGATGGCGCGGACTTGCTGATCGCGGTCGACGACGGCAGCGAGGCCCCGCACCTACCGGGTGCGGTGTCGCTGGAAGACGCCCTGGCGCAAGGGGATACCGACCAGCGCGTCGTCGGGTCGCCGGACGACCTGCTGATGATCTGCACCGGCGGCACGACCGGCCGGCCCAAGGGTGTGCTGTGGCGGCAGTCCGACATCTATGTGTCGTCGATGGTGGGGGCAGACCACGCCTGCGCTGAGGAGATTCACGACAAGGTGCGCGGGGCGGCCGGGGCGCCGTGGTTCGCCGTGTCGCCGCTGATGCACGCCGCCGGCATGTGGACGGCGTTCTCGGCGATCATGGCCGGCACGCCCGTGGTGATGTACGACACCGGCAAAAAGCTCGACCCCCGAACGGTTCTCGAAACGGCGCAGCGCGAGAAGGTCGGCTTGATGACCATGGTCGGCGACGCCTACGCGGCGCCGCTGGTGACCGAACTGCGCCGCGGCTCCTATGACCTGTCGTCGCTGTACGCGATCGGCACCGGCGGCGCCGCGACGAACCCGAAATACCAACGCGCCCTGGTGGAGTTGATCCCCCAGGTCACGGTGATCAACGGGTACGGCTCGTCGGAGACCGGGAACATGGGATTCGGCCACAGCCGGCGCGACACGCAAACCGACACGTTCACCCTGCGGGAGGGTGGACTGGTCCTCTCCGAGGACTACACCCGCTTTCTCCGTCCAGCTGAGGCCGAGGTGGGCTGGGTCGCCAGGGAGGGACGAATCCCGTTGGGGTACTTCAACGATCCCGACGCAACCCGCAAGACCTTTCCCGAGATCGACGGCAAGCGGGTGGTGATATCGGGCGACCGCGCCGCGCTGGAGGCCGACGGCACCCTGCGGCTGTTCGGCCGGGACTCGCTGGTGGTCAACACCGGCGGCGAGAAGGTCTTCGTCGAGGAAGTCGAAGAGGTGCTGCGCGCCCACCCGGCGATCGCCGACGCGCTGGTGGTCGGGCGCCCCAGCGAGCGCTGGGGAGAAGAACTCGTCGCCCTCGTCGAACTCCGGGCAGACGCCGCCGCGACGGCAGACGAGCTGCACACGCTGTGCACCACGCAACTGGCACGGTTCAAGGCGCCCAAGGAATTCCTGTTCGTCGAGCACGTCCAACGCTTGGGCAACGGCAAGGCCGATTACCGTTGGGCGAAACGTCACGCAACAGCAAAGGCGCCGATGTCCACATGAAAGCAATCGATTGCCTGGTCAACGTGCACTTCGGCGAGACCGAGAAGCAACCGACCTGGATGCTCAAGGTGCGTGACGACTACTTCAAGGGGCCGGAGTCCATGTTCGCGCCCGTCGAGCTGACCGAGTTGCTCGACGAAATGGACGCGCACGGCGTGCGCAAGGCCATCCTGATGGACAACCTCGCCAAGCCGTCGGTGACGGCGCGCAAATTCGTCGAGGACAAGCCCGAGCGGTTCGCCCTGGCCATGGGCGGGGTGAATTTGCTGCGGCCGATGCCCTCCCTGCGGGAGCTTACTGCCGTCGTCAACGACCTGCCCGTGGCGTATGCGGCTGTGGGGCCGAGCTTTTGGGGGGACGGCCAGTACCCGCCCAGCGACGCCGTCTACTACCCGCTCTACACCAAATGCGCCGAGCTCGAGCTTCCGCTGTGCATCAACACCGGCATCCCCGGGCCGCCCATCCCCGGGGAGGTGCAAAATCCGATCCACCTCGACCGGGTGTGCGTGCGGTTCCCGGAACTGAAACTGTGCATGATCCACGGCGCGGATCCCTGGTGGGACATCGCGATCAGGCTGCTGATCAAGTACGCCAACCTGCGCCTGATGACGTCGGCGTGGTCGCCGAAACGGTTACCGGAGAGCCTGCTGCACTACATGCGGACGCGCGGTAAGGGCAAGGTGATCTTCGGTTCCGACTGGCCCGTCCTGAAAATGCACCGCGTCGTGCCCGAGGCCGCCGCGCTGGACTTGCCCGCCGACGTCCTCGAAAACTATCTCTACAACAACGCCCAGGAATTCTTCTTCAGTGGCCAGGAGGAACGCTGAGTATGGACCGTTACGAACTACGTAGGCTCGACTACAGCCTGACGTCGGATCATGAGGCGTTGCAGGCCGCGTACCGCGATTTCTTCAAGACGCATTGCCCGATCGAGACCGTGCGCGCCGCGGAGGAGACCGGCTTCGACAAGAACCTCTGGGAGCGGTTGTGCGCCATGGGCGCAACCACGATGGCCGTGCCGGAATCCGCGGGCGGAGACGGCGCGACGCTCGTCGACCTGACGCTCGTGGCCGAGGAGATCGGCCGGTCGCTGGCGCCGGTGCCGTGGATCGACCAGGTCTGCGCCGCGCGCCTGCTGGCCCGACTCGGCGCGGCGGAACCCGATGTGGTCCAGGGCACGCGACTGGCCGCGTTCGATCCCCAGCACGACAGCGCCTCCGGGGCGCGGCTGCTGCCCACCGGGTCGATCGCCGACCAGATCGTCGTGCGCGACGGCGAGGACGTCGTCGCGCTGAGCTTCGGCACCCGCCCGGCGAAGGTGGACAACATCGGTCGGCTGCCGATGGCCTGGGTGGATCCGGCCACCGCCGACACCCGAACCGTCCTGGCCAGCGGCCCTGGGGCGGCGGCGGAATATCAACGCGCGCTGGATGAGTGGCGGGTGCTGTCGGCGGCCGCGTTGGTGGGCTTGGTGGAAGAGACCATGACCATCGCCGCCGAGTTCGCCAAGACCCGCTACACGCTGGGCGTGCCGATCTCGACGCTGCAGGGCATCTCCCATCCACTGGCCAACATCGCCATCACCGTGCAGGGCGGCCGCAATCTGGCGCGGCGCGCGGCCTGGTTCCTCGACAACGAGCCCGACGAACGCCCCGAGTTGGCGCCCTCGGCGTTCGTGTTCATGGCGGAAGAGGCGCCCAAGGCCGCGACCATGGCGGTGCATGTGCAAGGCGGTCTTGGTGTTTCGGCGGAGGCGGCCGCGACGGCCTATCTTGTGCGTGCCCGCGGCTGGGCACTGGCCGGCGGGGATCCCGGGGCCAGCGCGAAGTACATCGGCGAACTCGTCGCGGCGCGCGAAGGCAACTCGAGGAAGGGCGCATAGTGGATTTCTCACGTGTCACGCTGTCCGACGACGATCGGCGTTTCCTCGACGAAGCACGCGAATTCCTGCGCACCCATGTGACCGAGGACGTCAAGCGCCGGGACCGCGAGACCGGCGACAACTTCGACGAAGGGGTGCACCTGGCGCTGGGCGCCGCCGGATACCTGGAACGCGAATGGAAGCCGGAAGCCGAAGGCGGCTTCAGCCGCGTGCATCGCCGCATCTGGGAACTCGAGAAGCGGCGCGCCCACGTGCCCTGGGTGACCTGGGGCACCACCGCCATGGTGGCGCGTTCGGTCGCGCGGTTCGGGTCGAGCGAATTGCGGGACGAGGTGCTGCCGGGCGTCTTCAGCGGGCACGTTCGGCTGTGCCTGGGCTACACCGAACCCGAGGGCGGATCCGACATCGCCACCTGTAAGACCCGCGCGGTGCGGGACGGGAACGGCTGGATTATCAATGGCTCCAAGATGTTTACCACCGGTGCCCACAACTGCCGGTACGTTTTCCTCATCACCAACACGGACCCGACTGCCCCCAAGCACAAGAGCCTTACCATGTTCCTGGTCCCGCTGGACTCCCCGGGCATCGAGATCCAGGGCATCCGCACCGTCGATGGCGATCGCACCAACATCGTCTACTACAGCGACGTGCGCGTCGACGACAAGTACCGGCTGGGCGACGTGAACGCGGGCTGGACGGTGCTGCGCGAGCCGCTCAACGTCGAGCACGGCGCGGTGGCGGCCGCCCCCGACGGGCTACAGGACGTGTCGATCATGATGCATCAGGCCGGGTTCATGGCCGACGCGCTGGACAAGGCCGCGGGTAAGGTGTCAGAGCGGGATCCGAACGGGCGCAGGCTCATTGACGATGCGGCGGTGGCGTACCGGTTGGGGCGCAGCGCCGCGCGCATGGAAGCGGCGCTCAGTGCGCCCAGCATTTTCGGCCGTGTCGCCCTCGCGCAGACGATGCGTGACATCTCCCCGGACCTGATGGACATCCTCGGCACGGCGTCCGCGCTGCCGATCGGCACCGACGGCGCGGCCGACGACGGCGCCGCGGAGTACGTGTTCAGGTTCGCGCCGCTGGTCGGGATCTACGGCGGCACCCTCGAGGTGTTCCGCAACATGATCGCGCAGTACGTGCTGGGCCTGGGCAAGCCGGCCTACGCGCCGGTCGCGCAGAAGGCTTCCTAGCGCTCGGCGGGCTTAACCTGTGCCGGCGAGGGCGGGCGGGTTGACGGCGTCCGGGTCGGGGTTGGCGATCGGCAGGCCCATGAACCGGCGCGCGTTGTCGCCCATGAAGTCATAGGTGCGCCGCTCGTCCATGTTGTCGGCGTATTTCCAGAAGCCCTTGGGTTCGGCGAGGCCTTCGGGGTGCGGGTAGTCGGAGCCGAACAGCACTCGGTCCCATCCCACCGTGTCGACGACGTCGGCCACGCAACCCTCCCAGAACGGGCTCACCCAGATGTTGCGGCGGAACACGTCGTGGGGATGCTCCGGGAAGTTCTGTGGCATCTTCTTGTATAGGTCTTCAAAGTCGTTGAACAACGGGAAGATCCACGAACTGCCGTTCTCGACGCTGGCGATGCGCAGCTTCGGGAACCGGGTCAGGGTCCCGTGGCAGATCAGGCTGGTGATCATGTCGGCAATTTCGCGGTGCCCCAGCACCATCCAGCGAAATGCGCTCATGGCCATGAAATTCTGGGTGTGGGGCGGTTCCCACGTGCCGACGTAATCGTCCAGCGGAGGGTAGCTGGCATGCAGCACGATCGGCAGGCCCGCGGCCTCGACATCGCGCCAGAACGGGTCGAATTCGGGCAGCGCCGGCGACCGCCAGCCGTGGACGCCGTTCACGGGACCCGGTTTGATCAGCGCGGCGCGGACGCCGTTGGCCAGAAGGTAGTCCAGTTCGCGCTGCGCGGCGTCGACCTCGGACAAGTTGATGATGGGTGTGGAGAAGACGCGGTCGGCGTAGTTGTAGGTCCAGTGTTCGGCCATCCACTGGTTCAACGCGTGGATGATCGCCAGTGTGAGCTCGGGGTCGTCGGCCGAGGAGTGCTCGACCAGGCTGGCCAGCGTGGGGTAGTTCAGCGCCTCGACGACACCCTGGCGGTCGAGTTCGGCCACCCGATCGACCGGGTTACGGGTCGCGGCCGGCGCCGCGATGGCCGGTCCCTGCATCTCGCGCAACGTGAGGCCCTCGGTGTTTTCCCCGGCGAAGAACTTCTCGTGCGCGCCGGGGGCCGCGACGCGTTCGAACGTCGGGTTGGGGATGAAGTCACTGACCTTGTTGTTGATCACGATGCGGGTTTGCCGCCCGATCTGGGCGAATTGGACGGCCCGCGAATACCTTTCCGGAAGGTATTTCGTCAGCGCTTCGGGCGTTTCGTACATGTGCTGGTCGGCGTCGAAGATCGGCGCTCCGGTGAATTGGGTGGATTGAGCCACGGGGATGGGTGCCCTTTCTTGCGTGAGCAGATGCAAAAGCACGGAACGCAAAGGCGTGTCGGGTGCTTTGGTGTCTGCTCGCGCTAGGTGGTCAGGATGGTGGCCGCGGCGGTACCGGGCGCACCGTAGAGCTGAGCGAATCCGACGCGTGGTTCACCGGCCACCTGAAGATCGCCGGCTTCGCCGCGGAGTTGGCGCACCAGCTCGTGAATTTGCCGCAGGCCCGACGCCCCGATCGGTTCGCCGTTGGCGATCAGCCCGCCGTCGGTGTTGACCGGCATCGAGCCGGTGATCTCGGTGGCGCCGTCGGCCAGCAGCTTCTCCTGCTCGCCGTCGGCGCAGAAACCGCATTCGGCCATGTGGATGATCTCGGCGCCGGCGTCAGTGTCCTGCAGCTGAATGACGTCGACGTCTTCCGGTGCGACACCGGCCTTTTCGAACGCGGCCTTCGCGGCATACACGGTCGGCGCCACGTCCTCGTCGACCGGGGCGAAGGTGGTGTTCACCTCGTAGGCGCCGTAGCGACGGGTGCGTACCTCGACCGCCCGCACGAAGATCGGCTTGGCGGTGTAGCGGTGCGCGATGTCGGCGCGGCACATGACCACGGCGGCGGCGCCCTCGTCGGGCGCACAGAACATGTACTGGGTGAGCGGGTAATTCAGCATCGTCGAGTTGAGGATCTCGTCTTCGGGAATCGGTTTGCGCCGAAACGCGTTCGGGTTCCGCGCGCCGTTGCGGAAGTTCTTGGCTGCCACCTTGGCCAGCGTCTGCTGGGAGATGCCGTGCTCGTGCAGGTAGCGGTTGGCTTTCATGCCGAAGAACTGGGTGGTGAGGTACTGGCCGTTCTCGGCGTACCAGCGCGGCATCCCGACCAGGGCCGGGTCCTCGGTGAACGCGCCGCGCGGATGCTTGTCCAGGCCGATGGCGATTCCGATGTCGTAGTCGCCCAACCGGATTCCGTCGGCGCAGGCCTTGGCGGCGCTGGCAGCAGTCGCGCAGGCGTTGAACACGTTGGTGAAGGGGATGCCCGAGAGCCCGACCATGCCGACGATGGCATCGGGGTTGGCGACGGTCCAGCTGCCCCCGGTGGCGGCCTGGATGTCCTTCCACTGCACGCCCGCGTCGTCGACCGCGAGCCGAATCGCGTCGACGCCCATCTCCATCGCGGACTTGCCCTCGAAGCGACCGAAGGGGTGCAGGCCCACGCCGATGATCGCGACGTCATTCATTTGCGCCACTCCTCCTCATCACTCCGTTCTGCATCGTCGTCGGCGCGATTCATGCGCGCCACTCCTCCTCATCACTTCGTTATGCATCGTCGTCGGCGCGATTCATGTGCGCCACTCCTCCTCATCACTTCGTTATGCATCGTCGTCGGCGCGATTCATGTGCGCCACTCCTCCTCATCACTCCGTTCTGCATCGTCGTCGGCGCGATTCATGCGATGGCTCCTGAATCTTTGAGTTCGGCGATGCGGTCCCAGTCCATCCCGAGTTCCATCAGGACGATTTCGGTGTGCTCGGATGCTTGCGGGGCCCGGGTGGTGACGAGCGGTTCGTGGTTGAACTGCACCGGCCCGCGGACGACCTTGAACGGTGCACCGCCATCGTTGGACTCGACTTCGACGATCATGTCGTTGGCGATGGCTTGCTCGTCGTCGGCCAGATCGAGGAGGCTCTGGAACGGCGCCCACTGGCCTTTCATCGTTTTCAGGTGCTGTCGCCAGTAGTCGAAGGGCTTGCCGGCGAAGGCCTTTGCGATCAGCTCGGCGGCAGCGTCGGCGTTTTGGATCAACGGCAGCACGTCGCAGAAGCGGGGATCGTCGGCCGCCTCGGGGATGCCGAGGTGCTCGAAGGTGTCGCGAATGTAGCCCGTCGGGCTGACGATGCACAGGTTGATCGTGCCGCCATCGGAGGTTAAGTAATTGCCCAGGAAGGGATTCACCGATGCGGCCGCGGATCCGGGCATCGGGGTGCGCATGACCTCGCCGGTTTCCATGCCCTGCGTCACGCTCGCGCCCGCCGCCCACCACGCCGTGCTCAGCAACGACACGTCCAGCTCGAGCGCTTCGCCGGTCCGCTCGCGGTGCAGCAGCGCGGCCGAGATGCCACCGGCGATGAACATGCCGCCAATGGAGTCCCCGAACGCGGGAATGCCCTGTCCCAGTGCACCGCCCAACTCCTCGGGGGTCAGCGCGTACCCCACCCCGCTGCGCGTCCAGAACGCCGTCCCGTCATAGCCCCCGACGTCACGCTCGGCGCCCTTGTCGCCGTAGGCCGAGCCGCGCGCATACACGATGTTCGGGTTCACCGCGCGGATGTGCTCCACGTCGAACTTGTGCTTCTGCCGCTGCGCGGGCATGTAGTTGGTCAGGAACACATCGGCGGACTTGGCCAGTTCGTAGATCACTTCCTGACCGCCCGGCGTGGAGACGTCGATCCCGACGCTGCGCTTGCCCCGATTGGGATGCTCTATCAGCGGATGCCGGTCGGGATTGAGCTGGAAGCCACCCATGTTGACGAAGCCACGCTGAGTATCGCCGCGCGCCGGATGCTCGACCTTAATGACGTCGGCACCCCAGTCGGCGAGGATCGCGCCGGCGGCGGGGACGAACGTGAACTGCGCAACCTCGAGGACCCGAAAGCCCTGCATTACCTTGACCATTCCCGGGACCCTACTTCGCGTCGAACGTAACCGGAAGCGCGGTCGGCGAACGGAACGGCTGACCGTGGACATGCGGATCGTCATCGGTGAGCAGCTTGATGTTGGTCACCCGATCCAGCAGGCATTCGAGCGCGACCCGGGTCTCCATGCGCGCGAGGTGCAGACCCAAGCAGGTGTGCTCCCCGGCGGCGAACGAGATGTGCGGCACGTGCGCACGGAAGATGTCGAACTCTTCCGGGCGCTCCCAGCGGTGTCCGTCGCGATTCGCCGAGCCGATGCAGAGGTCGACCACCGAGCGGGCCGGGATCGTGACCCCTTCCAGTTCGGTGTCTTCGGAGGTGAACCGCTGCGCCGTGGTCAACGGCGTCTCGAAGCGCAGGCCCTCCTCGATCGCCGGTGCGATCAGGGTGCGATCGGCCTGCACCGCGGCGAGCTGCTCGGGGTGGGTGAGCAACAGGAACAGCAGGTTGCCCGAGGACCGATAGGTGGTTTCCAGCCCGGCGGGCAGCAGCAGGCGCAGGAACGAGTAGATGGCTTCGTCGCTGAGCTTTTCGCCGTCGATCTCGGCGGTGACCAGGTCGCCGATGATGTCCTCGGTCGGCTCGGCCCTGCGCGCTTCGATCTGCTCGAGGAAGTAGTCCTTCAACGCCGCCGACGCTTCGAAGGCGCGTTCGTATTTGACGGCGTAGCTGATCAGTTCGACCGCGCGTCGGTGAAACATGGGCAGGTCGTCTGCCGGCAGACCCAACAGGGTGGCGATGACCCGGGTGGGAAACTCGAAGGTGAATTGGCGGACCAGATCGGCCCGGCCGGAGTCGATGAACTCGTCGATGAGGGCGTTGCAGATCGGCCGGACGACGGTGGGTTCCCAGCGGGCCAGGGCCTTGGACTTGAACGCCGCGGACACCAGGTTGCGGTGGTCGCGGTGTTTTTTGCCCTCCATCGCCAGGATGGTCGGCCCCATGAACAGGCCGATGGTGGTGTCGTACATCGCCGAACTGAACACCCGGCCGTCACGAAACGCCTTGTTCACCGCGTCGAAGGACACCGCCGCGAAGGACCGCTTGGGTCGCAGCGACTCGGGGGTCTTGGAGTAGTCCATGACGGTGCCGTGGAAAACGCCGCCCTCGCTGCGCTTCCGCGCGAAGTAGGGGTACGGGTCGCGCAGGTAGTCGCCCGGCTTGTCGCCGGTGACGGCATCCTGAAGCTGACTTTCCACGGCTGCTCTCCGGCTCGGGTACACGGTCGTACTGTAAAGATTACAGTAGACTATATCGACGCGGCTACGGCTGCCGTAAGCTGTGCAGCCATGGGTTCAGTTGGCCAACAGGTTGACGGTCCGGCGGGGCGGCGGCAAGCCGATTTACGGGCGATGCTGGACCGGCAACGGCGCTCCTTTGTGGCCGAGGGGCCGCCCACCGCCGCGGTCCGGCGCAACCGTATCGATCGGCTGATGGCGCTGCTGCTGGACAACAGCGACGCGTTCATCGATGCCATGGCCGCCGACTACGGCACCCGGTCCAAGGCGGCCTCGTTGTTCACCGAGATCATCGGGATCACTTCTGTGGTCGAGCACACCAGATCCCATGTGGCGCAATGGATGCGTCCGGCCAAACTGATGCCCGCCGCGCGGCTGTGTGGCCTGCGGGCCGAAGTCGAGCCCACCCCGCTCGGCGTCGTCGGCGTGATCGGTCCGTGGAATTTCCCGGTCAACCTCGTGGTGCTGCCCGCGTCGGCGGCGTTCGCCGCCGGCAACCGGGTGATGATCAAGATGTCGGAGATCACCGCGCATACCGCGGATCTGATGGCGGCGACCGCGCCCAAGTACTTCGACCCGGCCGAGCTCGACGTGGTCACCGGTGGCGCCGACGTCGCGGCCGCCTTCGCGGCGTTGCCGTTCGATCATCTGTTCTTCACCGGCTCGCCGTCGGTGGGTGCGTTGGTCCAACGCGCGGCCGCCCAGAACCTCGTTCCGGTGACCCTGGAACTGGGCGGCAAGAACCCGGTGGTGGTTGCGCCGGGCGCCGACATTGCGCGATCGGCGGCGCGCATCGCGCGGGCCCGGATGGTCAACGGCGGACAGGTATGCGTCTGCCCCGATTACGTCATGGTGCCCGACGACCACCTCGACAGCTTCGTCGACACCGCCCGCGAAACGTTGCGCGGGATGTTCCCGACGGTGATCGCCAACGCCGACTACTGCTCCAGCGTCAACCAGGCCAATTTCGACCGAGTGGTACGACTGATCGACGACGCGCGGGCACACGGCGCCCGCGTGGAAACGATTGGCCCGGAGGGCGAGTCGCTGCCCGACCGCGCCAGCCGCAAAATTGCGCCCACCATTGTCCGCGGCATCGACGACCGGATGCGGATCGCCGACGAAGAGGTCTTCGGCCCGGTGCTGACCGTCATGGGCTACTCCCGTCTGAACGAGGCGATCGACTACATCAACGGGCGGCCGGCGCCGCTGGTGGCGTACTGGTACGGTCCCGACGACGAGAATTTCCGCAGCTTTGTCCGCAACACCCGCAGCGGCGGCGTCGCCCGCAACGACTTTGCGGCGCAGATGATCCCGTCCGCGGCGCCGTTCGGGGGAGTGGGGCGCAGCGGGATGGGCGCCTATCACGGCAAGGCCGGGTTCGACACCTTCAGCCACTACCGCACCGTGGTCGGCAATGACCTGCCGTTCAGCATCACCGGAACCGCGGCGCCGCCGTTCGGCAGTTCGTTGCGGTTCTACGCCAACACCGCCCTGCGAATCGCGCGGGTCCGCACGCACCGCCGCCTCAAGAAAGTTGCGAAATGACCGTCGCCGAACTGGAATTCGACCCGTTCTCGGAGGACTTCTTCAACGGGCCGTACGAAACCTACCGACGGATGCGTGAGGAAGCCCCGGTCTACTACAGCGAACGGTACGACTTCTACGCGCTGAGCCGCCACGTGGACGTCGCCGCGGCGTACAAGAACTTCGAGACGTACTCGTCGGCGCGCGGCGTGGACCTCGCGGCGGTGCGCTCCGAGGAACCGATGGGGCACAAGTCGATCATCATGATGGACCCGCCCGAGCACCGGCACATGCGCGGCCTGGTCAACAAGGTGTTCACGCCGCGCGCGATCGAAGCGATGCGCCCGCTGGTGACCGGACTGGTCGACCGCTATCTCGACGCCACCGACCCCGCGGGATTCGATGTCGTCCAGGATTTCTCGGCGTTGTTCCCCGTCGAGGTCATCACGACGATGCTCGGGGTGCCGGAAGAGGACCGCCAGCAGATCCGGCTGTGGCTCGACACGTTCCTGCACCGCGAGCCGGGCGAGGTCGAGATGTCGGAGGCCGGCGTGCAGGCCGCCACGCAGATGGCGATCGCCTACTACCAGTTGGTGAAGGAGCGCAGGGCCGCCCCGCGCGACGACATGATCAGCGCCCTGGTGGCGGCCCGCGTCGAGCGCGAGAACGGTGAGCTCACGGCCTTGGACAACATCGAAATCGCCCAGTTCGCCGTGCTATTGGGTGGGGCCGGCGCCGAGACGGTGACCAAGCTGGTGGCGAACGCGGTGGTGCTGTTTGCGCGCCATCCCGAGCAATGGCAGAAACTGCTCGACGACCGCAGCAAGGTCCCCGCGGCCGTCGAAGAGGTGCTGCGCTACGAATCCCCGAACCAGTACAACGTGCGCTGCTCGCGCGAAGACGTCACCCTGCACGGCGTCACCATCCCCGCCGGCAAGCCGGTGTTTTTGCTGCTGGGTTCGGCCAACCGTGATCCCGACGCGTGGACGAAGCCAGAGGTCTTCGACATCGAGCGTGACCGCACCGAGGCGCAGAACCTCGGATTCGGGTACGGGATCCACAGCTGCCTCGGGGCGGCGCTGGCACGCATGGAAAGCTCTGTCGCACTGCAGAAGCTGCTCGATCACATGCCCCGCTATGAGGTGGACTGGGCGGGCTGCCGTCGTGTCAACATGCAAAACGTCGCGGGCTGGAACAACGTCCCGGTGCGGGTATTGCCGTAGTCAGGCGCCGGCGCGCCCCGAACGCGAATTCGTCACCCTCGCGGCATAGGCCTGCACCGCGGCGTAGTGCGCGCCTAGCAGCCGGGGCATCGCCGCCATCACGCGCCCGTCAGGGCCGATGAGGATCCTCGCCCGGTTCTTCTCGGCCCCACGCAGAATGAGGCGGGCGGCCTTCTCGGGGGAGGTGATTGCCGCGCGCGCAAAGAGTTTGGCCGCCTGGTCGGGGTCCTCCGTCTCGGCGGCGCGCATGTTGGCCCCGAAGTTGGTTTTGACCACCCCGGGGTGCACGCAGTGGACGGTCACCGGGTGACGTTCGATGATCATCTCTTGGCGCAGCGCCTCGGTGAAACCGCGCACCGCGAACTTCGCGGTGCTGTAGGCGCCTTGGTAGGGCACCGCGATCAACCCGAAGGCACTGGACAGGTTCACCAACCGCGACGGGTGCTGGCCGGAACCGGCCTCGACGAGTTGCGGCAGGAAGGCCTTGGTGCCGTTGACGACCCCACCGATGTTGATGCCGATGAGCCAGTCGAAATCTTTCCACGACATGTCCGCCACGCTCGCGAACAGGTCGACTCCGGCGTTGTTGAACAACATCGAGGCGGGCCCGAGTTGCCGGTGCACGTCTTCGGCGAAGCCCAGCACCGCGTCCCGGTCCGCCACGTCGACCCGGTACGGCGTGACCTGGCCGGGTGGGCACGCTGCTTGCGTCTCGCTGAGGCCCTTTTCGTCGATGTCGGCGGCCGCGACATGCGCCCCGCCGCGAGTGAGGGCCTGCGTCAGTGCGCGGCCGATGCCGGAGCCGGCGCCCGTGACGACAGCGATGCGCCCGTGATAGTTCATGGATTCCCTGCCTCGACAATCGTGCGGATCCGGTCCACCGAAAGTTCGAGGTTCGCTTGAAGATCTTTACGACGATCCCGGATGAACAAGAAGAGGCGCTCGAACGCCACTGCGGCCCATGGCAATGGGACACACATCCGGACGACTTCGGTGAGGCGCGATGTGCCGGCGGTGGAGCCGGGTTCGATGAGATATGTCCACTGCGTCCAGTCCCCGCCCATGGCCTGAACGACGAACGAGAACCGTTGTCCCGGTGCGGCTTCGGCGACGACCGCTTCGGTCCGCCACCGCCCCAGCCGCCTTCGGTTCCAGGCCCGAAAACGGTCCGGAGCCAGCCACTGGGCACGCACGGTCTCCGGGCTCCACTCCGGGATCCGCGTGACGTCGGAGACGACGGCGTACACCTGTTCCGCGGAGGCTCGCACCTCGGTCGATGCCGTCAGCGTCTCGTCCTTCTGCAGCAATGACATCGCTCAGCCACTCACCGCCTGCTCACGCGCCCACCGATAGTCGGCCTTGCCCGACGGGCTGCGCTCGATGACCGGACGGAACACGATCGCCTTGGGCAGTTTGTAGCGCGCCAACGTGTTTGAGGCGTGGGCCACCAGCTCGTCGGCCTCGGCGCGGGCGCCCTGGGCCAGCGCCACGACCGCGACAACCTCCTGGCCCCACCGTTCGCTCGGCCGCCCGGCGACCACCACGTCGGCCACGGCGGGATGCGACGCGATGGCCGTTTCGACCTCCTCGACGAAGATCTTCTCGCCGCCGGAGTTGATGGTCACCGAGTCGCGGCCGAGCAGTTCGACGGAGCCGTCGGCGCCGTGGCGCGCGCGGTCACCGGGGACGGCGTAGCGAACGCCGTCGATCACCGGAAAAGTCTTGGCGGTCTTGGCCGCATCGCCCTTGTAGCCGAGCGGAACGTAACCGCGTTGGGCCAGCCAGCCCATCCCCTCGTGCCCGGGTTCCAGGATCGCCGTCAGATCCTCGGCGGCCACGAACGTGTCCGGCCCGGCGTTGAACGTGCCGGTCGCGACCGCCCCCGAGGTCGACATGTGGTGCATCTGCGCCCCGGTCTCCGACGAGCCGACGCCGTCGACGACGACGGCGTTCGGCAGCACTTCGATCAAGCGCTGCTTGACGTACGGGGTCAACAGGGCGCCGCCGTTGGCGACGACCGCCAGCGACGACACGTCGGCGATCCCTTTCTCGATGGCGGCGACCAGGGGGCGGGCCATCGCGTCACCGACCACCGTCACCACCGCGACCTTTTCCCGCTCGATGGTGCGGACCACGTCGTCGGCGTCCAAATGATCGACGACCGTAGGGAAGACGACGGATTGGCCCGTGGTGATCGCGGTCATCACGCTCCACTGGGCCGCACCGTGGATCAGCGGGGGCAGGATCATCAACTTGGTGCCCGGCCCCGCGGCCGCGCGCTCCACGATCTCGTCGATGGACTGGGACGGCTCGCCGGTCATGAGGTTGCGCCCGCCGAAGGACGTCATGAAGATGTCGTGCTGGCGCCACAGCACGCCCTTCGGCATGCCGGTCGTGCCTCCGGTGTACAGGACGTACAGGTCGTCGGCGGAGTGCTGCACCGGCGGCGGTTCCGGGGACACGGATGCCAGGGCGGCCTCGTAATCGATTGCGCCGTCGAGCAAGTCGTTGCCCGAGTCGTCGGCGATCTGGATCAGCACGCGTAGCTGTGGCAGGTCGGGGAGGATCTCGGCGACGCGCGGTGAGAACGCGGCGTGGTAGAGCAGCGCGGTGGCCCCCGAGTCCGCCAGCAGATACTGCAGCTCGCTTTTCACATAGCGGAAGTTGACGTTGAACGGGGCGACCCGCGCCTGGAAGCTGCCCAGCAGCGCCTCGACGAATTCGTTCCCGTTGTAGGCGTAGAGGCCGAGCAGGTCTTGGCCCACCTCGTGGCCAGCCAGCGCGTCGCGCTCGGTGTGACACCCCAGCCCCTGCGAGTGCAGGTAGGCGGCCAGCCGGTTGGAGCGGTCGATCACCTGCGCGTAGGTGTACCGGCGATCCCCATGGATGATCAGCTCGCGGTCGGGGATGGCCGCCGCGACGGCCTTCGCGACGGCAGGCACCGTGAATGTTGTTGTGGTGTCGGACATCGTGCCTCTCACGGCTGGTGGGGTAGCAGGCGAACCATCAGGCCGTTGGCTTCGCTGAGCAACGTGCCGTCCGCGTCTGTCATAGTAGCGTCAATGAAAACTTTCCTGCCCTCGGCTTTGGTGATGCGCCCCTGAGCGCTCAGCGGCTGGTCGATCGGGGTGATATTCCGGTAGTCGACATGCAGGTAGGCGGTGCGCGTCGGCCGGATCTCCGCGGTGGACACCACCATGCCGAACAACCAGTCGTAGAACAGCGGGATCATGCCGCCGTGCACGGCCCGGTTCCCGCCGATGTGCGAGGCGGTGAAATGCCCGGCCATCCTCACACCGTCGGGGCCGGACTCGGTCACCATCCAGGGCGGCAGGAGGGGATGGGCCAACCCGGGCAGGGTCAGCACCCGGCCGGCCACCGCCTCGATCTCCGGGACCTGGTGGCCGTCCAGCAGCGCACAGGCGTTCTCCAGGTGCGCCGTCGCGGCGGCCCACAGCGCGGGGTCCGGCTTGGTGGACACGGTCAGGTCCTGCAGGCGACGCAGCGCGGCGACGAACGGGCCCAGCTCGGCGGGAGCGTCCTCGACGGGCTTGACGTCGGGGAACCCGCCGCGAACTTCCGGCGCGGTATCGGTCATCGGGCTCCCTTGTCCCAGGCCTGCAGCAGATCGTCGGTGCTGGTGACGGTGGCCAGCAGCGACAGCGTGTTGGCGATCATCGCTGCACCATAGTCGGCGGGGATGCCGGCCACCGCGTCGCGGGGCAGGACCACCCGGTAGGCGGCGTTGACCGCGTCCATGACGAGGTTGGGAATCGCGATGTTGAGCGAAACGCCCACCACGACAATGGTGGATACGCCGAGATTGCGTAACACCGAGTCCAGATCGGTGCCGCCCATCGGGCCCACGCCGTGCCAGCGGCGCAACACCAAATCGGAAGGCTCCGGCCCTAATTCGGGCAGCAACTCCGCACCCGGTGTGCCGGGCGTGATGTCGACCCGGTTGCCGCCGCCCATCGCGAAGATCTTCGCGTTGTGATTGGAGCCGAGCCCGTCGGGCCGCCGTTGCACCAGGCAATGCACAACGCGCACCCCGGCCGCCCGGGCCGCGGGCAGCAGGCGCGCGATGTTGGGCAGCGCCTCGCGGCGAGCCTCCTCGGCGAGCATGGCCAGACCGGCATCGGGACCCATCACCGCGCCCTGGCACTCCTGGGTGACGATCGCGGTGTGCTCGGGTGCGGCCAGTCCGGCCAGCGGGTCCGTCATGCGGGGGCGCCCACCGGCGCGACGTCATAGAACTGCGTCGCCCACTTCCGCAGTGCCATATAGCCTTTCGCATCGACTTTGGACAGCGGCGGACGCTCTACGTACTTTTGGTAGCGCCAGATCTGCAGGTCGTCGAACACGGTGGACAAGAACTGCTTCTCGATGACCTCCCGGAGCTTGCCCTCCGGCACGGGGGAGTCATCGCCGGGGATCCGCGGCCACCAGATCGAGTAGAACAGGTCCGAACACTCGTCGTCGACCGGTGTGCACGTGAAGATCAGCCGGTGATTCTGCGCGCCCTCGAAAACGCTGATCGCCCCGCCGAGGCCGAACAGGTGGCTGTGGAACCGCAACGCGAGGTCCTCGGGGTCGTCGCTGTTCGCATCAGGCCAGCCGGCGATGAACTGCCACTCGTGGTCGACGATCTTCCAGTCGAGGACTCGGGGTGTCACCGTGGCGTGGTGCACGTACTCGAAATGGGCGCTGTCGGGGGCGTTCTCGGCCACGATCTGCGGATGCACCGGCTCGCGCTCCGCGCGCCGGGAAAACTCCGGATATGCCCGGTAGTAGGCCGCCGGATCGGTCTCGAATTGGGGGAACTTCCTGAAGATGTCCGGCATTTCCCACTGCGGTTCCTTGCCGTCCGGGTGGTGCCAGATGAACACGCAGTCGTATTGCTCGCGGACGGGATACACCTTCAGGTGTAGCGCGCGGTTGGGTCGGTCCGGCTGATAGGGGATGTATTTGTTGCAGCCGTCCGGGCCCCAGCGCCAGCCGTGGAAGGGGCACTCGACGCAGTCGCCGACCACCTTGCCGCCGTGGCCGATGTGGGCGCCGAGGTGTTTGCAGTGCGCTTCCAGGACGTGCAGCTCGCCCGACTCGTCGCGGTAGGCCACCAGGTCCTCGCCGAAATAGTGCAGCGGCCGGACCTCGCCGACGGGAAACTCCGGGGACCAGCCGACCATGAACCAGCCGGTGACCTTCCAGGTGAAGGGGACTTTCACGTCGGCGCCTCCCGCGATCGTTGATACTAAATCCATTACAGTATAGATTTCAGCAGTCCGGCCCGCGCGCGGCAAGGGAGTGAGATGACGACAGCGGCTGACGAGCTGGAAGCCATCCGACAGCTCAAGGCGCGCTACTGCCGTTTCCTGGACACCAAAGACCTCGAGTCCTGGCGCGGAGTGTTCACCGCCGACGTCGTGGTGACGCTCGACATGGCGGTGTCCACCGCCGGTGCGGACCCCCAGACCGCGCCGCCGATCGAGGGCGTCGAGAACTTCGCACCGATGGTGATGGGCGGCCTCGAGGGCGTGGCCACCAAACATCACTGCCACACCCCCGAGATCACGCTCACCTCGGCCACCACCGCGACCGGCATCTGGGCGATGGAGGACCTGCTGATCTTCGGTGACGGCCGCGAGTTGTACGGCGCCGGGCACTACCACGAGACCTACGAGAAGCGGGACGGTCGTTGGCAGATCAAGTCCTTGCACCTGACGCGAACCATCTTGAGGATGACCGGCGGTGACGATGGCCGACGCTGATCCCTCGTTCGACGTTCTCGTCATCGGCGCCGGATTCTCCGGGCTGTACATGCTGCACCGGCTGCGGGAACTCGGGCTGCGCACCCGTGTGCTGGAGATGGCCGAAAACGTGGGCGGCACCTGGCTTTTCAACAGATACCCCGGCGCGCGGTGCGACATCGAGAGCATCGAATACTCCTACAGCTTCTCCGAAGAGATTCAGCAGGAGTGGGTGTGGACCGAGTCGATGCCGGCCCAGCCCGAGATCGAGGCCTACCTGAACTTCGTGGCCGACCGGCTCGACCTCCGCCGTGACATCCAATTCGGCACCAAGGTCGTCGCGATGACGTTCGACGACGAAGCCGCGACGTGGTCGGTGCGCACCGAAACCGGCGAAACCTTCCGCGTTCCCTTCGTCGTCGCCGCCTCCGGCATCCTGTCGGTGCCGTTGGAACCCGACATCCCCGGGATGGGCACGTTCGCCGGGCTGTCGCTGTTCACCAGCCGCTGGCCCGAGGGCGGCGTCGACCTCACCGGCAAGCGCGTCGGCGTCATCGGTACCGGCTCGACCGGCGTCCAGCTCATCCCCGTCGTCGCCCGAGAAGCCCTGCAGCTGTCGGTATTTCAGCGCTCACCCGCCTACACCCTGCCCTGGCGGGTGCATCGCTTCGCCTCGGGCGAGCTCGACGACATGAAGGCCCGGTATGGCGAGATCCGTGCGGCCCAGCGCGCCCACCCGATCGGCGCGGCCCGGCTGAGCGCCTTCTCCGTCCTGCTCGAAATGCTCGGCAGGCCGCCGCTGAAGTCGGCGACGCGCGAAGAACAACTGAGCGCCATCGAGGAGCACGGCGTCATGGGCGCATTGAACTGGGGCGACATCTTCTTCGACATCGAAGCCAACCGGATGGCCGCCAAGCTGTACGGCGAGGCGGTGGCGCGGATCGTCAAGGACCCGGAGACCGCCGCCTCCCTGGTGCCGGTGCATCCGTTCGCGTGTAAGCGACCGATCATCGACCAGGGCTACTACGAGACCTTCAACCGCGACAACGTCACCCTGGTCGACCTGCGCAAGTCGCCGATCCGCGAGGTCACGCCCGCCGGCATCCGCACCGAGGACCGGCTGCACGAGCTCGACGTCATCGTCTACGCCACCGGGTTCGACGCCATGACCGGCGCGCTCAGCCGGATCGACGTCCGCGGCCGCGGCGGCGTCTCGCTCGGCGAATTCTGGGCCACCGAAGGCCCGCTGTCGTATCTGGGCCTGGCGGTCGCCGGGTTCCCCAACCTCTTCACGGTTCAGGGCCCCGGCAGCCCGAGCGCCGCGACGAACTTCGTCGCCGCCCTCGAGCAGCACGTGGAGTGGATCGGCGACTGCCTCGCGTACCTGCGCGCCCACGACATCCGCACCATCGAGGCATTGAGCACCGCTCAGCAGGAGTGGATCGACCACGCCACGGCGCTTGTTGCGCCGACGGTGCTGGTGCATCCGTCGTGCAACTCCTGGTACAACGGTGGCAACGTGCCCGGCAAGAAACGGATGTACATGGGCTATACCGGCGGAATCCCCGAATACCGGCGGCGCTGTGACGAGATCGCGGCAAGCGGATACACCGGGTTCAAACTGGCGTAGCTGTTGAAGGTGAGCGACATGGCGAAGGCATTGAACGGGCTGAGCCTGGCCAAAGACGCGGCCCGGGAACTCGGAATGCTGGTGCCGCGCACCGTGGCCGGCCTGCAGGAGTCCACTAATTGGTCCCCGTTGTCACCGCGCGGTGCGCGCCAGTTCGGTGAGGTCATGCTCGATGAGCTTGTGCTGAGCGGCTTTTCGCTGCTCGGTGGGAGCCCCGCGGCGATGCGCCCGCTCGATGCCTGCATTGCGGCGGCCGAAGAGCTCTCGGCGCTCGGCATCGACCGCGCGCATGGCGACCCGAAACCGTTGCGGGAAGCCTCGATACGTCGGCACCGCATCGCCGGCCTGGCATACGAACGGGTGACTTTCGAACACGATCCCGCGCTGCCGCCGAGCTTGGAGGCCGACGGGTTGGGCGGCCCGGCACGGGCGGTGGTGCACGTGTGCCGGCACCGCGACGGCCCCCGACCCTGGCTGGTATGGGTGCACGGCGCCGGCCAGGGCGGCACCGAAGACCTGCTGATGTCCGGCATCGGCCGGATACATCGCAAGCTGGGCTTCAACATCGCGCTGCCGGTGCAGCCGGGTCACGGGTGCCGGCGCCGGCAATGGCCGGCGTACCCCGACATGGATCCGCTCGGCAACGTCGCGGGAATGATGCGGGTCGTCTCGGAGGTGCGCGCCGTGGTGCGCTGGGCACAGGCGCAAGGCACCGCCGTTGTGGTGGCAGGGATTTCGATGGGCAGCCCCGTGGCCGCACTGGTGTCGCATCTGGAAAAGCAGATCGATGCGGTGGCCCTGTACACGCCCATCCTGGGACTCAACGCGATGATCGCGCGGCACCTTCAGCGTTGGGGGCCCTCGCGCGACGGATTTCGCGAGCTGCTGGAATCTCCCGTCGTCACCCAGCTGACCTCGGTGATCGACCCCCTGGCCGTCACGCCGTCGCCGCCGCCGGAACGCCGGCTGATCGTCGGGGCGTGGCACGACCGGATGGCGATGCGCGAGCCCGCCAACGCGTTGCAGGAACGGTGGGGCGGCCAGTTGTACTGGTACGACGGCAGCCACGTCGGGCACATCTTCTCCCGGCGCGTGCAGCGCATCACCGACCGATTCCTGCGCGACGCGGTGCCCGGCTGATGGCGCCCACCTGGACGGCGCGCACCGTCGTCGAACTCTACAACCTGGTCGTGTGGAACGAACGCAACATCGAGCTGGCCGAGGAGTTGTTGGGCGACACCGTCATTCGGCACGAGGTCGGTTCCTCCCGCACGCTGACCCACGCCGAAGCGGTCCAGCGGGTGGTGGACATGTGGCAGGCGGCCGAATCGTTGCACTTCGACCTCAACGTCGTCATCGAGGGCGACGACGGCGAACACGTGGCGATCGTCTACGACTCGACGATCAAAACCAAGGACGGCACCGAAACCAACATCGCCAGCATCGAGGTGTTCCGCGTGGTCGATGGCAAAATTACCGAGGTTTGGAACTGCGGCTACCAGCAAGGGGTTTGGAATTGAGTGATCGTACGCTTGATGAACTGGGCTTCTATCTGCTGGCCGGCGCGGGCGGTGAGGGCCCGGCGACCTTGATGGACGAGGCCCGCCGTGGCGAGGAACTGGGCTTCGGCACCGGATTCATCTCCGAGCGCTGGAACGTCAAGGAGGCGTCGTCTCTGGTCGGGGCGGCGTGCGCGGTGACCACTCGCATGCAGATCGCCACCGCCGCAACCAATCACAACACCCGCCACCCGCTCATCACGGGATCGTGGGCGACCACCATGCATCGTCTCTCCGGCGGCCGGTTCACCCTGGGCGTCGGCCGGGGCATCGCAGCGATCTACGGGGCCTTCGGCATCCCGGCGGTGACGACGGCGCAAATGGAGGATTGGGCCCAAGTCATGCGCCGGCTCTGGCACGGCGAGCTGATCTTCAACCACGACGGCCCAATGGGCAAGTACCCCATCCTTTTTCTCGATCCGGACTTCAACGAAGACATCCGGCTGGCCCTGGTGGCCTTCGGACCCAACACGCTCGCGCTCGGCGGCCGCGTGTTCGACGACGTCATTTTGCACACCTACTTCACCCCGGAGACCTTGCAGCGCAGCGTCAAAACCGTGAAGTCCGCCGCGGAGAAGGCGGGCCGCGACCCCGACAGCGTGCGGGTGTGGTCGTGCTTCGCGACCGTCGGGGACCACCTGCCCGAAGAGCTGCGGCTGAAGAAGACCGTCGCGCGGCTGGCCACTTACCTGCAGGGCTACGGCGACCTGCTCGTCCGAACCAATGACTGGGATCCCGCTGTGCTGCAGCGGTTCCGCGAAGACCCGGTGGTCACGTCGATCGCGGGCGGGATCGACCACAAGGGCACGCCCGAACAGATCGAGCACATTGCGACGCTGATTCCCGACGAATGGCTGGAGCCCTCGGCCACCGGGTCCGCCCAACAGTGCGTGGACCGCATCCGCAAGGAGTTCGACTACGGCGCCGACGCGGTCATCATGCACGGCGCCACGCCCGACGAGCTCGAGCCGATCGTCGCGGCGTATCGCGAATCGGTAGATGCAATCTCGCGGCAGTCTTAAGGCAGGATGACCGTCCGGGACACCGGCTCCGCGGCGGCCTGCCTGCTCGACAGGCCACGCTTCAAGGACGCGAGCAGAGCATCGCGCGTCTCGCGGGGATCGATGAGCTCGTCGAACCCCATGTGTTCGGCCGATCGATAGGACGCCTCCAGCTCGGCGTTGCGCAGCTTGGCCGAGAGGTCTTCGCCGGCGTGTGAGGCGCGGCTCAGCGCCGCGGCGCTCATGGCGCCCATCGTCGCGCCGGGGTAGGCGAAGGTCGCGACCTGATGATCGAAACCCAACAGCGACATGACCATCGAGCCGAACCCGTACGCCTTACGCAGCGTGAGGTGCAGCTTCAACGTGGTGGCGGCCGTCTGCGCGGCGAACATCCGCGCACCGGCGCGCAGCACGCCGGCGCGCTCGGATCGGCTGCCGGGCAGCATGCCCGGATTGTCGGCGAGGAACACGATCGGCAGGTGGAAGGAATCCGCCACCATGATGAAGTGGGCCGCCTTGTCCGCGGCGTCGGCGTCGATGGAGCCCGCGAGCACCTGGGGCTGATTGGCCACCACCGCGACCGGGTGGCCGCCGAGGTGGGCGAGTGCGCAGACGATCGCCCTGCCGAACTGGGGCTGCACCTCGAACCAGTCGGCGCTGTCGAAGACCACGTCGAGCACGGCCCGCATGTCGTACACGCGGCGGTTGTCCCGGGAGACGATGTCGAGCAGCTCCGGCGTCGCCCGCGGGTCGGCGGCCGCACCGGTCGGTTGCGGCGACGGGTACGACCAGGCGCTCGGCGGGAAGTACGACAGGTAGCGGCGGACGTCGTCGAGCACCGCTTCGTCGTCCTCGGCGACATTGTGGATCACGCCGCTGGGCAAAGCGACGTCCGGCCCGCCCAGGTCCTCCTTCGAAATGTCTTCTCCGGTCGACTCTTTGACGACGGGGGGACCGGCGGTGAAGATCGCGCCCTGCCGGCTCATGATCCGGAAATCGCAAACCGGGGCCACCAGGGCGCCGTGCCCGGCCGAGGGGCCGAGGACGGCGGCGACGGTCGGGACGCGCCCCGAGCACTGCGCCTGCGCCAGCAGGTCGGTCGGGGTGCGCCCGTAGTGCCCGCCGGTGGGGCGAAAGCCGGCGCCTTCGAGCAGCATGACCAGCGGGATCTTGTCGCGCAGCGCCAGTTCGGCGATGCGGTACCGCTTGGAATTGCCGCCGGGACCGATGCTGCCGGCCAGGGTCGTGAAGTCCTCGGCGCCCAGCATCACCGGTGAGCCGTTGATCTCACCGGAGCCCACGACCAGCCCGTCGGCCGCGGTCTCACCACCGACGAGGGTGCCGAGCTCACGGAACGTGCCCGGGTCGAGGAGGTACTCGATCCGCGCGCGGGCGTCGAGCTTGCCCTTGTTGCGGTGCTTGTCGAGCCGCTCCGGCCCGCCCATTTCGAACGCGTGCTGACGGCGGCGCTCGAGATCGTCGAGCGTTTCTCCCCAGTCCTGGGCTTTCGGCATGCCTATGTCCTACCTCATCGAGGATCCGTCGCGCGACGAATCACAGCGTGGCGACCCGCTTGCGGTCACCACGGATTGCGGGGTCACATACTGGATTGCTTACTGTAAAGTTACCCGCATGCCTGACGCGCCCCGCCTCAAGGTCCGTCTTCGGCCGGCGGGGGTGCCCCGAATCGAGGAGTTTCACCCGTGAGCGCAACCACGATGGACGAGGCCGCCAACCTGCTGGCGGACCCGTTGGCCTACACCGACGAGCAGGGGCTGCACGCGGCGTTGACGCACCTGCGCGCCAACGCCCCGGTGTCGTGGGTGAAGGTCCCGAATTACCGACCGTTCTGGGCGATCACCAAACACGCCGACATCATGGACATCGAGCGTGAAAACATGCTCTTCACCAACTGGCCGCGTCCGGTGCTCACGACCGCCGAAGGCGACGAGATGCAGGCCGCCGCGGGTGTGCGCACGCTGATCCACATGGACGACCCGCAACACCGGGTGGTGCGCGCGATCGGCTCCGACTGGTTTCGCCCGAAGGCGATGCGGGCGTTGAAGGTTCGCGTCGACGAACTGGCCAAGATCTACGTCGACAAGATGATGGCAGCCGGTCCCGAATGCGACTTCGTTCAAGAGGTCGCGGTCAACTACCCGCTCTACGTGATCATGTCGCTGCTGGGCCTGCCCGAGGCAGACTTTCCCCGCATGCTCAAGCTGACCCAGGAACTGTTCGGCAGCGACGATTCCGAATTCAAGCGCGGCAGCTCCAACGAGGATCAGCTGCCGGCGTTGTTCGACATGTTCCAGTACTTCAACGGCGTGACGGCGTCCCGCCGCGAGCACCCGACCGAGGATCTCGCCTCGGCGATCGCCAACGCCCGCGTGGACGGCGAACCGCTGTCGGACATCGACACCGTCTCGTACTACCTGATCGTCGCCACCGCGGGCCACGACACCACCAGCGCCACCATCTCCGGCGGCCTGCAGGCGCTCATCGAGAACCCTGACCAGCTGCAACGCCTGCGCGACAACCTCGACCTGATGCCGCTGGCCACCGACGAGATGATCCGCTGGGTCACCCCGGTCAAGGAGTTCATGCGCACCGCCTCCAGCGACACCGTGGTGCGCGGAGTGCCCATCGCCGCAGGCGAATCCGTGCTGTTGTCCTACGTATCGGCCAACCGCGACGAGGAAGTCTTCGACGACCCGTTCCGCTTCGACGTCGGTCGCGACCCCAACAAGCACCTGGCCTTCGGCTACGGCGTGCACTTCTGCATGGGTGCGGCGCTGGCCCGCATGGAGGTCAGCAGCTTCTTCTCCGAGCTGCTGCCACGCCTGGAATCCATTGAACTGACCGGTGACCCGGAGCTGGTCGCTACGACCTTCGTCGGCGGGCTCAAGCACCTGCCGGTTCGTTACTCACTGCGGCGGTGATCGGGCTCCGCCCGTACTCCTAACGGCATGCTGGCACTTCCCCCGGCTCAGCTGAGTGCAGATGGTGGTGGGGCGTTGGCCGAACAGTGAACTCGTCGTTGAGCGGCGGCCCGCCTGTCGCGTGATCGCTACACTCCCCGTGGAGGTCTCGCAATGACGCGCAGGACGATTGTCATCACGGGTGCCAGCGACGGCATCGGCGCGGCTGCGGCGCGTCGCCTCTGCCGCACCGGCGACCAGATCGTCGTGGTGGGCCGCACCCCAACCAAGACCGCCGCGGTGGCCGCCGAATTGGACGCGGACCACTTCGTCGTCGATTACGCCGACCTCTCCCAGGTGCGGGCGCTGGCGGGCAAGATTCGTTCGCAACATCCGCGTATCGACGTGTTGCTCAACAATGCGGGCAGGATGGCCAGCAAGATCGAGCTGACCCCCGACGGCTACGAACGCACCTATCAGGTCAACTACCTGGCGCCGTTCCTGTTGACCACCCAATTGCTGGATGTGCTGCTGGAGTCACGCGCCACGATCGTCAACACGTCCAGCTCGTCACAGCGGCTGCTGCGCAACGTCAAGCTCGCCGATTTCGACACGACGGCACGGCACCGGCCCAGCACCGCCTACGCGGTGGCGAAGTTGGCAAACATCTTGTTCACCAAGGAATTAGATCGCCGGTATCGGGCCGATGGCCTTTCGGTGGCAGTGGTCCACCCCGGTTTCGTCAACACAAATATCGGTCATTCGTCCGGCTCGCGGTTTCTGACGACCATGCAACGCACGCCCGTCAGCCGAATGATCAAGTCCGCGGATGATGGCGCCGATCAGCTGGTCTGGTTGGCGACCAGCGTGCCCGGCGTCGACTGGGCGGTCGGCGAATACTACGCGAAAGGCAAAGTCGCCAAAGCCAATCGGGCGGCCTACGATCCGATCCTCGCGCGCGAACTCTGGGATCACACCCTAACCAAGCTTTCTTGGCGCTATCCTTTCGATACTCAATAGTATCCATTCGATACCAGGGAGTATGCTGCTGACCATGTCTCCTGTCAAGGCGCACCGAACCCGCCCCACCCGCGGCGAGGTTCGCGACCGCATCCTGGACGCGGCGTCGAAGGTTTTCGCCGCCGAAGGCTTCGCCGGGGCCACCATCGATGCGATCGGCCAGGCCGCGGGTTTCACCAAGGGAGCGGTCTACTCGAATTTCGAATCCAAAGATGAGCTGTTTTTGGCCCTGCTCGACCGCGAATTCGAGCTCCGCGGCGAGCAGATCGCCACAGCGCTGGACAGCAGCGGCGGCGACACCGGTGCGGCCGCACGGGAATTGAGCCGGTCATGGCTGGACGCGGTTCGCGACCATTCCGATTTCTACGTGCTGTTCGTCGAATACTGGCTGCGCGCCCAGCGCGACAACCAGCTGCGCGAGCGCCTCATCGAACGCCGCCGCGCCGCCGCCGCCCACCAAGCGGTGCACATCGTCAAATCGAGCCCGTCCGTGGCATCCGATCGAGAGCTCGCCGACCTCGCCCAGCTCGTCGTCACCATCAACCTCGGCGTGGCGATGGAAGAGGTCCTGCGTCCCGGGACCATCAACCCCGACCTGCTAGCGCAGCTGGTCACCGCGGTGCTGGGATCGATTCGGGCTTCCGCCGGTCAGGGAGGGCCTCACCATGGGTACGAATGACGGGCCGGACGCCGCGGCGCCGGTGATCATCGCCCGCGGATTGGGGGTCGACGGTGAGCACGGGCCGCTCTTCTCGGGGGTCGACCTAACCCTGACGTCGGGATTTCACGCGATTCAGATGCCCGGGGGCCCAGGGCAGACCACGCTGCTGCTGACGCTCGCGGGACGTTTCAGGCCGAGCCACGGCACGCTCACCGTCCTCGGCGAAACAACCCCGCGCGCGATCCGCCGGCAGTGCTCGATCGCGGCCTTCGAAGGCATCGACGAGCTGGAGGATTCGGTGACCGTGGAGACCGTGCTCGCCGAGCAACGGCGGTGGCTGGCGCCGTGGTATTCGTCGGTGCCGCTTCAATCGGGTCCGGCCGAGCTGGCCGAGGTCTTCGGCGAGATGGCCCCGCCGTCCGGCGACACCTACATCGTCGAACTGTCAGACCTCGAACTGTTTCTGCTGCGCATCACGCTGGCGTTGTTGTCGAATCGGCCGATCCTGGTGGTCGGCGACCTCGAGCAGGTTCGCGACAATTCCCGGCGAACGATCGCGGCCGACAGGCTCGGCGTGATCGCCGAGCAGCGCACCGTCGTCGTCGGGGTGACCAACCCGCTCGGCACGGAGGCGCCCGACCACGAACTACACGATCACCGCATCCTGACCGGAGAGGGCTGAACGATGTTGGCTGGACTCGCCTTTGGCTCGGAGATCAAACGTTTCGGCCGTAGCCGCTTGACGCGCGTGGCGATCGTCGTACTGATGCTGCTACCCCTGGTGTACGGGGCGCTGTACCTGTGGGCGTTCTGGGATCCGTTCGGCCACACCAACAAGATGCCCGTGGCGTTGGTCAACTCCGATCGTGGTGCCGTCGTATCCGGGCAACAGTTCAACGCCGGCGCGGAGATCGCCAAGAGCCTTACCGCGGACGGCGGCCTTGACTGGCACGTCGTGGACCTAGCGGAGGCACGCAACGGAGTCGACCACGGCAAGTACTACTTCATGGTCGAATTACCGCCCGATTTCAGCGCGGCCATTGCGTCGCCGGTGACCGGGCAACCCAAGAAGGCCAACCTGATCGCCGTCTACAACGACGCCAACAACTACATCTCGACGAGTATCGGTCGTACTGCCATCGGCCAGGTGCTCAACGCCGTGTCCAGCCGGATCTCGGGACAGGCCGTCAATCAGATGCTGTCGGTGGTGGTTTCGTCGGGATCGGGGATCAAGCAGGCCGCAGACGGGGCCGCGCAACTCGACGACGGCGCCGGTCAGCTGGTGTCCGGCCTGGATACCGCGCGGTCCGGATCGGCAACGCTTGCCACGGGCGCCAAGCAACTGTCAGACGGAATCAACCAGGCCACCGACCCGCTGCTCGCGGTGACCAAGGCGGTGTCGCAAATCGGCGGCAGCACGCAGCAATTGCAACAGGGCGCGGCAGCTCTTGCGCAGGCCAACGACCAACTCGGTGCCATCGCCGGGGCGCAGGATGCCGCCGCAAACTCGCTGTCATCGGTGATCGACCAGCTCTCCGCACGACAGGATCCGCTGGCGAACAACCTGCGCGGCATCCAGGATCAGCTCCGGGGTCACCAATTCACGCCTCAGATCCGCCAGCAGCTCACCGACGCGCAGAACGCGGCGATCGCCATGACATCGGGGTTACGGAACCCGGGCAGCCCCCTGGGGTCGGCGCTCGATCAGGTCGGCAGCAAGGGACAGGAGCTGACGAACAAGCTCACCCAGCTGCGCGACGGAGCCCAGCAAGTCGCCACCGGCAACGCCGAATTGGCCGGTGGCATCGCCAAGCTCGACGACGGCGCACGACAACTCAAGGCGGGATCGGCCGAGCTGGCGACCAAACTCGCCGACGGGGCCAAGCAGGTACCCAACTGGACAAGCCAGCAAAAGGATGCGGTCGCCGAAACCATTGGTGGTCCGGTGCAACTCGAGGCTTCACATGAGAACGCCGCGCCCAACTTCGGCACCGGGATGGCTCCGTTCTTCCTCACGCTCGCCTTGTTCTTCGGTGCGTTGGTGCTGTGGATGGTGCTGCGGCCCTTGCAGACTCGCCCGATCGCGGCGGAGGTGCTCGCATTCCGCGTGGTGCTCGCCAGCTACCTGCCCGCCGCCGCGATCGCGCTATTCCAAGCCGTCATTCTCTACTGCGTGGTCCGGTTCGCCCTCGGTATGCACGCCGTCCATCCGGCGGCCATGCTGGGGTTCATGGTGCTGATCTCCGGTGCGTTCGTAGCCGCGACGCAGGCGATCAACGCGCTTGTCGGTCCAGCGGTGGGCCGGGTGCTGATCATGGCTCTGCTCATGTTGCAGCTCGTCAGTGCGGGCGGCATGTACCCCGTGGAAACCACGTCACGGCCGTTCCAGATCCTGCACCGCTTCGACCCGATGACCTATGGCGTCAACGGGCTCCGGCAGCTCATCCTGGGCGGCATCGACGCCCGACTATGGCAGGCGATCATCGTGCTGGCCGCGATAACCGCTGTCGCACTGGCGATCTCCTGCCTGTCGGCGCGACGAGACCGGCTCTGGAATCTCAGTAGGCTGATCCCCGCGATCAAGATGTAAGCAGGATTTCAGGCTATCCCGAAATCGATGATGCCCCGGACGATTTTGCCGTTGAGCAGATCGTCGTAGGCGTCGTTGACCTCGTCGAGGCGATAGCGCTTGGTGATCATCTCGTCGAGTTGCAACTGACCGGTCTCATACAGCCTCGCCAACCTGGCGACGTCCGCCTTCGGGTTACACGAGCCGAAGATGGTGCCCGCCAACGTCTTATTGGTCAAGATGAAGTCCTGCAGGTCGATCTTGACCGACCGGGTCAACTGCGACGTCATGCCGGTGAGCACACAGGTGCCGCCCTTGCGTGTGAGACGCACCGCATCGCGGACGTCCTCGGCGGTGATCAACGACGGCGAGACCACCACGGCGTCGGCCATCACCCCGTACGTCAGACCCCGCACCAGGTCCAGCGCCTCGGTCGTCGTCGCCACGCTGTGCGTGGCACCGAATTGCAAAGCCGATTTCTGTTTGAAGTCAACAGGATCGACCGCCACGATCTGCGCGGCGCCGTTGATCCGGGCTCCCTGGATGGCGCCCGTGCCGATCCCGCCGACGCCGATCACCACGAGGGTATCGCCGGCACGCATGTTGGACCGGTTGGCGACGGAACCGTATCCGGTCGGGATGGCGCACGACAGCAGCGCGCTCGAGGCCAGCGGCAGGTGTTGCTCGATCTTCACCAATGAATTCGTCGATACCACCGTGTGTTCGGCGAAGGCGCCGATCTTGGAGATGTGGCCCAGCTTCCGGCCGTCGGCCGTGTGGTGGCGGAACGTGCCGTCGGTGGGCATTCCCGGGACCATGGTGCCGATGCCCTGGTCGCAAAGGTACTCGATTCCGCTGGCGCACCAACGGCATTGGCCGCACACGGCGACGAACGACATCACCACGTGGTCGCCCGGCGCAAAGTCGGTGACGCCCGGGCCGACCTCACGCACGATCCCGGCGCCCTCGTGGCCGCCGATCGTCGGGAACATGGTGGGCAGGCCGAGGGATCGCATCACCTCATTGGGCGCCGACATGTCTCCTTTAAGGATGTGGTCGTCGGAGTGGCACAAGCCGGCGGCGGCCATCTGCACCAGGACCTCTCCGGCCTTGGGCGGATCCAGTTCAAATTCCTCGACCGACCACGGCCCTCCCACGTCGTGCAGGATCGCTGCGCGGCTTTTCATGCGGCGGGCGCGAAGGTGACCGGAAGCTTGTTGGGCGACCGGAAGGTTAGCCCGACGATCTTGGATTCCACGCCGGTGCCGTCGTCGGGGACGAACGCCAAATCCTCGACGCGATCGAACAGGCTGTTCAACATGACCCGCGTTTCCAGTCGCGCCAGATGCATGCCCAGGCACATGTGAATGCCGCCCGCGAAGGCGATGTGGGCCTGGCGCGGGCGGCAGATGTCGAACGTATCGGCATCGGTCCAGCGGGTCTCGTCGCGATTGGCCGAACCCATACACATGTCGATCTGGGCGTTGGCCGGGATTGTCTTACCGCCGATTTCGACCTCCTCGGTCGTGGTACGCATGACCGTGGTCAGTGGCGTTTCGAAGCGTAGGCCCTCCTCGATCGCCATCGGCAACAAGGATCGGTCCCGACGGACCATCGCCAGCTGCTCGGGGTGGGTCAACAGCAGATACAGCAAATTGCCCGACGAACGGTACGTGGTTTCCAGCCCGGCCGGAAGAAGCAGCCGCAGGAAGGCGATGATGGCCTCGTCGGTGAGCTTCTCGCCGTCGATCTCCGCGGCGACCAGGTCTCCGATGATGTCGTCGGTGAGCTTGCGCCTGCGCTGCTCGACCTGTTTGAGGAAGTAGTCGTAGAGCTCGTTGGCGGCGTTCAACCCCGCCTCGATGTCGGTCGGGATCGAGATGAGGTCGAGCGACAGGCGTCGGAACAGGTCGAGATCTTCGGCGGGCAGACCGAGCAGCGTGGAGATGATCCGCGTCGGGAACTCGAAGGTCACCGCCTTCACCAGGTCCGCCTGGCCGTCGTTCTTGATTTCGTCGACGAGCTGATCGCACACCGGCCCGATGACCGAGGGCTCCCACCGCGCCAGCGCGGTCGCACGAAAGGCTTTGGCCACCAGGTTGCGGTGGTCGTGGTGCTCCCTGCCGCCCATCGCCAAAATGGTGTGTCCCATCACCAGCCCGATGGTCTTGTCGTAGGCGGCCGACGTGAACACCCGGTCGTCGCGGAAAGCCTGGGACACAGCGTCGTAATCGAACAGGACCCATTCGTCGTCGGGCCGCAATTCCTCGGGCAGCTGTCCGGAATCGGCCAGGGAACCATGCCAGACCGGGTCCGTGCGCCGCATGTACTCGAAGAACGGATAGGGGCTGGTTTCACCGGTGAAGTCGAGCGGGGGCACCACGGGCTGACCGTTCGGGTCAGTGCTGAGCGTCATCAGCGCTTCCTCCTGAAAACAACCGAGTCAGGCCGTTCGCGCGGACCGATCGTCGACCGCGAGTCCACGGCGGGTGTGTACCGAGCGGAATTTAGCTATCATAGTATAAATAGCAACGAATCCCAACGGCTCGCGCGATCGCCACACCCCGGTTAGGCAATGCCGCAACGCGTTCGGCACGGCCGGTCCCGTTCGCCGCGCCGCCCCGGGGCTTTTCGCGCCAATACCTACCTCGTCTGCCTCCGGCCAAACGCGCAGGTCTACCTTGAAGGTGGTTTAGCGTGCATGACGAGCCGGAGAAAACGAATAGGTATGACACAGACGAACCTGGCCCGCCCACACGGCCTCACCCGCATCGACCCGGTACTGCGCGACGCCGCCGTCGAGTTGGGCGCCTTCGAGTTCCGCGCCGAGACACTGGCCGCCGAACGGGAGCACGCCAACCTGCTGGCCGCCCAGCGCGCCGCGGCGGCCGACACCAGCGGCGTCTCGATCGACTCCCGATCCATCGCCGGGCCCGGCGGTCAGCTGGGGCTCCGTTTGTACCGCGGCGACACCGAATCCCCGGCGCCCCTGGTGGTGTACGCCCATGGCGGCGGGTTCGTCACCGGCAACCTGGAGACGGACCATGCGCACTGCGTGGAGTTGGCCCGCGACGGCGGCTGTCTGGTGGTTTCCGTCGACTACCGGCTGGCGCCGGAGAATCCGTGCCCGGCGGCGCTGGACGACGTCGAAGCGGCCTTCCGCTACGTGGTCGACAACAGTGAAGAACTGGACGCCGACGCCGGCCGCATCGCGGTCATGGGGCGCGACGCCGGCGCGGCGCTCGTCGCCGGCCTGACCCAGCGCATGTTCGACCAGGAAGGTCCGGCCATCCTGATGCAGATCCTGCACCAGCCGATGCTCGACTCCGACGCCACGCCGTCGCGTCGCGAGTTCCAGCGCACCCCGGGCCTCAACGGCCCGGCCGTGAGCCGGGCATGGAATCACTACCTCGGCCACGCCAGCGCCAGTGGGCAACACGTCCCGGCGCACCGGGCAAACCTCGAGGGGCTGCCACCCACGTTCGTCAGCTGCTCCGAGATCGATCCCTGTCGCGACGAGGCCATCGACTACGCCAATCGGCTGCTGCACGCTTACGTCCACACCGAATTGCATGTGATTGCAGCGACCTTCAATGGCTTCGACTCGATGGTGCCGGATTGGATTGTTTCCCGGGAGAACCGGGCGCTGCACGCCCAGGCGGTGCGCCGCGTGTTCGCCATGTAGGAACGGCTCGTCCGGGTAAACGCGACGGCCCGCGCTGTTCGCCGAGGCGGAAATCTCGTCACCGCTTTTACCGACTGAACTCCGGTATCTCTTACCGTATTGCCCGTTGCTAACATCAGAAATGCCAGCCAACCGAGGACCGATCGGGCGGATGATCAAACACCCAAACCGTTTCCGTTGCACCCGCAGCGATCGAATGTCAAGAAGGATTCCCTCGGCACCATGACCACCATCGACTCCCCCGAAAAGGTCCTCTTCACCTCGACGACCCAGGCCTTTCTCGAAAAGGAAGCGCCGCTGCGCCGGGTGCGGGAGCTACACGCCGAGGGGGCGTCGTTTGACCCAGCGTGGTGGCGGCGCGCCGCGGAGCTCGGGTGGACGGGGCTGCTCGTTCCGGAGGAGCTGGGCGGCGGGAGTGTGTCGGAGAGCGGCTTCGCCGACCTGGCGATGGTCGCCGAGCAGCTCGGAAAGACGGTCGCGCCCGGGCCGCTGTATCCGGTCAGCACCGTCCTGTCGACGCTCGCCGAGTGCTCCAACTCCGAAGCGCACGCCGATGCCATCGAGGCGCTGATCGCGGGTGAATCGGTGGCGTCGTGGGCGGTTTGTGAGCCCGGCCAGGGCTGGGCGCCACTGGCTCCCGCGGTGACGGCGACCGAAACCGACGCCGGCTACCGCATCGACGGCGTCAAGGACCGCGTCGAGGCGGGCGCCCAGAGCTCGGCGCTGCTGGTGGTGGCGCGCGGCGGCCCGAATGGCGCTGAGATTCGCCAGTTTCTGGTCCCGACGGATGCTCCGGGCGTCAGCATCGAGCCCCAGCAGTCGGTGGACTTGGTCAAGCAATACGCCCGCGTGCGCTTCGAGGGTGTCGTCGTGCCCCGGTCTGTGGCCGTCGGCACCGCCGGTGAGACGCCCGCACTGGTCGATCGACAAAGCCAGATCGCCCAGGTGTTGCAGTGCGCCGAGGTCGTCGGCGTCCTGCAAACGGTGTTTGACTTCACCGCCCAGTGGGCGCTGGACCGGCACACATTCGGTCGCCCGCTGGCGTCGTATCAGGCCCTCAAACACAAGTTCGCCGACATGAAGCTGTGGCTGGAGGCCTGCCGGGCGACCACGTGGGCGGCGGTGGACAACGTGGCGGGTCGCGCGCCGCAGGCGGGATTGTCGGCCAGCATCGCGAAGTCCTACGTGGGGGAGATGGCCGGCCAGATCGTCCAGGCCTGCGTACAGATGCACGGCGGCATCGGTGTCACGTGGGAGCATGACCTGCACCTGTACCTTCGCCGGGTTACGTTGTACCGCAGCATGTTTGGTACGCCCGAGGAACACAACCTGCGGGTGTACGAGTTCGAAAAGGCGGGTCGTTCGGACAGATGACGCACACCGAATCTGTCGCAGAGTTCGCCGCCCGGGCCAGGGCATGGTTGGCCGACAACATGCCCGCCATCGACCGCGACGCCCCACCACCGGCCCCGCGCGACGACGAGCGGGCCTGGCTGCGGGCCCGAGAACTCCAAAAGCGCTTGTACGACGGCGGATTCGCCGGCATCTGCTTTCCCCGCGAGTATGGCGGTCTGGGGCTGGACTACGAATACCAAAAGGCATTCGACGCCGAAACCCTCGACTACGAAATGCCCCTGATCCTCAACACCCCGACGTTCACCATCTGCTGCGCAACGCTGCTCGACACCGGCAGCGAAGACCAGAAGAAGCAGCACATCGCCGCGGCGCTGCGCGGCGAAGAGGTGCTGGTGCAATTGTTGAGCGAACCCAGCGGCGGATCGGACCTGGCCGGCGTGCTCACCCGGGCCGAGCGCGATGGCGACCGTTGGATCATCAACGGCGCCAAGACGTGGAGCACGAGCGCCTTCGCCGCCGATTACGGCCTGTGCCTGGCCCGCACGAATTGGGATGTGCCCAAACACGAGGGCCTGACCATGTTCCTGGTGCCCATCTCTCATCCGGGAATCACGTTGCGGCACATCACCATGCTGAGCGGTTCCACCGAGTTCTGCGAGGAGTTCCTCGACGGAGTCGACGTTCCAGACGACGCCGTTGTCGGGGAGGTCAATGGCGGCTGGGCGGTGGCCTCGCGACAGCTGTACCACGAGCGCCGCGCAGTGGGGCAGGGCTCGGAGTTCGCCAGCGGCGGCGGCAGCGAGGGAGGCAACGCGATCCCGGTCGACTACGTCGGCCTCGTGGAGAAGACCGGACAGGCCGACGACCCACGCGTGCAGGAAAAGGCCGGCAGGGTCCTGGTGCACCGGGCGGTGGCCGAGCAGTTGATCGGCCATGTGTACCGCAGTGTCAGAGACGGCGTCCTGCCGCCGGCGGCCGGAACGCTCATCAGACTGTTCCACTCCGAAACCGTGACCACCGACGTCGACACGGCGCTGGAGATCGCGGGAAGCGCCGGCGTGGTGGGGGAGCCGGGCGCCGGCCTGGAGGCGGGGCTGCGCTACCTGTCGCGGCAGACGGTCGCGATCGGCGGCGGCACAACGGAAATGGCCCGCAACGTGATCGGCGAGCGGGTGCTGGGCTTCCCCCGCGAATATGCCGCCGACCGCGGGGTGCCGTTCAGCCAGGTACGGCATGGCGAGCGGTCCGAGCGGTCCTAGCCCTCGGCGACGACGTTCTCGGCCAGACCGCTGACCACCGGGATCTGCACCAGTGACAAGACGTGGTGCGCCGGGCTTCCCGGCGGGGCCACCAGCACGTACTCGCTGCCCTGTCGTTGTGCCCGCTCCCGCGCGGCGGCAAGGGCGCTGACGCCCGACGATCCGAGGTGGGTGACCGCGCTGAGATCGATGGTCAACGGTGCGACGCCGGAACGGCTTTCGACCGCGATCTGACGGTCCAGCGTGGACGCGGTGTTGGAATCGACGTCGCCGCTGACCACGATGCGGCCCGGTTCGGTGACCGCGGAGACGAATTCGGAGTTGACCGTCCGCTGACGGGTCGCGCGGCTGACCAGCGAGTCGGTAACGAAGTCCGCCGGCCGCGACAGGTGGTGCGTCACCCGCGCGGTCGTCCCATCGGGGCCGTGACTGACGTGCGCCTCCGACACCAAGGCTTCGGCCATGGCAAGGCCGCGGCCGCGGCCCGTTTCGCCTTCGCGGTGATCCTTCCACCGTCCGCGGTCGATCACCGAAATGTGCAGATCGCCGTCGCCGGACAGCATCGCTTCGACGTCAACGCCGTCGGAGACGTCGGTCGCGTACCCGTGCTCGACCGAGTTCTCGACGAACTCCGAGATCGCGTGCACGACATCGGAGATGTCGTCGGCGGTGGCGCCGATCTCCGCCAGCCACTGCCGGAGCCGAGTGCGTACCGCGCGGGCGGCGTGCAGGGTTGCGTCCAGCGTCATGTGCAGCGGCGCGGGTGGAGTGCGGCGTTGCGCCGCGAGGAGTGTCACGTCGTCGCTGTAGCCGGTCGAGCGCAGCAGCAGTTCCAGTGTCTCCGAACAGATTCGGTCGATCGCTCGCATCGATGATTCGATGACGAAGCCGCGTTGGCCGCCGGCGATATTCGCGGCCAGTTCGGCGAATTCGGCGGTGCTGGCGCCCAGTGGCCGGCCGGGCCGCTCGATCAGGCCGTCGGTGTACAGCAGGATCGAGTCGCCCACATCGAGGAACTCGGTGCGGACCGGAAACCCGGTGCCGCTGCCGAGCGGACCCGCGCCGGAAGGCTCGAGATAGCGCGAGGTCGCCTCGGACGTCACCAGCAGCGGCGGCGGGTGTCCGGCGGTGCAGTAACGGAATTCGCCGGTGCCGAAATCGAGCGCGCCGACGCAAATTGTGGCCGTGTTCGACCCGGGCACGTGCTTGCGGAACCGGTCGACGGCCTCGAGCGCCTCGGCGATCGGATATCCCGCCACGACCTGCATCCGCAGCGCGGTTCGCAGCTGTGACATCACCGCCGCCGCTTCGACACCATGGCCGACGACGTCACCGACGACGAGAACCAGCCTGTCCCCCAGGGGAATCGCATCGAACCAGTCGCCACCGGCCGCGGTGTCCTCCGCGGCGACGAGATACTGCGCCGTCACATCCGCGCCGGGAATGACGGGCACCGACGGCGCGAGCAACGCCTGCTGCATGACCGTGGCGGAATCGCGGACGTTGCGGTACCGCTCGGACAGCTCCTCGAGGCGCGCCTCGGCGGCCATCCGCGTTTGCACCCGGTCTGTGACGTCGGTGAACGCCAGCTGCACGCCCTCGATCGTGCCGTCCTCGGCGCGGCGTGCCGTGACGATGAAGTCGAAGAAGTGTTCCTGCGCCTGCCCCGCGCCGTCGAAGTCGGCTTGGACCCGCCACTCTGTTCCCGATTGCGGCTCGCCCGTTTGGTACACCCGGTCGAACATCTGGATGATTTCCTGGCTCACCAGTTCGGGATAGACCTCGCGCGTCAGCAGCCCGATCGAGTCGATGGGCGGACTGAGGACGCGGTACGCCGCGTTGACCGCGACGAATCGGTGCTCGGGCCCTTCAAGGCCGACCAACAGCATGGGGACATTCTCGAAGACGCGCCGCACGTCCTCGGCCGCGCCGACCGTTCGGTCCCAGTCCTTTTCGGCCACCATCTGGCCGTTCCTCCTCGCAGTTTTCGACGGGCCTGCGGGCTAATCAGAGTCGTAACCGGGTCAAATCAAGCGACCAATTTTGCACACGTAGATGTTCAGATTAGCAATGGTATTAGTTGCATATCGCAACGGTTTGATACCGGAGTGTTACATCCGGCGAATTCGGCGACGCGCAAAATTGACGTTGCCGAAAATCGAGATAGCCATCGGCGGTGGTGCGCGGGTGCGGAAACGCGTTGCACGAGTGCGCCATCGGCGGCGCCACGCGGACCCGTCACGTCATGCCCACACCCGCAATCAGGTGGATCGACTACGCGCTGCCAACGTGCGAGTGCGCGATGGCCGCCCAAAGCAACGGGCGCACATCATGTTTCGGTCGTCCAGCGGACTGCGCCCGGCGCGCAATCAGGCCGAGACGGGCTTCTTCGACGCCGGCGCGGAAACCTTCATCAGCTTCATCAGGTTGCCGCCCATGATCTTTGCCTTGTCCTCGTCGCTGAAATCGGCCAGCTCGTCGACGAACGTGATCGGGTCTTTCAGGCCCTCGGGGTGCGGCCAGTCGGATCCGAAGACCACCCGGTCGGTGCCCACCATGTTGACGATCTCGGTGAACCGGTCTTCCCAGAACGGGCTGACGTAGACGCACCGCTTGAACGTCTCGATCGGGTCCTCGGTGAACGCCTGCGGCATCTTCTTGTAGACGCCCTTGAGGCCCCGGAACAGGGTCGGCACCCAGTCCGCGCCGTTCTCGATGGACAGTATCCGCAGGTCAGGGTTGCGGGACAGCGCGCCATGGCAGATCAGGGCACCGAACGCATCCTCGATGGGGCGATGGCCCATGGCCAGGCTGCGGAAGGCGGTCGGCTTGAACGGCAGGAACTCGTCGCCCGGCTCCCAGATGTTGAGCAATTCGGAGTAGCCGCTGTCCGAGGCGTGCATCGAAACGGGGATCTCGGCCCGCACGCAGGCCTGCCAGAACGGGTCGAATTCTTCGAGCCCGAACGACCGGCTGCCGCGGTAGCCGGGCACCGGCGCGGGACGCACCAGCACCGTGCGGGCGCCGCGCTCCAGGCACCACTGCAGTTCCTCGAGCGCACGGTCCACGATCGGCAGGGTGATCACCGGGGTGGCAAAGATGCGGTCCTTATAGTTGAACGACCATTGCTCGTACATCCATTCGTTGAGGGCGTGGATGACGTCATGGGTCATCTCCGGGTCGTCCTTCATGCGCTCCTCGACCAGGCTGGCCAGTGTCGGGAACATCAGCGCGAAGTCGATGCCGAGCTCGTCCATGACCTCCAGGCGCGCGCCCGGTTCGCGGAAGGCCGGGATGGCTTTCATTGGCTCGCCGAGGATTTCGCGATAGCTCTTGCCCTGTGAGCCGTTGCGGAAGTAGTCCTCCTGGGCGCCCGGGCGTGCCACCACCTCGAACGTCGGGTTGGGGATGTATTCACTGATGTGGCCGCGCACCACGATCTTGGTGCGGCCGCGCACCTGGACGTAGTCGATGACGTTCTTGCGTTTGTCCGGCAGGAACTTGGTGAGCGCCTCCTGCGGCTCGTACATGTGGTTGTCCGCGTCGAAAACCGGGAAGGGAAGCTCGCGAGACGGCATGGCGATCTCCTTGCAAATGGTCTAAATTCTCATTGCGTGGTAACGACGTTACCACCGCTGGGCAGCGAGGGACACCCGCGCTATTCGTCGGCCCGCGGCCCGATCGTCGGCGTCGCGCCGTTGATGATGGCGAAGTTCACGGTGGCCGTGGCGAGCAATTCGTCGTCGTCGCCGTCTCCGTCGCCGAAAATGTCCACCTGCATCACCATCGCCCGTCGTCCGGATCGCAACACCTTGGGCACCGCGAACGCCGAGCCCTGGCGGACGGGCCGCAGGTAGCGCACAAACAGATCCGAGGTCGTCATCGTGGTGCCCGGCTCCAGGTAATCCAGCCCGAATTGGCCGCCCGCCACGTCCACCAGCGTCGCGATCAAGCCGCCCTGCAGGGCGCCGGACGTGTTGACGACTTGCGGGCTGACCGGCATGGTCATCGCGAACTCGCCGTTGCGGCTGCCCGGGCGCATGCCGATCTGAGCGAACAGCTCGGCCAGCGACGGGACCGTCGACTCTTCGTCCGTCTCGCGGATGCCGAGCGCGCGGCTGCAGAAGTCGTAGAGGTGGCCCGTATCCACGGGTGCGCCGTTCAATTCCGAACCCAGCCAACGCAATCGCTGCGCGCCCATCACCGTCTGCATGACGATGGCGGCGGCCGCACCGACGTCCAATCCGGGGTTGAAGACGCCCTCGGTGATGCCCTGCCCGACGATGTCGCGAGTCAGCCGGTGCAACGGTGTGAGCACCCGGGCGTAGTCACGGGGACGAGTCTCGGCCAAGTGCTGGTTGTAGAGGGTCAGCGCGCGATTCAGACTGTCCTGGGTGCTCGATTCCGGTTGCTCGCTGAGCCGATCGATCAGCAATTTTAGCGCCGACGTGCTGTCCAGTCCCGCGGTTTCGGCGCGCCAGGCCTGAACCGATTGAGCGATGGTTCTGTCGAACAGCGCCAGAAGTAGTTCGTCCTTGCTGGCGAAGTGTTGGTAGAAGGCCCGCAGCGACGTCTTGGAGCGGGCGACGACCTCCTGCACGGTGAAGTCGGTGCGTCCCGTCTCGCCCAGGATCGCGACGGCGGTCTTGATGAAGCGGTCGCCGCGCGTCACTTCGGCTTCGTCATTCGGGGCGGTCATCGGCGCTGTTCCCTTCCCTGGCGCAGTCCTTACGCTCTGAGAATGAGGTTACCGCGTCCTGGGGCCCATCCGCGAAGCCATACCTTCTGGGTCGTCGCGCCGACCGACGGTCGGACGCTCAGCCGCCCCGCGCCGCGATCATCGCCGAGCGGTTGACCTTGGTGGCCGCGGTGCGCGGTATCGCGTCGACGAATTCCACCGTCTTGGGCGCCTTGTAGGGGGCCAGGCGGCTCTTCGCGTAGTCGATCACGCCCTGCTCGGTGAGGGGCTCGGCGCCGTCGGCCTCGGCGCGCTGGATCACCGCGTGCACGCGGCGCCCCCACTGCGGATCGGCAAGCCCGATCACGACCACGTCGGCGATACCTGGGTGGCCGGCCAGCGCCGACTCGACCTCGGCGGGAAAGACATTGGCGCCGCCACTGACGATCATGTCGACGCGGCGGTCCACGATGTAGAGAAAGCCGTCCTCGTCGAGGTGGCCCATGTCCCCGGCGGAGCGGAAGCCGTCCTCGGTCGACGGCAGTGGGGGCGCCCCACCCAGGTAGCGATACCCCGCGCTCATCGGTGCCCGCAGATACACGTCCCCGTCCTCGCCGGGACCCAGCGGCCGCTTCTCTGCGTCCAGAATCCGGATCTCGGTGTCCCGGAATCCGCGGCCCACGCTGCCCGGGTGGGCGAGCCACTCGTCGCCGCGCAGCGCGGTGAGCCCCAGATTTTCCGTCATCCCGTACGCCGTCACGATCTGCTCCGGGCTGAGCAGTTCGAACCACGTATGCAGCAACGAGGGCGGCATCACCGCGGCGCCCTGCAGAATGAAGACGATGCTGGACAGGTCGCGCTCCCGGACGTCGGGCCGGGCCGCGATGCGCGCCAGCATGGTGGGCGTCGCGGTGAAGTTGGTGATCCGAAAGCGCTCGATCACATCGAGAGCCAATGCGGCGTCGAACTTTTCGAGTATCACCAGATGGTCGCCCGCCAGCAGCATGAGGAAGGTGGCGAAGCCGTTGGTGTGATACATCGGCGCGGGCACCATGATCGTCTGCGGCTGGGAAACCGGTGTCCAGTTCGACAGGAACGGCTCGCCCTGCTGGGGGATCCACAGTGAGGGCGCCAGGTTGAGGATCACCTTGGGCACGCCGGTCGAACCGCTGCTGCAGATCCCGTTGGCGGTGGGGGAGACGGCCACCGGCAGGGGGCCGTCGGACTCGGCGGCCGCGCGGGCGTCGAGGTCCCAGCGGCTCTTTTCATCGACGACGACGGCGGGATCGATCACCTCGCGCACCCGGTCGCGCTCCCACTCGGGAAGATCCCAGTGCATGGGCACCGGAACCGCGCCAATCTTCCAGCACCCCAGCGTCGCCAGCACCAGATGCTGGGAATTCGGAATAGCAAGCGCCACAAGGGAACCGATTGCGGCGCCGGCGGCGGCGAGGGCGCGGCCCCACTGGTTGGCGCGGGCGTCGAGCTCACCGAACGTCAGCGTCTGCGCGGTGCCGTCGAGCGCGACGATCGTGACGCCGGCATCGTTCCCACGTTGTTCGGCGAGCTCTCGCAGCTTGGTTCCGAAGGGAACCCCGTCGGCGAACGGGTTCGCCGCCGCTTCGGCCGCGACAGGTTCGCTACTCACCTGCGCCGCTCCTCCTCATCGCTTCGCTCTGCATCGTCGCCGGCGGTCACCTTCGCCGCTCCTCCTCATCGCTTCGCTCTGCATCGTCGCCGGCGGTCACCTGCGCCGCTCCTCCTCATCGCTTCGCTCTGCATCGTCGCCGGCGGTCACCTTCGCCGTTCCTCCTCAATCGTCGTGCGGCGGCTCACGCAGATACCGGCTCGCTGAACAGCGTCTCCAGCGACCCGTCCGACACGCTGGGGATCAGGCGCAGGGCGAGTTCGTCGGTGCCCAGCGGCAACCGGATCAGCGGCTGGGTGTGCCGGTCGAGCACGCTGACGTCGGACTCGTCGCAGAAACCCAGGGCCCCGAGTAACTGGTGCGACGTGCGCATCACCTGGCGCGCGGTGTCGGCGGCTTTGAGCCGAAGCACCAGTGCGTCGGCCGAATGGATCGGCGCCGGCAGCGATTCGGGTCGGCAGATCGTGTACTTCGCGAGTTCGTGCAGCCCGCGCACCGCGACGGCGGCGTCCGCGACGGCAAACCTGACGGCCTGAAAGTCCGCGAGCGGCTTACCGAACTGGATCCGGGCGCGCACGTGCTCGGTGACGATCTGCAGCGACTGCTGCACCGCTCCCAGAATCCGCCATGATCCGAGCACGAGATGAAGGTTAACGTCGGGGGCTCCGACGCTTCCCTCGGGTGCGCCCAAGGTCGCCGGAACCAGGAACGGCCCCAGCTTGGCGCCGGTGCGCGCGGCCGGCCGCGGCCGGTACCGGTTGCCGTCCAGGTCCGCGGCGATCCAGTCGCCGGCCAAATCGCCGTGGTCGATGCGCGGGGCTTTCGGATTCACCAGGGCCAGCCGCGCGCCATCGATCGACAACAGCTCCTCCACAAGTGGATAGGGCAGCACCGTGGCGCCGGCGGCCTGGCACAGCACCGCGGCGGCCAGCAGATCGTCCGGGGACGAGCGCACGTCCAGGTCGAACGCGCCCACCTCGTTCAACGCGGCACGGGCCGCGTCCCGGACGGAGTCGTCGGCCTCGGCGCGCAGCGCGGCCGGCGGTCCGCCTAATCGGGTGAGCCGCTTGCCCGCGACGGCGGCGAAGTCGCTGATGTCTTGTGGCAGATCGGTTTTCACCGGCTTCCTCCCAACACGTCTCGTGCCACCAGCATCTTCTGCACTTCGATGGTGCCCGATGCGACGGTGGCCGCCTGTGCGTAACGCCAATGGTCTTCGATCGCCCCGTGCAGCGGCGCGGAACTGCCGCTGTCCAGCGCCGTGGGGCCCAGCACGTCGAACAGCAGCTCGGCCACCTGCTGATCGAGGGTCGTCGTGACGATGCGCGCGGCGCTGGCGGCCGCGCCCGCCGCCGGATCGTCCTGCAGTGACACGGCGCGATAGGCCAGCAGCCGGGCGACCCGCAGGTCGACCAGCGCCCGCACCCACCGCGTCCGAATCGTCTCGGGCAGCTCGTCCCACTCGTCGCCGAGCTGGCTGCGCATGCGTTCGAGCAGCGACTCGCACCGCGCGTAGCGGGCGATGCCCACCCGCTCGAAGGCCAGCGCCTCGCGCATCACCCGCCATCCGTCGCCGACCTCGCCGAGCACGTCGCCGGGAAACGCCTGCACGTCGTCCAGGAACATCTCGTTGAGATGGTGCGGCCCCAGCATCGACGGGATCGGCCGGACGGTGAAACCGGGACGGTCCATCGGGATCAGAAACAGGGTGAGCCGCTTGTGTTTTGGGGCGTCGGGGTCGGTGCACGCCGCCAGCACGCACCACGACGCCATCAGCGCGTACGAGGTCCACACCTTCTGCCCGGTGATGCGCCATCCGTCACCGTCGGCGACGGCGCGGGTACGCAACGACACCAGGTCGGTTCCGGCCTCGGGCTCCGAAAAGCCTTGGCACCAGATGACATCCCCGGCGGCGATGGCCGCCAGGTGCTTGGCTTTCTGTTCCTCGGTCCCGTACCGCATCAGCGCCGGCCCGACCCAGTTGATCCCCATGTACTGCGGACCGCGCGGCTCGTGTTGCGCCCACATCTCCTCGCGCAGCACCGTCTGCTGCCAGACCGAACCCCCGCCGCCGCCATGCTCTTTCGGCCATGCCAGCGCGAGCAGCCCCTCGGTGGCCAGCAGTTTGCAGAACGTCTCGGTGGTGGCGAGGTCCTGCGGGTTTTCGGTGCAGGCGCCGAGGAAGTCGGCGGGGATGTGGTTGGCGACCAGCTCGCGCAGGTGGCTTCGCAGTTGTCCGGCGTCGTCGCCGAGGTCGTAGTCCATCGTGGTCATCCCTTCGGCAGTCCGAGCAGCCGCTCGGCGATGATGTTGCGCTGCACCTCCGACGTTCCGCCGTAGATGGTCGCGGCCAGCGCGTCCTGACGTTCGAACAGCAGGTCCGGATCGGCGGCCGACTCCGGGCCCGCAGCGGCGGCGCCGAGTTCCCAAACACGCTGCAGCGTAAGCGATCCGAGCAGCTTCATGGTGTCGGCTTCTGGGCTGGGCCGCCCCGCCAGCTCGTTGCCCAGCGCGCGATATCCGGTGGCCCGCAGGGCTTCGGCGTCGGCGATCAGCGAGCCGAGCTCGGTGTAGACGTCGTCGCCCGAGACCCCGGCGCCGGCGGTGCGCACCGCCTCGAGCCCGCGTTTGATCTCGACCCAGTTCATGATCCAGATCATCTGGCGTTCATGCTGCAGCGACGACAGGGCGACATTCCAGCCGCCGTTGAGCGGCCCCAGCAGGTTGTCGCCCGGCACCTCGACGTCGTCGAGGAAGACCTCGCAGAACGTCTCGTCGGAGATCGACGCCATGCGGATCGGCTCGATCCTGACCCCGGGCGCGTGCAGATCCAGGATCAGGCAGGAAATGCCCCGGTGTTTCGGCGCATCGGGATCCGTGCGGGCATACAGGGTGCACCACCGCGACTTGTGGGCCTGGGTGGTCCAGATCTTGTGGCCGTTGACCCGGAACACGTCGCCGTCGCGTTCGGCGCGCGTGCGCAGTCCGGCGAAATCGGACCCGGCTTCGGGTTCGGACATGCCCAGCGCCCACCATTCGTTACCGCGTAACAGCGGGACGAGCAGGCGCTCGACCTGGGCGGCGGTGCCGAACTGACGAATGCCGGGCGCGGCGACGTTGGGACCGGCGATGTTGGGCAGTTTGGGCGCCGAGCGCAGCGCGGCCTCGATCCGGACCTCCATGGCGTCGCGCAGACCGAGGGACCGTCCGCCGTGTTCGCGGGGCCAGGTCGGCTGGATCCATCCGGCCTCGAACGCGGCCCGCTGGTAATCGCGCCGCAGGCCCAGGTCCCACCGGTACTGCCGATACTTCTCGTAGTAGTCGTCGGGCAGGAACTCCGCCAACCACGCGCCGAATTCGTCCACCACCGGGCTCACGCGGCGCCCCCGCAGAATCGGCGGCCCACCTCGTGGTAGAGCGCGCGACTGTCGCCCAGCAGCGCGGCGCCCTGCCAGGCGCGCCTGACGTAGAGGTGGACGTCGTGCTCCCAGGTCTGACCGAGCGCGCCGTGCACCTGGACCGCCGTGCGCGCACAGGCGGCGGCCGCGTCACCGGCCGCCGCTTTGGCGAGCGCGGCGGAGGTCCACGCGTCGCCGGGTGCCGCAGCCGGATCGGCGAGCCGGGCCGCGGCCGCATACGTCAGACTGCGGGCGCGTTCCAGGCCGACGTAGTTGTCGGCCAACGCGTGTTTGATCCCCTGGTATGCGCCGATCGGTTGGCCGAACTGGCGCCGCGACTTCGCGTGCTCGACCGAGCGGCGCAACGCGGCGCTCGCGACGCCGATCAGGTCCGCGGCGCAGGCCACCCACGGCGCCGTCAATGCGGACTCGACGTCGGCGCTCGCGACGGCCACGGGCTCGGCGTCGATGTCGGCCGTCGCCAACGGCTGGGCGGGGTCGGTGGAGTCAGCCGCGGGCACCACGGTGACACCGTCGCCGCAACGCGCGACCGCCGCCACGGTGTCACCGGCGTCGTCGCGGGCAAGGGTGACGACCAGCTCGGCGCGCGACAGGTGGGGGACCGCGACCGCACGACCGCGCAGCCGTCCGTCGCGCAGGGTCATCGGCGCCCCGGGCAGGCGCGACCCGGGGGCGTGGACGGCCAGCGTCGCCACGGTTCCACCGGCGATGTCGGCCAGGACCGAGTCGAGTCCGGCGTCACGCAGCACGCCCGCGGCCAGACCGACGCTGCTCAGCAAGGGGATCGGGGCGAGGGCGGCACCGCATTCCTCGAGAACCACGGCCAGCTCGACCGGCCCGTAGTCGCCCGCCTCTTCCTCGGAGGGGGCGGCGAGCTCGGTCCACCCGAGATCCACGACCGTCTTCCACAGGGCGCGCCAGCGCTCCGGATCCGTGAGCGCTTGGCGGGCGGCCTCAGGCGGGCACTCCGTACGTAATATGTCGCGTACGGCGTCGCGGAGCGACAACTGCTCCGAGTTCAGCCCTACATCCATAAGACCTCTAACATAGTAAAGATAATAAACTAGCCCTGCCGTCAATGACACGGGGTCAAACGCATAGGTGGCGCATGGCCGAGTGGTATCTGTTCCTGCCGCAGGTCCGGTTGTCGGCGGGCGACATCGCCGAGCGTGCGCGCCGGGCCGAGGCCAGCGGTTTCGACGGCATCGCTTTCATCGATCACCTCGAGGCGCCCGGCCTGCCCGACGAAAGCATCTGGGAGGCAATGGGGATCGCCACCTGGGTGGCCGCCAAGACCGAGCGGCTGCGGATCGGTCATCTGGTGCTCTGCGACGCCTTCCGGCATCCCGCGGTGCTGGCCAAACAGGCCGTCACCCTCTCAGAGGCGTGCGGCGGCCGATTCGAGCTCGGTCTGGGGGCGGGGTCGTGGCCCGCGGAGTTCGCCAGATTCGATGTCGGCCAGCAGGATCCGAGAGCACGGGTCGATCAGCTCGACCGCCACCTGAGACTGCTCAGGCAGTACTGGGGCGACGGGACGGGGGAGGCCGCGGTGGCGCCGCAGGCCCCGCGTCGGTCCTACCCGATACCGCTGGTCCTGGGTGGCAGCGGACCCCGGATGATGGAACTCGTTCGCAGATACGCGGATTGGTGGAATCTGCCTGCCCATCAGCTCGACAAGCTGCCGACGCTGGCCACGGCCGCCGGGACGGCCCGGTTGTCCATCCAGCAGATGGTGGGCTTCGTCCGGTCCGGCGCCGATCCCGACACCGTGCGCGAGGTGAGCACCCGGCGATTCGGCAACCTGGGATCCGGACTGGTCTGCGGGGATGCCCGCGAGCTGGTCGGGCACTTCAGCGGACTGGCCGGGCAGGGGGTCGAGCGGTTCTACGTCTGGTTCGCCGACTTCGCCGCACCGGACTCGTTGCACGAGTTCGGCGAATCGGTGATCAAGCCGTTCCCGGCGCCGTAGGCGTCAACCCCGTTGCGCGCGGCGGCGGGCCTCGGTGGGCACGACCGGCGGCCGCGCGTAGGGGCCGCGCTCCACCGCGGACAGGCGGATCTCCGGCAAATCGACCGATGGGTCGACGGTATCCAGCCAGACGACCGCCTCGGCGACGTCGGAGACCGCGATCGCGTACATCTCGAACGGAACGTCCTGCAGCATCTCGGTGGCCACCGGGCCGGGCGTGACGATATGCACGCTGATGCCGTCGCGATCGACTTCGAGCGCCAGGGCCCGCGCGAACGCGTTCATGCCGGCCTTTGAGGCGGAATACGCGGTGCGGGCCGGCATCGGCTCGTGTGCCGCCGACGACGAGATGAACACCAGCCGCGAGCCCGCCTTCATCCTGGGCAGCACCGCGGACGTCACCACGAAGCACGAATCCAGGTTGGCCGACATGATGGCCTGCCACTGCTCGAAGGTCTGCTTGCGCGCGTAGGTTCCGCCGAGCGCCCCCGCCGCGTGGACGACGAGGTCGATTTCCCCCAATGCGCTTATCGCGGCGGGGAATCCGATCGGATCGGAGGCGTCGGCCACCACGTGGCGCGCACCGATCTCCTCGGCGGCGGCGCGCAACGGATCTTCCCGCCGCGCCGAGAGCACCACGTCGTAGCCGCGCTCAACGAGCTTGCGGGCGCACCCTTTTCCGATCCCGCCGCTACCGCCGGTGACCAATGCGGTTCGCATGACCGTTGCAGGCCGCCCTTCAGGAGTGCCGGATGTCCCGCGACCGCGACAAGGCCTGCGGGGAGAGCGCATAGATGCGTTGATCGTGCTGACCGGACAGCACGTAGGTCTGGGTGTCGGCGAGGTGGCGTCCGGCGATACGACGAGCCCGGTCGACGTTGCCCTCCGCGATCGTCTCGGTCAGTTTGACGTGGGTGGTGAGCACGGCGCGGCGCTGAGCCAGCGACGGGTAGGTGCCCCGCGACGCACTCTCGTCGGCCCATTGCCGTTCGTGACTGGTCCACAGCGTCTCCAGGCTGCCCACGACCGCGATGATCGTGTGGTTGCCGCAGCCGCGGACGACGAGATCATGGAATTCACGGCCGATTTCGGTGAACCGGCGGCCGTCTTCGAGGTGTTCGGCCATCGACTCGTTGATCCGCGTGAGTTCGGGCACCAGCGTCTCGGCCCGGTCCGGACGGCGGGCGGCCAGCGCCGCGCAGGCGGGCTCGAGTTCCTGCAACGCCATGCCGAGATCGGCCACCTCAACGGACTCGCTCTGCAGCAACAGGCCGAGCATGTAGGCGGCGCTGGTCTTCGCCGGGGCGTGCACGACGGCACCGCCGCGGTTGCCCCGCCGCACCGACACCAGCCCCTCGGTCTCCAGGATCCGCAACGCCTCGCGCAGCGACACCAGGCTCACGTTGAACTGCTCGACGAGCACCTCTTGGCGCGGCAGCAGGTCGCCATCGGCGAGGTCGCCGTCGATGATCTGACGACGCAACTCATCGGCTACGATTTCGGCGATCCGCGGCGCCGACAACCGGCGCCGGGCGTCGGGGCCAATTCCCAAGGCGGTCATCCGATCCTCGAAACAAAAGCAACTCGCTGGCTTAGCTATTTTAGCAGTAATGATATAAATAGCTTCTCTGATCGCGCGTCGATCGGAAGGGCGGGTGCAATTGAGCGAGCGGTCCGACAGCCGGCCGACACCGCTACACGATTTGCGTGTCGTCGAGATCAGTGACCGCATAGCGGGCAGCTACTGCGGAAAGCTGCTGCTCGACGCCGGCGCGCAGGTCTGCAAAATCGAACCGCCGCAAGGGGATTGGCTGCGCCGGTACACCGCCAGCTGTTCGCCGGTCGCCGAAGACGGCACCGCTCCTTTTTTCAGCTACCTCAACGCGGGCAAGCGCAGCATGACGTTCGCGCCCGGCGCCGAGGATTCGGCGCGCTTTCGCGCCACGCTGGGCGCCGCCGACGTCGTCGTCGTCACCGCGGGCCCGGCGCGGGCCGCGGCGATGGGGATCGACCCGCGGCAACTGCTGGAGCACTCGCCGCGAGCCGTCATCGTGACGATCTCCGATTTCGGCTGGAGCGGACCCTACGCGGACCGCGCCGCCAGCGAGTTCACCTTGCAAGCGTGGGCGGGCTCACCCGGCTTCCGCGGCGATCCCGCCGGGCCCCCGATTTCCATCGGCGGCGATCTGGGCGAGTACATGGGCGGTGTGTTCGCGGCGTTCGGCGCGCTGGCCGTGCGCCGCCGCATCGAGCGCGGCGGGCCCGGCGAGCACCTCGACCTGTCCATGCTGGAAGCGCTCACCGCGATGCAGAGCAGCGAATGGCTGCATTCGCAACTGCTGCGCGTCCCGCCGATCCGCCGCACCACCGAAGTGCCGTCGATCGAGCCCGCCAAGGACGGCTACGTCGGGATCACCATGGTCACCGGGCAGCAGTGGCTCGACTTCGCCGCGATGGTCGAATGCCCGCAATTGGAGGAGATCGAACAGCTGCGGTTTCAGATCGGCCGGTGGCAATACCGCGACCTGATCCGCGAGCAGATCCATCCCTGGCTGGCCGAACGGACCGTCGCCGAAATCGTCGAGCTCGGACAGCTGTTCCGGCTGCCGATCGCCGCGCTGGGCAACGGCTCCACCATCCGGGATCTGGAATACGTGCGCCAGCGCGACGCCTTCATCCACAACCCCGCCGGTTTTCACCAGCCCCGCCCGCCGTGGTTGATGTCGGCCTGCGCGCCCGCACGCGTGGGTGCCACGCCCTCACTTGGCGAGGACGATGACGAATCGCCTTGGCGCCGTGACGAATCCGAATCCGAACCGGCGCTGGACGGGTTACCGCTGGCCGGTGTTCGCATCATCGACCTGACCGCGTTCTGGGCCGGGCCCGCCGCGACCCACCTGCTGGCCGCGTTCGGCGCCGACGTCGTCAAGATCGAATCCATCCAGCGGCCCGACGGCATCCGCTACTCGGGCGGAATGCGCACCGACGTGGACGACTGGTGGGAGTACGGCTGGGTGTTCCACGCGATGAACACCAACAAGCGTTCGGTGACACTGGATTTGGGATCCGAGGAGGGTCGTCGCCTGTTCACCGAACTGGTCGCCGGCGCCGACGTCGTGATCGAGAATTTCTCGCCGCGGGTGATGGAGCACTTCGGCCTCACCGCCGAGGTGCTGCTTGGGGTCAACCCCAGACTGGTGTTCGCCCGGATGCCCGCGTTCGGCGTCGAGGGCCCGTGGCGGGATCGGGTCGGCTTCGCGCCCACCATGGAGCAGATCGCGGGCTTGGCCTGGGTGACCGGGCTGCCCGAGGCCCCGCCGGTGACCCCGCGCGGGGCCTGCGACCCGCTGGCCGGTGTGCACGCCGCGTTCGCCGTGCTCGCCGCGCTGAGCTTCGCCGAGCGCACCGGGAAGGGCCAGCTGGTCGAGTTGCCGATGCTGGAAACGGTGCTCAACGCCACCGCGATCCAGGCGATCGAGTCCGAGGTCTTCGGTGTGACGCTGAGCCGTCGGGGCAATCGCGGTCACGGCACGGCGATCCAGAACATCTACCGCTGCGCCGGCGACAAGGACGATTGGATCGCCGTGACCATTCGCGACGACGCGCAGTGGCACGCGCTGGTCGACGTGATGGACCGTCCCGCGTGGTGCCGGGACGAGGCCCTGTCCACCGTTGCCGGTCGCCGGCAACGAGCCGACGAGATCGACGCCCGGCTGGCGGAGTGGTTCGCCCGCCAGACCCTTGAACCGACGGTGGAACGCCTGGCCGGTGCGGGAATTCCCGCCGCGCCGGTGGTATCGCCGTCGCTGGTCACCGACAATCCGCAGCTGCGCGAGCGCGGGTTTTTCGAGGCGCTGCACCATGGCAGCACCGGCCTCGGTCTCTACCCGTGCCCGCCGTTCGCCCTGCTCGACGGCCAGGACCACTGGCTGCTGCGGCCGCCGCCGAAGCTGGGCGAGCACAATGAAGAGATCCTGCGCGATCGGTGCGGGCTGACCGACGAAGAACTGACACGCCTCGCGGCCAGCGGGGTGATCGGGACCCGCCCCAAGGGTCTGTAAGAGAAGTGGAGGGCATCTGATGCGCGTGACGGTCGACGAAAACTTGTGCGAGGCCAACGGCTTTTGCGAATCGCTTGCGCCGGACGTGTTCGAGCTGGGGGACGCCGACGTGGTGCAGATCGCGGACGGCCCCGTGCCGGCGCGGCTGGAAATCGACGTGCGCGCCGCGGTGGATCAGTGCCCGAAGGCCGCGCTGCGGCTTGTCGAGGACTGACTCGCCCGACGACGGCGAGCGCCGGAACGGCGCGAGTGAGGAGTCGGGCAATCAGACTCGCCCGCGCTCGCGTAGCGATATCGCCATCTCGTCGTAGATCGACATGTTGGTGGTCAGGTTGGGATGGGCGGCCTTGGCCGGGCCGATTTCGATGTCATCGCAGCGCAGCAGCAGTTCGTCGAAGACCGCGCGCAGTTCCGCACGGGCCAGCATGGCGCCCAGGCAGTGGTGCGGTCCGCCGCCCCCGAACGCCACGTGCGGGTTGGGCTGGCGGCCGATGTCGAAGACGAACGGTGAATCGAAGACTTCCTCGTCGCGGTTGGCCGAGCGCAGCATCGACACCACCCGTTCGCCCTTGGCGATGCGCTGGCCGTCCATCTCGACGTCGACCTTCGCGGTGCGCGTCCAGTACGCCACCGGCGACGCCCAGCGCAGCACCTCCTCGACCGCGCCGGGCCGCAACGCTTCCTGCGCGCGATACCGCTCGATCTGCTGTGGATTGCGCACGAACGCCTGCAGCCCGATGGCCAACGCGTTCTTGGTGGTGTCGCTGCCGGCGAACGCCAGCACGAAGAAGAAGAACTCGAGCTCGTTCTCGGGCAAGCTGAATCGCTCGCCGTCCTCGCCGGTGATCACCGCGGTCGCGAGCGTGCTCCAGATGTCGTCGGTGGGATTGCGCCGCTTTTCGGCCGTGAGCTCCATCGCGTACCTGAACACCGAAGCGAAGAGATCGAGTTCCACCCGCCCGCTCGGGTGTGCTTCGGGCGCAAGCGCTTTCAGGATCTGGTCGAAGATGCCGAAGATTCGCGGCCGATCCTCGTCCGGGATGCCGATGATGTCGCCGATCACCGACATCGGCAACGCGTCGGCGACGTCCTCGATCCAGTCCCCGCCGCCCGCGGCCAGCAAGTCGTCGATCATCCTTGCGGCACGCGCACGGATCCCCTCCTCGAGTTTCGCTATGGCGCGGGGATTGAACGCGTTGGAGATGAGTTTGCGGCGTCTGTTCAGCTCCGGCGGGTCCAACGTGATGATCGTCGGGAACGACGAGAACATGGCGACCGGCTGGATGAGCGGGCCGTCGGCCGCGGTGAACGACTCGGTGTCGCGGTGCAGGCGGACCGCGTGCCGGTGTTTGGTCGCCATCCAGAAATCGCGGTGCACGGTCTGGGCCACTCCCGGCGTCAGCTCGTGCCGGAACAGTGGGCTGCTGCGTCGCAGCTCGGCGAACAGGTCGTCGGGAAACCCGTTGCACCACAAAGACAGATCGGACAGGTCGACCGCTGCAGCCGTCATCGCCGGGCCCCGTTCTGCGGCGACGCACCGGGAACCGGTGAGCGCCGCGTTGACGTTCTATGCCTAAGATAGTAAAAATAGAGCTAGTCGTCGAACTGGAGTGCTCGTGACGCGTACAGTTTCGGACCCGGCCCCGGAGTCGGCCGAGGACCCCTCAGAACGAGAGTTCGGGCAGGCCGGCATCGCCCTGTCGACCTACCGTTTCCCGACGGGCTGGTTCATCGTCGCCTTCGGCTCCGACCTGGCTCCCGGTCAGGTCAAGCGCGCGCACTACTTCGGTGAGGAGCTGGTGCTCTTTCGCACCGAGTCGGGCCAGGTTCATGTGATGGACGCCTACTGCCAGCACCTCGGCGCCAACCTCGCCGTCGGCGGCACCGTGGAGGGCGAGAACATCGTCTGTCCTTGGCACGGTTGGCAATGGCGCGGTGACGGCAGCAACGCGCTGATTCCCTACAGCAAGATCGGCTGCAAGAACAACGTCCGCATCCGGACCTATCCGAGCATGGAGTGGTACGGCTTCGTGCTGGCCTGGCACGAGCGGCACGGTCGGGCGCCGTACTGGCAGCCGCCGGTGTTGCCCGAGCTGGAGACCAACGAGTACTACCCCCTGCACCCGCACACCCAGATGCTCAACCGGGTCAAGGTGCACCCGCAGATGATCATCGAGAACGCCGCCGACCCGTACCACGTTCAGTACGTGCACAAGGCCGCCAATCCCGCCACCACCGCGTCGTTCGAGGTGTCCGGCTACCACCTACACGCCACGGTCAACGCCCATTTCGGCGGGGGCCGGGCGCAGACCTGGCTGACCCCGAACGGGCCGGTCGACGCCAAGATCATCTACGACAACTACTCGCTGGGGCTGGGCGTGGTGCGATTCCCCAGCGAGCTGGTGGCCACCGTTCAGGTCACCGGACAGACGCCGGTCGACGAGGACTACACAGACTACTTCTACACGCAGGCATCCGTTCGTGAGCCGGGCGACACCGGTGACGTGCCGACCGGACGCGCCGCCCGGTTCCTCGCGCTGCAGCAAGAAGTCATCAAGCAGGACTTCTTCACCTGGGAGAACATGAAGTATCTCGAGAAGCCGAATCTGGCTCCCGAGGAGGCGCACGATTACGCGGCCCTTCGCCGCTGGGCGCACCGCTTCTACCCGGGAACGCAACCGTCGCCGTCCGATTTCGGCTACACCGCCGACGGCGCGCCGGACCCGGCGGCCGCGAAAGCCTGATGAAACCCTGATGCCCGGTCCCGCCGATTTCGGTGTCGACGGTTTCACCGTGCCGGCTGTGCTGGATCGGCGGGCCGAGCAGCATCCCGACCGGGTGATGATGTCGATCGCCGGTGTCGACGTGACCTTCGAGCAGATGCGGCGGCGCTCCCGCGCGGCGGCAAACATACTGTCCGGCTTGGGCGTCGGCCGCGGCGACTGCGTGGCGTTGTTCACCGCCACCTGCCCGGAATGGGTCTACTTCTGGTTGGGCGCGGCGCGCATCGGCGCGGTCAGCGCTGCCATCAATGCCGCGAACAAGGGTGAGTTTTTGCTGCACACCCTTCGGCTGTCATGCGCCAAGGTGATCCTCACCGATGCTGAGCGGCGGCCCCGCGTCGACGAGGTCGCGGGCGGACTGAATGCGGCGACCGACGTTGTGGTGCTGGATGTTTCGCTCACCGAGGCGTTGAGTAGCACGCCGGTTCACCCGGTGGGCGACAGCCCAGCGGGCGAGGCGGACGTGGGCGTGCTGTTCTACACGTCGGGCACGACCGGACCCTCCAAAGCGGTTGCCACGACGTGGCATTACCTGTTCTCGGTGGCGGCGACCGTCGCTTCGGCGTGGGAGTTCGGCGCGGGGGAGGTGCTGTGGACGGCGATGCCGCTCTTCCATCTGAGTGCGGCGCCCAGCGTGCTGGCACCGATGCTGGTCGGTGGAACCACCGTGTTGGCGAAAGCCTTTCACCCGGCGCAGGTGTGGGATGAGATCCGCGCCCACGGCGCCGTCGGTTTCGCCGGCGCCGGCGCGATGGTCTCGATGCTGCAAAACCTGCCCGCCGATACGCGGGACGCGCAGCTGCCGCTCCGGTTCATCTCCGCCGCGCCCATCGACGCGGCCTCCTACCGTGACATCGAAAAGCGTTACGGCTGCCGCATAGTCACGATGTACGGATTGACCGAGGCGTTCCCGATCGCCCTCAAGGCCGTGGCCGACGAGGGTGTACCCGGAACCTCGGGCCGGCCCAACCCCGATTTCGACGTGCGCATCATCGACGAGCGCGGCGATCCGCTACCGGCCGGCGCCGTCGGAGAGATCGCGTGCCGGCCGAAGCGGGCCCACGTAATGAGCGAAGGCTATGTGGGCCAGGGGATGCGGGTGGACCCGCACCCGGAGTGGCTTCGCACCGGTGACCTGGGCCGGCTCGATGCCGATCAGAACCTGACCTATGTGGACCGCGTCAAAGACTCGCTGCGCAGGCGGGGCGAAAACGTCTCATCGGTCGAAGTGGAGACCGTCGTCATGCGTCACCCCGCCGTGGCCGAAGCAGCGGCCGTCGGAGTCCCCAGCGAGCTGGGCGAAGACGACATCCTGGTAGTCGTGACCCTGCGTCCCGGGGCCACACTGGACTGCGCCGAGTTGCTCGACTTCTGCGCGGCCCGGATGCCGTACTTCTGCGTGCCGCGATACGTCGAGGCGGTGGACGAACTGCCCAAGAACATCATCGGCCGCATCCGCAAAGACCTGTTGCGCAACCGGGGCGTGAGTCCGGGCGCATGGGATCGGGAAAAAGAGGGGTATATCGTTGCCCGGTAACGTTGCCCGTCACTGTGAGAGAGGCTGCGAAGCACAATGACCATGACCTATCAGGAACAGCAGCTGCTCCATGCCGCCACCGGCCGCGCCGCCATCCTCAACCTGGACGCCCGGCACAATCGCGCCTATTCGGAGGGCGACCGCGAGCGCTGGATCGCCACCTTCCGCCATTCCGGCGCCAGCTATACCCGTGACGGCGAGGCGTTCACCGATCTGCGCGCGGCCTTCGACGGCGGCGACGGACAACGGTTGATCACGGTCGACCACGAGATCGCCGTCGACGGGGTCAACGCCGACCAACATTGCGTCGCCGTGCTTTTCGCCGCGATGTTCGAGGACACCGCGCTGCGGGCCACCGGGGTCTTCCACGACACACTGGTCTACGAGCGCGGCGGATGGTACTTCACATCCCGTACGTTGCAGTGGGATTCGGTCCCGAGCCGGCATCCGCTCGTCATGTGAGCGGCATCGATACGTGGACCAGGATTTCAGTCAGCGGCTGGCCTTCGGCACCTACGAGGATGCGTTGCGGATGGTCGGCACGAAAAGCGAACCCCGCACCGCGGCCACCGCGGTCAGCGCCGCACGCATCCAATTGTTCGCCGCGATGGTCCGCGACGGGAACCGTTCCTATTGGGATTCCGAGTTCGCTCGTCGGCAATGGGGAGGCCTGCTCGCGCCACCCGCTTTGCTGATGGGCTGGTTGATCGCGCCGCCCTGGCAGCCCGGAGGGAGGAGGTCCGGTTCATTGATCGCCCTGCGGGTGCCGCTACCGGGCACCACATTCATCAACGCGGCCAACGAGGTTGAGTTTCCCCAACCCATCGTGGAAGGCGACGTCCTGACCGTCGTCGACGAGCTGGTGTCGGTGTCGCCGGAAAAGCGGACCAGGCTGGGCGTCGGCCATTTCGTCGAGACGCTGGAGACCTATCGCCGCCAGGACGGCGCCGTGGTCGCCACCTCCCGCAACACCCTGTTCCGCTTCACCCCCGGGCCGCCCTCGTGACCGGCGACGGCCTGGACTTCGACCGGATCACCGTCCCGGTCGAGCTGCCCGAGGTGGTTGACCACATCAGCTACCAGCGCGTGGTGGAGAACACCGGAGCGACGTGGGACTACTTCCCCGGCCACTTCGACCCGGATTACGCTCAAGCTCAAGGGAATCCGACGATCTACGTCAACACGATGCACCTCGCCGGCTTCGCCGACCGCGTCGCGACCGAGTGGGCGGGGCCGCGCAGCCGCGTGGTGCGGCGCTCCATGCGGCTGACCGGGTCGGTGTACGCCGGCGACACCATGACCGGCCGCGGGCGGGCGGTGGCCAAACGGCGGGACACCTCGGTGGACCCGCCGCGCTGCCTGGTCGACCTCGAAATCCAGGTGACCAATCAGCATGGCGCGCTGTGCTGCCCGGTCGAGCTGACGCTGCAGGTGCCCGAGGACCCGCATCACGGCGATGGATGACAACGCCGAACTGCACCTGGCGGTGTGCCGCCGGTTCGGTGAGGCGGTTGCCGCGGCGACCGGCAGATGGGACCGTCCATCCCCGTGCGATGCCTGGGATGCCCGAGGAGTGCTCGAGCACGTCATCGGCTTTCACGACGTACTCCTGTTGCGTCCCTTGGGACTCAAGCCCGACCGGCCACGTGAGGATCCCCTCGAGCGCTGGCGACTGACGTACCGCTCGCTGACCGAGGCCTTTACCTCGGGCGTAGCGACACGGCTCGATGCCTACCCGCTCATCCCGAATCTGACCCGCGATGTCCTGGTGCATACCTGGGACCTCGCGCGTGCGGCGGGGGCCGACGACAGCTTGGACCCCGAGTGGTGTGAACGGTTTTGCGTCGGGTTACCGACGGATTCCCAGACGCTGAGCTCGGGGGCGATGTTCAAGGCCCCGCTTGTCGTACCCGCCGAAAGCGACGCGCAGACAAGGCTTCTCGCCGGCCTGGGCCGCGACCCCCGGTGGAGGCCGCGCACCTCATAGGGGTGGCAACTGCCCTTTGCATATCAGCGTCTGCAGTTCGACATACTCGTGCAGACCCTCGGGGCCGAACTCCCGCCCGATGCCGGATTGCTTGAAACCGCCGAACGGTGCCCCGATGTCGAGGGTGTACATGTTGATGCCGTAGGTCCCCGTGCGGACGGCGGCCGCAACGTCGAGGCCGTGCCCGATGTCGGACGTCCACACCGAACCGGCCAGACCGTAGTCGGTCTCGTTGGCGATGCGGATCGCGTCGTCCTCGTCCCGGTAGCGCAGCACCGTGAGCACCGGCCCGAAAATCTCCTCCCGGGCGATGCGCATGTCGTTGGTGGCGTCGGCGAACAGCGTCGGCTGCACGTACCAACCGCGCTCGGACGGGCTCTGTTCGCCACCCAGGACGACGCGGGCCCCTTCGCGGCGGCCGGACTGGATGTAGTCCTGGACGCGGCGCTGTTGGCGTTGGGCGACAAGCGGTCCGATGTCCGTTGCCTCGTCGGCCGGGTCACCGACGTGCAGCGCTGACATCATGCCGGCCAGGGCGTCGACGACCTCGTCGTGCTTGCGGTCGCTGACCAGGATGCGGGTCTGGGCGACGCAGGCCTGGCCATTGTTCATCAGGCCCGCGCTCTTCAACCCGGCCACGGTCTTGTCGATGTCGGCGTCGTCGAGGATGATCGCCGCCGATTTGCCGCCCAGCTCCAGGCTCACGCGTTTCAGTTGTTCCCCGCACAGCGCGGCGATCCGGCGCCCGACGGCGCTGGACCCGGTGAACGCGATCTTGTCCACGCCGGGGTGGCGCACCAGCGCCTCGCCGACGTCGGTGCCGCCGGGCAGCACCGAGACCACGCCCTCGGGCAGGTCAAGCTGCTCGATCATCTCGGCCAACCACAAAGCGTCCAAAGGCGTTTCGGGTGCGGGCTTGACGATCACCGTGCACCCCGCGATGAGCGCGGGGATCAGCTTGGGCATGATCAAAAACTGGGGCACGTTCCAGGGCACGATCGCGCCCACCACCCCAACCGGGGCCCGGCGCAGGTGCACTTCGCCGAGCACGCCCTGGCGGCGTTCGGTCCACGGAAAGTCGCGGGCGGCGGCCAGCGCGAGGTGGATCAGCGACGCGGCGGCCGCCCCCTGGCCCATCCGGCTGAAACTGCGCGGTGATCCCATCTCGTCGGTGATCAGGTCGGCCATGTCGTCGCTGTGGCGGGCGTAGATCGCGGCGAGCTGTTCGACTTTGGCCATCCGATCGGCGTGGCTCATCCGCGGCCACGGTCCGTGGTCGAAGGCGTGCCGAGCGGCGACAACGGCGGCGTCGACGTCCTCGGGGCCGGCCGCCTGGACGTGACCGACCGGCTCCTCGGAGTGCGGCGAGATCACTTCGAGCTGTTGGGGATTGGCGGGCTTGCGCCACTGCCCTCCGATGAACACTTCGTCGTAACAACGATGGTCGGAATTCTTCGTCATCGGGGCGCCTCCTCGAGGCAGCGGTGGGTGCAGTACGACCGTGACCGTAATTCGCTATTGACGCTAACATAGCGAAGAAAGAGCGAGGCGGGAAGCCGCGAGCGGATCATCAGCGACGATGTCGAGGCGGGCGCGATATGAAGAGCGACTGGCGCAGTTACCCATTCCAGTTGGTGCCCGGCGACGGCCAGCTCGAGTTTCCCGCCGCCGAAGGCGAACACCCCGACCAGGAGTCGGACACCTGGTTCATCGCTGGCCAGCTGGACGCCGCCGAGACAGACCGGTCCTTTGCCTTCCTGACGATTTTCAACAAGAACCGGCCCGGCGGGACGATCGTCGCCGATTTCTACACGATGGCGCTCTTCGACCTCGACACCGGCGATTACGGCACGTACACGGATTACGACATGCCGCCGGCCAACCTCGAACCGGGGGCGCCCCGCAAGCTGGAGCTGGCCACGGGTTATCTCGACATCAGCTACGCCGGCGGTGCGGGCACCGCGTCCTGGACCACGTGCCGCAACGGCGACGGGGGTCTACTGCCCTACACCTACCGCGTCAGCCTGGTGGGGGAGGACCATTCCGGCCGGCGGATGCGGCTGGACCTGGCCGTAACCCCCACGCGCGCACCGACTCCGGTGGGCGCCTCGACCTACAACGGCAAGATCGTCTGCTTCGGCCAAGACGACACCTACTCCTACTTCCAGACCGGTATGGCGATGACCGGCACCCTGTGCTGGGGCGAGGAGATCCACCAGGTCTCCGGCAACAGTGGCCATGTCGATCGGCAATGGTTTCCAAAATACGCCGGCGGCGGGGGAACGGCGGGGGATCCGCGGGCCCGGTCGCACGAATGGCGCACCATCAACTTCGACAACGGCGTCGACTTGAGCATGTGGCGGCAGTTCGACCGGACGAACGGCAATGTCCTGCAGCCCTTCACCGGCGTCACCACGAGCTACCCCGATCCCGCCACGTCGCCGCAATGCGCCGAAGACATCGAGGTCACGATCAGCAGCTACGTCCGGTGGCCGGAGACGGTGCGGCCCCTGGTGCGCCCGCTTGCCCCGGCGCGGTACATGCCCGACCGTCACCGGATCACCTGTCCCACACTGGGACTCGACATCGTCGGTGAGCCGGTGGTGCCGGCGCCCGCGCATGGCCTGCCGATCGAATACATGGAGGGGCCCTACCGTTACCGCGGGATGCTGGGCGGGCAGCCGGTGACCGCGTTCGCCTTCAACGAACGATCGCTCGCCTTGTATCGGGATTGGGAGCTGGTCGAGGTGCTCACCACCACCGTCGCGAACATCGAACCGTCCGACCCCGACCTGCAGACAACAGCGGATCGTCTGGTGCCGTTGGTGGCCGCCGGGCGTCGGGGCGAGGCGGTCGAACTGCTGACCGCGGTGCGCCCCTCTCAAACCGGTGCGCTGGCAACGCTTCTGGACGATCTGGTCGCGGTGCTGTCGGCCGATGAGTCAGCGAGCTGAACTCGCCAGCGCCTGCGCCCACGTGATGTGTCGGTGCTGCAGCCCCGGCTCGTTGCGGCCGAACACCAGGTGGTCGCGGGCGCCCGACTCGAGGTTGGCCTGGAGCCCCTGCACCAACCGGTAGTCCTCGTCGCGCACGGTGGCGTGCGCGTATTCGAAGACGGCCTGAGCGCCGGCGGCCACCGATTCGTCGGACAGGTCCTGCGGTGTGGCGTTCTGGTGCACGGTGATCGAGCGGCCCGGCTGATCACCGGGGTAGACGCGGAACAGTTCGCCGTTGGCGATCGTCACCGACAGCACGATGTTGGGGAACAGCGCGTAGATCACGACCATGTTGTGGAACGGATTCCACTGTTCCTCGGGCAGCTCGTCGAGCTCCAGAATGGTGTTGAGCGGAAAGATCAGCCGGTGGTGCGGGCCGAAGGAGTCGAACACCGTGCAGTTGCTGCGCGCGATGGTGGCGAACGTCTGCTGGTGGACGGTGGCGAAGTGGTAGTTCTCGGCGAAGGTGTCGATCGCCAGCTTCCAGTTGATCGGGGTGTCGAGCACCTTCTCGCCCAACGGCGACCAGCGCCCGATGCCCCAGGAATCGAGTTCGTCGGCCAGCGGTCCCAGGTGCGCGGCCACGTCCAGCGCCGTACCGGGATCCAGTGAGACCCAGAGGAATCCGGCGAACTCGGTGGCCGGGAGTTCGGCCAGGCCGTCGGAGCGCAGCGTCATGTCCGGGAAACCCTCACGCCCCGGCAGGCCCACCAACCGCCCGGTGTTGTCGTACGTCCACGCGTGGTAGGGACAGGTGAACCGTTTGGCGGTGCCGCATCCCGTGACCACCTGCGACTGCCGATGCAGGCACACGTTGTCGAACGCCTTCACCGATCCATCGGCAGTCCGGGTCAACAGGATGGAGCGACCCATCACCGTCTTGGTGCAATACGCCCCCGGGGCGGGAAGTTCGGACACGTAGCCGACCAACTGCGGGCTGGCCAGCAGCATGGCCCGGTCGAGGTCGTGGCGTTCGGGACTGGTGTAGTCCCGCGCCTCGACCCGGTGCTCGCTCGGCGCGAGGTCTGTTGTCTTGTCGCGCGCCAACTTCAAGGCGCGGCGGGTCAGGTCGATGAGCTGGTCGCGTTCCATCTGAACTCCGGTGGCAGTCAAGCGCTCGCGGTAACTCTACTAACTTTATAGTGATAATAAATTAAGGTCCACGCGCTGACGCTAGCCGATGTAGGGAAGCAACTGCGGGTGCGGCTGAGCGATCGCGCGCAGCCTCCGATCACCGTCGAGACCGCGCAGGTAGTCGCCGGTCGCCGGGTCCGCGGGAAAGAACGACTCGATGATCAGGCTTTCCACGGAGATGTCGAGCGGACTGCCGAAGGTGGCGATGATGCTGACGAATCGGAGCTCGGTGCCGTCCAGCGTGAGCATCTGAAACGGCACGTAGAGCTCGCCGGTCCGCTCGCCGCGGTCGCCGCCCTTGGGCACCGGATAACTCGAGAGCTCCTCGTAAAGACGGCGGATGTCCGGGGCCGCGGTGGCCTGCGCGTGCCGGCGAACCCGGCCCAGGATGGCGGCGTGCACCTCGGCGCGGTTGAGCAACCGCTGCGCCAATCCCCGCGGGTGCAGGCACAACCTCATGACGTTGATCGGTGGGCGCAGCAGTTCGGCGTCGACCCCTTCGGCGAGCACGACGCACCCCGCATTGCCCGCTATCAGGTTCCAGCAGGCATCGGTGACGATGGCCGGGTACGGGGCGTGGCCGGCCAGTACCGAGTCGACGGCCGCCTTCACCGGCCTCATGCGTTCGGCGTCCAGGGTGTGCTCGCCGAACATCGGTGCGTAGCCGCCGTCGAGCAGCAGTCGGTTGCGCGCGGCCAGCGGCAGGTCCAGGGACTCGCCGATGCGCAGCAACAACGCGCGGCTGGGATTGGCCCGGCCGGTCTCGACAAAACTGAGGTGGCGGGGCGACACACCTAGCTGATGCGCGAGTTCCATCTGGCTCAATCGCCGACGGGTGCGCCACTCGCGCACCGCCAGACCCGCTGTACTCCCAGGCATCCTGAAGAACCTAACGCCGTTGCGTGGAGCTAAACCACTACCTCGAAGGTAATCGACCTACTTACCTGCGCGGCGAAGACTGCATGCATGACCACAACAACGAAACCAGCCTCACCGCCGCAGCCCGCGGGCCTGCGCCGCGCGTTCGCCGCCGCCGCCGTCGGTCGGATCCTGTTGGGCGCCACGGCGTTTGCCTACCCGGCGTCCCAGACTCGCATGAACGGGGTGCCCGATCACATGCTGTCCACGGAGCTCAAGTATCTGATCCGCATTTTCGGGGCCCGGGCCCTGGCCCTGGGCATCGGTTATCTCGGCAGCGACGAACCCAACCGGCGGCGCTGGCAATACATCGGCCTGATGGTCGACACGCTGGACAACATCAACGCCCTGCTGGAGCTGAGACATCTCAAGCGCGGCGACCCCAGGGTCCGCTCGCTGCTGAGCCTCATGGCGGTGACCGGCCCCTACGCGATGTTGGGCGCGGCGGGCGCGCTGCAGCGCCGATGCGGCACCGTGACGCACATGTGATCAGTGTGACCAATGTGTCACATGGGGTTTGTGTCGTACCCTGTGGCTTGTGTCATCGGTTTCGCGGCGCGACCTGTTCAAATACGCGGCCGCGGCGCCCGCCCTGCTGGGTCTGGGCGCCGCGGGTGCGTCGTTGGATGCCGCGCCGGCCTCGGCGTCGCTGGGCACCCTGCTGGACTACGCGGCCGGGGTCATTCCGGCCAGCGAGATCCGCGCCGCGGGCGCCGTGGGATCGATCCGGTACGTCTCGGACCGACGGCCCGGCGGGAAGTGGATGCTCGGCAAGCCGATCCAGGTCGCCGAAGCGCGCGACCTCCACAGCAACGGACTCAAGATCGTCTCCTGCTACCAGTACGGCAAGGGCAACACCGCGGACTGGCTGGGCGGCGCCAACGCCGGCCTGCAGCACGCGCAACGCGGAATGCAGCTCCACGCCGCGGCCGGCGGCCCCGCCACGGCGCCCATCTATGCCTCGATCGACGACGACCCCTCCTACGAGCAGTACAAGAGCCAGATCGCGCCGTACCTGCGGTCGTGGGAGTCGGTCATCGGCCATCAGCGCACAGGCGTGTACGCCAATTCGAAGACCATCGACTGGGCACTGCACGACGGTTTGGGCTCTTACTTCTGGCAGCACAACTGGGGCTCGCCCAAGGGGTATGCCCATCCCGCCGCCCACTTGCACCAGGTTGAGATCGACAAACGCAGCGTCGGCGGGGTGGGCGTGGACATCAACGAGATCCTCAAGCCCCAATTCGGGCAGTGGGCCTAGCGGCCCCACATCGTCGTCCGGTCCGACCGGGACGCGGACTCTTAGAAAGCCCAGCAAACACTCGTTCGCTCATTTTCGCGCCGGCTCAGTGTGCCCGCCCGGCGGTCGGCATCGGTGATGCCGCTCAGACGGCGCTCCGCGGCCCCAAAAATTTATATAACGATTCGATAACAAAACTGCTTTGATCTGCGCAGTTATAGCTACTCGACCGTAACCACCTGCATGCAGCAGGTTTGGGAATCGCGTCCGCGCCGCCGGTCAAACCCCGTGTTACCCAGGACACGGTTACCCATGCGTAGAACTCGCCAGTAACCGATCACCACGCAAAACGGGGGTGGAATCTTATGACACTCTTAGTACAGCCGATGAAGTCCGTCGCACCGCTCAGCGCCATCCGGGCGGTCGCCGACAACGCACCGGCCGCCGTTTCCCGGCTGTGATTCGACGCTGAACCACGCCGCATCGAGGAGCACCGGCGAGTGCCCACCCTCTGGTGGTGACCGCCCATACGAACCGAGACGTAAAGACGCATACCAGGGGAGACAGAGAAGGTGACAATCCACGAGCATGACCGGGTGTCCGCCGAGCGCGACGGGCAGGGCCCGCAGGGAGGCAAGCACCCAGCCGGGGACACCCACGCTCTTGTCGACCGCCTGACGGCCGGTGAGCCCTACGCCGTGGCGTTCGGTGGCCAGGGCAGCGCCTGGCTGGAGACCCTCGAAGAACTGGTGTCGTCGGCCGGCATCGAATCGGATCTGGCGGGGCTGGTCGGTGAGGTCGAACTGCTCCTCGAGCCGGTGGCAAAAGAGCTGGTCGTGGTGCGTCCCATCGGCTTCGAGCCGCTGACGTGGGTCCGCGCGCTGGCCGCCGAGGACCCGATCCCGTCGAACAAGCACCTGACCTCGGCCGCGGTATCGATCCCGGGCGTGCTGCTCACCCAGATCGCGGCCGTGCGCGCGCTGGCGCGGCAAGGCATGGATCTGAGCGCGACGCCGCCGGTGGCCGTCGCCGGGCATTCCCAGGGCGTGCTCGCCGTCGAGGCGCTCAAGGGCGGGGGCGCTCGCGACGTCGAGCTGCTGGCGTTGGCCCAGCTGATCGGCGCGGCCGGGACGCTGGTGGCCCGTCGCCGCGGGATCTCCGTGCTGGGCGACCGGCCGCCGATGGTGTCGGTCACCAATGCGGACCCCGAGCGCATCAGCCGGCTGCTCGACGAGTTCGCGCAGGACGTGCGGACCGTCCTGCCGCCCGTGCTGTCCATCCGCAACGGCCGCCGTTCGGTCGTCATCACCGGCACCCCCGAACAGCTGTCCCGCTTCGAGCTCTACTGCCAGCAGATCTCGGAGAAGGAAGAGGCCGACCGGAAGAACAAGCTGCGCGGCGGCGACGTCTTCTCGCCGGTGTTCGATCCGGTGCAGGTCGAGGTGGGCTTCCACACCCCCCGCCTGGCCGACGGCATCGACATCGTCGGCGCCTGGGCCGAGAAGGTGGGCCTGGACGTCGCCCTGGCCCGGGAACTGACGGAATCCATCCTGGTGCGCCCGGTCGACTGGGTGCAGGAGATCACCCGCGTCAACGACGCCGGCGCCCGGTGGATCCTGGACCTGGGTCCCGGTGACATCCTGACCCGGCTGACCGCACCGGTGATCCGCGGCCTGGGGGTGGGCATCGTGCCCGCCGCCACCCGCGGGGGTCAGCGCAACCTCTTCACCGTCGGCGCCGTCCCCGAGGTGGCGCGGGCCTGGTCGAGCTACGCGCCGACGCTGGTTCGCCTGCCCGACGGCCGGGTCAAACTCTCGACCAAGTTCACCCGCCTGACCGGCCGTTCGCCGATTCTGCTCGCGGGCATGACCCCGACCACGGTCGACGCCAAGATCGTGGCCGCCGCGGCCAACGCCGGCCACTGGGCCGAGCTCGCCGGAGGCGGGCAGGTCACCGAGGAGGTCTTCGCCAACCGGATCGACGAGCTCTCCGGGCTGCTGGAGGACGGTCGCACCTACCAGTTCAACGCGCTGTTCCTCGACCCCTACCTGTGGAAGCTGCAGGTCGGTGGAAAGCGGTTGGTGCAGAAGGCGCGTCAGTCCGGTGCGGCCATCGACGGGCTGGTCATCAGCGCCGGCATCCCCGAGCTCGAGGAAGCCGTCGAGCTGATCGAGGAGCTGGGCGACGTCGGCATCAGTCACGTCGTCTTCAAGCCCGGCACCGTCGAGCAGATCCGCTCGGTCATCCGCATCGCCACCGAGGTGTCCACCAAACCGGTGATCGCGCACATCGAGGGCGGCCGCGCCGGCGGCCACCACTCCTGGGAAGACCTCGACGACCTGCTGCTGGCGACCTACTCGGAACTGCGGTCGCGCTCCAACATCACCGTCTGCGTCGGCGGCGGCATCGGCACGCCCGAGCGGGCGGCCGACTACCTGTCCGGGCGCTGGGCGCAGGCCTACGGCTTCCCGCTGATGCCGATCGACGGCATCCTGGTCGGCACCGCGGCGATGGCGGCCAAGGAGGCCACGACCTCGCCGTCGGTCAAGCGGATGCTGGTGGAAACCCAGGGCACCGACCAGTGGATCGGCGCCGGGAAAGCCTCCGGTGGCATGGCATCCAGCCGCAGCCAGCTCGGCGCGGACATTCACGAGATCGACAACAGCGCCTCGCGGTGCGGACGGCTGCTCGACGAGGTCGCCGGTGACGCCGACGCCGTGGCTCAGCGCCGCGACGAGATCATCGCGGCGATGGCCACCACCGCCAAGCCGTACTTCGGCGACGCCGGCGAGATGACCTACCTGCAGTGGCTGCAGCGCTACGTCGAGCTGGCCATCGGGGACGGCGATTCCACCGCCGACACCGCCTCACCGGGCAGCCCGTGGCTGGCCGACACCTGGCGCGACCGTTTCCAGCAGATGTTGCAGCGCGCCGAAGCGCGTTTGCACCCAAAGGATTTCGGCCCCATCGAGACGCTCTTCAACGACGAGGCCCTGCTGGAGAACCCCGGGGCGGCGATCGATCTGCTGCTCGAGCGCTACCCCGACGCCGAGACCGTCCAACTGCACCCGGCCGACGTTCCGTTCTTCGTCACCCTGTGCAAGACGGTGGGCAAGCCGGTCAACTTCGTGCCGGTCATCGACAAGGATGTGCGGCGCTGGTGGCGCAGCGACTCGCTGTGGCAGGCCCACGATGCCCGCTACGACGCCGACCAGGTGTGCATCATTCCGGGCACCGCGGCCGTCGCGGGGATCACCCGAATGGACGAACCCGTCGGTGAACTGCTGGACCGCTTCGAGCAGGCGGCCGTCGACGAGGCGCTGGCCGCCGGGATCGAGCCGACGGCCGTCACGTCGCGCCGCACCGGCCGCGCGGATGTGACCGGGCCGTTGGCCGTCGTGCTGGACGCCCCGGACGTGCAGTGGGCCGGCCGCACCGCGATCAACCCGGTCCACCGGATCGCCGACCCCTCCGAGTGGCTGGTGCACGGAGACTCCGAAGGACCCGAAAGCCGCCGCGCCACGCACTCGTCGACCGGGGCGCGGCTGCAGGTCGAAGGCGACCGCGTCGTCCTCAGCGTCCCGGTGTCAGGGGTCTGGGTCGAGATCCCGTTCACCTTGCCCCCCAACACCGTTGACGGCGCGACGCCGGTGGTCTCCACCGACGACGCCGCCACGGCCATGCGGTCGGTGCTGGCGATCGCCGCCGGCGTCGACGGGCCGGAGTTCATGCCCCCGGTCACCGACGGAACGGCCACCGTCACGGTGGACTGGGACCCCGAGCGCGTCGCCGACCACACCGGTGTCACGGCCACCTTCGGGGAGCCGTTGGCGCCCAGCCTCACCACCGTGCCCGACGCCCTGGTCGGCCCGTGCTGGCCCGCGGTCTTCTCCGCAATCGGTTCGGCGGTCACCGACACCGGCATCCCGGTGGTGGAGGGGCTGCTGAGCCTGGTGCATCTCGACCACGCCGCGCACATGGTCGGCGCGCTGCCGAAGAACCCGGCCCAATTGACGATCACCGCAACGGCTTTGGCGGCCGCCGACACCGACATGGGGCGCGTCGTTCCCGTCTCGGTCACCATCGCCGGCGCCGACGGTGAGGTGATCGCGACCCTCGACGAGCGCTTTGCGATCCTCGGACGCACCGGTGCCGCAGAACTCGCCGACCCGGTGCGCGCCGGCGGCGCGGTCTCCGAAAACGCCACCGACACTCCGCGTCGGCGCCGCCGCGACGTCACCACCACCGCGCCCGTCGACATGCGACCGTTCGCGGTGGTGTCGGGCGACCACAACCCCATCCACACCGACCGGGCCGCCGCGCTGCTGGCCGGGCTGGAATCGCCCATCGTGCACGGCATGTGGCTGTCGGCCGCCGCCCAGCACGCGGTGACCGCCACCGACGGCCAGGCCCGCCCGCCGGCGCGACTGATCGGCTGGACCGCGCGCTTCCTGGGCATGGTGCGGCCCGGTGACGAGGTCGCCTTCCGCGTCGACCGCGTCGGAATCGACCAGGGCGCAGAGGTTTTGGAGGTCACCGCCAAGGTTGGATCGGACCTGGTGATGTCAGCGACGGCACGCCTGGCGGCCCCGCACACCGTCTACGCGTTCCCCGGTCAGGGAATTCAGCACAAGGGCATGGGCATGGACGTCCGCGCCCGGTCCAAGGCCGCCCGCAAGGTGTGGGACAAGGCGGACAAGTTCACCCGCGACACACTCGGCTTCTCGGTGTTGCACGTGGTGCGCGACAACCCGACCAGCATCATCGCCAGCGGGGTGCCCTACAACCACCCCGAGGGGGTGCTGTACCTGACGCAGTTCACCCAGGTCGCGATGGCCACGGTGGCGGCGGCGCAGGTCGCCGAGATGCGCGAGCAGGGCGCCTTCGTCGAAGACGCGATCGCCTGCGGGCACTCCGTCGGCGAGTACACGGCGCTGGCGTGCGTGACCGGCATCTATGAGCTGGAAGCGTTGCTGGAGACGGTGTTTCACCGTGGATCGAAGATGCACGACATCGTGCCCCGCGACGAGCTGGGCCGGTCCAACTACCGGCTGGCGGCGATCCGGCCGTCGCAGATCGACCTCCCCGATGACGAGGTCCCGGGGTTCGTCGCGGGAATCGCCGAGAGCACAGGCGAATTCCTCGAGATCGTCAACTTCAACCTGCGCGGCTCACAGTATGCGATCGCCGGCACGGTCCGCGGGCTCGAGGCGCTGGAGGCCGAGGTGGAGCGGCGTCGCGAGATCACCGGCGGCAAGCGCTCGTTCATCCTGGTGCCGGGCATCGACGTGCCGTTCCACTCGCGGGTGTTGCGGGTGGGCGTCGCGGAGTTCCGGCGCTCCCTCGACCGGGTCATGCCGCGCGACAAGGATCCCGACGTCATCATCGGGCGCTACATCCCCAACCTGGTGCCCCGCCCGTTCACCCTGGACCGCGACTTCATCCAGGAGATCCGCGACCTGGTGCCGGCCGAGCCGCTCGACCCCATCCTCGCCGACTACGACACCTGGCTCGCCGAGCGTCGCATCGAGATGGCGCGCACCGTCCTGATCGAGCTGCTGGCCTGGCAGTTCGCCAGCCCGGTGCGCTGGATCGAGACCCAGGACCTGCTGTTCACCGAGGAGGCCGCCGGCGGCCTGGGTGTGGAGCGGTTCGTCGAGATCGGCGTGAAGTCCGCGCCGACCGTCGCCGGGCTGGCCACCAACACGCTCAAGCTCCCCGAATATGCCCACAGCACAGTCGAAGTGCTCAACGCCGAGCGCGACGCCGCGGTGCTGTTCGCGACCGACACCGATCCCGAGCCGGAGCCCGAGGTCGACGAGGTCGCGGTCGAGGCGCCGGAGGCATCCGGTTCGCCGGTGGAGGCCGCCCCGGCCGCCCCCGCACCGGCGGCCGCCGCATCGGGCCCGCGCCCCGACGACATCGGATTCGACGCCGCCGACGCGACGTTGGCGTTGATCGCGTTGTCGGCCAAGATGCGCATCGACCAGATCGAGGAGCTGGACTCCATCGAATCCATCACCGACGGTGCCTCATCGCGGCGCAACCAGCTGCTGGTGGACCTGGGTTCGGAGCTGAACCTCGGCGCCATCGACGGCGCCGCCGAAGCCGACCTGGCCGGGCTGCGCGCCCAGGTGACCAAGCTGGCGCGCACCTACAAGCCTTACGGCCCAGTGCTTTCCGACGCGATCAACGACCAGCTGCGCACGGTGCTGGGGCCGTCGGGCAAGCGGCCCGCCGCCATCGCCGAGCGGGTCAAGAAGACCTGGGAGCTGGGCGAGGGTTGGGCCAAGCACGTCACGGTCGAAGTCGCGCTGGGAACCCGCGAGGGCACCAGCGTCCGCGGTGGCGCCATGGGTCATCTGCACGAGGGGGCCCTGGCCGACGCCGCCGCCGTCGACAAGGCCATCGACGCCGCGGTCGCGTCCGTCGCCGCGCGCCACGGCATCTCGGTCGCGCTGCCGTCGTCGGGCGGTGGCGGTGGCGGTGCGACCATCGACGCGGCCGCGCTGGGCGAATTCACCGCCCAGATCACCGGACGCGACGGCGTGCTGGCGTCGGCGGCCCGCCTGGTGCTGAACCAGCTGGGCCTCGACGACCCGGTCAGCGCGTCGCCGGCGGCCACCGATGCCGAGCTGATCGACCTGGTGACCGCCGAACTCGGCGCGGACTGGCCACGCCTGGTCGCGCCCGTGTTCGAGCCGAAGAAGGCGGTGCTGTTCGACGACCGGTGGGCCAGCGCCCGCGAGGACCTGGTCAAGCTGTGGCTGACCGACGAGGGCGACATCGACGCCCGGTGGGTGGAGCTGTCCGAAAGGTTCGAGGGCGCAGGCCATGTCGTGGCCACCCAGGCCACCTGGTGGCAGGGCAAGGCCCTGGCCGCGGGCCGGCAGATCCACGCGTCGCTGTTCGGCCGGATCGCGGCCGGCGCCGAGAATCCGGATCCCGGCCCCTACGCACACGAAGTCGCCGTGGTGACGGGGGCCTCCAAGGGCTCGATCGCGGCGTCGGTCGTCGCGCGACTGCTCGACGGCGGCGCCACGGTCATCGCCACAACGTCGAAGCTCGACGACGAGCGGCTGGCGTTCTACCGGGGCCTGTATCGCGACCACGCTCGTTACGGCGCGGCGCTGTGGGTGGTCGCGGCCAACATGGCCTCCTACTCCGATATCGACGCCCTGGTCGAGTGGGTCGGCACCGAGCAGTCCGAAAGCCTTGGGCCGCAGTCGATTCACATCAAGGACGCGCAGACCCCGACGCTGCTGTTCCCGTTCGCGGCGCCGCGCGTCGTCGGCGACCTGTCGGAGGCTGGCTCCCGCTCCGAGATGGAGATGAAGGTGCTGCTGTGGGCGGTGCAGCGGTTGATCGGCGGGCTGTCGAAGATCGGTGCCGAGCGCGACATCGCGTCGCGGCTGCACGTCGTGCTGCCCGGTTCACCCAACCGCGGAATGTTCGGCGGTGACGGCGCCTACGGTGAGGCCAAGTCGGCGCTCGACGCGTTGGTGAGTCGTTGGCACGCCGAATCCTCGTGGGCGGCAAGGGTCAGCCTGGCGCACGCGCTGATCGGCTGGACCCGCGGCACCGGGCTGATGGGCCACAACGACGCCATCGTCGATGCGGTCGAGGAGGCCGGCGTCACCACGTACTCGACGGACGAGATGGCGGCAATGCTGTTGGCCCTCTGCGACATCGAGTCGAAGGTGGCGGCCGCCGCAGAGCCGATCAAGGCCGACCTGACCGGTGGACTCGGGGAGGCCAACCTCGACATGGCCGAGCTGGCCGCCAAGGCCCGCGAGCGATCCGCCTCGGGCGAGGACGACGACCCCGAGGCGCCCGAGGCCGAAGGCAGCATCGCCGCCTTGCCGTCCCCGCCGCGCGGCTACAGCCCCGCGCCGCCCCCCGAATGGGCGGACCTCGACGTCGACCTCAACGACCTGGTGGTCATCGTCGGCGGCGCGGAACTCGGGCCGTACGGTTCGTCGCGGACCCGCTTCGAGATGGAGGTGGCCGGCGAGCTGTCGGCGGCCGGTGTGCTCGAGCTGGCCTGGACCACCGGACTGGTCAAGTGGGAGGACGATCCCCAACCCGGTTGGTACGACACCGAATCCGGCGACTTGGTCGATGAGTCGGAGCTGGTCGATCGCTACCACGACGCCGTGGTCGAGCGGTGCGGCATCCGCGAATTCGTCGACGACGGTGCGATCGATCCCGATCACGCCTCACCGCTTCTGGTCAGTGTGTTCCTCGACAAGGACTTCTCGTTCGTGGTGTCCAGCGAGGCCGACGCGCGTGCGTTCGTCGAGTTCGATCCCGAGCACACCGTGGCCCGGCCGGTGCCGGACTCCAGCGACTGGGAGGTGATCCGCAAGGCGGGCACCGAGATCCGCGTTCCGAGGAAGACCAAGCTGTCGCGGACGGTCGGCGCGCAGATCCCCACCGGGTTCGACCCGACGGTGTGGGGCATCACCCCGGACATGGCCAATTCCATTGACCGGGTGGCGCTGTGGAACATCGTGGCGACCGTGGACGCGTTCCTGTCCTCGGGCTTCACCCCGACCGAGCTGCTGCGCTGGGTGCACCCCAGCCTGGTGGCCTCCACGCAGGGCACCGGCATGGGCGGCATGACCTCGATGCAGACCATGTACCACGGCAACCTGCTGGGCCGGGCCAAGCCGAACGACATCCTGCAGGAGGTCCTGCCGAATGTCGTTGCGGCCCACGTCATGCAGTCCTACGTCGGTGGTTACGGCGCGATGGTGCACCCGGTCGCGGCCTGCGCGACGGTCGCGGTGTCGGTCGAGGAGGGCGTGGACAAGATCCGGCTCGGCAAGGCCGAATTCGTGGTCGCCGGTGGGTTCGACGACCTGACCCTGGAGGCCATCATCGGCTTCGGTGACATGGCGGCCACCGCCGACACCGAGATGATGCGGGCCAAGGGCATCAGCGATTCGAAGTTCTCGCGCGCCAACGACCGGCGCCGCCTCGGGTTCCTGGAAGCCCAGGGCGGTGGCACCATCCTGCTGGCCAACGGTGCGCTGGCGGCCAAGATGGGATTGCCGGTGCTGGCCGTGGTCGGCTACGCACAGAGCTTCGCCGACGGTGTGCACACCTCGATCCCGGCGCCCGGGCTCGGAGGCCTCGGCGCCGGCCGCGGTGGCAAGGACTCGCAGCTGGCCCGCTCGCTGGCCAAGCTGGGCGTGGGAGCCGACGACATCGCGGTCGTGTCCAAGCACGACACCTCGACGCTGGCCAACGACCCCAACGAGACCGAGCTGCACGAGCGGTTGGCCGACTCGATGGGCCGGTCGCCCGGCAACCCGCTGTTCGTGGTGAGCCAGAAGACCCTCACCGGTCACAGCAAGGGTGGCGCGGCAGCGTTCCAGCTGATGGGCCTGTGCCAGATGCTGCGTGACGGCGTCATCCCGCCCAACCGCAGCCTGGATTGCGTCGACGACGAGCTGGCCACCGCCGGTCACTTCGTCTGGGTGCGTGAGGCTTTGGACCTGCGCGGCAAGTTCCCGCTCAAGGCCGGTCTGGTGACCAGCCTCGGCTTCGGCCACGTGTCGGGTCTGATCGCGCTGGTGCACCCGCAGGCGTTCATCGCCGCGCTGGACCCGGCCGATCGGGACGGCTACCGCAAGCGGGCCGAGCAGCGCCTGCTGGCCGGTCAGCGTCGGCTGGCCTCCGCGATCGCCGGCGGGCGTCCGATGTATGAGAAGCCGGCCGACCGGCGGTTCAACCACGACGAGCCGGAGAAGCGTCAGGAGGCGGCGATGTTGCTCAACGCCGACGCCCGCCTCGGCGAAGACGATCTTTACGTCGGCTAGGGTCGGTGCGTGGCGATCGTCGGAGTAGGCATCGATCTCGTCTCCATCCCGGATTTCGCCGAGCAGGTCGACCAGCCGGGCACTGTCTTCGCCGAGACGTTCACCCCGGGTGAGCGCCGCGACGCCTCGGACAAGAGTTCGTCGGCGGCGCGTCACCTGGCGGCTCGGTGGGCGGCCAAGGAGGCGGTGATCAAGGCATGGTCAGGGTCTCGCTTCGCGCAGCGGCCCGTGCTGCCCGAGGACATCCACCGCGACATCGAGGTGGTCACCGATATGTGGGGGCGGCCGCGGGTGCGGTTGAGCGGCGACATCGCCAAACACCTGGCCGATGTAATCATTCACGTGTCGTTGACGCACGAGGGGGACATCGCTGCCGCCGTGGCGATCCTGGAGACGACGTAGGCTCCTCCCTCTGTCTTTGAGTGTGGGTCCTCTGGGCGAATTCACGCCGGTCTTCGTACCTAGCCCCCACGCTCGACGGCGCGTGCGTAGGAGGAAGACATGAGCGATCTGGTTGACCGCGTCCGCGAGGTGCTCCCGTCGGTGCGGCGCGACCTGGAAGACCTGGTGCGCATCGAATCGGTGTGGGCCGATCCCGGCCGACGCTCCGAGGTGCACCGCAGCGCCCAGGCGGTGGCAGATCTGTTGTCACAGGCCGGTTTCGGCGACGTGCAGATCGTTAGCGAGGGGGGAGCGCCCGCGGTCATCGCGCGCCATCCCGCGCCGCCCGGCGCGCCGACCGTGCTGCTGTATGCCCATCACGACGTGCAGCCCGAGGGCGACCGCGGCCAGTGGACGTCGCCGCCGTTCGAGCCCACCGAACGTGACGGGCGGCTCTACGGCCGCGGCAGCGCCGACGACAAGGCCGGTATCGCAACGCATTTGGCGGCCTTTCGGGCACATGGCGGCCGGCCGCCCGTCGGCGTGACGGTGTTCGTCGAGGGCGAAGAGGAATCCGGTTCGCCCTCGCTCGCCCGATTGCTTGCGGCCCACCGCGACACGTTGGCCGCCGACGTGATCGTCATCGCCGACTCGGACAACTGGAGCGCCGACACCCCGGCGCTGACGGTGTCGCTGCGGGGTCTGGTCGACTGCGTGGTCGAGGTCGCCACGCTCGACCACGGGCTGCACTCCGGCCTGTGGGGCGGGGTGGTGCCCGACGCGCTCAGCGTCCTGGTGCGGTTGCTGGCCAGCCTGCACGACGACGACGGCAACGTGGCCGTGGCGGGCCTGCACGAAACCGACACCGCCGCGCTGAACTACCCCGACTACCCGGCCGAGCGGGTCCGCACCGACTCCGGCCTGCTCGACGGCGTGTCCGAGATCGGGTCGGGCTCGGTGCCGCAACGGCTGTGGGCCAAACCCGCGATCACGGTGATCGGCATCGACACCACCCCCATCGAGAAGGCGTCGAACACGCTGATCCCGCGGGCGCGGGCCAAGATCAGCATGCGGGTGGCTCCCGGCGGCGACGCCGCCGCGCACCTGGACGCCCTGACCGCCCATTTGCAAAGCCACGCACCGTGGGGCGCCCACGTCAGCGTCACCCGCGGCGACCTCGGCGAGCCCTACGCCATCGAGGCCAGCGGCGACGTCTACGACGCGGCCCGCGCGGCGTTCCGGCGGGCGTGGGGGGCCGAGCCCATCGACATGGGCATGGGCGGCTCCATCCCGTTCATCGCGGAATTCGCCGCCGCCTTCCCGCAGGCAAAGATCCTCGTCACCGGCGTGGAAGACCCGGGTACCCAGGCGCACAGCATCAACGAGAGCCTGCACCTGGGGGTGCTGGAACGCGCCGCGATCAGCGAGGCGCTGCTGCTGGCCAATCTGGCCTGAGAGCGCGGCTGAGCGGGAAACTCGCCTGCCCGAATGCTTAACGAGACCGATAGTCTCGTCGCATACTGCTTCTACAGGCAGCAGCCACTCGTCCGCAGGAGACGCCACCGTGAGTACGGAAGACACCCTCACCGGCATCACGCGCACCAAGGCCGGCAAGACCCACCGTTACCACTTCGATCGCCACACCCCGGAGTACCGCGAGCGGTTCACCGCAATCACCGAGGAGATGCACGCCAAGTGCCCGGTGGCGTGGACCGACACCTACGACGGGCATTGGGTGGCGGCGGGCAGCCGGGAGGTCTTCGAGCTCGCGCGATGCCCGCACGTGTCCAACGACCACGACGTCACCGGCGAAGGCACCGGCTACAAGGGCATCACCATTCCCACGATTCCGCAGGCCACCGGCGTGCGTGGCGGCATGCTCGAGATGGATGAACCCGAGCACTCCGCCTACCGCAGCATCCTCAACCCCTACCTGTCGCCGGCGGCCATCAAACGCTGGAAGCCATTCGTCGACGAGATCGTGCGGGCCAGCATCGACGAGAAGATCGAAACCGGGCGGATCGACTTCGTCGACGATCTCGCGAACGTCGTGCCGGCCGTCCTGACGCTGGCCCTGATGGGCGTTCCGCTGAAGAAGTGGCAACTCTATTGCGAGCCGGCCCACGCCAACGTCTACACGCCCGCCGATTCCCCAGACGCCCCAAGGGTTTTGGAGCAGACGATGGCGATGGGCGCGGACCTGTTCAACCACCTGCTCGAGATCCGCGAGCACCCGCGCCCCGGCATCGTGGACGCGCTGGCACGACTGCGGATCGACGGCGAACCCGCCCCCGACGCCGAACTGCTCGGAATGCTCGGCCTGATCATCGGCGGAGGTTTCGACACGACGACGGCGCTGACCGCGCACGCGCTCGAATGGCTCGGCGAAAATCCCGAGCAGCGCGAACTGCTGAGGCGGGAATCGGACACGTTGCTCGCCTCGGCGACCGAGGAATTCCTGCGTTTCTTCACGCCCGCGCCGGGGGACGGCCGCACGATCGCCGCCGATCTCGAGATCGCGGGCACGCAGTTCAAGGAGGGCGATCGCCTGTGGCTGTCCTGGGCGATGGCCAACCGCGATCCCGCGGTGTTCCCCGATCCGAATCGATTGGACCTCGCTCGAAAGAACAACCGGCACTTCAGCTTTGGTCTAGGCATCCACCGCTGCATCGGCTCGAATGTCGCGCGGGTGGTGTTCAAGTCGATGCTCACGGCGGTCCTCGACCGGATGCCCGACTACCGCTGCGACCCCGAAGGCACCGTGCACTATCCGACCATCGGCGTGATCCAGGGCATGCAGCACCTTCCGGCGACCTTCACCCCCGGCAGGCGGCTTGGCCCGGGGATCGACGAGACGCTGGAGAAGCTGCAGCGGGTGTGCGACGAACAGGGGATCGCGCGGCCGATCACCGAGTACGCCGAGGCCGCCGTCATCAGCGACTGACTAGACCGAATGGTGGCGACCCGCTGCGCCCGGCTTCGCCGCGCTTGCGAGTAGTGGCGAGAACCGCCCAAACCGTGGTTCGCGGCTACAAGATCGCCTGATGCTGACTGAGTGACCTACGGGGGCGGTTCCGTATAACGCCCCCTTCGGGCACCGGGGACGACCTATGACAGGTCGTTGGCTAGGCCGCCACGAGCTGGTGCGCCTTGGCGCTGGCAGTGGCCTGCCAATAGCGGCTGCCGACAACCCGCTGTACTAGGCCCTTGCCAGACAGGTAGTTCAGGCTGGCGCTGACTGCGTGGGGGTTCGTTTGGAGCTTCTCGGCAATCTGGTTTCGCGTCATCAAGCCCCGCTTAACGAGAAGCATTGCAATCGGGAGGTGTTTGGCCAGCACCTCGATCGGATCGAACTCCCGAACCGGATGGCGCTTAATCGGCTCGACAACGGCGGGTTTGTCGGAGGCTTCAACTTGGGTGGCGGCGAACTCGTAGGTTGGGTCCGGCTCACCGCATACCACGCAGGTACCCTCTCGGTCACTGTCGGGACCGTAGACCCGAGGATGCATGCACGCCGCGGCTTCCTCGTCTTCCTCCTCCTGCGACTCGTCTTCGTCCTCATAAGTCACGCCCATCTGCGAGTCGATGAAGTCGATGAACGCCAGAAGTTGACGTCGGTCTTCGAGCCATTCGTCGATTGAGGTGCTCAGCTTTACCTCGAGCGTGAGATCAATCATTGCTTCTCACTTGGCCTTTCACTGCACTAGATAATTCAACACAACGGCTTCTGGAAGTGGTGTCGCCGTTGTGGTTCACTCTACGCCCAAAAACCACGTTGCGACCATGACAGCCTGCCCAACCATGCACCCTTGAACTGAGCATTTTGTGTCTCAGCCGGACCCGACCCAGAGGTCGAGACGGACACGGGAGGACCGGCGGACACCCGTCAAAGCGCCCAGGGCGGGTGCAGCGGAGGCCGGGGCCCGCTGGGACTGCCAGGGACAGGGAGGTGCATGGGTAAGGGCAGGGATGCGGGTATGGCAATGACACCGGGGAGGCGTGTCCCCGGGGTAGCGGGTGCAGAGGTAGGTGGGGTGCAGAGCGCTGGGCAGGTCCCCCCCCAGCACTGGTGGCGCACACCAGCATCCATGCCAGGCACGTCACCGCCAGGTAGGCGCAGGTCTCCGCGCCACCCCAGGGGGTATCCCCTGCACGCCTCCGTTTGACCGGACGGGAATGCGTCCGGGAGATCCGATGAGCAAAGCGTTTCCCGCTTTTTCAGAGCCAGTAAGTTCGCCTCTTCGAGGGCCTAAACCATGGGATATTCATGCCTACACCAGCAGGTTTAGGGTCTGCCGGCGGCAAGCTGTGGCGGTGAACGGTCGAGGTGTTTGGCATCACCGACCCAGCCGCACAAAGTCCAGATTCTTACTCCAGCGTGCCGGGGTGGCCGATGTCGTGGCTGAGCTGGACGAGGCTGCGGCGAGGACCCGCTGATGGTTAAGGGCTCGATGGGCCAGCAGGTGGTTAGTCAGTTCATCGCAAAAACCAGGGCGCAGCGTGCCCTGTTGGCCCAGTTGCTTGCCCGGCTGGACCTACCAGACACTGAGGACGGGTCAGAAGCCAAGGCCGAGAAAGTATCTCGGAGCCGACGGCGGGCTGCGAAGGGTGGCCAGTCGTGACGATAAGACATGACAGTAAGTGGCGCAACGAACCCTCGGCGTTCACCGTGGTCGACTGGTTCCCCACCGGCTACGTGAGAACTTGCCAGGCGAACACCCTGTTTCCACGGGGAACGATTGGAACGGCGGAAGTTAAGTCCAATCAATTGGTAGGTGCGGGGGGAGTCCGCAACGAACCCCGCCCCACACCGACCGCTACTACTTCTTGTTGTTGTCGCCCCTGGCTGCTTGATCCAGCGCGGCCTTGACGATCGCGGCGAAAGTGCCGACGACCCCAAGAACCACGCCGGCTGCCAGCAGGGCCTTCTTTTCGTTTTCTTCTTCTGCGGCGCTCATCGCGCCTCCTTTCTCATTCCGTGCCGCAAATACGAAATGAGGCCACCGGGAGCCGGAAACGCAGCAATTTGCGTTTCGGCCGCTGCTTCGGTGTACGGTGACGGTTGTGTAAGCACGTCGCGAACCCTCAGCCCGGTGGGCTCAAACCCCTCGGCTGAGGGGCTCGCTTTGCGGACGCTCCAAACACTACCCCTGGGGTACGACAAGCAACGGCAACACAACAACTTGTGTTTGCGTGTTTCCAGAAATTCCCACCTTGAAAGGCGTGTCGGTCCAACACGCTCGGCGTGTCGCAACGCATAATGCGCGGTCCTGCACCGAATGCAGCGTCGATTCGGAACTGGCCCGTACGAGTGCTTTACCCCGTGGTCTGGTTGATGATCTGTTGGATCTTCGATGCCGTATGTGCGGCCTTCACGTTGTACTGCGCGACGGCGATCTTGCCCTTCTCGTCGACCACGAACGTCGAGCGGATGACGCCCGTGACGGTCTTGCCGTACATCTGCTTTTCGCCGTAGGCGCCATACGCCGTCAGCACTTTGCGGTCGGGATCGGACAGCAGCGGGAACGTCAGCCCCTCCGCGTCACGGAATTTGGCGAGCTTCTCCGGCTTGTCGGGGGAGATGCCGATGACGTCGAGGCCGGCGCCGTTGAGCTCGGCCAGGCTGTCCCGAAAGTCGCACGCCTGCTTGGTGCACCCGGGAGTCGACGCGGCCGGATAGAAGTAGACGATGACCCGGCGCCCCTTGTAGTCGGCCAGCGACACCTTGTTGCCGTCGGCGTCGGGCAGGTTGAAGGAGGGCGCTTTGTCGCCGGGTGCAAGCCGCGTGGTCTCGGTCAAGGTGGGGCCCTTTCTGTTCACCGGAGCGTCGGGGTTACCGCCAGCTGATCTAGGGTAGTTCGGGCAGGTGCATGTGCCGGATAGTGGGCGACTTGGAGGACACAGTGGCGGACCGCGACCCCGAAGCCATCAAGCGAGACATCGACGTCGCCCGTGACCAGCTGGCGGCCACCGTCGACTCCCTCGCCGAGCGGGCGAACCCGCGTCGCCTCGCCGACGACCTCAAGGCCCGGGTGATCGGGTTCGTGCAGAAGCCCGTGGTGCTGGCGTCGCTGGCCGGGGTCGGGGCGTTGGTCGTGGTCGTGGCGGTGCGCCGAGTCAGGAACCGCTGACGCGGTCGCTCTGGACGTACACCGGAATGTCGTCGGCCCAGGGCTGATTCACCACCATGTCGGCGACCTCGCAGTAGCCGCGTTCGAATTCCCCGGTCGCCGCGTCGACCAGCCGGTATTCCTGCCGTTGCCGGTGGATGGGCTGGGCGTCGAGGATCACGACCCGCACCTCGCCGGGCTCGAACCCACACCGCTGCTGCAGCGCCTCGATGAGGCACTCGTTGTGCATGTGCCCGTCGCCGAAGTTCCAGCCGAGAACCATTGAGCACAGGACTTCACCCTCGCACAGGTTGTAGTCGTCCTCGTCGTAGTCGGCCATCGCCCGGTGCGCCAGGGTGAGCAGCGCGCGCCCGTGGGTGTTCATGCCGCGGAAGGCGAGCGCGAGGTGAAGCGGTACCAGGGTTTCCTCTTTGCTGCCGTACAACCGCTCGAGCTGCAGGTGCTGCATCGGGCCGAGCGCGCGTGAGCCGACGCGGAACTTCTCGTCGGCCGACGGCCGCACGCACCACAGGGTGGTGTCCCAGTTGCCGGCGTAGTAGCGCATGCCGGGCAGGAAGGAGACCTTGCGCGGGTAGAGGTTTCCCGCGGCGACGGTCCCGGCCATCACCCCGAACAGGATCCCGATCGGCCACGGGTGGGCGATGTCGGACAGCCCCAGGCGCGCGTGCGTGACGAACAGCCACAGCACGCCGAAGATCATGAACACGTTCCATTCCAGCGGCACGCCCATCGGAAAGGCCAGCAGGATGTTCAGGTGGAACACGATCATCACGGACGCCGCCAGCGCGGTCGGCCAGCCGCCGTGGGAGAACAACAGCACCAACGGCACCAGCCCTTCGACCGCGGTCGAGAAGTGGGCGATGAGACCCGCCAGTGCGCTGGGCCGCAAGTCGTCGGGATAGCGCTTGAACATCGACCGCTTGAGCGGTCCCGACGGGATGAACGGGTTGTTGGCCAGCATCGTCGAGATCACGAACGGGAAGTGTTTGTTGAGTTTGGATGTCGCCGCGCCGATCCAGATCACCATGAAGACGACCTTGGCACCGACGACGATGTCCGCCCCGGCGAACAGGAACGTCAGCGCCAGCGGCGCGTACACCTCGCCGCGCGCGGCCAGGAAGATCACCTTGTCGCGCAAGCTGATTAGGGCCAGGACCGTCAGGACGGCGACGGTCTGCCACCGCGGCAGCACGCCGATCGCGGTGTCCAGGGCGGGAATCGGGCCGGTGCCGTCGGACAGCAGCGCGAACACCAGCAGCGCCAGCAGGATGCCGTAGAGCAACGCGTCGACGGGAGTTCTGTTGCTGCCCTTGGTCAGTGGCACCCGGTCGGGCCAGGGCGGCAACCGGATGGTGCCGGGGCGCAGCCAGTACAGGATGGAACCCATCGGGGGGAAGTAGCGCCCGGCGAGCGGACCGAAACAGCATCCGAGGCCGACGACTTCGAACAGCATCGTGTACAGCACGGCCTTCTGGAACACGATCGGCTCCGCCCACCAGGCGCTGACCTGAGTGAAGCCGCCGATGCCGCGCGTGGACCATGCGAACAGCCAGCCTCCGAGGATGTACAGCGCGATCTTCACGCCGTACATCACGTGCATCACCAGCGGGGTGCCGAACCCGTGCTGGGCGATGTGGCGGGCCATCGGCACGATGCGTTCGGCGCGTGGTCGTGCGCTCCAGTCGGCCACGTCGACGACGGGCAGATTGGGCCGGATGAACCCCATTGCAGCTCCTTCGACGCGGCAAGACCAATCGGTGCCAGCAAGAAATTACCTGTACGAAGGGCTTTCGCGGGGGGATACGACGGCAACTGGCCGGCGGAGGTCGATCGGCCGAACCGGCTACTCCCACCCGGGCGGGTCGTTCTCGGCCATGTACGTCTCCCACGCCGCGCGCCGCATCGCCCGCGTGTGCAGGTCCTGGCAGATCGCCCGCGCTCCCGCGGCGTCGGTCGCCCGGCCGAGATCGTGGTGCACGAAGCCGTCGTCGACCCGTTCGGCGCGGAAGCCGCCCGTGGAGACTTTGTGGACGCGGTACTCGCTGCGGTCATCGATGTTGGCGTGGAAGTGGCCCTCGTGGGGTTCGACCCACTTCAGCTCGGTTTTCACAGGTCCCCTCTGGACGAACACCGTCGCAGCGATGGTAGGTCCCCCGCGGGGGCCATGAAAAGGGAGGTCCGAGACATTGGCGCCAGTGTGGAAGCAAAAGCCACCGAACGATGAACTATCGGTGAGCTGTGCGCCGTCAGGGTTTCGAACCCCGGACCCGCTGATTAAGAGTCAGCTGCTCTACCAACTGAGCTAACGGCGCTTGTGGTCGGTCAGACCGCGTAGGCGACAATAACAGGCGTCTTGCCGCGGAGTGAAATCCCGACCATTTCCCAGGATAGCGTGCCCGCGCAGCCGGTTGGGCCTTGCCGGGCTGGGCCGTCGTCAACTGTTCGCCGCGCGATCTGCATGGAAGACGAAAGGTACTGTCGCGCAGTCTCATTCACAAGACCGTGCCGCAGAAGGGCGCGCGGTCGGTGGCGAAGGCGGCGTCCAGTTCGGCCAGTGCGCCCGCTCGTGCTTCGGTGATGCGGCCGGCCCGGGCCAGCTGGGAAGCCCGGTGCGCCCCCATGTAGATGGTGGCCAGGTCGGCCAGGCCGATCTCGATGTCCGCGTTCCCGTCGTGGGGCGTGCACTTCCCGGCGCCACCGCGTGTTTGCAGCTGGAACCGTCCGCCCGCGAGCTGAAGCGGGTCGGTGACGTCGAGCACGATGTCGGTATCGGCGCTGTAGGTGCGCGCGCCCAGCACCTCGGGGACGTCGTTGATGCGCACCCACAGGAAGTCGCTCACGCCCTTGATTTCCGCGGCGCGTTGATCGGTGAGTTTGAGCGGAAGCGGATCGTCGCCCGGCACGTCGATCTCTACGCGATAGAACATCTCCAGGACCAACAGCGTCTGCAGCAGCTCGGTGTGAGCCTCCTCGGTGATAGGGCAGAAGTCCTCGACGACCACCGTGCCCAGGGGCGGGCGAAACGCATGCTGTTGCGATCCGACGACCCGATACGTCAGGAAGCCGTCAGGATGGATCGTGTAATGCAGCGCCGACCCGTTGCCCCGCTGGGTTTCCCGGTCGTCCAGGTAGTCGGCCCACCACGCGTCGTCCCGGGTGATCGCGCCATTGGTTGCGGCACACCACCGTTCGTAGAGTTCTGGCAAGTGTCGTCTCGCCTCGGCGGCGTTGACCTCGCGTGCCCGCCTGCCGCTCGGTGCGGCCCGCAACTTCGCGAAGCGGCGGTCGATCGAATAGGTGTGGCTATAGCTGGCCACCCCGGCGCCGAAGCCGTCGTACATCGCGGTCTGCGTTGGGACGCCGCACACGATCGGATAGCCGCGGTCCAACAGAATCCCGAGTCCCTTCGCGCTGAGCTGTGCCCAGAGTCCCTTGCCCTGATGCGTTGACGCGACGGCGATCATCGTCAGCCACGCGGCTCGCAGGTTGGCGCCACCCGGCACGGTGAGCTGCGCGCGGTAGATGATCGACGTTCCCACCAGAAACGGATGTTCGGGATCGGAGACGTCCTCGGCGATGAGAATGTCGTCGAGGTTGACTCGGCGTTTCCACGCTTCGAGGTCCTCCGGGCCCACCGGATCGCCGAACGTGCGGGCCTGATTTTCAAACACCGCCTGCCAGTCGTCTTCGCTTGGATGCCGAATGTTGGTGCCGTCGTCCGTCGTGTTCATTGCACATCCAATCCGCTTGTAGCCCAGGCAATCCGGCACTGCGCACACCGAATCCACGTGCTGAGTGTGCTTTTACGTTCGATACCCGAGTACCAGATGGTCAAACCTCGAGGGCCGCCGCCCGGGTGACTGCTCGATGCGAACAATCGGCGCCGGGGCGGGTCAAAAGGCGTGGTTTCGGGTAGGCGATACGCCATGCTGCAGGTAATCACCCGGCTAGCCATTGCCGCCCCGCGCCGCATCGTCGGGATCGCCTTCCTGGTGCTGGTGGGGGCCGCAGTCTTCGGGCTTCCGGTGGTCAACAGCCTTTCCGGCGGTGGCTTTCAGGACCCGACCTCGGAGTCCGCGCGGGCAACCGAGGTCCTGCGCGACAGGTTCAACCAAACCGATCAGCAGATGCTGATCGTGGTGACGGCCCCGGACGGCGTCCGCAGCGAATCGGCGCGCCGGGTCGCCACCGACATCGTCGACCAGCTGAAACGGTCGCCGTGGGTGCTCAACGTGTCGTCGGCGTGGACCATGCCGCCCGATCGCCCCCAGGCCGCGTCTCAGCTGATCAGCAAGGACAACAAATCCGGGATGATCGTCGCCGGCCTGAAAGGCGGCGAGAACGACGCGCAGAAGTACGCCAGCACGCTCACCAGCGACCTGGTGCACGACCGCGACGGCGTGACCGTGCGCGCCGGCGGCATGGCCGTGGCATACGCGCAGATCAACGGGCAGAACCAGCGGGATCTGCTGTTGATGGAGTCCATCGCGATCCCGCTGAGCTTCGCGGTCCTGGTCTGGGTGCTCGGCGGTGTGGTGGCGGCGACGCTGCCGATCGTCCTTGGCCTCTTGGCCATCGTCGGCACCATGTCGGTGCTGCGGTTGATCAGCTTCGCCACCGACGTGTCGACCTACGCCCTGGACCTGAGCATCGCCATGGGCCTGGCCCTGGCCATCGACTACAACCTGCTGATCATCACCCGCTACCGCGAGGAGCTGGCCCGGACCGAGGACCGCGACCGGGCGCTGTATCGCACCATGGCCACCGCCGGCCGGACCGTGCTGTTCTCGGCCACGACCGTCGGGCTGTCGATGGCGGTGATGGCGCTGTTCCCGATGTACTTTCTGAAATCGTCCGCCTACACCATCGTGGTCACAGCGATCATCGTGGCGATCGCCGCGGTGGTGGTCACCCCGGCGGCGATCGTGCTGCTGGGGCCCCGGCTGCACGTGCTGGACGCCCGACGGGTGCTGCACCGCATCCTGCACGGACAGCGGTCGTTTCGCGACCACGCGCACCAGCCACTCGAGGACCAGTTCTGGTACCGGTCGACCCGGTACGTGCTGCGCCACGCCATCCCGATCGGCCTGAGCGTCGTGGCGCTGCTGCTATTGCTGGGCGCGCCGTTCTTGGGGGTGAAGTGGGGCTTCCCGGACGAGCGCGTGCTGCCCGAATCCGCGTCGGCGCGCCAGGTCGCCGACATGCTGGACAACGACTTCGCGAACGGGTTCGGCACCGAGGTGTCCGTCGTCGTGCCCGACGCCCGCGGCGTGACCCTCGCCGAGCTGCAGCGGTACGCCGCAGACCTGTCGCGCGTGCCCGACGTGTCTTCGGTCAGCGCACCGGCCGGGACGTTCGCCGAGGGGAATCGGGTGGGGCCGCCCGTCGCCCCCACCGGTGTGGCCAACGGCAGCGCGTTCTTGACCGTCTCCACCACCGCGCCGCTCTATTCGCAGGCCTCGAACACCCAGCTGGACCGGTTGCATCAGGTCGCGGGGCCGGGCGGGCGCGCGGTTCAGATGACCGGGCTCGCGCAGATCAACCGCGACAGCGTCGACGCGATCACCCAGCGTCTGCCGATCGTGTTCGCCCTGATCGCCCTCATCACGTTCGCGCTGCTCTTCTTGCTGACTGGCAGCGCGGTGCTGCCGTTGCAGGCGCTGGTGTGCAACGTGTTGTCGTTGACGGCGGCGTTCGGGGCGATGGTGTGGATCTTCCAGGACGGCCATCTGGGCGCCCTGGGTACCACCCCCAACGGGACGCTGAACGCCAACATCCCCGTGCTGCTGTTCTGCATCGCCTTCGGGCTGGCCACGGATTACGAGGTCTTTCTGGTCTCGCGCATCCACGAGTACTGGCTGGCCTCGCAGGCCATGCGCGAGACGCCGCCCACCGCGGCCGAGGCGCGCGCCGCCACCGACGAGAGCGCGGCCCTGGGCATTGCCGGCATCGGCCGCGTCGTGACGACCGCCGCGGTGGTGATGTCGATTTCGTTCGCCGCGCTGATCCCGGCGCACGTGTCGTTCATGCGCATGCTGGGTCTGGGCCTCACGCTCGGCGTGCTGGTCGACGCCACCCTGGTGCGCATGGTGCTGGTTCCGGCGTTCATCCACCTGCTGGGCCGCTGGACGTGGTGGGCGCCGCGGCCGTTGGTCTCGCTGCGCGAACGGTCCGCCATCGGGGAGGACGGCGAGATCGCGGTCGGACGCGGCCGCTGGGCCCGCGACGCGCCCGACGCGGGCCGCGCACTGATCAGAAGGTGGCCCACCAAGGCCACGACCGGGCGCGGGTGACCCGACATGTGTTGTGAGGCAACGCCTTCGACCGGCACCGCGGCGCCGATCCCGGACGGGACGGAGTAATCCCCATGGGCCGAACCGATATCGCCGCCCTGCTCGCGCTGAGTTCCGCGTTGTGCGTCGCGGTCGGCGACGTCTTGCAGCAACGTGCGGCGCACTGCATCACCGACAGGGCGGTCGGTTCGGTCGAGTTGTTCGCCAATCTGCTTCGCAGCCAACGATGGTGGTGGGGCACTGTGTTGTTGGCAGCCAGCATCGGATTGCAGGCAGCGGCCCTGGCCGGCGGATCGGTTTTGCTGGTGCAGGCGCTGCTGATGTTTTCGGTGCTCTTCGCGCTGCCCATCAACGCCAGGTTCTCGCATCGCGCGGTGACCGCCGGCGAGTGGATGTGGGCCGCCTTGTTGACGGCCGGGGTAAGCGTGGTCGTCATCGTCGGCAATCCGCGGGCCGGGCATTCGGGCGCCTCGCTGGGAACCTGGGCCGCGGTGGCCGTCGTCCTGGGCCCGCTATTGGTCGGCTGTGTGCTGGCCGGACGGAGCCGCGGCGGGGCCGTGGCCGCGGTGTTCTTCGCGTTGGTGTCGGGGTCGCTGTGGGGCATCTTTGCGGTGCTCACCAAGGAGGTCGTCGCCCGGCTCGGGGACGGCCTCGGCGCGGTGATTCGGACTCCCGAGCTGTACGCCTGCATCCTGGTCGCGCTGGGCGGTGTGGCGTGGAGCCAGTCGGCGTTTCGGGCCGGGCCGCTCACGGCGTCCATGCCCACTTTGCAGATGTCACAGCCGGTGGTGGCAGCGGTGCTGGGCGTGGTCGTGCTCGGCGAGACGCTGAACACGGGTCGCGCCGGGATGATCGCCCTGGTGGCGGCCGCGTCGGTGATGACGGCGGCCATCATCAAACTCGCCCGCGTCGAGGCCGTCGCGACCCGCGACCGGGCCGAAGCGCAGCTGCAGGAAGCCCGCGCAGATGTGGTGCCGCGAGGTCACTGACCTCGCCCGAGTGACGAATTCATTGCGGCGGAGACACCGAACGGCCGCCCGCGCCGGTGCGGGCACGTCGGGTCGGCGAAACCCTTTAGAATGCGTGCAGCGAGGTCAGCGGTGACCAACTTCGAGAATTGAATGGAAGGTCACTGGATGACGCCTTTGCGTGGACGCAGATCGTGGCTGGCGGCCGCGATCGCCGCGGTTGCCGTGTTTGCCGTCGCCTGCGGTGGCAACCACGCGGCCGCGCCGGCGAAGGTGATCTTCGACAAGGGCACGCCCTTTGCCGACCTGCTGGTCCCCAAGCTCACCTCCTCGGTGACCGACGGCGCCGTCGGCGTGACGGTGGATGCGCCGGTGACGGTGAGCGTCGCCGACGGCGTGCTCGCGTCGGTCACCATGGTCAACGAAAACGGCAGGTCGATCAGCGGGAAGCTGAGCCCCGACGGGCTGCGCTGGTCCACCACCGAGCAGCTCGGCTACAACAGGCGCTACACGCTGAACGTCAAGGCGACCGGGCTGGGTGGCGCGGCCAGCAAGCAGATGACCTTCGCGACCAGCTCACCGGCCCACCTGACCATGCCGTACGTCAGTCCGGTCGACGGCGAGGTGGTGGGCATCGGCCAACCGGTGGCGATCCGCTTCGACGAGAACATCGCGGACCGGGCGGCGGCCCAGAAGGCCATCACCATCACCACGAACCCTCCGGTGGAGGGTGCGTTCTACTGGCTCAACAATCGCGAAGTACGTTGGCGCCCAGAGCATTTCTGGAAGTCGGGAACGGCCATCGACGTGGCCGTCAACACCTACGGCGTGGATCTGGGCGACGGGATGTTCGGTGAGGACAACGTCAAGACGCACTTCACCATTGGCGACGAGGTGATTTCGACCGCCGACGACACCACGAAGACCGTGACCGTGCGGGTCAACGGTGAGGTCGTCAAGACCATGCCGACGTCGATGGGCAAGGACAGCACGCCAACGGCCAACGGCATCTACATCGTTGGCGCGCGGTTCAAACACATGATCATGGATTCGTCGACCTACGGGGTTCCGGTCAACTCGCCCAACGGATATCGCACCGAAGTCGACTGGGCCACCCAGATGTCCTACAGCGGAGTCTTTGTGCACTCCGCGCCGTGGTCGGTCGGCGCCCAGGGCCACACCAACACCAGCCACGGATGCCTGAACGTCAGCCCCAGCAACGCCGAATGGTTCTACGACCACAGCAAGAGCGGTGACATCGTCGAGGTTGTGCACACGGTGGGGCCGACCTTGCCGGGCACCGAGGGGCTCGGCGACTGGAACATCCCGTGGCCGGAGTGGAAGGCGGGCAACGCCAACACCTGACCGGCTCGGTCAGTCGATCTTGTGCCAGTTTCCGCAGCTTCGGGTCATGAACGCGGTGTCGGTCGGCATGATCCGAACCACCTGGGGGCCGTCGCCGACGTTGTTGTCGATGATGTCGTTGGTGTCGAAACTGCGCAGCCTCGCCCAATAACAGCCGTATTTGCCGCCATCGGTCCGATAGGTGCCCGCCGCGATGTCCTTGTTGACGATGTAAGTGCCGTTGGCCTCGATGGACGTCTTCGGGCCCGGTGGGGGCGGCGGGGCGACGGTCTTCGTCACCGTTTTGGTCTCAGCCGGCGGCGTCGATATGACCGTCGTCGACGTGTGGCTCGAACCACCGCAGCCCGCGAGGAACAGCGCGGCGGCCGCGATGGCCGTTCGCATCATGGGCGAGGCAAGACGTTGTCGATTCACTGCATTCCACTCACCGGTGCAACAGCGGTGCGCGGAGTCGCTACCACCGTAAAAGGTCAGGGAGCGGCGATGCTCCCTGACCAATGGGGTGAGTGACGGGACTCGAACCCGCGACATTCAGGATCACAACCTGACGCTCTACCAACTGAACTACACCCACCATGGCTGTGTGCCGACCCGCAGGCCTGCACGAGCAGCGACTGTAGATACTAGCGGCTCGTCGGCGCGCTGGCCGAATCGCTTGGTCCCGGTGCGTCTCGTCCACCGTCAAGGGAGGTGACCACCGCCTCGATTTCGCTGGTAGACGGGCCCGGTGGGGAGACGAACGCGGTGCGCCGATAGAACTGCAATTCGCGGATCGACTCATGGATGTCGGCCAGTGCGCGGTGGGCGAGCCCCTTGGTGGGCTGGCCGAAGTAGATCCGCGGATACCAGCGGCGGCAGAGTTCTTTGATCGAGCTCACATCGATCATGCGGTAGTGCAGGTACGTGTCCAGCGCCGGCATGTCGCGCACGATGAACGCGCGATCGGTGGCGATCGAGTTTCCTGCCAGCGGCGCCGTCTTGGGTTGCTTGACGTGTTGGCCGATGTAGTCCAGCACCATCGCCTCGGCAGTCGCCAGGTCGACGGCGGACGCCCGCACCTCGTCGATCAACCCGGAGCGCGAATGCATTTCGGTCACCACGTCACCCATCGCCGAGAGGGCGGCGTCGTCGGCGTGGATCACCACGTCCACACCGTCGCCGAGGATGTTCAGATCGGCGTCGGTGACCAGGGCCGCGATCTCGATCAGCTTGTCCGAACCGAGATCGAGTCCGGTCATCTCGCAGTCGATCCACACCAATTCGTCACGCACAGCGCTCAGACTAGTGGCGATCGCAAGCGCGGCGGAGCCGGGCGCGGCGGGTCGCCACCATCGGACTCGTGGCGATCGCAAGCGCGGCGGAGCCGGGCGCGGCGGGTCGCCGTTGGGCCTCGCCCCCGGATCCGCCCGAGAAGTAGGGTGAGCGTTGTCGAACTGCATGCCGAATCACTGGGGAAGAGGGGGCGCAGCACGATGAGCACCGATTCAGCGGCAACGCCGGCGAGCCGGATCGCGGACGGCTACGCCGTCGACGGCCAGGCACTGGAATTGGGCACCGTCGTGGTCGACGGCGCCGCCGATCCGACGGCGCAGATCCGCATTCCGCTGGCGACCGTGAACAGGCACGGGCTGGTGGCCGGCGCCACCGGAACCGGCAAGACCAAGACGCTGCAGCTGATCGCCGAACAGCTCAGCGCCGCGGGTGTACCCGTGCTGATGGCCGACGTGAAGGGCGACCTGTCCGGGTTGTCCGCACCGGGGAAGGGCGACGACAAAACCGCCGCGCGTGCCCGCGACACGGGAGACGACTGGACTCCGACGGGCTTCCCGGTTGAGTTCCTGTCGCTGGGCACCGGTGGGCTCGGCGTGCCGGTTCGGGCCACCGTCGACAGCTTCGGCCCGGTTCTGCTGTCAAAGGTGTTGGGGCTCAACGCCACTCAAGAGTCCACCCTGGGCCTGATCTTCCACTGGGCCAAGGAATCGAATTACCAGCTGGTCACCCTGGCCAACCTGCGTGATGCCATCACTCACCTGACCAGCGACGAGGGCAAGGCCGACCTGAAATCCCTTGGCGGTGTGTCGTCCACGACGGCCGGCGTCATCCTGCGCGCGCTGGTGAACCTCGAGGGCGAGGGCGGCGACACGTTCTTCGGCGAGCCGAAGCTCGACCCGAACGACCTGCTGCGCGTCGAGGGCGGCCGCGGCATCATCTCGCTGCTGGAGTTCGGCGGACAGTCGTTGCGCCCGGTCATCTTCTCCACCTTCCTGATGTGGTTGCTGGCCGACCTGTTCACCGTCCTGGACGAGGTCGGCGACATCGACAAGCCCAAGCTGGTCTTCTTCTTCGACGAGGCGCACCTGTTGTTCGCCGATGCGTCCAAGGCCTTCCTCGAGCAGGTCGAGCAGACCGTCAAGCTGATCCGCTCGAAGGGCGTCGGGGTGTTTTTCTGCACCCAGTTGCCCACCGACCTGCCAAACGACGTGCTGTCCCAGTTGGGCGCGCGGATTCAGCACGCGCTGCGGGCGTTCACGCCCGACGACCAGAAGGCCCTGTCCAAGACCGTGCGCACCTACCCGAAAACCGATGTCTACGACCTGGAGTCGGCGTTGACGTCGCTCGGGATCGGCGAGGCCGTCGTGACCGTGCTCTCCGAGAAGGGCTCGCCCACCCCCGTCGCGTGGACCCGCATGCGGGTGCCCCGCTCGCTGATGGCGTCGATCGGCAACGAGGCCATCGGGGCCGCGGCCAAAGACAGTCCGCTGCAGGAAAAGTATGGCCACACGGCTGAGCCCCCGGCGCGACCCCAGCCGTCCCCCCAGGATCCGCAGGCGCCCCAAGCCCAGTCCGACTACCCGCCCGTCCCCTCGAACGAACCCGTCCCGCCGATGCCGGAGCC